>NZ_LMKU01000029.1:236822-287354 GCF_001421635.1 Sphingomonas sp. Leaf25
GTGGGTCGGCCGGTGGCAGGTGAGCCGTTCCCTCGCGAGCCTACCCACCCCCGGCCCCTCCCTTGTCAGGGAGGGGAGCAGGGTTCAGCCGAAACTGCGCTCGAGCCTCTTCGCCTCGGCCGGCGTCGCCCAGCCGAGCGCGTCGGAGCCGCGCAGATAGACGACCAGCCGCTCGCCCTTCGCCGGATCGCGGCGACCGCCGCAGATCGCGCGCCAATAGGGAATGGTGCGGGTGGCGGGCTTGTCGCCGCGCACGATGCGGACCGTGGCGATCGCGGGATAGCGGCGCAGGTCGAGCGACACGACATCGACCAGCAGCGCGGTCTGGGTACCCGCCGGACGCGCAGTTAGCGGGCGATAGGGACTGGAGACGGTGCAGGCGACGGCGGGCTGCGCGACCACGCCCAGCGCGGCAACCAGCACCATCCTCCGCATCACATCTCTCCCCGCGCCCTCCGGATGGCATACCATTTCTGGACGTTGGCATTGTGTTCGGCAAGCGTGTTCGCGAACACATGACCGCCGCTGCCGTCGGCCACGAAATACAGCGCCTTGCTGTCCTCGGGATCGAGCACCGCGTCGATCGAGGCACGGCCGGGGTTGGCGATCGGCCCGACCGGCAGCCCACGCGAGGCATAGGTGTTGTAGCCGTTCTTCGCCAGCAGTTCGGAGCGCAGGATGCGTCGGCCGAGCGGCTTGCCCTTCGTGATCGGGTAGATGACGGTCGGGTCGGCCTGAAGCGGCATGCCGATGCGGAGGCGATTGGAATAGACCGCCGCGACCATCCGCCGTTCGGACGGCTTGCCCGTCTCCTTCTCGACGATCGAGGCTAGGATGATCGCCTCGCGCGGGGTCTTGGCGACCGTGGTCGGCTTGCGGCTGGCCCATGCGGCGGTGAGGTAGCGGTCCATCGCCGCCTGCATCCGCGCGACATAGGCGGCGCGGGTGTCACCCCGCTGATAATCATAGCTGTCGGGCAGGATGCTGCCTTCGGGCGGAAGCGGGGTCGGCCCCTCCAACTGGGGTGCCTTGGCGACCGCTTCCTGCACCAGTACCGAGGGCCAACCTTCGGGGACGGTGACGAACCGGCGTAGCGTGCGGCCGCCTTGCAGCAGTTTCAGGATGTCGGACTGGCTGAGGCCGGCGGGCACCTGATACTCGCCGGCGCGGATCGGATCGCCGCTGCCGAGGAAACGGGCGTAGAGGCGGA
Organism: Sphingomonas sp. Leaf25; assembly: GCF_001421635.1. Taxonomy (NCBI): domain Bacteria; kingdom Pseudomonadati; phylum Pseudomonadota; class Alphaproteobacteria; order Sphingomonadales; family Sphingomonadaceae; genus Sphingomonas; species Sphingomonas sp. Leaf25. The sequence continues at coordinate 238,033 of NZ_LMKU01000029.1, forward strand.
AGCGATCGGCCGAGCGGATCGCCCCGGCCTTTTCCAGCTCGCTCGCCGCCGCCGTCAGGCTGGCACCTTCGGGGATGACGACGGTCAGCGTCCGCGTTGCCGGACCGGCCCCGCCCCAGCCCTGCATCACGACAAACAGCGCGGCAATCCCGAGCAGTCCGACGATCAGGCCGAGGCAACCGATCCGGCGCATGGGGCTCAGAGCGCCTTCATCACCAGCGAAGCGTTGGTGCCGCCGAAGCCGAACGAATTGTTCAGCACCGCCTTCACCTTGCGCTCCTGCGCGGTGTGGGGGACGAGGTTGACGCCCGCGCAATTTTCCGACGGATTGTCGAGGTTGAGCGTCGGCGGCACGATGCCGTCGCGCATCGCGAGAATGCAGAAGATGCTCTCGACCGCACCTGCGCCGCCGAGCAAATGGCCGATCGCCGACTTGGTCGACGACATGGCGATGTCGCCGATCGCATCGCCGAACAGCCGCCGCACCGCGCCCAGCTCCAGCTCGTCGCCCAGCGGAGTCGAGGTGCCGTGCGCGTTGATATAGTTGATGTCGGTCAGCGACAGCCCCGACTTGCGCATCGCCATTTCCATCGAACGGAACGCGCCCGACCCCTGCGGATGCGGTGCAGTTACGTGATAGGCGTCGCCCGACAGGCCATAGCCGATGACTTCGGCATAGATCTTGGCACCACGCGCCTTGGCGCGCTCATATTCCTCGAGCACGACGACGCCGGCACCCTCGCCCATCACGAAGCCGTCGCGGTCGCGGTCATAAGGGCGCGATGCTTTTTCAGGCTGGTCGTTGAACGCGGTCGAGAGCGCACGCGCCTGCGCAAAGCCGGCGATGCCCAGCGGGCAGATCGCGCCTTCCGAACCGCCGGCGAGCATCACGTCGGCATCGTCCATCGCGATCATCCGCGCGGCATCGCCGATCGAATGCGCGCCGGTCGAGCAGGCGGTGACGACGGCATGGTTCGGCCCCATCAGACCGTATTTGATCGAAACCTGACCCGAGATCAGGTTGATGAGCCGGCCGTGGACGAAGTGCGGGCTGACGCGCGACGGGCCCTTGTTTTCGCACACCAGCGATTCGCTGGCGATGCCGGGCAGGCCGCCGATGCCGGCGCCGATCGAGCAGCCGGCGCGGTAGCGCTCTTCCTCGGTCATGTCGGTCAGGCCGGCGTCTTCCAGCGCCTGTCCGGCGGCGTCGATGCCGAACACGATGAACGGATCGACCTGCCGCTGGATCTTGTGATCGACGCGCAGCCCTGCGTCGAAGCCATATTCATGGCCGGCGGGCTTCACTTCGCACGCGATGCGGCACTTCTGGTTCGACGCATCGAAATGGGTGATCGGCCCCGCGCCCGATTTGCCGGCGATCAGATTCTTCCAGGCGACCTCGACCTCGGCACCCAGCGGGGTCACGAGGCCGAGGCCGGTCACGACTACGCGGCGCATGGGCATTCCTCTTTCGTTCAGCGTCGATACGAACGACCCCCCGCCCATGGCTTTACGCCGGGACGGGGGGCCGTGAAACTCTCTGGCATGTCGGCGGGGCGGCTTCTGGCCGCCCCGGCCGGATCAGCCCTTGTGCTCGTCGATATAGGTGATCGCGTCCTTGACGGTCGTGATCTTCTCGGCGGCATCGTCGGGAATCTCGACCCCGAATTCTTCCTCGAACGCCATGACCAGCTCGACGATGTCGAGGCTGTCCGCGCCCAGATCGTCGATGAAGCTCGCGTCCTCGGTGACCTTCTCGGCTTCGACGCCCAGATGCTCGACGACGATTTTCTTCACGCGCTCGGCGGTCTCGCTCATATTCATTCCCTCTTCACCTGCGGGGTGTATTCCTGAACGCCCCTAGAACGCACGAATGCCGCGCGCAAGACCCGGCGCGGCTTCATCGGGGTCCGTCCGGAAATGCGCCGAAGCGCATTTCGCGGCACCGGCGCGCCCCTCCGCCAGTTTTCAACCGAACCCTCAGGCCGCGCGCGATGCGAACAGCCGGGCCAGCGTCGCGGCATTGAACGCATAGCCGCCCATCAGCCGCTGCACGCGCACCTGCGCCTTTTTGGCACCGGCCAGTTCGAGCATGCCGTTCATGAACGCATCCACCTCCGCCGTCTGCTTGCGCGCGAGGAAGGCGTTGAGGACGGCGGGCGGGGTCTGGCTGAGGCGGCGGTTGATCGCAACCGGATCGACGCCGTTGGCGGTAAGCCCGGAGGCCAGCGCCTCGACCGCGATGCTGGTGACGACCAGTTCGCCCGCGCGGGTATCGGCCTTGCCGGTGCCCGGCTGGCAGGTGGCGGCATGGGCGCGCGCCTTCTTCACCAGCGCCTCGATCGGCGGGGCGGGCTTCTTGCCCTCCAGCACGCCGACGATCATGCCCTGCTGGAGCTTGGCCAGTTCGAGCTTCGGCATCTTGGCGACCGCGCATTTGACGACATTGCCGTCGCCCGCCGCCGCCATCGCCGCGACCATCAGAAATACGCTCATACCATCGCCATCCCGCCGTTCACATGGATCGTCTGCCCGGTAACGTACCCGGCCTCGCGGCTGGCAAGATAGGCGACCGCGGCCGCCACGTCATCGCCCGTGCCGAGCGCCCCGGCAGGAATCTTGCCCAGCAGGGCGGTTTTCTGCGCCTCGGGCAGCACGTCGGTCATCGCCGAGGCCATGAAACCAGGGGCGACGCAGTTGACGGTGATGCCGCGGCTGGCGAGTTCCTGCCCCAGCGCCTTGGACATGCCGACGAGGCCGGCCTTCGACGCGGCGTAATTGGCCTGCCCCGGATTGCCGGTCTGCCCGACGACCGAGGTGATCGAGACGATGCGGCCGAAGCGCGCCTTCATCATCGGCCGGGCGGCGGCGCGGCAGAGGCGGAACGCGGCTTCGAGATTGACGCGGATCACCTGATCCCATTCATCGTCCTTCATCCGCATCGCGAGGTTGTCGCGGGTGACGCCGGCGTTGTTGACGAGGATGTCGAGCTTGCCGAGCGCGGCCACCGCCTGCGGCACGAGCGCGTCGACCTGCGCACCGTCGGACAGGTCGCAGACGAGCGTGACGTGATCGCCGGGAAGGGTGGCGGCGAAGGCTTCGAGCTTGGCCTGGTTGGAACCGGACAGCGCGAGGCGCGCGCCCTGCGCGGCAAGGCCCTTGGCGATGGCGGAACCGAGGCCGCCGCTGGCACCGGTGACGAGAGCGGTCATTCCCGTTAGGTCGAACATCGTTATTCTCCGGAAGATTGGTTCACGCGGAGGCGCGAAGACGCGGAGGGGCGGTAGTCGTTGACGATCCGGCGCAGCCCCTCCTTGAGCGTTTCGCCGCCGAAATTGATGAGTAGCCCTACGGGCTGTTTGGTCAGGCGCAAATAGGTCAGCAACTGCTTGCCATGGACCGGTAGGAGCTTTTCGACCGATTTTATCTCGACCAGCAACCGTCCGGCGACCAGCAGATCGATCTTGAATGCTTTTTCAAAACGAAGGCCGTCGAAGACGACGTCGATCGGCTGTTGCCGGACGACGGCGTAGCCCATCGCTTCGAGCCGTCCTGCAAGCAGCATTTCATAGACGCTCTCGAGAAGCCCTGGCCCCAGTTCCCGGTGCAGTCGCAGGGCAACGTCGACCACATCACCGGAAACCGCTTCCAGGTCCATACTTCCTCCGCGTCTCCGCGCCTCCGCGTGAACCGACCTTACAACCGCCCGACCAAAGCTTCGATGTCGGCCATTGTCACCACGCTGGTGGCGGTGGCGTCGGGGGCGATGCGTTTTACCATCGTGCCGAGCACCTTGCCGCCCAGTTCGACGAAGTCGGTGACGCCCGCGTCCTGCATCGCCAGCACCGATTCGCGCCAGCGGACCATGCCCGTCACCTGTTCGACCAAGAGTCCCCGAATCGTATCGGCATCTGCCACCGGCGCGGCGGTGACGTTGGCGTAGAGCGGGACCAGCGGGGCAGATAGCGTCACCTTCGCCAGCGCCTTAGCCATCGCATCGGCGGCGGGCTGCATCAGCGGGCAGTGGAACGGGGCCGACACCGGCAGGATCACCGCGCGCTTGATGCCCATTTCCTTGGCCAGCGGCACCGCGCGATCAATCGCCGTCTTCGCGCCCGAAATCACCACCTGCGACGGATCATTGTCGTTGGCGACGGTGCAGACGTCGCCCTGCGCGGCCGCTTCGGCCAGCGCCTGCGCCTTGGCGAGATCGGCGCCGAGCAGCGCGGCCATCGCCCCCTCACCTACCGGCACCGCCGCCTGCATCGCCTGTCCGCGCAGTTTCAGCAGCCGCGCAGTGGTCGACAGGTCGAGCGCGCCGGCGGCGCACAGCGCGGTATATTCGCCGAGCGAATGGCCCGCGACGAAGTCCGCCTTCTCCGCCAAGCGGATGCCGCCCTCGCGCTCCAGCACGCGCAGCGTCGCGATGGCATTGGCCATGATCGCGGGCTGGGCATTTTCGGTCAGCAGCAGGTCGGCATCGGGGCCGTCGGCCATCAGGCGGAAGAGATGCTGGCCGAGCGCGTCGTCGACCTCCTGAAACACTTCGCGCGCATGGGGGCTGGCGGCGGCCAGCGCCGCACCCATGCCGACCGACTGGCTGCCTTGCCCTGGGAAGATGAATGCCCGCATCGCCGTCTCTCCTGCAAATTCCAAGCCCGCGCGCCTAGTCCCGCCACCAAGCTGAACGCAAGGGGCGCCGCCGCGACAGCATGCGACCATTTGGGCCAGCAGGTGACAAACCGCTGCGATATGCGGTCGCCATTCTTGGGGCATCGAAACGCAATCAGGAGCCTGTGCGATGAAGAAACTGATCCTTGCTGCGATGACCGCGTCGCTGTTCGCCACCCCGATGGCCGCGTCGGCGCAGGGCCGCACCGTCATCAAGGAACGCCCCGGCCGCACGGTCGTGGTCGAGAAGAACCGCCACGGCCAGAACGTCCGCAAGACGGTGGTCCGCCAGCAGCCGGCACGCTATGCCAAGTGGCAGCGCGGCCAGCGGTTCGACCGCAACCGCGCCGCCAACTACCGGGTGATCGATTACCGCAGCTATCGCCAGCGCGGCGTCTATGCCCCGCCGCGCGGATACCAGTGGGTGCGTTCGGGCAACGATGCGGTGCTGGTCGCGCTGGCCAGCGGGGTGATCGGCGCGGTGATCGGCGGCGCGATCCTGAACTGACCTTGCTTTCCCGCCCGATTCGGGTATGGGCGATGAACATCCGGGGTGGCAGGTCGTACCTGCCGCCCCGGACTGCATTTGAAGACGACAGCCGGAGGGGCGACCGCGATTGGCGCGGCGTCAGCGATCGGCCAACAGACGGATCAGAATATGGCTCTCTACGAGCACGTGTTCCTTGCGCGCCAGGATCTGGCACAGGCGCAGGTGGACGCGCTGGCGGAAACCGCCACGAAGATCGTTCAGGACATGAACGGCAAGGTCGTGAAGACCGAGACCTGGGGCCTGCGCAGCCTCGCCTATCGCATCGCGAAGAACCGCAAGGCGCATTACGTCATGCTCGAAATCGACGCGCCGGGCGACGTCGTGGCCGAGCTGGAGCGCCAGACGCAGATCAACGAAGACGTGATCCGCTTCATGACCGTCAAGGTTGACGGCCACGAGGAAGGTCCGACCGTGATGATGCGCAAGAGCGAGCGTTCGGAGCGTGGCGAACGTCGCGGTGGTCGCGACCGTGATGACCGTGGCCCGCGCCGCGACCGCGAGCAGTCGGCCCCCGCCGACGCCGAAGCGTAAGGAAGAACACCCATGGCACGTCCGTTTTTCCGCCGCCGCAAGAGCTGCCCCTTCTCCGCGAAGGACGCTCCCCGGATCGACTACAAGGATGTCCGGCTGCTGCAGGGCTTCGTGTCCGAGCGTGGCAAGATCGTCCCCTCGCGCATCACGTCGGTGAGCGCGAAGAAGCAGCGCGAACTGGCCCAGGCCATCAAGCGCGCCCGTCACCTGGGCCTGCTGCCCTACATCGTTAAGTAAGGAGCGCTCCCATGGACGTCATTCTGCTGGAGCGCGTCGAGAAGCTCGGTGCCATCGGCGACGTGGTGAAGGTAAAGGACGGGTTCGCCCGTAACTTCCTGCTGCCGCGCAAGAAGGCGCTGCGCGCCAACGAAGCCAACAAGAAGGTGTTCGAGGCGAACCGCGAGCGGATCGTCGCCGACAACGCCGCCCGTCGCACCGACGCGGAAGCCGAAGCCAAGACGCTGGAAGGCGTTTCGGTCACGCTGATCCGTCAGTCGTCGAACACCGGTCAGCTCTACGGTTCGGTCGCGGTTCGCGATCTGGTCGATGCGCTGGTCGCCGACGGCCACAAGGTCGACAAGTCGCAGGTCGTGCTCGACCGTCCGATCAAGGCCATCGGCCTGTACGACGTGAAGGTCGCGCTGCACCCCGAAGTGACGACGATCGTCAAGGTCAACGTCGCGCGCTCGCCCGAAGAGGCCGAGATGCAGGCGCAGGGCGTCGATGTCATGGCATCGATGTTCGAGCGTGACGACGCCGGCTTCACCGAGGATTATGACCCCAACGCCGAGCCGGGCGACATCGCCCGCGACGACGCGGACGAGGGCCAGCAGGGCTGATCCAGCCCTGTCCTTCGGGATCCATGGAAAAGGCCGTCGGGAGCGATCCCGGCGGCCTTTTCGTTATGGTATTTGGAAAGCGGTGGGGCTTTACGGGCAGGCCACGCAGGCACCGATGACGGCGGCCAGCGGGATCAGCGACAGGATGACGGGAACGGCCTTGCTCATGCGATGATCCGATCATGGAGAGTTTGGCGTTTCAAAGCCGGAACGCGCGAAAGGTTTCGCGGAGATGAATATCATTCCGCAACTTTTCCCGGGCGATCGATGACAAAAGGCGTTTGCTCCCGCCGACAAGCCGCTTGACGGCAACGGCGATCGGGCATAGAGGCCGCGCTCCGCTACACGGCCCCTTCGTCTAGCGGTTAGGACGACGCCCTCTCACGGCGTAAGCACGAGTTCGATTCTCGTAGGGGTCACCAGCGGTTCCGGGCACCATGATGCCCCGACACCTCTCCATTATCGGGTTCAGCGACGGCGCCGGGGCGATCGTGCGCTACCCGTTCGCGCGGTAGGTCAGGAAGATGTTCGCGGTCAGCCGCCCCCGGCGCGGGTCGGGATCGAGTGCCCCATGGACCTGCCCCGAATGCAGCACCCGGCTGCGATAGACGACCAGCCGGTTCCAGCGGCCCGCGACGATCGCGGTCTGTTCGAATGCGGGGGTGGTGCCGTCGATATAGCCGGGTGGGTCCGCCTCCCCTGCCCGCACCGCTTCATACTGCGGCAGGCGATCGGCGGTCAGCGTTTCATACCCGGTCGCGCGGTGACGATAGAAGGCGGTGCCGCCATGCGCCGGATCGCACAGATAATGGAGGATGGCGAACTGGAGCGGATCGACCGTGTCGACATGCGGCGCGCGCTGCGTGGGGACGAGGTCGGCGGCGGGGCGGGTCACGATCGAGAACGAACATTCGGCACGCCCGAGCCGGACGTCGCCCAATGCAAAGGCATCGCGCAACAGCGGGTCGAGCGCGCGGACCACGGTATCGGCATAGGCGCTCGGCATCGGCGCTCGGATGCCGGGATAGCCGCCTGCCGGGCCATAGGCCGGAGCGAAGCTGCCGGCGGCGGCGATCTCGACCAGCCGCTGCGGATCGAGCAGCGCGCCGTCGATCAGCAGCAGCGGCTCACGCTCGGTCCCGATCCGCGCGGTACGCGGCGCGGCGGCAGGATCGAGCGCGAAGGTCATTTGCCGTTGCCCGGCGCATAGGGGGTGCGGATCGCCTTGTAATAGGCGAGCGGCTGCGGCGGCGGCACGGTGCCGGCGGGGAGCGGCCGGCCCGACACCTCGGCGAAATAGGCGATGGAGGCGTCGCGCCACCACTGTGCCTCGCCGCGCTGGATGGCGAGGAACTGCGTGACTTCGGCGAAGCGCTGCGGATCGACCTTGCCCTCCAGCGCGGCCCATTGTTCCTGCATCGCCGCGACCTCGGCCACGCCATGATCGTAGTGCGCCACCAGTTCCTCCCACAGCGTGCGGCCCGATTCCATCCGCCGGTCCCACGACACGTGATGGAACCACAGCAGCAGCTTTTCGGGAACCCGCTTCGGATCGCCCCAAGTCCGCGCCAGCGCCGGGGCATATTGCGACACCGCGTCGCTGCCGGTGCGGGTCCGGTCGAAGCCGATGCCGTTCCGGTCGGCCTTGTGGAAATAGGTCGGGTTCCAGTCCTCGCGCGCCAGATCGTTCACCCATGGCCCCGGGCCATAATGATGGCCGGTCGCGAAGAGATGGTTGAGGCCGAGCGGCATCATGTAATCGACCACCGCCTCGCGCGAACGCAACATCATCGCGGTGACGGGAGCGACGACCGCCGGATCGGGGCTCCACGTCATTGCCGCCCAGTCGCGTGCGATCTCGCCGGCCGACCCCTGCGGATCCCACGCCAACCGGCCGAAGGCGTACCAGTTGGCCTGATCGAACTGCGATCCCGACCAGTTGCGATCGGTGCCGATGTTCGCCACCCCGGCGATGCCGGTCGGCGCGCCGGGCCGCACCGGGCGTTCGAGCACGTCAGCGACGGTCGTGCCGCTCCGCCGGCGGTAGGTGTCGCTCTTCAGCACCTCCTCCCACATCGTGCCGAGATAGGCGAGATGGGTGGCGAAGCCGAGATATTCCTTGGTGATCTGCACTTCCATCATCAGCGGCGTACGCGGCATCGCGCCGAAGAGCTGGTGGAAGGGTTCGCGCGGCTGGAAATCGATCGCGCCGTTCTTGACCTGCACGATGACGTTGTCGGCGAACCTGCCGTCGAGCGGTTCGAACTCGCTGTACGCCTGGCGGACGCGGTCCTCGGGCTTTTCGCTGGCATAGACGAACGCACGCCACATCACGACGCCGCCGTGCGGCTTGAGCGCGGCGGCGAGCATGTTCGCCCCCTCGGCATGGCTGCGGTGATAGTCGCCGGGGCCCGGCTGGCCTTCCGAATTGGCCTTGACCAGAAAGCCGCCGAAATCGGGGATGCGGGCGTAGATTTCGTCGGCCTTCGCCTTCCACCATGCCGCCACCTGCGGGTCGAGCGGGTCGGCGGACTTGAGCCCGCCGACCTCGATCGGGGCGGAGAAGCGCGCCGACAGATAGACCCTGATCCCCCATGGGCGGAAGATGCCGGCGAGCGTCTCGATCTTCGGCAGGAACGCCGGGGTCAGCATGTCGGCGCTGGCGTTGACGTTGTTTAGGACGGTGCCGTTGATCCCGACCGAGGCGTTGGCGCGGGCGTATTCGGTGTAGCGCGGATCGGCGAAGCCGGGCAGTTTCTGCCAGTCCCACAGCGACCGCCCGGCATAGCCGCGCTCGACATAGCGATCGGGATTGTCCCAGTGGTTGAGGAGGCGCAAATCGAGTTTCGGCCGGTCGCGCACGTTCAGCGCGGCGATCGACGCCCCGGTCTGGAGCGTGCGCAGCAACCGGAAGCTGCCGTACAGCACGCCGACCGGCGCGTTGGCGGCGACCACCGTCACCCGCCGGCCGTCGATGGTTGCCGAGCGCAGCACATAGCCCTCGCGCCCCAGCCCTTCGAGCGGCAGGCGCAGCGCGGCGATGCGCTGCGAACGCGGCGTGCCGATCACCACGCTGCCGTCACCGATCGCCGATTCGCCGACGCTGCGCCCGGTCAGCCCCGACAATCCGCGCACCAGTTCGGCGGCGGCGAGATCGATCGTCGGATCGCGTTCGTCGCGCACCACGCCGGTCGCTACGGCAGCCTGCGCGGTCGTGGCGGGCGACGCACGATAGCGCAGCCACAGGTCATAGCCATCCTCGGCGCACGCGGGCGCGCTCCATAACATACCCGCCAGCGCGACCAGCCCGATCCATTTCACCATGCCGCATCCTCTTTCTCGTCCCGTCTGACCGACGGCGTTGACATCGGCATAGCATGGCGGTCATGGTAGCGCTACCACGTCGAAGAACGTGGGCAACAGGAGAGCGCATGTCCCCGAATCCGCCCGAATCGCCGGCCTCCTCGCTGCCGCCGCTGGCCAAGCCGGCCGGCCGGGTGCGCTGGATCGTGTGTGCGCTGCTCTTCTTCGCGGTCGTGCTGTCCTATGTCGACCGGCTGGTGCTGGCGGTGCTCAAACCCGATCTGGCGCAGACCTATGGCTGGTCGGAAACGGGCTATGCCGATCTCGCCTTCTATTTCCAGCTTGCCTATGGCCTCGCCTATGTCGTCGCCGGGCGGATCGTCGACAAGGTGGGGGCGAAGGCCGGCTATGCGCTGGCGATGATCGTGTGGACGGTCGGCCATGTGCTGCACACCGCCTTTACCTCGACCAGCGGCATGATCCTCGCGCGGATGCCGCTGGCGGCGGGTGAGGCGGGCACCTTCCCCGCCGCGATCGCCGCGACCAACGAATGGTTTCCCAAGCGCGAGCGGGCGCTGGCGATCGGCATTTTCAACGCGGGGTCGAACGTCGGCGCGCTGCTGACGCCGCTGCTGGTGCCGTTCATCGTCGTGACGCTCGATCTTGGGTGGCGCGCCGCGTTCTGGATCACCGGCGCGCTGTCGCTGGTGTGGCTGGCGGCGTGGTTCGGCTTCTATCGCCGGCCGCGCGAAAAGGCGTCGCTCAGCCCAGAGGAACTGGCGTGGATCGAGGCCGATCCGGTCGAGCCGCAGCGGGCCGTACCGTGGAGCCGGATGTTCCGCATCCGCCAGACCTGGGCCTATATCGCCGGGCGGTTCCTGATCGATCCGGTGTGGTGGACCTTCCTGTTCTGGCTGCCCGATTATTTCGCCAAATCGTTCAACCTGTCGATGAAGCAGTTCGGGCCGCCGCTGATCGCGGTCTATCTGCTCGCCGATGTCGGATCGGTGGCGGGCGGATGGCTCAGCACCCGGTTGATCGGGCGGGGCATGTCGATCGGGCGGGGGCGCAAGACGGCGATGGTCTGCGCGGCGCTGTGCGCAGTGCCGATCGCCTTTGCGACCCATGCGCCCAGCATGTGGATCGCGGTCGGCCTGATCGGCCTCGCCTGTGCCGGGCATCAGGGGTTTTCGGCCAACCTCTATGCCCTGCCCGGCGACCTGTTCCCACGCTGGATGGCGGGATCGGTGATCGGGATCGGCGGACTTGCCGGCGCGGTCGGCGGCATGTTGATGGCGAAGTTCGCCGGCATGATCCTCGAAACGGTCGGCAGCTATCAGCCGATCTTCCTAGTCGCGGCCTGTGCCTATCTGGTCGCGGTCGGCGTGATCCACCTGATCGTTCCCCGCTACACCCCCGTCGATGCAAGGCAAGTCACCGCATGACCATGATCGATCGTCGTCAGGCGCTGGCGGGGGGCGTCGCGCTGCTCGCCGCCTCTGCTACCCCTGCCCTCGCCGCACCCGCCGACACGTTAAAGGCCGCCGCCGCGTCGCGCGGGCGGCGCTTCGGATCGGCGTTCGCCTTCGGCACAGCGGGCGCGGATCGCGCCTCGTTCGCCAACCCGGCCTATGCCGCGCTGCTGCGCCGCGACTGCAGCGTGCTCGTGCCCGAGAACGAGATGAAGTGGCAGGCGATCCGTCCTGCCCCCGACCGGTTCGATTTCAGCCGGTTCGACCCGATGGTCGACTGGGCGGTGGCCAACGGCTTCGCCTTGCGCGGGCATACGCTGCTGTGGGCCTATTCGCGCTGGTTTCCGGCGTGGCTCAACAACTACGATTACGGCGCGCGGCCGGCGAGCGAGGGCGCGCGGGTGCTGTCCCGCCATATCGACACCGTCACCCGCCGCTATGGCCGCAAGATCACCAGCTATGACGTGGTGAACGAAGCGGTCGATCCCGATACCGGAGCCCTTCGCGTCACGTCGCTGTCGAGCGCGATGGGCGGGACCGAGGCGGTGCTCGACCATGCGTTCCGCACCGCTCGCGCCGCCGCGCCGCATGCCGAGCTGGTCTACAACGACTATATGAGCTGGGAGGACGGCAACGAAAAGCACCGCGCCGGCGTGCTCAAACTGCTCGAAGGGTTCCGCCGGCGCGGCGTGCCGGTCGATACGCTGGGGGTGCAGTCGCACATCGGGCTGTTCGCGCCGACCCCCGATGCCGGCGCGCTGGCGCGGCGGCTGGAGCCCGAATGGCGCCGCTTCCTCGATGCGGTGGTGGCGATGGGGTATCGCCTGATCGTCACCGAATTCGACGTGCGCGACAAGGGCCTGCCCGCCGCGATCGCCCCGCGCGACAAGGGGGTCGCCGATTTCGCGCGCGCCTATCTCGACATCATGCTGTCCTACCCGCAACTGCGCGATGTCCTCGCATGGGGGATGAGCGACCGCTATAGCTGGCTGCGCACGTTCGAGCCGCGGACCGATGCGGTCATCAACCGTGGCTGCCCCTATGACGACCGGTTCGCGCCCAAGCCGCTGTACGGCGCGATGGTCGGCGCGCTGGCGAATGCACGCGAACTACGGATCATCTGAGCGGAACCCGGCAACGGCTGGCGCACTGTAGCGGTCCGTCACGACAGGACCCGCGCTTATGATCGACGTCGCTATCATCGGAGCCGGTGCCGCCGGGATCGGCGCCGCGCGCGCTTGCCATGCCGCCGGGCGATCGGTCGCGGTGTTCGAAGCGGGCGACCGCGTCGGCGGGCGGGCGCATAGCGTCACGATCGACGGCATGGCGCTCGATCTCGGCTGCGGCTATCTCCATTCGGCAAAGCGCAATCCATGGGTCGCCATCGCCGGGGACGCCGGGTTTGCGATCGATCGCAGCCGTCCGAGCTGGGGACAGCAGTACCGCGACCTCGGTTTCTCCCCGGTCGAGCGGCAGGCGGCGAATGCCGCGCGCGCCGCGTTCGAGGCACGGTTGCGGCATGATCCACCGGCGAGCGACCGCGCCGCCGACGCGCTGGACCCCGCCGGGCCATGGAACGGCTTCCTCGATGCGATGTCGGGCTATGTGAACGGGGCCGATCTCGCCTCGCTCTCGGTGGCCGATTACCTTGCCTATGACGATGCCGCGACCGACGACGACTGGCGGTTGCCCGATGGCTATGGCAGGCTAGTCGCCGCCAGCCTGCCGCCGGTGCCGCTGTACCTTGGCACACCGGTCCGGGGCATCGAGGAACGCGCGGACGGCGTCGCGATCGTCACGCCGCGCGGCAGCGTGAAAGCGGGTGCGGCGATCATCACCGTATCGACCGCTGTGCTGTCGGGTGGCGGGATCGCGCTGCCGGGGTGTTTCGACCCGAGCCTCCATGCCGCGAGCCATCTGCCATTGGGACTGGCGGACAAGCTGTTCTTCGCGCTGCTCGACGATCACGGGCTGGCGGCGGAGGGTCATCTGCTCGGCAATCCGCACCGTGCGGCGACAGGCAGCTATTATCTCTGCCCGTTCGGGCGACCGGTCGTCGAATGTTTCGTCGGCGGCAGCAGCGCGCGGGCGCTGGAGCGCGAGGGGCTGGACGGCGCGGCAGCCTTCGCGAAGGCGGAGTTGGCGGCGTTGCTCGGGGCAAGGCTGGTCGACCGGATGGTGCTGATCGCCGGATCGGCGTGGGGCCGGGCGAGCCATTTCGGCGGATCATACAGCCATGCGCGGCCCGGCCAAGCGAATGCGCGCGCGGTGCTGGGCGAGCGGCGGCACGACCATATCCTGATCGCGGGGGAGGCGGTGTCGCCGACCGACTTTTCGACCGCGCATGGGGCGTATGCGACCGGGGTGGCGGCGGCAGAGGTCTTGCTTCGGGACTGAGCAACTCCCCTCCCTGACCAGGGAGGGGTTGGGGGTGGGTCGGTTCGCGAGGGAACGACAGCACCCGCCCCAACCCTACCCACCCCCTCCCCCCCCCCNGGGAGGGGAGCAAGGGGACGCTACCGAAACTCCATCTGCTCGGTCACGTCGCCGAAACGCATCGTGATCCGGTCGCGCAGATAGCTTTGCCGGACGCGCCACGGCGCCTTCGACCCTTGTCGCGGCAACCGGTCGATACCGCGCTTCACATAGCTGGAGGTGAAGTCGAGCAGCGGTTCCTCGGTCAGATCGGTGTCGGCGATACGTGGCGTCGCCTGTACTACACCCCGTGCCTTCATCGTGTTGAGCAGGCGGCAGACATAAGCGGCGGTCAGGTCGGCGCGCAGCGTCCACGAGGCGTTGGTATAGCCGAACGCATAGGCGAGGTTCGGCAGGTCGCTGAACATCATCCCCTTGTAGTTCATCGCCTTGCTCGGATCGACCGGCCGCCCGTCGATCGACAACGTCGCCGCGCCGAAGAGTTGCAGTTCGAGCCCGGTAGCGGTGACGACCACATCGGCGGGAAGGTGGGTGCCGTCGGTCAGGCGGATGCCGGTAGCGGTGAAACGGTCGACATGACCGGTCGCGACCTCGGCGTGCCCCTCACGGATCACCCGGAACAGGTCGCCGTCGGGGACAATGCACAGCCGTTGGTCCCACGGATCATAGCTGGGTGAGAAATGCTTCGCGACGTCATAGCCCGGCGGCAGCGCGGCGTGGACCTGTTTCAGCAGCCAGCGGCGGACCGCCTCGGGCTTGCGGCGCGAGCGGACGTAGAAATACTGGCTGATGCCGATCCGCAGCCAGCGGGCGATGCCGTATGCGGCGCGCCACGGCAGCACCCGGCGCAGGACGCCCAGCAACGGATCGCGCGCGGGGGTGGTCAGCACATAGCTTGGCGAGCGTTGCAGCATCGTGACCTTCGCCGCGCGGTCGGTCATCGCCGGGACCAATGTCACCGCCGTCGCGCCGCTGCCGATCACCACCACCTGCTTGCCCGTATAGTCGAGGTCGGCGGGCCAGAATTGCGGATGGACGATCCGCCCGGCGAAATCACCCTCCCCGGCAAAGGTCGGGCGATAACCCTGCGCATAGTCGTAATAGCCGGTGCACAGATACAGGAAGCCGCACGACAGCGTCGTCGTTCCACCGGTATCGGTCCGCTCGATCGTCAGCGTCCAGCGGGCGTCGGCGCTCGACCATGCGGCATGGACCATGCGGTGGTGATAGCGGATGTGCGAATCGATCCCGCTCTCGCGCGCGGTGTCGGCGATATAGTCGCGGATGGTCGCGCCATCGGCGATCGCCTTCTCCTCCGCCCATGGCCGAAAGCCGTAGCCGAGCGTGAACATGTCCGAATCCGAGCGCACGCCGGGATAGCGGAACAGGTCCCACGTACCGCCCAGCGCCCCGCGCCCCTCCAGCACCGCGAAGCTGCGATCGGGGCACAGCCGTTGCAGATGGTGCGCCGCGCCGATCCCCGACAGCCCTGCCCCCACTACGATCACGTCGAACTCGTCGGGCATAGCAGCCGCCTCTCCTTGCGCCGCCGCTATGCCCTCAACCGGGGGACCGGCTCAAGCTTAGTAGTCCCGGCTATAGCGTACCGACGCATTCGATCCGCCGAATGATCCGGTCTGCGACAGCACCGACAGCGTCTTTGTCAGCGCGATCTGAATCTGCGTGGCGGTGAAGCCGCGCGCGTCGGTGATGATCTCGATATAGATGTCGTCGGTCAGATATTTGCCCGCCGCAAGGCTGGTGCCCCGCCCGGTCGCCTCGTCGCCGCCCAGCACGCGCAGGCGATCGAACCCGGTCGCCGAGCGCAGCTTGCCGAGCGGGTTCAACCCGCCCCCGCCCGATCCGCGCAGCGAATTGAGCGCGGCGGCGAGCTGGATCGCCTCGGTCGCCGACAGGTTCGTCACCGAACTGCCGAAGAGCAGCCGCGACAGCACCTCGTCCTGCGCGAGTGCCGGCGTCGAGGTGAAGGCGATCTGCGGTGCCTGCGCCGTACCCGTCACGTTGATGACGGCGGTCACGCCTTCGGCGGTGGTGGTGGCGGAGATGTCGATCACCGGGTTGGTGAAGTCCGACCCTTCGAAGCGGATGTTGCCGCGTTCGACCTCGAACCGCTTGCCGGCGAACGAATAGGTGCCACGCACGAGGCGCAACTGCCCGTTGATCGTCGGCGCGGCCGAGGTGCCGGCGATCCGCAGATCGGCCTCCCATTCGGATTCGAGGCCCATGCCCGATACGAACAGCCGATTGTCGGCACGGACACGCAGCGCCAGGCGGAACAGCCCGGCCGAGGCGGCGGCCTGTCTGGGCGGTTGCGCCGCGCGGGTAGCGTCGCTCTTGCGGCGCACCCCGGTCAGCTCGGGGACTTCGGCCGCGCCCTGGCGGATGATCTGATAGCGCGCCTCGGGGATGACGAGATCGCCCGAGATCAGCCCGCCGTCCGCCCCGTTCTGGATACGGACGTCGCCGGTGGCCGATGCGCCCAGCGCGTCGCTGCGCGCCAGTTGGGCATTGCGCAACTGCGCGCGAATATCGACCGGGAAGCCGCTGTTCGCCGCCAGCCCGACCGTCCCCTGCGCCGCGACGGTGCCCTCGCCCGCCGTGGCGCGCAACTGCACCAGTTCGAACCGGTCATTGGTGAAGCGGCCGTTGATGCCGAGGTTGGTCAGCCGCGTGCCGAGCGTCTCATTCTCATAGGTCAGCGTATTGGCGCGGACCACGCCGGTCAGTTGCGGTGCCTGCACCCGCCCGCCGAAATCAGCGGCGATGCCGATCGCGCCGGTCAGTTGCTGGTCGGCCAGCCCCGCGAACGAGAACAGCACGCCCGCCGGCCCGTTGTAGCGGATACCGCCCGACAGCGGCGCCGCCAGCATCCGCGTGACCCATGATCCGCTGCCCGGCGGCAACGGCCGCAGGTTGGCGACCATCCGCCCGACCGTGGTCGTGCCGCGCTGGATCAGCGCCCGGCCACTGCCGCCTTCGGGCCGCAGGTCGCCGGCGAACACGATGTCGACCGGTTCGGAGACCGAGGCGAGGCTGGTCCGCTGGAAATTGCGGATGGTCAGCCGGGCATCGGCGCGCGGGAAGCTCTGATCGGCGGCCTGCGCAAAATCGAGGCTGCCGGTGGCGGTGCCGCCGATCCCGGTGCCGGGAACGAAGGCGTTGACGATGCCGAGGTCGAGCCGGTCGAGCCGGGTCTGGATCGACATGCCATTGCCATAGACGCCCGCCGCACGGATCGAACCTTGCGCGAAATCGATCCGCGTCGGGTAAAGGCGATAGCCGCCGGTCGCAGGGGTGATCCGCGCCGGGTTGATCGTGCGGAACGGGATGTTGTTGGCAACGCCCTGCAACGCGACGAGATATTCGTTCGGCTGCAACCGGGCATTGGCGGCGACGCGGAACGGCACGCCCGACGATCCTTCGGCGAAGATCTGCGCCAGTCCGTTGCCGCCGCGATAATTCACCTTGGCGCGGCTGCGTTCGAGGACGAAGTCGCCCATCGACAGGTTGGCGACCTGCGCGTCGGCGACGATCTCGGGCTGGTCATAGAGCACCGCGCTGGCGGTGACGATCGCCCGGCCGATGCGCAGCCCCATGTCGCCGGGAATGACCGCGTTATAGGCGCGCGCGTTCACGTCGGCGCGCTGGTAACGGCCCTGCGCGGACAAACGTGCAACGCCCGCCACGCCCGATCCGGCGAAATTGACCCGGCCGGCGAACGGCCCGGCATTCGTCGCCTCGACCCGGCCGTCGATGTTCATGCCGGCGAAGGTCGCCGAGCGAATATCGGCGACGAGACGCGGCGCGGTCGAGACGAGCACGTCGGCGCGGAACGGACCATAGTCGGTGCCGCCGGTCGCCTGGATCGCATAGCGGTCGCCTTGGCCACGTACCCGGGCTTCGAGGTTGACGAGGCCGATGCCGACGCCGGGCCGGGCCGCGCGCAACAGGATTTGCGGTGCGGCGACGCTGCCCGTCACCTGCGCGGTCAGCGGACCGTACTGGGTCGACACCGCCTGCGCGTTGACCAGCAGCGGCCCGGCCGGATCATAGCGGCCCGACCCGTTCAGGATGCGAAACTGCGGCGCGTTCATCCGCAGGTTGGAAAAGGTGACGATCCCGTTCGGATCAACGCCGACATCGACCCGCGTGGTCGACACATTGCCGCCAAGGAAATCGCGCACGCCTTCGTTGAACAGCCGCGTGGTCTGCGCGACCACCCGCCCCTTGATGCCGAAACCGCCATTCGGCGCGGCATAGAGGTTCGCGTCGGTCGACAGGTTGAGGATGCCGATGCTGGCGACTTCGTAGTCGTTGACCCGCCCCTTGATCGCGCCGGTATAGCGCCCGGTCGACAGGTTCGCGGCGACGATCACGGTCGCATCGATCCGGTCGGAACGGATGCGCAGATTGTCGGACAGCACCTGATCGCCGTTGATCGCCAGATCGCCGTTGATCGAAACATTGGTGACGAGCCCGCCGACGGCGGCGTTCAGCCCGGTGATCCGTTTGGCACGCGCCTTGATCGGGATCAGGATGCGGTCGGCATCGACGGTCGCGCGCCCTTCGGCGTACAGTTGCTCGACGGCCATCTCGCCGAAGCCCAACGCCGCCGCCTGGATCTTGTAGTCCACGGTCGGCGTGCCGAAGCCGCCGTCGAGGACCACCGCTGCACGGACCGAGCGGCCATTGAGGTTGGGGGCGATCGCGCCCGGCGTCAGCAACATCGCCTCGGTGCGGAAATTGCCGAAGCGGCTGTTCGCGAGATCGAGGATGCCGGCGGCGTTGACCGCCAGCGCGCTGGAGCGAAGCTGGATACGGGTATCGGCCTTGCGGTCCGCGAGCGTCGCGTCGATCGCGACGTCGAGGCGCGGCGACGTCAGCCGTTCGACCGGTCCCTGCAGGATCAGGCCCGGCTGGGTCGATCCGCGCACGGTGAAGCTGCCGTTGCGGCCGGTGATCGCCAGATCGGCGAGCGGCCGCCCGCCGAGCGTGCCGGCGAGACGCCCCTGCCAATTGGTCCAGCTACCCCGGCCGTCGATCGTGGCGGCGATCGGCTGGGCGAGGCCCGCCATGCCGGCGATCATGCCGTTCGCCGGGCCGGTTACGCGCGCATCGACATCGAATTTGTCGTCGTCGGGCACCGCGTCGAGTTTCAGCATAACGCTGTCGCCGCCGCCCAAGCCCGGCGCGGCAATGGTCAGCGCGTTGGCGGACACCTGCGCACGGCGATCGGCGATATGCACCGCACCGTCGATCCGGGCGATATGGCGCTGGCCGGTGACGGCCGGGCCGACCTCAATCCGGTCGACGCGCAGGCGGTTCACGTCGATGTCGTAATCGGGCAGCAGCGGCGCGTTGGGATCGCCCGGCGGGGTATCCTTCAACACCGGGTTGCGTGCATAGCGCACCAGCGGACTGGTCAGGCTGCGCACGTCGACATGGCCGTTGGTGAAGGCGAACGGCCGCCAGTCGAGCGCGACCTGCGGCGAATAGGCGAAGACGCCGCGCGTATCGGACAGGCGCAGGTCATGGAGGGTCAGCGCGCCGTAGAGCGACCCGTCGATCCGGCCGATATTGACCTTCAGCCCCGATGCGGTGGTGTACCCGTCGAGCTGGCGGACGACGAAGCCCCGCCCCGGTCCGGTATTGAGCGCGAAGATCAACGCGACCACCGCCACGAACAGCACGGCGATGGCGATGCCGATCCATTTCAGGATGCGGACCCACAGCGGCTGCTTGCGCACGACGACGGTCCCGGTCGCGGGGGCTGCGAAATCCTCGGCCATCAGAATGCCTGCCCGATCGAGATATAGAGTGCGATTTTGGACTCACCGGGACGCCGGGCGATCGGCGTCGCTACATCGACCCGCATCGGCCCGAAGTTGGTGTAGAAGCGGCCGCCGATCCCCGCGCCGAAGCGCAGGTCCGAGGCATCGGGCAGCGAACCTTCGTACACCTGCCCCGCATCGAGGAACGGCACGATGCCGAAGTTGCCGAAGCGGTAGCGCGCCTCGATCGCGAATTCGTTGAGGCTGCGCCCGCCGATCGGCCGGGCGAGGGTGTTGCCGTCCTCGTCCACCTCGGGCGTGCGCGGACCCAGTTCCTGGAAACCGAAGCCGCGCACCGATCCGCCGCCACCGGCATAATAGCGCCGCGAGGGCGCAAGGTCGTCGCGGTCGATCCCCTGGATCGATCCGGCACGGGCGCGCCCGGCGATGACGATGCTCTGCCCGATCGGATAATAGCCGGTGCCCTCGACCATGAAGCGGCCGTACGGGCGCACGCCGTCGGACACCGATCCTTCGGGGCTGACGTTCAGCTTTACGCGGAAGCCCTTGGTCGGGTTCAGCAGATTGTCCGACGTGTCGAACCCGGCGAACAGCGGCAGCGCGGCGATGCCATAGGTGCGGCGGCGACGCTCGCCGACGGTGAAGTCGTAGGTGTCCTCGTTGGTGCCGATCAGTTCGGCGCCATAGGCATAGGTGAAGCGCTTCTGCCAGATCGGCGTCGAGTCATACGACCAGCGGATGCCGAGCGTGCCGGTGAACGCCTCGAACGCATCGTAATTGCTGCGGCTGGCGTTGGCGAGAATCTGGAAGGTGCGGTCGCGCCGTCCGGCGTTCGATCGGCGGAAGGTGACGCCCGCCCCCTGTTCCTGCGTGCCCGCCACGCCGCGCACGATCAGTGCGCCTTCGGGCGGGAACAGGTTGCGGTGGGTCCATGATCCCTCGACCCGGAGCCCCTGTCCGGTGCCATATCCCGCCTCGCCCGCCAGCGTGCGCGCCGGGCCGGCGTCCTGCCGGACGAGCAGATTGACCGCCTCGGTCCCGTCGGCGGCGACCTGTCCGGTGCGCTGCGGTTCGACCGAGACGCTGGAGAACAGCCCCGTCGCGACCAGCGCGGCGCGCAGATCGTCGACCTTGCGATTGTCGTACAGCTCGCCCTGCCGGAAACGCGCCAGCACGCCGACATGCTCGGCATCGAACGCCAGCTTGCCGGTGGTGGAATAGGTGCCGAACGACGAGCGCGGCCCGGTATCGACCGGTAGGGTGTAGCCACCCGTCACCGTCGCATCGTCGAGCAGGATGTCGCGCTGCCCGACCTGCACGAACGGATAGCCCTGTTGCGGCAGCTTCAGGCTGACGTTCGCCTCGGCCGCCTGGATTCGTTCGGCGTCGATCGGATCGCCGACCTTCAGCGGCAGTTCGCGGTCGACGAGGTTCGGCGGCACCGTCGGCTGGGTATCGATGCGGATCGACGACAGGGTGTAGAGCTTGCCCGGCAGCGCGGTCACGACCGCGCGGATGCGTCCGCCCTGCGGCTGTTCGATCATTGAGCTGACGGTGCCGTCGTAATATCCCTTGGCGCGCAGGATGCGCAGCGCGAGCGATTCGTCTTCCTTGGCGCGCGCCTGCACCATCGTCGCGTTCGCGGCCTTGCCGTCGCCTTCCTCCAGCGAGGAGAGCGCGCGGAACTGCGCCGTCCCCCCGATCGCGTCGAGGCCCTTGACGACGGTGTCGTAGCGGATTTCGACCGCACGCTTGTCATCGACGCCCGCGACCTCGACCGGGGTCACGTCGAAGGTGTTAAGCGGCGGCAGCGGCTGCGCCAGTTCGGCCGCCTCGGGCAGTATCGCATCGGGCAGGGTTTCGGGCACGACGGCGTTTTCCGTCGCCGGCACGGTCGGGCGGACCGGCGCGGGCACGGCCTGTGCCGTGGCGGTGGTCGTCGTCGCGGGCTTTGGCGCGGCGGATGCCTCGAACCCGGCGATCGGTTCCAGCGGGGCGTTGATGTCGCCCGACAGGCTGGGCAGCGCCGCATCGAATTCGGCATCGGGAACGATCGGGCCATCGTCGTTGTTGGCAGGTGGCATGGTGGTTTGCGGACGGTCGGTCGGTGCCGACGAAGCCGTCTGCGCCATGACTCCGCAAGGAATCATCGTTCCTGCCAGCAGGATAGCGACCGTGCGCGCGCGAATTTCCGCCAACTGCTATCCCCGTGTCGTTCAACCTTGGGTTGCAGCGCACAACCCCCCTTGCGACCCCAAACGCGCGTTCGGCGGATTTGGTTCATTTCTACCCACTTGCATCCGTTTTGCGGTGCGGGCGTTGCATGTCGGCGAAGGGGACTGATGTGACGGAAAGCACGACGCAAATCGATCCGGCCACGATTCCGGGGAGTGGATCGACCCATCCATGGGCGCATCCATGGGCGGCGTGGAAGGCGATATTGACGCGCGTCTACACCATGGTCGGCTATCACAATCTGACGCTGATGGCGGCGGGAGTCGCCTTTTATGCGTTCCTGTCGATCGTGCCGATGCTCGGCGCGATCGTGATGACCTATGGCCTCGTCGCCGATACCGCCACGGTCGCGCGGCACATGCAGACGATCTTCGAACTGGTGCCGGCCGATGCCGCGCGGCTGATCTCCGACCAGTTGATCGCGGTCGTCACCACCGCGTCGCGGCAGGCGGGCCTCGGCCTCGTCATCGCGCTGCTGCTCGCCGTCTATGGCGCGATGCGCGCGGCGAGCGCGATCATCCAGGCGCTGAACGTGATTTACGAAGAGGAGGACGAACGCAGCATCGTCACCACCACGCTATTGTCGGCGATGATTACGCTGGCGGCGATTTTCGCGGTCATCGTCGGCATCGTGTCGGCCGGCGTGTTGACATGGTTGCAGAGCGCGGTCGCGTTCCTCGGCACGGCGGGCGCGGTGATGATCCAGATCGTCACCTGGGGCGTGGCGGGCGCGATCACCAGCGCGGGCATCGCCTTTGCCTATCGCTACGGGCCGGACCGAACGCGGGCACAGTGGCGCTGGCTGTCGGTCGGGTCGGTTGCCGCCACGATCCTGTGGTTGCTGGCGACGGTCGGCTTCGGGGTCTATGCTGCCAACTTCGCCAATTACAACGCGACCTATGGCGCGCTGGGCGCGGTCGTCGTGCTGCTGATGTGGCTGTTCGTCTCCAGCCTCGCGATCCTGATCGGCGCGGAGATCAATGCCGAGGCCGAACGCCAGACCGCGATCGATTCGACCGTCGGCCATCCCCGGCCGATGGGCCATCGCGGCGCGCGGCTGGCCGACACGCTGCCGAGCAAGCGCCAGTTGAAGCCCAGGCGGGGCGCCTATTGAGCGGCGGCGGTGCGTTCCTCCAGCACGTCGGCCGCGTCCTGAATCCGCGCCAGCATGTCGCGCAGCACCTCGATCTCCTGCGGCGTGAAGCCGGCGAACAGGTCGCGCTCGATCGTCAACGCGCGCGGTGCGACCTCTTCGTAGAGCGTCCGCCCCGCCTCGGTCAGCACAAGAAGGTGCGAGCGCTGGTCGCCGGCATTGGCATGGCGGTCGACGAGGCCGCGATCGACCAGCGCGATCGCCGCGCGGCTGACCGTCACCTTGTCCATCCGGGTCGCCACGCACAGCGCCTGCTGGGTGATGCCGTCATGTTCGGCGATCACCGTCACCAGCCGCCATTCGGGGATGCGCAGCCCGAACAGCGCGCGATAGGTGGAGGCCACCGCGTCGGATACGCGGTTCGACGCGATCGACAGGCGATAGGGCAGGAAATCGTCGAGGAGCAGCCGTTTGTTCACGACCCCGACTGTTACCATTTAGTGACGGGTCGTCAACGACTTGGAACCGGGAACGGCAGCGAAACGTAGTGTTCGTCCAACAACCGGGCCGGGACCTCCGCGATGTTCAACTGGAAGCACGAAGCGCAGGATCGCCTGCAGGCGATGTTGTTCGCCCATGTCGACGACCGCGTCTTTCCCTGCGTCGGGGCGAAATCGGCGATGGCGAAGGGCACGCTCGACGTGCTCGTCTGCTCGCGGATCGACAGTGCGTGGGACGATGTCCGCATTCACGATGCGCTGATGCGGCTTGCCGAGGCCTATCGCCGCGACCGGGCGATGTACCGCAGCTTCGCGGTGATCTTCGAGGGGCCGGACGACCTGAGCGAAAATGCGTTCGAGCGTGCCCTGTGGCAGCGGGTCCAGTCGCTGTCGGACAAGGATGTGTGGCGCGGGCAGGAATATGACACGCGGGTCAGCACCGATCCCGACAATCCGCATTTCTCGCTGAGCTTCGGCGGCGAGGCGTTCTTCATCGTCGGGCTGCACCCCAATGCCAGCCGCCCGGCGCGCCGGTTCGAGCGGCCGACATTGGTCTTCAACCTGCACGACCAGTTCGAACGGCTGCGCGCCGAGGGCAAGTACGAGACGATGCGCGAGAAGATTCTCGTGCGCGACGAGGCGCTGGCGGGCAGCCGCAACCCGATGCTCGAACGGCATGGTGCCGCCAGCGAGGCGCGGCAATATAGCGGGCGCGTGGTCGATGACCGCTGGG
Source organism: Sphingomonas sp. Leaf25 (assembly GCF_001421635.1). Lineage (NCBI taxonomy): Bacteria > Pseudomonadati > Pseudomonadota > Alphaproteobacteria > Sphingomonadales > Sphingomonadaceae > Sphingomonas > Sphingomonas sp. Leaf25. Next base: position 262,209 of record NZ_LMKU01000029.1, read on the forward strand.
CCTGCCCGTTCCACTATTCGGGGGAGGCCAAGTGACGACGACCATCCCCGAACGGTCGGGCACCGCCTTCCGGCTGGCGAAAGGCGAGACGCTGGTGGTGATCGATCAGAAGGGGGAACAGGTCGCCGACCTGCTGGCGTTCAACGCCGATGATCTGGACGAGGTGATCTCTTCAGGGCGGACGCTCGATTATGCCGAGACGATCCGGCTGACGACCGGCCATGCGCTCTATTCCAATCGCAGCCGGGTGATGCTGGAGATCGTCGCCGACACGGTCGGCACGCATGATTTCCTGCTGACGCCGTGTTCCTATGACACCTTCCACCATTTCTATCCCGATCTGCCGCCGCATCGCGGATGTTTCGGCAATCTGGCGGCGGCGCTCGAACCCTATGGCGTGGTGCCCGACCGGATACCGGTGGCGTTCAACTGCTTCATGAACGTGCCGGTCGATGGCGCGACGGGGAAGCTCTCGGTCCTGCCGCCGATCAGCAAGGCGGGCGATTCGATCACTTTCCGCGCAGGCATGGATCTGGTGATTGGCCTCACCGCCTGTTCGGCTCCGGCGTCGAACGGTGGCAGTTTCAAGCCGATCGAGTATCGCATCGAACCGGCCTAGCGGCTGATCGACATTCAGCCGGACGGCGGCTCAGGCGCCTCCCCTCCCTGACAAGGGAGGGGCTGGGGGTGGGTCGGCCCGAGAGGAAACGTAAGCGCTCCACAACCGGCCAACCCCCCCCCCCCCCCCCCCCCNACCCCCAACCCCTCCCTGACAGAGAGGGGAGAAGATTGGGACGGCATTTCGTTGAATGTCGATCCGGCCCTAACCGCCTACACTCCAGACGAGGAAGGCGGCGATTGCGAGCAGCGTGCCGAGCGGCAACCGGTCGGTCGCCTTCACCTCGCGCCCCGCGATCCGCATCGCCACCACCACACACAGCCCGGCGACGGTCGCGACCAGCAACACCACCGGCAACGCGCGCCAGCCGAGCCACAATCCGATCGCGCCGAACAGCTTGGGATCGCCCCCGCCCAGCCCGGTCCGCCCGCGCATCGCGCGATAGAGCGTCGCCACCAGCCACAGGCTGCCGAACCCGGCCAGCCCGCCGATCGCCCGGTCGCTGAAATCGGGCGCGATTCCGCCAAGTCCCCCCGCCGACGCGACCAGCGCCAGCGCGATCGTCAGCCGGTCGGGCAGCCAGAAGGCGGCAAGATCGATCGCGCCCGATGCCAGCAACAGCCAGCCGCACACCGCCCCGGCCACCCCCTCGATCCCCGGCGCGACCAGCCCGGCGACGATGCCGATCGCCGCGCCCAGCACTTCGGCAACGAACTGGCCGGGCGCGATCGCGTCGCCGCAGGTCCGGCATCGACCGCGCAAGGCGAGAAAGCTGACGATCGGAACCAGCTCGACCGGCCGCAACGTCCGCCCGCATCCGTCACATGCCGATCGGCCGGCGGCGACGCTGCGCCCCGCTGGCCAGCGGATCGCCAGCGCGCCGATGAAGCTGCCGAACACGCCGCCCAGCAGCCCCAGCAGGATCGGCCAGAACAGAGGACTCACCATGATGCCGCCTATCCCCCGCCCGACCCGCCGACGCAACGCCGCTGGCATCGCCCGCCCCCACGCCCTAGATACGGTATCAAACGAAACATAATCGTGTCTGGAGAGAGCCCGTGTCCGATCCCGTCGTCATCCTGTCCTATGCCCGCACGCCGATGGGCAGCTTCCAGGGCAGCCTTGCCGGGGCGAGCGCGACGCAGCTCGGCGCGACGGCGGTCGGCGCGGCGGTCGAGCGTGCCGGCCTGTCGGGCGAGGCGATCGAGCGTATCTACATGGGCTGCGTCCTCCCCGCTGGCTTGGGACAGGCCCCGGCGCGACAGGCGGCGCTGGGCGCGGGGCTGCCGACCCATGTCGAGGCAACGACGGTCAACAAGATGTGCGGATCGGGGATGCAGGCGGCGATCATGGCCGCCGACGCACTGGCGGCGGGATCGGCCGGGCTGATCGTCGCGGGCGGCATGGAAAGCATGACCAACGCGCCGTACCTCTCGACCCGTCACCGTTCGGGCGCGCGGATCGGCCACGACCGGCTGCTCGACCATATGTATCTCGACGGGCTGGAGGACGCCTATGATCCGGGCAAGCTGATGGGCAGCTTCGCCGAGGAGACGGCGGCCGAATATCAGTTCACCCGCGTTGCGCAGGACGACTATGCGATCGAATCGCTCCACCGTGCCCAGCGCGCGCAGAAATCGGGCGCGTTTGACCGCGAAATCGTGAGCGTCGAGGTCGCCGGCCGCAAGGGCACGACGACGGTGCGTGAGGACGAACAGCCCGCGCGCGGCGACGTGGCGAAAATCCCGACGCTGAAACCCGCCTTTGCGAAGGACGGCACGATCACCGCCGCCAACGCCTCGTCGATTTCGGACGGGGCGGCGGCGCTGGTGCTGACGCGCCAGTCGGTCGCCGACCGGCTGGGGCTGACCCCGGTCGCGCGGGTCGTGGCGCATGCCGGCCATGCCCATGCCCCCGCGAAGTTCGCCACCGCCCCGGTGTTCGCGATGCGCAAGGCGATGGCGCGTGCCGGCTGGTCGGCGGGCGACATCGATTTGTTCGAGGTGAACGAGGCTTTCGCCTGCGTCGCGATGATCGCGATGCGCGACCTCGGGCTGTCGCACGACACGCTCAACATCCACGGCGGGGCGTGTGCGCTGGGCCATCCGATCGGGGCGAGCGGCGCGCGGGTGCTGGCGACGCTGTTGTCGGCGCTGGAGACAACCGGCCAGCGGCGCGGCCTCGCCTCGCTGTGCATCGGCGGCGGCGAGGCGACGGCGATGGCGGTGGAACTACTCGACTGACGACTTCCCTTGTCACCCCGGACTTGTTCCGGGGTCCACCTGCCCGCACGCGCCGTCCCGCGATCGTCAGATGGCATCGTTGGCCGATCGGTGGACCCCGGAACAAGTCCGGGGTGACGACAGGACGACAAGCGGAGCGTACCCTCCCACGCTACAGCGGAACTTTCCAGCATCCCCCGACGTAGCCTACGCTTAGGCGTAGCCGGAAGGAACAAACGTGGCGGATCGCGAAGATACGGTTGGATATGACGGTCCGGCCGGCGGCTGGGGTTCGGTCAAGGGCATGTCGAAGATTCTCGGCAAGGAGAAGAACCGCCCCGCCGCGCTGGCCCAGCTTGCCCGCCAGAACAAGTCGAAGGGGTTCATGTGTACCTCCTGCGCATGGGGCAAGCCCGCCGAGCCGCACCCGTTCGAATTCTGCGAGAATGGCGCGAAGGCGACATTGTGGGACCTGACCCCCAACCGCTGCACCCCCGAATTCTTCGCGAAGCACAGCGTCACCGAACTGAAGCGCTGGAAGGACTTCGACCTCGAACACGAAGGTCGCCTGACCCATCCGCTGCGCTACGACCATGCGACCGACCATTATGTCGAATGTAGCTGGGATGAGGCGTTCGCCGCGATCGGGGCCGAACTGAAGGCGATCGATCCGAAGAAGGCAATCTTCTACGCCTCGGGTCGGGCCAGCCTTGAAACCTCGTATCTGTGGGCGTTGTTCGCGCGGCTTTATGGCCACAACAACCTGCCCGACAGCTCGAACATGTGCCACGAGACGACGTCGGTCGCGCTCAAGAAGACGATCGGCGCGCCGGTCGGCACCTCGATCCTCGACGATTTCGAATCGTGCGACGCGATCTTCTTCTTCGGGCAGAACACCGGATCGAACAGCCCGCGCTTCCTCCACCCCTTGCGCGACGCGGTGAAGCGCGGGTGCAAGGTGGTGACGTTCAACCCGGTCAAGGAACCGGGGCTGATTGCCTTCACCGATCCGCAGAACCCGTTCGAGATGGCGACACGCGCCGAAACCAAGATCTCGTGCCAGTACCATCAGGTCCGCCCCGGCGGCGACGTGGCGGTGATGATCGGCCTCGCCAAGCACGTCCTCGCCGCCGAGGACAGGAGCTGGGCCGAGCACAGGGTCCATGTGCTCGACGTCGATTTCATCGAACAGCATACCAACGGCTTCGACGCCTTCGCCGCGATGGTCCGCGCGACCGACTGGGCCGACATTGAGAAGGAAAGCGGCCTGACCCGCGCCGCGATCGAGGCGGCGGGACAGGTGTATGTCGAGGCCGACCGGACGATCGGCATCTACGGCATGGGCCTGACCCAGCAGGTCAACGGGTTCGACAATGTCGCGACCTACGTCAACCTGTTGCTGATGAAGGGCAATATCGGCCGCGACGGGACCGGCATGTCGCCGGTGCGCGGGCACAGCAATGTGCAGGGCCAGCGCACCGTCGGCATTTCGGAAAAGCCCGAACTGGTGCCCAACGACCGGTTGCGCGAACTTTACGGCTTCGATCCGCCAATGGACCACGGCCACAACACCGTCACCGCCTGCGAAGGGATATTGAAGGGTGAGATCGACGCCTTCGTCTCGCTCGGCGGCAATTTCCTGCGCGCGATCCCCGATCTCGAACGGATCGAGGCGGCGTGGCCGGCGATGCGCCTTACCGTGCAGATCGCGACCAAGCTCAACCGCAGCCACCTCATCAACGGCCGGACCGCCTATCTCCTCCCCTGTCTTGTCCGCACCGAGGTCGACGTGCAGGCGGGCGGTGAGCAGATCGTGTCGATCGAGGATACGTTCAGCCACATCCACGGATCGATCGCGACCCATCCGCCCGCCAGCGAGCATCTGAAATCGGAGATCGCGATCCTCGCCGGCATCGCCAAGGCGACGCTGCCGCCCAACCCGAAAGTCGACTGGGACGGCTGGACCGCCGATTATGCGAAGGTCCGCAAGCAGATCGAGCTGACCTACCCCGAGGAATTCCACGATTTCGAGGAACGGATGTTCACCCCCGGCGGCTTCTATCGCGGCAATTCGGCGCGCGAGCGGGTGTGGAAAACCGAAAGCGGCAAGGCAGAGTTTACCGTGCCCAAGACTCTGTCGGGTACCGACATTCCCGATGCGCCGGGCCGGCTGCGGCTCATCACGCTGCGGTCGAACGATCAGTTCAACACGACGATCTATGGCTATGACGATCGTTTCCGCGGCATCTCCGGCACGCGCGACGTGGTGCTGATGAACCCGAAGGAGATCGCGAAGGCCGGGCTGCACAAGGGACAGGTGGTGACGATCGTCGGCGACGGCGACGACGGCATCGACCGCCGCGTCGGCGGATTGAAGATCGTGCCGTTCGACCTGCCCGACGGCTGCATTGCCGGCTATTATCCCGAACTCAACCCGCTGATCCCGATCGGCTGGCACGACCGCGAATCGAAGACCCCGGCGGCCAAGGCCGTGCCGGTCCGTATCCACGCCGGATGAGCGAGACGCCAAGCGCCATCCGCAGCTTCGCGCGGGTGGCGGCTGCCGGCACCCCCTCGCCCACCGACCAGCCGGTCGCGGTCGAGGCGCCGGTCGCGATCGAAATCGACGGGCTGGGCTATGCTGTGCTGATGGCGACGCCCGCCGATCTGGCCGACCTCGCGACCGGGTTCGCGCTGGCCGAGCGGTTGATCGACCATGGCGGCGAACTGGTCGACGTGGACGCGCATGCGATCGATCGCGGTACGTTGCTGCGCCTGACGCTGATCCCCGACCGCCACGACCGCGTCGCCGAACGGGTGCGCCATCGCGTGTCCGAATCGTCGTGCGGATTGTGCGGGATCGAAAATCTCGAACAGGCGCTGCGGCCGCTGCCGCCGCTCACCGCGCATAGCGATGCGACGCCGGCGGCGATCCTTGCCGCCGCCGCCGGCTTGCGCGACCATCAGCCGCTGTCGCGCGAGACGGGGGCCGCGCATGCCGCCGCGCTGTGCGCCGCCGACGGGACGATCCGGCTCGTCCGCGAGGATGTCGGCCGGCACAATGCCTTCGACAAGCTGATCGGCGCGATGCGGCGCGAGGGCCATGACTGGGACGGCGGCTTTGCGCTACTCTCGTCGCGCTGCTCGTTCGAGCTGGTCGAAAAGGCGGTGCTGGCCGGCTGCCCGCTGCTCGCCACCCTGTCGGCCGCGACCAGCCTCGCGATCGATCGCGCCGCCACCGCCGGGCTTCCCTTGCGCACCGCCGTGCGTGGCGACACGATGCTGGCGTCGTGATGCGGGTGCTGGGCGCGATCATCGCCGGCGGACAGGCCAGCCGCTTCGGCAGCGACAAGGCGCTGGCGCTGCTGGACGGACGCGCGCTGATCGACTGGGTGGCCGATGCGCTTGCCCCACAGGTCGATGCGGTCGTCGTCGTTGGGCGCGATCATGGCATGCTGGCGTCGGTGCCCGATCGGCCTGCGCCGGGTCTGGGGCCACTCGGCGGGATCGCCGGGGCACTGCACCATGCGACGGCGCGAGGGTTTACGCAGGTGCTGACGGTGCCGTGCGACGCACCGTTCCTGCCCAAGAACCTGCGCCAATTGCTGAACGCCGCTACCCTCCCTGAAAGGGAGGGGAGTAGTGCCGCCTTCCTCGCCGACCTGCCGGTCATCGGCTGGTGGCCCGCCACTGCGTTGCCCGCGCTCGATACCCTCCTCGCCGGAACCGGATCGCGATCGATCCGCGCGTTCGGCGACCGGATCGGCGCGACCGCCGTCGCCGCGCCCGCCATCGCCAACGTCAACACCGCCGACGATCTCGCGCGGCTTGCGCAACACGACTGACAGGCCGTCCCCCGATCGATATAGCGCGCAGGATGACCGGCCCCTTCCTGATCCTGCGCACCGGCGCACAGCGGCTCGCGCTGCCGATGGCGGCGGTGCGTGGCGTTCTGCCGCTGCTGCCGGTCGAGACGACGCCGGGGCTGCCGCGCCCGCTGCTGGGCTTCATCGATCTGCGCGGGCAAATGGTGGCGGTGCTCCACCCGCTGGCGCTGCTCGATCCCGCCGCGCCGGTCGGGCCGGTCGGGCTGTTCGCGCACCTCGTCCATCTGAAGGGCGCGGACGCCCCCTGCCTGCTGGTCGACCGCGCAGAAGATGTCGTGTCGGGCGAGGTCGGCGGCATCGACCCCGCGCTCAGCCTGAACGAAGCGATCATCGGCGAACTGGCGGTGGGCGACACGGTCGCGCATGTGATCGATCCCGACCGGCTGCTGCTGTCGGCCGAACGCCATGCGATCGACCGGCTGGCCGCCGCCGCCGCCGCGCGGCGCGACCAGTGGACGGCGGCATGACACTGCCGCGCAACGACCCCGTCTTCGCGCAGGTCAAGGCGATGGTGATCGAGCGCACCGGCCACCATTATTACATCGACAAGGACGGGCAGCTTTTCGAACGCATCGCGCAGCGCATGGCCGATCGCGGCGACGCCACGCTCGCCGCCTATCGCGACCGGCTGCTGCGGGCCGATGGCGACGAATGGCCGCGCCTCGAAAGCGCGGTCACGATCAACGAGACGTTCTTCTTCCGCTTCGCCGAACAGTTCGACGCGCTGCGGACGCATATCCTGCCCGCGCTGATCGAGGCGCACCGGGTGGACAAGCGGCTGCGCATCTGGAGCGTCGGCTGCTCGACCGGCGCGGAGGCGCATTCGATCGCGGTGCTGCTCACCGACCTGCTGGGCGACGCCATCGCCGACTGGCGGATCGCGCTGACCGGCACCGACATCGACGAGGCGGCGCTGGAGGTCGCGCGGCAGGCCGACTATGGCGCATGGTCGCTGCGCACGCTGGGCGAGGCCGAACGCGCCCGGCTGTTCGACCGGACCGGCGATCGCTACCGGTTGAAGGACCGCTATCGCGGGATCGCCCGGTTCGAACGGCACAATCTGATGGCGATGATCGCCGATGCCGCACCGCTGCATTTCGATGGCTACGACCTGATCCTGTGCCGCAACGTGCTGATCTATTTCGCGCATGACGATGCGACGCGGATCGTCGGCGCGCTGGCCGACCGGCTGGCGGGCGACGGGTTGTTGCTGCTCGGCCATGCCGAACCCAATCCGACGTTCGATGCCGTGGCCGATCCGGTACAGGTCGGCGGCATCCTCGCCTATCGCCCGCATGGTTCGGTGCCGCGCCCGTCCGCGCCGGCGCCAGAACCGCTCCGCCCGGTCGCGCCGCCGGTCCGCCGCGAACCGCGCATCGCGCTGCCGCCCCGCGCCGTACCGCCACCCCCTGCTCCGCCGCCGGCCGTCGCGCGCGCGCCCGATGCGGTCGCCTGCTACCTCACCGCGCTCGGCGCGATGGCGGCGGGCGAGCGCGAGCGGGCCGAGCGCGGCTTTCGCGACGCGCTCTACCTCGACCGGTCGTTCGCGATGGCGCATTACCTGCTCGGCCGCCACCTGCTGGCGCAGGGGCGCACCGACGATGGCCGCCGCAGCCTGACCAACGCGCTGCGCGTCGCCGCCGCCCTGCCGCCCGATGCCGAACTGGCCGAGGGCGAGGGGATGACCGCCGGCGCGATGGCCGCCGCCGCCCGCCACGCGATCACCACGCTGTGACGGTGCTCACCATCATCGCCGACGGGCTGGACGATGCCGCGATCGCCGCCGTGCTACGCGATCGGCAGCGACGGGTGGCGCAGGCAGGCGACACCGCCGCCCATCCCACCGAAACGCTGCTCGCCTTCGATCTGGGGGGCATCGCCCATGGCCTGCCGATTGGTGACGTGCGCGCCGTCGCCGCGCTGCCGCCGGTGTCGCGCGTACCGCAGACGCCGGGCGCCTTGCTGGGGTTGGTCGCGTGGCGCGGGGCGGTGGTGAACCTGTTCGCGCCCGCCGCCGCACTGAGGCGCGAGGCGACGACGGCGGGGGCGATGATCGTGCTGCGCCACGATGCGCCGCGTATCGCGCTGGCGGTCGACCGGCTGCTCGGCGTCGTCACCGCGGGCGTGGATCCGGCACCCCCGACGCTCACCCGGCTGGTCGATACCGGCGGCGGCGACCGCCTGACCCGGATCGACCCTGCGCAACTGATCGATCACCTGCTCCCGAAGAGCCTTCAGGAAGGATAAGCCTTGTCCGTTTCCACCCGCATCGCCGCGGGGTTCGCCGCGATCACCGCCATCCTGCTCGCCCTCGGCCTCTATGCGCTGGCGCAGATCGGCGACGTGCGCACGACCGTCGACCAGATCGTCGGGCGCGACCTTGCCTCGATCCAGGCGCTCGGCCGGATCGATCAGGCCTTGTCGCGCAAGGTCGAGGCGCGCGGCACGATCGTCCGCGCGTTCCTGACCGACGATGCGGCGGGCGTGCGCGACGGCACGGTCGCATGGCGCGCCGCGATCGACGATGCGACCCGCGACATCGCCGAACAGCAGCGCGCCGCCGAAAGCTACCGCGCCGATGCGATCACCAACGCGCGCGCCGAACAATGGACGCGGATGGTCGCGCAACTGGGCGACGCCGAAGCGGCGCTGTCGCGCACGCGCGGCGATGTCGAGGCGCAACTGGCGGCGGTGCGCGGCGGGGATCGCGCGGCGGTACTGGCCGCCGAAACCGGCATCGTGCGCGATCATGCCGCGACCGTCGCCCGGCTGGCGCAGGCGCGCGAGACGCTGAACATCGCGATCCAGCGCGGCAGCGAGGCGACGCGCGACGTATATGATACCAGCCGGCGCTCGATCCTGATCGGCCTGCTGCTCGCGGTCGTCATCAGCGTGGTGGTCGCGGTGACGATCCGCCGGTCGGTGGTAGGCCCGTTGAGCGAGTTCATGGGCTTCGTCGGGCGGATCGGCGGCGGCGACCTGTCGACCACGACTGCCGCGACCGGCAAGGACGAACTGGGGCGGCTAGGCATGACGCTCAACGACATGGTCGGGGGCCTGCGCACCATCGCGACGCAGAACCGTGCCGCGACCGAGAATCTGAACGCCGCCGCGACCGAAATCCGCGCCTCGACGCAGGAACAGGCCGCCTCGGTCGAGGAACAGTTGGCGGCGGTGCAGGAAACAGCGGCGACCGTCGACGAGATCACCCACAGCGGCGCGCAGATCAGCCGCCGCGCGCAGGAAGTGATCGCGGCGGCACAGGCGACCGCGCAGGTAAGCGATTCGGGTCTCACCGCCGTCGCCGACACCGCGCGTGCGATGGACGCGATCCGCGATCAGGCGGAGGCGGTAGCGACCAACATCGTCGCCCTGTCCGAAAAGACGCAGGCGATCGGCGACATCATCGCGACCGTCAACGACGTGTCCGAACGCTCGCACCTGCTCGCGCTCAACGCCTCGATCGAGGCGGCGGCGGCGGGCGAACAGGGGCGCAGCTTCGCGATCGTCGCCGCCGAGATGAAGATGCTGGCCGATCAGGCGAAGGGCGCGACGCGCAACGTCCGCTCGATCTTGGGCGACATTCAGCGCGGCATCAATTCGTCGGTGATGCTGACCGAGGAAGCGGTCAAGCGCATCGCCTCGGGCAAGGAACGCACCGATCAGGGCCATGCCGCGATCGAGGAACTGGCGGCGCGGGTGCAGGAGAATGTCCAGACCTTCCAGCAGATCGTCGCGTCGACCAACCAGCAGCAGATCGGCATCGAACAGGTGACGATCGCGCTGCAGAACATCCGCCAGGCATCGCAGCAGACCGCCGCCTCGACCCGCCAGCTCGATCAGGCGGCGGGCGACCTCAGCGACCTGTCGCGCACGTTGGTGTCGCTGACCGAACGCTACCGTCTGTAACCGCCGTGGACGAGCTTGAGGCCGAATTGCTGGCGGCGTTCGCGTCGGAACTGGCCGAGCATATGGCGGGCATCCGTACGAGCCTTGCCGATGCCGATGCCGGCCGCGCGGTCGACCTGCGCGAATTCAGCCGCCGCGCGCACAGCCTGAAGGGAGCGGCGCGTGCCGTCGACCTGCCCGACACCGAAGCGGCGGCGCACGAGATGGAGGCGCTGCTGCTGGGCGTCGAGCGCGGCGAGGCGGCACTCGATGCCGTGACGATCGCCGCGCTGCGGGCATATGCCGACGCGATCGAGGACGGCGCGGCCCCCGCCCCCGATCCCGCGCTGCCCGTGGCGGAGGACGACCGCCGCGTCGCGCTGCCCGGCCACCGCGTCGAACGGCTCGGCCGCTCGTTGAGCGTCCTTGCCACGCAGATCGCCGATCAGGGTGCCGTCACCGACCGGTTGCAGGCGCTGTGCGACGATCTGGCGGGATTGCAGGCGCTGGTGGCGCAGGGCGGCAATGCCGAGGCGGTCCGTCGCGTCGCGCAGGCGACGACCGAGGCCGACCGCATCCGCCGCCTGCACCGCCGGCTGGCCGACCAGCTCGAACGCTCCTCGGCCGAACTGGAACGCGACGGCGAACGGCTGCTGCTGCAACCCGTCGCCACGCTGTTCGACGGATATGAACGCGCCGTGCGCGACCTCGCCACCGCCGAGGGCAAGACCGCGCGGCTGCTGCTGCCCGACGTGGAGGGCGAGGCTGACCGGCGGGTGCTGGCCGCCTTGCGCGATCCGCTGCTCCACCTGCTGCGCAACGCGGTGCGCCATGGCATCGAACCGCCCGGCGTCCGCGTGGCAGCGGGCAAGACCGACGAGGGGCTGATCGCGATCGAAGCGCGGATCGATCGCGGCCGGCTGACGCTGACCGTGCGCGACGACGGGCGCGGGCTGGACGACGGCGCGATCCTCGCCCGCGCGCGGGCCGCCGGCCTGATCGCGCCCGATGCGCCGCGTCCCGCCCCGGCGGCGCTCCACGCGCTGCTGTTCGAACAGGGATTTTCGACCGCCGACCGGCTCGACGAGGTCGCCGGGCGCGGCATCGGCCTGTCGGTCGTCGCGGAGACGGCGCGGCGGCTGCACGGATCGGCGACGATCGCCCCGGCGGCGGGCGGCGGCACCGCGATCCGCCTCACCGTGCCACTCACCCTCACCCGCCGCACGCTGTTGCTGGTCGAGGTGGGCGCGATGCTCTGCGCGCTGCCCGCCGATGCGGTGCGCCACGTCCGGCGGATCGCACCCGCCGACCTGCACGCCAGCGGCGACGCGACGATACTGGTCGTGGATGGCGATCCGGTGCCCGTTACCCGGCTGGGCGACGTGCTGGGCGAAGCGCACGGCGCCGGGGGCACGATGCTGAACGCACTGGTGCTCATTGCCGACGGGCAGCGCCGCGTGCTGGTGGTCGACACCCTGCGCGAAGTCCGCGCGCTGCTGGTCGGTGATCCGCAGGCGATCGCCGCCGACGTGCCGCTGGTGCTGGGCACGGTGCTGGTCGGCGGCGCGGTCGTCCTCGTGCTCGATCCGGCGCAACTGGTGCGCGACCGCCCCGGCATGCCGCTGCTGCCTGCCGCGACCGCCACCGATGCGGCGCGCACGCGCACCATCCTGGTCGTCGACGATTCGATCACCACCCGTACGCTGGAACGCAGCATCCTTGAAGCGCAGGGCTACCGCGTGCTGGTCGAGGTCGACGGCCTTGCCGGGCTGGAGCGGCTGCGCTCGGGGATCGATGCGATCGACCTTGTCGTCGCCGATGTCGAAATGCCGCGGATGGACGGCTTCGGATTGCTTGCTGCAATACGGAACGATCCGGCACTGAAAACGCTACCCGTCGTCATGATGACCTCGCGCAACAGCCCCGACGACATCGAACGCGGCCTCGGCCTCGGGGCCGATGCCTATGTCACCAAGCAGGATTTCGATCAGGGAACGCTGGTCGGCGTGGTCCAGCAACTGCTCTGACCCCTCCATGCCGCGTCGCACCACCCCCGCCCGCGTGATGATCGTCGAGGATTCGGCGGTCGTCCGCCGTCTGTTGACCCATATCGTCGCGGGCGATCCGCGTTTGAGCGTCGCGGCGGCGGTGGCGAGCGCGGAGGAAGCGATCGCCGCGATCCCGAGCGTCCGGCCCGACGTCATCTCGATGGACATCCGCCTGCCCGGCATCGACGGGCTGGAGGCGACGCGGCGGATCATGGCCGATCATCCCACACCGATCGTCGTCGTTTCCGCCTCGATCGATCGCGGCGAACTGGGCAACAGCATGGATGCGCTGCGCGCCGGTGCGCTGTCGGTCGTCGAAAAGCCGGTCGGGCTGGCCGACGCCGCCTATGTGCAGGTCGCCGCCGAAATCCGCACCCAACTGGCGATCATGAGCGAGGTGGCGGTGGTTCGTCGCCGGATGCGCGAACCGGCGCTGTCGCCGCCGGTCATGCCGCCGCGTACCCGCGCACCCCGCGTCCTGCTGGTCGCCGCCTCGACCGGCGGGCCGCCCGCGCTCGCCCGGCTGTTCGCCGCGCTTCCCGCCGACTTTCCGCTGCCGATCCTGCTCGTCCAGCACATGGGGGCAGGCTTCATGCAGGGCTTCGCCAACTGGCTGGACAGCGTCGTGCCGCAGCAGGTGGAACTGGCCCGTCACGGCGACCTGCCGCGCCCCGGCACCATCCATGTGGCACCCGGCGACAGTCACCTGACGATCGGCCGGGCCGGCACGATGACCGTCTCGACCGACCCACCGGTCGGCGGGCAGCGCCCCTCGGCCACCCGCCTGATCGAAAGCGGGGCGACCGCGCTCGACGGCGCGGCGCTCGCGATCGTCCTGACCGGCATGGGCGACGATGGCGGGGCCGGGGTCCAGACCCTGCTCGCCGCCGGCGGATCGGCGGTGGCGGAGGACGCGACCACCGCCGTCGTCTATGGCATGCCCGCCGCCGCGCAGCGCGCCGGCGCCCTCTCGCTGCCGCTCGGCATGATCGGCCCGCATGTCCGCCGGATCGTGGAACGGCGGGCATGAGCGACGCCGCATCGATCCTGCTGGTCGAGGATTCGGATACGCAGGCGCTGCAACTGCGCCGCATGTTCGAACGCGCCGGCTTGACCGTCGAGCGCACGCGCGACGCCGAAACGGCGCTCGGCATGCTCAACGTCCGCCGCCCCGACCTGCTCGTCGTCGACTATCGCCTGCCCGGCATGAACGGCGACGAACTGGTCCGTATCGTCCGCCAGACGACCGCGACCCGTACCCTGCCCGTCCTGATGCTGACCGGCGACGATGCGTCCGACATCGAACGGCAGGGGCTGGACAGCGGTGCCAACGCCTATGTCCCCAAGCGCGGCGGCGGCGAACTGATCGTCTCGCGGGTCCGCGCGCTGCTGCGGCAGGCACGGTCCCGCCCGGTCGAGGACGGCCCCGCCCCCGCGCTGCGCCGCGCCCGCCTGTTCCTGCTGGGCGGGGTGAGCGCGGACCGCGACACGTTGTTCGTGCGGCTGACCGCCGATGGCTATGACGTCGGTGACATCGGCACGCGCGTCGCGGCGCTCGCCGCGATCGACACGGACGGGGCCGACGGCATCCTGATCGTCGAACATGACGGCGCGACCCGGTTCCAGACGACGCGACTGCTCGACGCGCGCCGCACCGCGCGCGCCAGCGGCATCGCGCTGGTCGCGCTGACCGACGATGCCGATCCCGCGACCGTCCTTGCCGGGCTCGCCGCCGGGGCGGACGACGTGGTGCCGCAGGGGCGCGACGGCGACATGCTGCTCGTCCGCATCCGCGCGATCGTCCGCCGCAAGCTCGCCCGCGACGAGGAAGCAGCGGCGCTGGAGCGCGACCGGACACAGGCGGTGGCGCTGGCGCAGGCGCGGGCCGAAGCCGAATCGGCCGAACGCCTCGCCCATGCCAATGCCGAACTGGCTGGCGCCAACGCGCTGCTGCGCGAGACGCAGGCGCAACTGGTGCAATCGGCCAAGATGGCGTCGCTCGGCGAACTGGTCGCCGGCATCGCGCACGAGATCAACAACCCGCTCGCCTTCATCCTCGCGCATCAATCGACCGTCGAACGCGCGGTCGGCGCGGCACGCGGCGCGACCGACGATGCGACGCGCGAGACGCATCTGACCAAGGCGTCGGACCGGCTCGACTCGATCCGCTCGGGCCTCACCCGTATCCAGGAACTGGTGGTGAAGCTGCGCCGCTTCTCGCGGCTCGACGATGGCGAGGTATCGCGGATCGACGTGCCCGAAGCGATCGATTCGGTGCTGACGCTGCTCGCCCCGCGGCTCGGCACGGTCGGCGTGACGCGCGACTATGGCCCGGTGCGCCTGCTCGAATGTTCGGGCGCACTGGTCAATCAGGTGGTGATGAACATCGTCGCCAATGCCGCCGACGCGGTCGATCCCGCCTGTGGCCACATCACGGTGTCGACCGCGTCGGACGGCGGCCGCTTCACCATCCGCATCGCCGACAACGGCCCCGGCATCCCGCCCGACCGGCGCGAACGGGTGTTCGAACCGTTCTTCACCACCAAGGATGTCGGGGCCGGCACCGGCCTCGGCCTCGCCATCGCGTACGGCGTGGTCCGCTCGCACGGCGGGACCATCGCCATCGAAACCGCCGCGCAGGGTGGCGCGGCATTCGTAATCACGATACCGGAACGGCCGTAATGGAAAAACCCGGCACCCCGCCCCTGCTGCTGCTGGTCGATGACGAGCGCGAGATCCTCGTGGCGCTGACCGATCTGCTCGAGGATCGCTACCGGGTGCTCGCCACCACCTCGCCGGTCGAGGCGCTGGGGCTGGTCACGGCGAACCCCGACATCGCGGTGATCGTCTCCGACCAGCGGATGCCCGAATTGACCGGCAGCCAGTTTCTGGGACAGGCCCGGCCGACGACCGATGCGGAGGCGATCCTGCTGACCGGCTATGCCGATCTGTCGGCCGTCGTCGCCGCGCTAAACGACGGCGCGATCAGCGGCTATGCCAACAAGCCATGGGACGGCGACGCGCTGCGCGCGATGATCGATGCCGCCGCGACCCGCTTCGCGTTGCGCCGGGCGCTGGCGTTCGAGCGGGCGGCGTTCGACGGGCTGATGCGCAGCTCGGGCGACCATGTCGTCATCCTCGACCACGAGGGTGCCGTCGTGCGCGGCGACGGCGCCCCCGCCGACTTCGCCGATCGGGCCGCACTGGCCGGCGAGGCGATGGCCGAGGAGGAACGGCAGGACGGCGAGGCCGGCGGCGGCGAACGCTGGACGCTGGTTCAGCGCATCCCCTTCGGCCCGACCGACCGGCGGTTCCTGCTGCGGATCGAGCGTGACGATACCGAACGCCGCCTCGCCCAAAGACGTCGGCATCAGTCGGAAAAGCTGGAGGCGCTGGGGACGCTGGCAGGCGGGATCGCGCATGATTTCAACAATCTGCTCGCCGCCATCCTCGGCAATCTCGAACTGGCGCAGCGGCGGATCGACGATCCCGTCCGGCTGCAGCGTTTTCTGTCCGCCGCGCGCGAAGCGGCGGGCCGGGGCAGCGCGATCACCCGCCGCCTGCTCAGTTTCAGCCGCCAGCGCGACCTTGCCGCCGAAACCTTCCACCCCGATACGGCGATCCGCGCGGTCGAGGAACTGATCGTCCGCACCGCCGCCGGGCGCATCCGCCTCGCCTATGATTTCGCCGATCCGGCGTGGGCGGTACGGACCGATCCGGGGCAGTTCGAACTCGCGCTCCTGAATCTGGCGATCAACGCGCGCGACGCGATGGGGGGTCAGGGGATCGTGTCGATCGCCACCGCCAACATCGCTGATGCCACCGGCATGGCCCACGGCCTGTCGGGTCCGTTCGTCCGCATCTCGGTGGGCGACACCGGCACCGGCATCGACGATGCCTTGCGCGAACGGGTGTTCGAACCGTTCTTCACCACCAAGGCGCAGGGGGTCGGCACCGGGCTCGGCCTGCCGATGGTGCGGGCGATGGCCCGGGCGGCGGGCGGCGAGGTGACGATCGACAGCCGTTTGGGCGAAGGCACCACCGTCCACCTCTGGCTCCCGCCGGTCGCTGCCGAGGCGCTGGCCGCACCGACCGCCGCCGCCGGGCCGGTTGCCCCGCGCCGCGTCCTGCTGGTCGAGGACGATGCCGAGGTGCGCCACGTCGTCACCGCGCAGCTCGAGGCGATGGGCCATCACGTCACCGCCTGCGCCACCGCCGACCGCGCGCTCGCCGCGCTCCGGCCGGGCTATTGCTGCGACCTGCTCATCACCGATTACGCCATGCCGCTGCTGTCGGGCGTCGAGCTGGCACAGCGGGTCCATGCCTGTTGTCCGGGACTGCCGGTGCTGCTCATCACCGGCTTCGCCGAGATCGGTGAACGGCAGGTCGATCTGCCCGTCCTGACCAAACCGTTCAGCAGCGATCAGTTGCACGCGGCGATCGCCGGCGTCCTCAACGTGGACAGCGCACCCGGCGGATAGGCGCGCCCTCGCCCGCGATCGTCAGCACGTCACCCGCGACTCGCAGCGTCTGCCGCGTCGTCCAGCGTTCGCCCTCGCCGCTATAGGCCACCGCGATCGCCACGCCCCCGGCGACCGGCGTCACCGCCGTCACGTCGCCAAGGCTTTCGTGGAAGCGCAGCTCGCGCGGGGAGATCGTCACGCCTTCGATCGAGGTGGCGGGCGCGGCACAGGCCGCCGCGTCGCGATCCCACCGCCCGAGGAACGCCGCCGGGATCGTCGCCTGCGCGCGCGGCGTCGGAAAGGCACAGCCGCGCGCGGTCCGTCCGCCCACCGTCAACACGCTGCGGAACGGGCGCGGCTCGCCCGACATGTCGTCCGCGCACGCCTGATCGATCACGGTGACGGTCACGCCCTCGGCCCGCCAGCGCCGCCCGTCCGGCACCGCGTCGCGCGCGACGATCCCCAGCCGCCGTTCGGGCAGGTCGACCCCCGACAGGCGGATCGCATCGCCATCGATCGCGGCAGAATAGAAGGGCTCGTTGGTCGTCGCCGTCACCGCATCAGGGATTGCCGAGGTCGCGGTCGGCACCGGCACCGGCGTGGGCGTCGCCACCGACATGACGACGCTGGCGGTCGGTTCGGGCGCAGGGACAGGCGCGCCACCACATCCGGCGAGCATCGCCGCCAGCCCGATCGTCACCCTACCGCGCACGCCCGCCCCCGCCGCTCACCCGGTCGTCACGCGCCGCCAGCATGCCCGCGATCGTGCCGTCGAGCACCGGCACCGCATCCGCCGGACGCCGCGCCGGAAAGGCGATGACCTCGTTCACCACCGCCACCTGCCCGCCCAGCCGCGTCACCTGAAACAGCGCGCGGGCGAACGGCGTCGGGATACGGATGCAGCCGTGCGACGCGGGGTATCCCGGCAGGCTGCCGGCATGCAGCGCCACCCCGCCCCAGGTGAGGCGCTGCATGAACGGCATCGGCGCGTTGTTGTAGAGGTTGGAGCGGTGGAACGGCCGCTTTTGCAGGATGACATATTCGCCGATCGGGGTGCGCTTGCCCGGCTTGCCGGTCGACACGGTCGACGCCCCGACCAGCCGATCGCCGCGATAGACGAACGCCATCTGCATCGGCACGCTCACCACCATGCTGACCTCGCCGCCCTGCGCCGGATCGTCGGCCCAGCGATGGTCGCCCGGCCGCATCGTCAGCACCGCCCGCTCGATCGCCAGCGTGTCCGCGTCCTGCGCCATCGCGGGGCACGACACCATCGACAGGATCAGGGCGAGACGCAGCCGCATCGCGACCTTATCGGACAGCATATCCGGTTTGGCAAACGCGCCGTTAACGATACGCAGGCGACCGGCCGTTGCAACGCTGCGGCAGACGGCGGAACGCACAAACCGCCGACAATTGAACCGGTTCCAGTAGTCGTTTAATTATACGGAACAGCGGAATCATGAGGATGTGGATGCAGGACGCAGAGGTTCGGTCGCGGCGAGCGGTATTGAAGGCGGCGGGCGGGCTCGCCGGTCTGCTGCTGACACAGGGCTGCGTCCGTCCATCGGTTGGTCCGGTCGCCTCGGCTCCGGTGCCGCATGCGCCCTATCCGTCGCTGGCGCGGATGCCCGCCCAACCGGTGCGGACGATGGCCGCGCCGGCCACGGTCAATCCCAAGCTGTTCGAACGCGCCGTCGCCGCGCTCGACCGCCACTCGCACAGGCTGCGCCGCACCGATCGCATCGTCATCGCCGACTTCGCGCTCGATTCGGCGCACCCCCGGTTCCAGTTCATCGACATGCACAGCGGCGTCGTATCGGCGATGCGCGTGACGCATGGCAGCGGATCGGACCCGGCGCATCGCGGCCAGCTCGAACGCTTCAGCAACATCCCCGATTCCAACGCGACCTCCGAAGGCGCGTTCACCACCGACAACTACTATATCGGCAAGCATGGCCGCTCGCAGCGGCTGGTCGGGCTCGATCCGACCAACGACAATGCGCTGATGCGCGCAATCGTCATCCATGGCGCATGGTATGCCAACCCGGAAATGATCGCCCAGCACGGCAAGCTCGGCCGCAGCCAGGGCTGTTTCGCGGTCGCCGAGGGCGATCTGGCGCGCGTGTTCGACCTGATCGGCGAAGGTCGGATGCTGTACGCCGCCAAGGTGTAACGCCCAGCCGTCACCCCGCACGCCACCGTCACCCTGGACTGGTTCCGGGGTCCACCGGGCAACAGGTGACCCCCGTCGCGCCTCCATCGTCATCGCTTGCGGCAAGGCGGACCCCGGAACCAGTCCAGGGTGACGGGCAGCGAGTGACGAACAGCCTCCCCAAACCACCACCCCTTCGCGCTGGCATCCCCCCACCTGCGCCGGTACAACCGCGCCCATGGCCGCGCACCCCTTCGCCTCGATCCACACCCATGGCCTGCTCCGCGTCGGGGCCTGCACGCCGCTGGCCAGCGTCGGCGATCCCGCCGCCAACGCCCGCGCCGCGATCGAGCTTGCGCGCGAGGGGCATGATGCCGGGGCCGACCTGCTGGTCTTTCCCGAACTCAACCTCACCTCCTATGCGATCGACGACCTGCATCTTCAGGACGCGCTGTGCGACGCGACCGAAGCGGCGCTCACGCAAGTGGTCGCCGCCAGCGCGGACCTGAACCCCGTCCTGTTGCTTGGCGCGGCGCTGCGGCGCAGCGGGCGGCTCTACAATTGCGCGGTGGCGGTATCGCGCGGGCACATCTTGGGCGTCGTGCCCAAGACCTATCTGCCCAACTACCGCGAATATTACGAGAAGCGCTGGTTCGCGTCTGGCGCCGGCCTGACCGGCCTGTCGATCCGCGTCGCCGGACAGGACGCGCCGTTCGGCACCGACCTGCTGTTCGCGGCCAGCGACCTGCCCGACTTCGTGTTCCACGCCGAAATCTGCGAGGATTACTGGGCGCCGCTCCCCCCCTCCACCGCCGGGGCGCTGGCTGGCGCGCTGGTGCTGTGCAACCTCAGCGCGTCGAACATTGTCATCGGCAAGGCGCGCGAACGCGAACTGCTGTGCGCCTCGCAATCGGCGCGCACGCTGTCGGCCTATGTCTATTCGGCGGCGGGCATGGGCGAGAGCACGACCGACCTGTCGTGGGATGGCCAGGGGATGATTCACGAACTCGGCGAACTGCTCGCCCAGTCGGCCCGCTTCGACCGGGCGAACGGCGCGATCTATGCCGATGTCGATCTCGCCCGGCTGCGGCTGGAGCGGATGCGCAACGGCACCTTCAACGATTGCGCCGCCGCCAACGGCCATCCCGAAACCCGCTTCCGCCGCATCGCCTTCGATCACCGGCCGGGCTTCACCGACATCGGCCTGCTGCGCGCGGTGCGGCGCTATCCCTTCGTCCCCAACACCCCCGACCGGCTCGACGACGACTGTTACGAAGCGTTCAACATCCAGGTCGAGGCGCTGCGCCAGCGCCTCGTCGCTTCGGGTGCCAAACGGCTGGTGATCGGCGTGTCGGGCGGGCTGGACTCCACCCATGCGCTGATCGTCGCCGCCAAGGCGTTCGACCGGCTGGAGCGGCCGCGCAGCGACATCCTCGGCTTCACCATGCCCGGCTTCGCGACCGGCGAGGCGACCAAGGCCAATGCGTGGACGCTGATGCACGCGCTCGGCATCACCGGCGCGGAGATCGACATCCGCCCCGCCGCGCGCCAGATGCTTGCCGACATGGACCATCCCTTCGCGCGTGGCGAAGCGGTCTATGACGTCACGTTCGAGAATGTGCAGGCGGGGCTGCGCACCGACTATCTCTTTCGCCTCGCCAACCAGCGGCAGGGGATTGTGCTGGGCACCGGCGACCTGTCCGAACTGGCGCTGGGCTGGTGTACCTATGGCGTCGGCGACCAGATGAGCCATTACGGCGTCAACGCCGGCGTGCCCAAGACGCTGATCCAGTATCTGATCCGCTGGGCGATCCGCACCGACCAGTTCGATGCCGCCACCGACACCGTCCTCGACGCGATCCTTAACACCGAAATTTCGCCCGAACTGGTGCCCGCCGACGACCAGGGCCGGATGCAGAGCACCGAGGACCGCGTCGGCCCCTATGCGCTCAACGACTTCTTCCTCCACCATATCGTGCGATACGGCATGGCCCCGTCTAAGGTAGCCTTCCTGTGCCACCACGCCTGGGCCGATGCGACCAAGGGCCACTGGCCGATCGACTTCCCCGAGGATGCGAAGGGTGCCTACGCCCTGCCGGTGATCGCGGCATGGTTGGAGAAATTCCTGTGGCGCTTCTTTCAGACCAGCCAGTTCAAGCGCTCGGCGCTCCCCAACGGCCCCAAGGTATCGGGCGGCGGCGCGCTCTCCCCCCGCGGCGACTGGCGCGCGCCGTCGGACGGCGTGGCGCGGGCGTGGGTGGAGGAGTTGAAGGCGGGATTGCCGCTGCTGTAATAGTAACATCCCAATGTTATTCATGATGAAGTGCGGAGTATGCCGTAGGATCGTCTTACACGCTGCGAATCGGTTTAGGCACAGGGTTCGTTACTAACAGTACCCTCAATAACCAATGACCGGCAGCTCCGACTGCCTGTCTTTGCTTCACAAATCCCGGTTTGGTTCGTTGCGCCATGGGTGCTTTTGCCAACTGAAACGCACTCTCCCTCGCATTGACTTCCGCTCGTACAAATTTTCCCGGCATCCGCATATGGGCGAACGCACTCTTCGACATTCCAGTAGACCATGGCCGGCACGCCGCCTTTTGCGTAACATGCTCGCAAGTCTTGCACGGACAACCTTTTCACCATCGGACCATCCAACGAAGCATTAGTCACCGTTGGGACCGCACATAGCGAGAGTAAGGCAGTAAATCGGATAACGAGGAACGAAAGGGAAGCCATCGCTCCGTCATAAGAAAGTTGAGGAACAACTGATAGTGGGCGAAAGCGGAAACCCGACCGCCCCTACCCCTGCGCCCGCGCGGTCTTCTCCGACGCCGACCCGTTCAACGCCCAACGCAGCACCCTAGCCATCCCCTGCGCTCCGGTCCGCGCCGCAACCCTTGCCCCGGCACTCCCCGCATCCAGTTCCAGCATCGCCCGCGCCCATGGCGGCAGCAGGTCGATCGCCGCCGCCGTATTGATCGCGCCGAACCCGCGCAGGAACGGACTCTTGAGCGGCTGGTTCACCAGCGCATCGCGCACCGCCCGCGTCCGGTGGTCGCAGCGCAACTCGTGCCGCATGCGCACCAGATAGGCATCGACCGCCGCGCGGCTGTCGGGCACGTCCACCGCGCCCAGCGCCTGCGCAACCACGACATTCTCGGCGAAATACCGGTCCTGATCGGCGCGCGACAGCATCGGATCGCGGTAGCGCAGATAGCCGCGCAGGAAACAGTCGACCTCGGCGACATGCACCCATGTCAGCAGATGCGGATCGTTGGCGCTGTACGCCGTGCCATCGGGCAGCACGCCGTGGACATGATCGTGGATCATGCGCACCCGGCCGATCAGCCGCCGCGCCTCGGCGGTCCCGCCATAGGTGGTGGCGGCGATGAACTGCGCGGTGCGCTTCAGCCGGCCGAGCATGTCGCGGCGGAAATCGCTGTGATCCCACACCCCGGCAAGCGCGCCGGGATGCAGCATCTGCATCAACAGCGCGGCGGTGCCGCCGATCATCATCGACGAGAAATCGCCATGCACCCTCCAGCTTACCGACCCCGGCCCGAACAGCCCGTCGTCGCCCGGCGCGCGGATCAGGTCGATCGCACCGTCGCCCGCGCCGGTAAGCGCGCGGACCTGCGTAGCGATGGCGTGGCGTACGGGATTCATGCGAACAAAACGTTCCGATCGCGGGCAAAGGTCCGTATCGCACGCGGAACAAAACGGTACGCCAGCGGCTTTGACGGGAAGTTTCGAACCGGTAGAGTACCCCCATGGCGAGCCCTGCGAATACCGAAACGGGCGCGACGGGCGGTCCGCCGCCGCATCTGGCGCAAGCCAACGACGACATGCGCGATCCGAACAACGAAATCTTCTTCGCGGCGGTCAAGACGACGCGCATGCCGATGACCGTCACCGATCCCAACCTGCCCGACAATCCGATCATCTTCGCCAACCCGGCGTTCCTCTCGATGACCGGCTATGGCTGGGACGAACTGATCGGCAGGAACTGCCGGTTGTTGCAGGGACCGGAAACCGATCGCGACACCATCGACGAGATTCGCCGCGCGATCGAACAGCAGCGCGAAACCTCGGTCGAGGTGCTGAACTACAAGAAGAACGGCAGCGCCTTCTGGAACGCGCTGTTCATCTCGCCGGTCTTCGACAAGAACGACAAGGTCCGCTATTATTTCGCCTCGCAGCTCGACGTCAGCCGCCGGCGCGATGCCGAGGACGGGCTGCGCCAGGCGCAGAAGATGGAGGCGGTCGGGCAGCTCACCGGCGGCATCGCGCATGATTTCAACAATCTGCTGACGGTGATCCAGGGGTTCACCGACATGCTGCTCAACCAGATCGACCGCGCCGACGACCGGCCGATCGATCCCGCCCGCGCGCGCCGCTCGCTGAAGGCGGTGATGCAGGCGGCCGAACGCGGCGCGGGGCTGACGCAGCAGCTCCTCGCCTTTTCGCGCAGGCAGAAGTTGCAGGGCCGCGTCGTCAACGTCGACGATCTGGTCGATTCGATGATGCCGCTGTTCGCACGCACCATCGGCACCGCGCGGCTGGCGATCGAGCTGACGCGCTGCGGTTCGCACTGCAACGCGCGGATCGATCCGGTGCAGGCGGAAACGGCGATCCTCAACATCCTGCTCAACGCCCGCGACGCGATGCCCGGCGGCGGCACCGTGCGCATCACCGTCGAAAAGGCGCGGATCGATCCGTCCGACGCCGGTTTCGGCGACGTGGCCAGCGGCGACTATATCGAACTGGCGATCAGCGACACCGGCACCGGCATTCCCGCCGCCATCCGCGACCGCGTGACCGAACCGTTTTTCACGACCAAGGATCAGGGCAAGGGCACCGGGCTTGGCCTGTCGATGGTCTATGGCTTCATGAAACAGTCGAACGGCGCGCTGCGCATCGAATCGGAGGAGGGCAAGGGCACGACCATCCGCCTGCTCTTTCCCGCCGTCGACAGCGCGGCCGATCCGCTTAGCCAGCGCATGCCGCGCGCCGAAGCCGAATCGCAGGGCAGCGAAACCGTGCTTGTGGTCGAGGACCAGAGCGACGTCGGCGATCTGGCGGAGGCGATCCTCGGCGACTTCGGCTATCGCATCCTGCGTGCCTCGAACGGTCCCGATGCGGTCGCCATCCTCGAAAGCGGCCGGCCGATCGACCTGCTGTTCACCGACCTCATCATGCCCGGCGGCATGAACGGGGTGATGCTGGCGCGCGAGGCGCGGCGACAGCGCCCGCGCCTGAAGATCCTGCTCACCACCGGCTATGCCGAGGCGTCGATCGAACGGGTCGATGCGCGCGGCACCGAATTCGATCTCATCAACAAACCGTACAAGCGCGTCGACCTTGCCGCCCGCGTTCGTCAGGTACTGGATGGACCGACCGGCGTCGGATGATAAGAAGCAGTATATCACGAAAATGGTACGACCCTCGCCGGCATATCGGGCGGGCAAGACATGTTGTGGAAAGGCGCGGGTTTGGCGACGATTCCTGAAGTGAATACCCCCTTCGATCCGGTCGACGCGCGATCCCCCTCCGCGCTGGGGCAGGACCTGACGGCCTGCGACCGCGAGGCGATCCATGTCCCCGGCGCGATCCAGCCGCACGGCGTGCTGCTGATCGCCGATGCCGACAGCCTGATGGTCGTCGGCGCGGCGGGCGATTATGCCCCGCTGGTCGGCACCGTCTGGTGGAACACGTCGCTCGCCGCCGTGTTCGGCGAGGCCGGGGTCGCGATCCTCGCGGGCGACGGCACCACCCACACGCTGACGCCGCTGATCGGCGGCGACCGGTCGGCGGTCGCCCACCGCGAGGGGCGCCACTGGCTGATCGAACTCGAACCGCGC
>NZ_LMKU01000029.1:287406-309052 GCF_001421635.1 Sphingomonas sp. Leaf25
CCGGGTTCGACCGGGTGATGATCTATCGCTTCCTCGACGATGATTCGGGCAAGGTCGTCGCCGAACGCCATGCCGATGGCATGGGCAGCTTCCTCAACCACCATTTCCCCGCCTCCGACATTCCGCGACAGGCGCGCGCGCTCTATATCCGCAACCGGGTGCGGGTGATCCCCGACGTCGGCTATGCGCCCGCGCCGATCGTCGCGTCCGATCCGGCGCTGGCGCAGGTCGACCTGAGCGACATCGGCATCCGCGCCGTCTCGCCGATCCATATCCAGTATCTCCACAACATGGGCGTCGCCGCCTCCGCCTCGGTGTCGATCGTCAAGGACGGGGTGCTGTGGGGCCTCGTCGCCTGCCACCACCGCAGCCCGCGCGCGCTGTCATGGCTCCAGCGCAAGACCTGCGAACTGGTCGCCGCCACCCTCGCGCAACAGATCCGCGCCAAGGAAGAGGCCGCCGACTATCGCGAACGCCTGCGCCTGCGCGCCGCCGAGGATGCGCTTGGCCTGCGGCTGGCGCAGGAGGGCGATCCCGATCAGCTCGCCGCGCTGGTCGGCCACGAGCTGCAACGGATGCTCGGCGCGGACGGTTTCGCGCTCCACCGGGGAACCTCGCTCCACACCACCGGCCACGTGCCCGCGCGCGAGGACATCGCCGATATATCGGCATGGGTCCGGCGACAGGGAGTCAGCCCGCTCCATACCGCCAGCCTCGAACAACGCCTGCCCGCCGCCCGCGCCTATCGCGATCTGGCGAGCGGCCTGCTCGCCATCGTCCTGTCGGTCGACGAACCGGTCGTCCTGCTGTGGTTCCGCGCCGAGGAATTGCAGACCGTCAAATGGGCCGGCAACCCGCACAAGGCGGTCGCCGTGGCACCGGGCGAGCACCTCACCCCGCGCGCCTCGTTCGAGGCGTGGAGCGAGGAAATCCGCGGCTGGGCCCGGCCATGGTCGAATGCCGAGATCGAGGGGGCGCACCGCCTGTCGCGGATGTTCTTCGACCTGCGCCAGCGCCGCCGCATCACCGATCTCAACCGCGAACTCAACCGCGCGGTCGCCGACAAGGACGTGCTGCTGGCGCAACAGGACACGCTCATCAAGGAGGTCAACCACCGCGTCCAGAACAGCCTGCAACTCGTCGTCGCCTTCCTCGCGATGCAGGCCAATGCCGAGAATGACGAGACGCTGACCCGCCACCTGACCGAAGCGCAGCGGCGGCTGTCGGCGGTCGCGCTGGTCCATCGCCGGCTCTATTCGGACGACACCGTCACCGCCGTCGACCTCGGCCGCTATATCGAGGACCTGCTGGGCGAGATGCAGGGGTCGATGGGCGACGAATGGCGCGGGCGCCTGACGATGGACGTGGCGCCGATGCTCATCAATGCCGATGCGGCGGTACAGGTCGGGCTGATCCTCGTCGAACTGGTCATCAATGCCCAGAAATATGCCTATGACGGCAAGCCCGGCCCGATCGCGGTGACGCTGGAGCAGTTCCGCAACCGCTTCCGCCTGACCGTGGCCGACCGGGGGCAGGGCCGGCTCGGCACGCGGCAGGGCTTCGGCACCCGCATGCTGAACGCGATGGTCCAGCGGCTGGACGGCACGATCGAGGAGATCGATAATGCGCCGGGGCTGCGCTTCATCGTCTCCGCACCCGTGGGCGTGCCCGAGGACGCATGACCGCTTCCCAGGCGCTGCGCGCGGCGACGGCGGCGGCGCATGATGCGGTCGACGCCGCCTATGCCCGCTTCGACCTGACCGACCGCGCCGGCTATGCCGCGTTCCTCACCGCCCACGCCCGCATCCTGCCGCCGGTCGAGGCGGCACTGGCGGCCTGCCCCGCCCTGCCCGGCTTCCGCCCGCGCACCCCCGCGCTCGCCGCCGATCTCGCCGCGCTCGGCCGCGCGATGCCCGTGCCGATGACCGTCAGCATCCCGCACGATCCGGCGGCGGCATGGGGCATGTTCTACGTCGTCGAAGGATCGCGGCTGGGCGGGGTGATGCTCGCCCGGCAGGTCGCCCCCGGCCTCCCCCACGCCTATCTCGCCGCCGGACACGGTGCCGGCGACTGGCGCACGATCCGCGCCGCGATCGACGCCGCCGACACCGGCGCCGACTGGACCGCGCGTGCGGTCGCGGCGGCCGAGCGGTGTTTCGGTTGGTACGGGGCGGCGGCCGTGACTGGCGCATGATCGAATGGTCGATCGTTCCGCGACCTGCTCCCCTCCCTGACAAGGGAGGGGTTGGGGGTGGGTAGGCCGGTTGTGGGGCGTGTACGTTTCCTTACCAGCCAACCCACCCCCGCCCCCTCCCTTGTCAGGGAGGGAAGGTGCCACGAACCGCCGCGCGGTTGAATGTCGATCGGTTCTAACGCCGCCGGTCTGGACCGCGCGGTATTGCCTGCGCCGATCGATCAGCGCTTTCCACCATGGGCGGACGATGCCCGACATCTCGGACGTGCCAGCGTTCGATTGATCCCACGCCCCAATACCGGCCGCTGTCCTACAGCGCCGACGATCGATAGGGTCGCGCGGCGTCACGATCCTGCCCCAAATCTCCAGCACCACAGGGCCGGATAGGCGATCCGTCTGGAGACTGCGACGAATGCGAAACTGGTTGTCGACGCTCGGTGTCCTCCCGTTCGTCGTGTGCTGCGTCACCGCCGACGCCGCCCCGCGCGCCCGCCAGCCGTCCGCCCGCGCGACGGTGCCGCAGGGCGGATGGGGCACGCCCGTCACCGGTCGGCTGAAAAACGGCGTCCGCTTCGCGATCCTGCCCCGGCGCGGCGGCGAACCGGGCGTCGGCATCCTGCTGCGCAACGAGGGCGGCTTCATCGCCGAACGCCGCCCCGGCGAGCGCGGCCTTGCCCATCTGATCGAGCATGTCGTGTTCCACAGCCCGACGCGCGGATCGCCCGACGATCGCGATCACTTCATCCGCGTCGGGCTGCAGCACACCTTTCCCGCGCCGGAGGTCGCGACGACGAGCTGGCGCGAGAGCAATTATTTCCTCTCCACCAAGACGCGCTCGGCGGCCGATATCGAGGCGATCGTCGCGCTGCTGCGCGAAGCCGCGAGCGACCTGACCTTTCGCGCCGACGCGGTCGATGGCGAACGTGTCTCGGTTATGGCCGAAATGACCGACAAACGGCAGGGCAACGCCATCTATGCCGATTACATCGCAGCGGTCGCGCCCGGTTCGCCCAACGACCTGCTCGACGCGCAAAACTCCAACGACGTGCCGACCGCCAGCGTCGCCACGATCCGCAGCCTCTATCACCGGCTCTACCAGCCGCAGAATACGATGCTCGTCATCGTCGGCGATGTCGAACCAGCCGCGATACGATCGCTGATCGAACGGCATTTCGGACACTGGGTACAGACCGCGCCGCCGTCGCGGCCCGCCCGCTATCCGCAGTTCCGGCCCGAGCGGATCGGCCCGGTCAGCGTCGCCACCCGCGCCGACGGTCGCCGCGCCGCCCTGCTCGCCGTGGTGATGTCGACGCCGGCCCCGCCCGCCTCGCGCGACCGGCAACGCCGCGCGCAACTGATGGACCTGCTGCTCACCCGTGCGGTGGGCGACCAGCTGGCGGCGCTCGACCCCGGCAGCCCGCCGGGCAAGCGCGGGGTGTTCATCGAAAACGGCGAACAGGGCCATCGCCAGATCATGGTCTGGGACTATTTCGCCGAGGGGCAATGGCAAGCGGCGGCGCAGGCGCTGCGCCGGACGACCTGCGCGATCGCCACCACCGGCTTCACGCCGGGCGAATGGGATGCGGCACGACGCAACCTGCTCGCCGATCTGATGCAACGCGCGACCGACATGCCGAAGGCGACGAACGTCGCGATCGCGAAGGACCTGTCACACGCGCTGGCCGACGACCGCGCGCTGATCCCGCCCGACGAACTGCTGCATCACGCGCGGACGCTGCTGCCACGCATCGACGTCATGGCCGGCAACGGCTGGTGGCGGGCGCAATGGCGCAGCGGCACCGCGCATCTCCGCGTCGAAGCTCCCGAACTGGCCAGCATCGCCGATCCCGTCGCGCTGGTCGGACAGGCAGCGCCGCCCTGCTGACGTGCGACATACGTGGTTAGTGTAAACTTTGTAAACTTTGGCGCTTCCCAACCCGATCGATCGCCCCGCTCGATCAGCCGGCGACCATGAAAAAGGGGCGCGGCGACCATGGTCGCCACGCCCCCTCTTTCACCGGGCAGGTGCCCCGCCGATTACTCGGCGGCGGTCGCCTTGGCCGGGCGCGGATCGCGACGCTCGGCGATACGCGCCGACTTGCCGGTGCGGCCACGCAGATAATACAGCTTGGCGCGACGCACGACACCGCGACGCACGACCTCGATCGAATCGATGTTCGGCGAATACAACGGGAACACGCGCTCGACGCCCTCGCCGAAGCTCATCTTGCGGACGGTGAACGACGAACCCATGCCGGCGTTCGACCGGGCGATGCACACGCCTTCGTAGTTCTGCACGCGGGTACGCTCGCCTTCGACGACCTTCACGCCGACCTTGAGGGTATCGCCGGCGCGGAATTCGGGGATCGACTTCGATTCGAGGAACTTGGCGATCTGTTCCGCTTCGAGCGTCTGGAGGAGGTTCATTGCTTGTGACCTTCGTCTTTGTCGTGCGCGCCAGAGGGCGACTGGACCCGAGCGTCGACATGACGCTCCCACAGGTCCGGCCGCCATAGCCGTGTGTCGGATTCCGCCTTGGCTGTACGCCACGCGGCGATCCTCGCATGATCCCCCGATCGCAACACTTGCGGGATCGTGCGCCCCTCCCATTCATTGGGACGGGTGTACTGCGGATATTCGAGGAGGCCGCTTTCGAAGCTTTCCTCGACACCGCTGGAAGCCGCGCCCATTACGCCGGGAAGCAGCCGAACGCAAGCGTCGAGCAGCACCAGCGCGCCCATCTCGCCGCCCGACAGGATATAGTCGCCGATCGACACCGGCTCGATCGCGCGCCCCTCGAACAGCCGCTCGTCGAACCCCTCGAACCGCCCGCACAGAATGACCGCGCCCGGCCCTTGCGCCAGCGTCCGCACCCGCGCCTGCGTCAGTCGCGGCGCACGCGGCGTCATCGCCAGCACCGGCCGGCCGGGCGCGACACTGTCGAGCGCGCTGGCCAGCACATCGGCGCGCAGCACCATCCCCGCGCCGCCCCCCGCCGGGGTATCGTCGACCGACTTGTGCCGGTCCGTCGCGAAGTCGCGGATCTGCACCGTGTCGAGCGACCAGCGCCCCTCGCGCAGCGCCCGCCCGGCGAGCGACACGCCCAGCGGTCCGGGAAACATCTCGGGATAGAGGGTCAGGACGGTCGCGGCGAAGCTCATGCCGCTCCCCTGCCAGCATGCGACCGGGAACGAAAGGCCGCGCGCACCATTTGCGCCCGTACCAATACGAATGGAACGACATGCCCGAAGCACCGGCGGACTGCATCATCATCGGCGCCGGCCCCGCCGGCCTCACCGCAGCGATCTATCTCGCGCGCTTCCACCTCTCGATCCGCATGTTCGACTGCGGCTCCAGCCGCGCCGCGCTGATCCCGCGCACCCACAACCACGCCGGCTTCCCCGGCGGCATCGCCGGCACCGAGCTGCTGGCACGGATGCACGACCAGGCAGCGATGTACGGTGCAACCTGCGAGGCGACGAGCATCACCGCGATCGAGCGCGACGGCGAGGACTTCGTCGTCCACACCGCCACCGGCGCCACGCGCGGCCGCACCGTGCTGCTGGCGACCGGGGTGGTGAACCACCGCCCGCGCGGCCTGACCAACGCCGTCCATGACGAGGCGCTGCGGCGCGGACTGCTGCGCTACTGCCCGATCTGCGACGGCTATGAAGTCACGGACGCCCGCGTCGGCGTGATCGGCACCAGCGACCATGGCATGCGCGAGGCGCTGTTCCTGCGCGGCTTTACCGCCGACGTCACGCTGATCGCGCCCGACAGCGACCACGACCTCGACGACACCTGTCTCGCCGCGCTCGACGCCGCCGGGATCGAGCGGGTCGACGGGCCGTGCGGCGACTATCGCATCAACGGCGACCGGTTCGTCGTCCGCACCGCGGCGGGCGACCGGAGCTTCGACAGCGTCTACCCCGCGCTCGGCTCACACATCCGGTCCGAACTGGCGGTGGCGGCAGGGGCCGCCGCGACGGCGGACGGTTGCCTCGAGGTCGACGATCACCAGCGCACCTCGATCCCCGGCCTGTTCGCGGCGGGCGATGTGGTGAAGGGCCTCGACCAGATCAGCCACGCGATGGGCGAGGCCGGCGTCGCCGCCACCACGATCCGCAACCTGCTGTCCGAACGCCACCCGCTGCGCCGCTGAGCGGTTGCCGCCATCGGGACGTCAGCCTATCGTCGCGGCCCCGACGACGACCGGAGACCGCACGATGCGCTGGCTGCTGACGACGCTTGCGCTACTCCCCGCCCCGGCCGCCGCCCAGTCGATCGACCGCATCCTCGCCGCCGCCGCCGAACGCGCCGCCGCCGACGAATGCCGCTCGACCGATCCCGACACATTGGTCGTCTGCGCCCGCGACGACCGCCGCCACCGCCTGCCCCTCGCTACCCCGCGCGAACCCTTCGCCGAGGGGGCGGTGGCGGGCGAACCCGCCCGCACCGCCACGACCGATCCGTTCCGGCAAGGCTGCGGCATTTTCGCCGGGCAAGGCCGCTGCGCCCGCCGCGAGATGGAAGCGTACGGCTACAAGCGCGGAGCCGATCCGGTAACGTTCGTCGGCCGCCTGCTGACGAAAGCGATCGACCCCGATGCCGACATCGGCCCGCCACCCCCCGACCCGCCCAAACCGCGCGGGCGATAGCGCCCGGCCCCCACGACTTGCTTTCGCCCGAACGCTACCACCAGATATTCCCTTGGCGCATGCATCAGCTCGACCGCTGACGTTGATCCATTGAGGCGGTGTTGGCCGGCATCCATGCCGCTTCGATCAGGATATGCTTCCCGGACAGCGCCGGCGTCGTGCTCGTCGCCGCCGGCTGGATCGGCGTGCGGCTGATGCTCGGGCTCGGCTGGCCGTTGACGGCGCCGGGGTTCTGAGTGGACGGTCCGGGCCCTTGATCCTGCCCGGACGCGATCCTATTCCTTTCGGGTGACCAACGTTCCCCTGCGCCAGATTTTCTACGCCAGCCTGTGCGGCGACCCTATCGATCTCGACGACATTCTGCAGCAATCGCGGCATAACAATGCGGTCGACGGGATCACCGGATTATTGTGGTTCAACGACGGCCATTTCCTGCAAGTGCTCGAAGGTCCGGCGGACAGCGTCGCCAACGCCTATGCCCGGATCGCCGCCGATCGGCGGCATCACGACATCCGCATCCTCTCCGACCGGAGCGTCGCGGCGCGCGAATTCGGCTATTGGAGCATGGAGCGCGGGTCGGCCTGTGCCGACATGGGCTTGCGCCAGCGGCTCGCCCGGCGGCTGTCGGATGCCCCGGCGGACATCCGCGCCGCCTTCGCCGCCAGCCTCGCCGGCGACTGACGCGCTATTCAGCGGCGAAGATCGCCTCGACCACCAGCCGTTCGTCGTTCCATTCGGGCACCGCATGCGGCTGCATCGGCACCATGAAGCGTTTGCCGGTCGGCCGTTCGATCTCGATCACGTCGCCCGCACCGAAATCGTCGATCGCGACGATCTGCCCCAGCGACTCGCCGGTGGTCGACACCGCCGGCAGGCCGAGCAGATCGGCGTGATAATATTCACCCTCGCCAAGCGGGGGCAGTTCGTCGCGGCCGATCCACAGCTCGGTGCCGCGCATCGCTTCGGCCTTCGTCCGATCGGCGATCTCGCGAAAGCGGCCGATGACGCCGTTGGTCGCCGGACGCACCGACTGGAGCGTCAACGCACCGCCGTTCAGCCGCGAATAGCTGGACAGGTCGTCGGTGAAGAGCTTCAGCCGCACCTCGCCGTTCAGCCCATGGGCACCGGCGATAGCGGCGAGCACCACCCGCCGCTCGCCGCCGCCCGGCTTATCCGGGGGAGCCTGCGTCGCCTTCGGGGGTGTCGTCGCGGCCTTCGGCGGGGTCTTCCGCCGAACGGCCCTGGTTGGTGGCGTCGTCGTCATGCGCTGGGCTGGTTTCCGGGTCGGTCATGCGGCCATGCTCCTGTCGTGGGACAGGCGACAACGCGCAGGCGCGACCAAAGGCTGCCCGCGTCCGCCGACGTGCGGCGGACGCGGGACGAAGCCCTTATGCTTCGGCGGGAGCGTTGGCGGCTTCTTCGGCGGCCTTCGCCTTTTCGGCGCGCTCCTCGGCGCGCTCGACGGCCTTCTCGCCCGGCTTGCCCTTGTTGGGGTTGTCGCGGGCAGCGCGTTCCTTCACGCCGGCCTTGTCGAGAAAGCGGGCGACGCGGTCGGTCGGCTGTGCGCCGACGCCCAGCCAATGGGTCGCACGCTCGGCGTCGAGCACGACGCGCTTCTCGTCTTCCTTGCCGAGCAGCGGGTTGTAGGTGCCGATCTTCTCGATGAAGCGGCCGTCGCGCGGGCTACGCGCATCGGCAACGACGATGCGGTAATAGGGACGCTTCTTCGAGCCGCCACGCGACAGACGGATGCTGAGTGCCATGTGAGTCTTCTTCCTTCGTTGGTTCGTGTAAGCCGGATCGTTGCCGGCGGTTACTTCTTCTTGATGAGATTGCCGAAGCCGGGGGGAAGCTGCGGCATGCCGCCCTTCCCGCCCATGCCGCTGCCCAGCCCCGGCAGGCCGGGCATCTCGCCCCCCGCCTTGCCGAACAGATCGCCCAGGCCCTGTCCGCCCAGCGCATTGCCAAGGCCGGCCATGCCGCCCCCCGGACCGCCCTTGCCCAGCATCGCCATCATGCCCTTGATGCCGCCCATCTTCTTGAGCTTCTTCATCGCGGACTGCATTTCCTGGTGCATCTTGAGCAGCTTGTTGATGTCCTGCACCGTGGTGCCGGAGCCCTTGGCGATGCGGATCTTGCGCTTGGCGTTGATGAGTTCGGGCTTGGCGCGTTCCTTGACCGTCATCGACGTAATCATCGCGTCCATGCGCAGCAGAATCTTTTCGTCCATCGCGCCCGACGCCATCGCCGCCTGCGCCTTCTTCATGCCGGGAATCATGCCGGCAAGCGCGCCCAGACCACCCATCCGCCGCATCTGCGCCAGTTGCCCGCGCAGGTCGTTCATGTCGAACTGGCCCTTGGCGAGCCGCCCGGCCATGCGCTCGGCATCCTCGGCCTCGATCGATTCCGCCGCCTTCTCGACCAGCGAGACGACGTCGCCCATGCCGAGGATACGGCCGGCGACACGCTTGGGATGGAACGGCTCGATCGCGTCGAGCTTCTCGCCGGTGCCGGCGAACTTGATCGGCTTGCCGGTAACGGCGCGCATCGACAGCGCGGCGCCACCGCGCGCATCGCCGTCCATCCGCGTCAGGATCACGCCGGTCAGCGGCACCTGATCGGAGAAGTTCTGCGCGACGTTGACCGCGTCCTGACCGGTCAGCGCATCGACGACCAGCAGCGTTTCATTGGGACGGGCGATGTCGGACACCGCCTTCATCTCGTCCATCAGCGCCTGGTCGACGTGCAGCCGGCCCGCCGTGTCGAGCATGACAACGTCATAGCCCTGCAACTTCGCCGATTGCAGCGCCCGCCGGGCGATGTCGACCGGCTGCTGGCCTGCCAAGATCGGCAGCGTCGCGACCTCGACCTGCGTGCCCAGCACCGCCAACTGTTCCTGCGCCGCCGGGCGATTGACGTCGAGCGACGCCATCAACACCTTCTTGCCCTCGCGCTTGCTCAACAGCTTGGCGAGCTTGGCGGTGGTCGTCGTCTTGCCCGAGCCTTGCAGGCCGACCAGCATGATGACGGCGGGCGGCGTGACGTCGACGTCCAGCTCGGCGGTGTCCGGCCCCAGCATGTCGACCAGCGCGTCGTGGACGATCTTGACGACCTGCTGCCCCGGCGTGATCGATCGCAGCACGTTGTGACCGACGGCGGCCTCGGTCGCCTTGTCGACGAACTGGCGGGCGACCGGCAGCGCGACATCGGCTTCGAGCAGCGCCACGCGGACTTCGCGCATCGCGGTCCGCACATCGGCTTCGGTCAGCGCGCCGCGACCGCGCAGGCGATCGAACACCCCTCCCAGCCGGTCACTCAGACTCTCGAACACGCGGACCACTCCATCCTGACACCCCCGGAAAAGGCTCAAGCAAAACACGCCGGCGGACGAAACCTCGTCGGCCGGCGTCGCCCATGGGCGGCAATGCTGAACGCTTCCCGGAAGAAACGATCCGCTCCCCTACCCCAAAGGGTCGCGCCATGCAACCCGCCGGCGGAATGCGTTGATGCGCGTCCTGCGGTGCCAGCTCGGAACTCGTGCTTCCACGAGGTCGCAAACAGCTTCTTAACAACTTCTATACTCCTCGGACGGCATCCTTGTCGCCGCATGGAACCGGACCGCCCCCGCGTCATCGACGTCGCACCCGATCCGTCGCCCCCTGAGCGGCGGCAATGGTGGGCGCTCGTCTTCAGCGCGGCGGCAACCCTCCTGTTTCTGGGCGTCGGCGCGGCGGTGGTGTCGAGCGCCGTGGCCTATCGTTTCGCCGGTGGACCGCCGATCGAGCGGTCGCTGGTCGTGGCCCTCCTGCTCAACATGGCGCTGATCCTGTTCGGCTGGTTCCGCCACCGCGCCTTGAGCGAGGAGGTTCGCCTGCGCGCCGCCGCCGAGGAACGCGCGCAACTGCTCGCCGCGCGCGATCCGCTGACCGGCTTCCTCAATCGCCGCAGCCTGGGCGAATCGGGTGCGGCGCTGCTGTCGTTCGCGGCGCGGCGCAAGATGGCGGTCGCGCTGCTGATCGTCGATCTCGACCATTTCAAGACCGTCAACGACATGCACGGCCATGTCGCGGGCGATGCGGTGCTGCGCAGCGTCGCGATCGGCATCGCCGCCGCCATGCCGCCCGCCGCGCTCACCGCGCGCTTCGGCGGCGACGAATTCGCCTGCGCCTTTGTGTTCGACGCGCGCCATCCCGAAACCGTAGACGCGATCGCACGCCGGCTGGTCGAGTCGCTCGCGCAACCGGTCGAGGCCGATGGCCTGCGCTGCCACATCACCGCGTCGATCGGCATCGCCCGGTCGGACAGCGATGGTGCTACGATCGACGCGCTGATGCGATCGGCCGACATCGCGATGTATGGGGCAAAGAAAGGCGGCCGTAACCGCTATGCGTGGTTCGACCGGGCGATGGAACGCGCGCTGAACGACCGCAACGATGTGGAGAGCGGACTGCGCATCGCCATCCCCGCAGGGCAGGTCACGCCCTGCTTCGAAGCACAGGTCGATCTGGCGAGCGGCCGGCTGAGCGGCTTCGAGGTACTGGCGCGCTGGACCCATCCGACGCATGGCGAGATCACCCCCGACCGCTTCATTCCCGTGGCCGAGGAAACCGGGCTGATCGGCGACCTGTCGCTGTCGATCATGCGACAGGCATTCGCCGCCGCGCGCGACTGGGACCCGGGGCTGTCGCTGTCGATCAACATCTCGCCGGTCCAGTTGCGCGACGCATGGCTCGCGCAAAAGATCATCAAGGCGACGATCGAGGCCGGCTTCGCGCCCAACCGGCTGGAGGTGGAGATCACCGAAAGCGCGCTGTTCGACAATCTGGCGCTCGCCCAGTCGATCATCGGCAGCCTCAAGAATCAGGGCGTCCGCGTCGCGCTCGACGATTTCGGCACCGGCTATTCCAGCCTCGCCCATCTGCGCGCGCTGCCGTTCGACCGGATCAAGATCGACAAGAGCTTCGTCCTGTCGCTGCTCGACAGCGCCGACTCGGCGGCGATCGTGAAGGCGATCATTGGCCTTGGCGACAGCCTGAACCTGCCCGTCACAGCCGAGGGGATCGAGAGCGCCGCCATCGCCGAACGGCTGGCGGCGCTCGGCTGCGTGAAGGGGCAGGGCTGGGCGTACGGCCGGCCGACCTCGATCGCCGATACAAGGCGGATGCTGGGGGCACGCGGGCTGCTGCGCGGCGGCAGCGATCCCGACGTGCCGACGATCACCAGCCGGCGTCTGGTCGGCTGAGATACGCTTGCTCGGCGTCGGTCGACACCCGGCCGAGCGCGGCATTGCGCGACGGATAGCGGCCATAGGCATCGATCACGGCGGCATGGTCGCGCGCGAACTTCAGGTTGTTGGCGTTGCCGAGCGATTCGAAACAGCGCACCGAAAAGCGCGCTACGCCCCGGTCCTCGCTGTGCATCAACGGCATGTAGAGGAACGAGCGTTCGAGCGGCTGAAACTCGCGGTCGTCGCCCCGCGCGATCCCGATCAGCGCCAGTTCGAGCGCCAGCGGATCGGCGGCGAACGCTTGCGCGCTACCACGATGGATGTTGCGCGAGAACTGGTCGAGCAGGATGACGGCGGCGAGCAGATGATGTTCGTCCTCGCGCCATGCCGCCGCCTCGCTCGCCAGCACCGCGTCGCGCAGCGCGCCGAAGCGTTCCGCGATCGTCCGATCGAGCGCGTCGTCTTTGGCAAAATGCCGGTCCTCGCCCACCTCGTCGAACCAGAAGTCCAGCACTTGCTTCGCTGCCGCGTGGACTTCCCCCGCGCCTGTCCCTAGATCACCGCCCATGCCATCCTCCGTTGGTCCCACCATGATAACGCTCGGCTGCCGGCTGAACATCGCCGAAAGCGATGCGATCCGCGCGATGCTGGGGACCCGTGACGCGGTAGTGGTCAACAGTTGCGCCGTCACCAACGATGCGGTCGCCAGCACCCGCCGCGCGATCCGCCGGGCGCGGCGCGAACGGCCGGGGGCCGAACTGATCGTCACCGGCTGCGCCGCGCAGATCGATCCCACCGCCTTCGCCGCCATGCCCGAAGTCGACCGGGTGATCGGCAATTCGGACAAGCTCAAACCCGCCGCATGGATTTCCACGGATGCGGTGGTCGTGCGCACCATCGACCGCGTGCTCGACACCGCGCCGCACCTGTCGACCGGGTTCGCGGGCCAGACCCGCGCCTTCGTCGAGGTGCAGAACGGCTGCGACCACGCCTGTACCTTCTGCGCCATTCCCGCCGGACGCGGCCCGTCGCGCTCGGCCACGATCGACGGCATCGTCGCGCAGGTCGGCGCCCTCGTCGATGCCGGGCATGGCGAGGTCGTGCTGACCGGCGTCGACCTGTCGAGCTATGGCGACGATCTGGCGGGCACGCCGCGCCTCGGCGATCTGGTCGCCGCGATCCTCGCGCGCACCGCGCTTGCCCGGCTGCGGCTCTCGTCGCTCGATCCGGCGGTCGTCGATCCGCTGCTGTTCGAGCTGCTCACCACCGAGCGGCGGGTGATGCCGCACGTCCATCTCTCGTTTCAGGCGGGCGACGACATGGTCCTCAAGCGCATGCGCCGCCGCCACAGCCGCGCCGATGCCGTGGCACTGGTCGACCGGCTCAAAACCGTCCGTAGCGAAATCGCGATCGGTGCCGACCTCATCGCCGGGTTCCCGACCGAGGACGAGGCCATGGCCGCGAACAGCCTCGCACTGATCGATGACTGCGACATCGTCCACGCGCATATCTTTCCCTACAGCCCGCGCGCCCGCACCCCCGCCGCGCGGATGCCGCAGGTGCCGCCGCCCATCGCAAAGGCACGCGCCGATCGCTTGCGCGCCGCCGCCGCCACACGGCGTCAGCGCTGGTTGCAGGGGCAGGTCGGCACCACCGCCGCCATCCTCGTCGAACGGCCCGGCACGCGCGGGCACACGCCCGGCTTTGCCGACGTCCTCCTTCCCCCCTCGCCGCCCGGCACGATCGTGTCGGCGCGGCTCACCCATGTCGAAGGCGATCGCTTGATCGGTATGCCCCTATGAGCCTTTCGTGGCACGAACGCCTGCTCGGCGGTCTGAAAAAAACCTCCGACCGCCTGACCGGCAACCTCGTCGGCCTCTCCGCCGCACGCCTCGACGATGCGACGCTGGACGAGATCGAGGAGGCGCTGATCGCCTCCGACCTCGGCCCCGCCACCGCCGCGCGCGTCCGCGCCCGGCTGGCCGACGGGCAATATGAGCGCAACATGGAGGAACTGGGCATCCGCCTGGTGGTCGCCGAGGAGATCGAGAAGGTGCTGGCCCCGGTCGCCCGCCCCTTGGAGATCGAGGCGTTTCCCCGGCCGCAGGTGATCCTCGTCATTGGCGTCAACGGATCGGGCAAGACGACCACCATCGCCAAGCTCGCCAAGACGCTGGTCGATCAGGATTACGGCGTGATGCTGGCGGCGGGCGATACCTTCCGCGCCGCCGCGATCGGCCAGCTTCGGACCTGGGCCGAGCGCATCGGCGTGCCGATCGTGAGCGGGGCGGAGGGCGGCGACGCCGCCGGCATCGTCTATGAAGCGGTGAAGCAGGCGACCGCCACCGGCATCGACGTGCTGATCGTCGACACCGCCGGCCGCCTCCAGAACAAGCGCGAGCTGATGGACGAACTCGCCAAGGTCCGCCGCGTGCTGGGCCGGCTCAATCCCGCCGCGCCGCACGACGTGGTGCTCGTGCTCGACGCCACTACGGGTCAGAATGCGCTCAACCAGATCGAGGTGTTCAAGGAGACGGCCGGCGTCACCGGCCTCGTCATGACCAAGCTGGATGGCACCGCGCGCGGCGGCGTGCTGGTCGCCGCCGCCGAGAAATTCGGTCTCCCGATCCACGCGATCGGCGTGGGCGAGACGGCCGACGACCTGCGCGGCTTCGACGCCAACGAAGTCTCGCGGATCATCGCCGGCGTCGAACGGGTGCGCAAATGACGACCGCACCCAAACCCGCCTCGCCGCTGTTCCGCATGGCGCTCGACTATGGGCCGCTCGGCGTGTTCTTCGTCGCCAATCTGCTGGCGTCGAAGCTGTCGCTGCCCGACATGGTCGATTCGCTGGCGCAGGTCATCATCGCCAGCATCGCGTTCATGATCGCCAGCCTGGTCTCGATCATCGTGTCGAAATGGAAGACCGGCCATGTCTCGCCGATGCTGTGGCTGTCGGCGGGCCTCGTCATCGTGTTCGGCGCGCTGACGCTGTATTTCCGCGACGATACCTTCCTCAAGATGAAGCCGACCATCGTCTATGCGATGTTCGCCTCGATCCTGACCTTCGGGGTGGTGACGGGCCGCCCGCTGCTGCAACAGATGCTGGAGACGGCCTATCCGGGGCTCAGCGCCACCGGCTGGCGCAAGCTGACGGTCAACTGGGCCGGCTTCTTCGCATTCATGGCGGTGCTGAACGAGGTCGTGTGGCGGCACTCGTCGTGGGATTTCTGGGTCGGGTTCAAGCTGTGGGGCGCGGTCCCGCTGACGCTGCTCTTCGCCGGGGCGAATATTCCGATGCTGCTGCGCCACGGGTTGCAACTGGAAAAGGACGCGCCGCTGCCCCCTGCCGATTAACTCCCTCTCCCCTTCAGGGGAGAGGGTCGGGGAGAGGGGAAAGCCCCAAACGCCGCACTCACAAAAAAGAGGGCCGTCCTTGCGGACAGCCCCCTCTCCCAACCCTCTCCCCTTCAGGGGAGAGGGCTATTGCCGTGATCTTACTTCACCGCAGCATCATACCGCTCGCCGACCTTGTCCCAGTCGACCACGTCCCACCACGCCTTGAGATACGCCGGACGCGCATTGCGATAGGTGACGTAATAGGCATGCTCCCACACGTCGTTGGCGAGGATCGGCGTGCCCTTCACCGCCGCGACGTCCATCAGCGGATTGTCCTGGTTCGGCGTCGAGGTGATGGCGAGCTTGCCGTCGGCTCCCACGATCAGCCATGCCCAGCCCGACCCGAACTGGTTCACGCCCGCCGCGTTGAACTGTTCCTTCAGCGCGTCGACCCCGCCGAACCGGTCGTCGATCGCGTCCTTGAGCGCGCCCGACGGCTGCGATCCGCCACCCTTCATGGTTTCCCAGAAGAAAATGTGGTTCCAATAGCCGCCGCCGTTGTTGCGCAGCTTGGCCGACCCGCTGCCGACATTCGCCAGCAGTTCCTCGATCGACTTGCCCTCGAGGCTGGCATCCTCGGACACCGCTTCGTTCAGCTTGTCGGTATAGGCCTGATGATGTTTGTCGTGGTGGAGCGTCATCGTCTCCTTGTCGATCGTCGGCTCCAGCGCGTCATAGGCATAGGGCAGCGGGGGAAGGGTGAATGCCATCGGGTCCTCCTGTGGGC
This sequence comes from Sphingomonas sp. Leaf25, assembly GCF_001421635.1. Taxonomy (NCBI): domain Bacteria; kingdom Pseudomonadati; phylum Pseudomonadota; class Alphaproteobacteria; order Sphingomonadales; family Sphingomonadaceae; genus Sphingomonas; species Sphingomonas sp. Leaf25. Next base: position 303,612 of record NZ_LMKU01000029.1, read on the forward strand.
ACAAAACGTCGATCAACCGAACGCCGCTCGAACGGCTTGGCTCCGGTCGTTACGTCCGGGCAACATCTAGGGGCGGCGAGCCGAGACGCAACCGCCCCTTATCCCCCCTGCCCCAATAATCCATGGCGTTTCAGCGCATGGCGCAACTGGTCGTAGGTCAACCCCAGCGCATCGGCACACGTCCGCTGGTTATAGCGCGCCTCGGCCATCGCCCGGGTCAGCAACTGCCGTTCGAACCGGTTGACCCGCGTCTTGAAGTCGTCGCCCGGATTGTCGCGCTCGGCCGGTTCCGCCGCCACCGCGCCCGGCGCCGCGGCGGCAGGCGTCGCCGCCGGCCCCCCGCGCGGGCGATAGGGCGAGGCGAACGGATCGATCTCGCACAGGTCGATCGGCCCCGGCCGTTCCCAGCGATAGACCGAGCGTTCGACCGCGTTGCGCAGTTCGCGGACATTCCCCGGCCAGCGATGCTCCATCAACTGGTCGACCGCATTGGGGCCGAACCCCGGCCATTCGTCGCGCCCGATCTCGGCGGCCATCCGCCGCCCGAAGAAATCGGCCAGCACCATGATGTCGCCCGGCCGCGCGCGAAGCGGCGGCAGCGTCACCACCTCGAAGCTCAACCGGTCGAGCAGATCGGCGCGGAACGTGCCCTGATCGACCCGGTCGGGCAGATGCTCGTTGGTCGCCGCCACGATCCGCACGTCGACCCGGATCGGCCGCGACGATCCGATCCGCGTCACCTCGCCATATTCCACCGCGCGCAACAACCGCTCCTGCGCCCCCATCGACAGCGTCCCCAGCTCATCGAGGAACAACGTGCCGCCATCCGCCTCCTCGAACCGGCCGGTGCGCGCCTTGGTCGCACCAGTGAACGCGCCCGCCTCATGCCCGAACAGTTCGGCCTCGATCAGCGTTTCGGGCAGCGCCGCGCAGTTCATCACCACCAGTGGCTGGTCCCACCGTCCCGACAGCCGGTGGAGCCGCTCGGCGACCAGTTCCTTGCCGGTGCCGCGCTCGCCGATCACCAGCACCGGGCGATCGAGCGCGGCGGCGCGGCTGGCGCGCTCCAGCGCGTCGAGAAACGGGCCGGACTGGCCGACGACCTGGGATGCACGTTCCATGGGGCGGATGTGTGGCGTAATTTCCCAACAATTCGCAAGTCGTCATTTCGCACTCGTATCCACCGCGACCAGAACCGACGCAAAACTGCCATTTTTGAAACTGGCACGGCTCCTGCAAAGCAATGTACAAGCCCGACACAGGGCGCCACGACACAAAGGTTTCAGGGAGACCCCCAATGCGCAACCTCTCGAACATCTCGCTTTCCCAGTCGCTCGCCAGCATGGCCGGTGCGATCGTGGTCAGCCTGTTCGCCCTTGGGCTGACGACCGCTTCCGGTCCGTTCGCCTTCACCCTTGCCGCAGCGCCCATGGCGTGACGCGGCAGGCCGGGGCGGTTCTGCCCCGTTCCGCTCCGGCCACCCCGTTTCTTCAGGAGTAACCGATGGGTATCTTTTCCCGCACCCGTGACATCATCGCCGCCAACGTCACCGACCTGCTCGACAAGGCCGAAGACCCCGCGAAGATGATCCGCATGATTATCCTCGAAATGGAGGAGACGCTGGTCGAGGTCCGCGCGTCCGCCGCGCGCACCATCGCCGACCAGAAGGAAATGCGCCGCCATATCGGCAAGCTCGACAAGCTTCAGGAAAGCTGGACCGAAAAGGCCGAGCTGGCGCTGAGCAAGGATCGCGAGGATCTGGCCAAGGCCGCGCTCGTCGAACGGCAAAAGGCGGTCGACATGGCCGAACAGCTCAACAGCGAGATCGTCGTGCTCGACGATGCGCTGCGCGCCTCGGAAGTCGACATCGCCAAGCTGCAGAGCAAGCTGCGCGAGGCGCGGACCCGGCAGAGCGCCATCCAGACCCGGATGGAAACCGCCAACAATCGCACCAAGCTGCGCGAGATGTATGCGGGCAGCAAGACGGCCGACGCCTTCAGCCGCTTCGACGTGCTGGAACGCCGCGCCGATCTGGCCGAGGGTCGCGCCGATGCCGCCGGCATGGGCCAGGCGCCCAAGAGCCTTGAGGAAGAGATCGCCGAGCTGCGCTCGTCCGACAAGATCGATGCCGAGCTGGCCGCGCTCAAGGCCCGCCTCAACCGGGAGGGCTGAGCGCGATGGGCGAATTCCTGACCGTGGCGGTCGTCATCAGCGTCCTCTTCATCGGGCTGCCGTGGCTGATCCTCCACTATATCACCAAGTGGAAACAGTCGCCGACGCTGACGAACGAGGACGAACGGCTGCTCGACGACATGCACCTCACCGCCCGGCGGCTCGAGGAGCGGCTCCAGACGATCGAGCGGATCATCGCCGCCGACAACCCGGACTTCCGCCCCTCGGCACCGCGCCGGGACTTCCCGGAAAATGATTTCCGCAACCACGATTATTCACGGAGGGACTGATGTCCGGCGCACGCACGAAATTCTATGTCGACAAGGCGAATGGCAAGATGTCGGGCGTGTGCGCCGGCATCGCCGACTATACCGGCGTCGAGGTCATGTGGATCCGCATCGGCACGGTGCTGCTGACGCTGGCCGGCGGCTTCCCCTGGACGGTCATCGCCTATTTCATGATCGCCTGGATGGCGCAGAAGAAGCCTTACGGCCTCTACGACAGCCATGAGGACGAGAAATTCTGGCAGGGCGTACGGTCGAACCCGACGCGCACCGCATCGGAAATGCGCTCGACCTTTCGCGACATCGACCGTCGCCTCGCCGATATTGAAATGTACTATACCAGCCGCAACACCCGTCTGGCGGACGAGATCGACAGCCTGCGCTGATCCGGTCCCCGCCGGGACGCGAACGAGGGAGTGAGACGATGGGTTGGGGTGGACCGGGGTTCGTGCTGGCGATCATCGCGATCGTCATGGCGGCGGGCATCGTGAAGACGGCGATCCGCGCGAAGCACGGCTATCCGCTGGACGACGAGTATGAAGGCAAGGGCAAGCGTCACCGCAACCGCGACCGGATCGCCGTCGAACGGCAGGCGCTGCTGATGGCGCAGCAGAACGAGCAGTTGCAGGGCAAGGTCCTGCGCCTCGAAGAACGCATCGCCGTCCTCGAACGCATCGCCACCGACCCCGCCGTCCGCACCGCCCGCGAAATCGACGCGCTGCGCTGAACTTTCTGGAGCGATTGCCATGATGACCTACGTCGACAATGCCACCCCGGAAAAGGTCGCGATGATGCAGATGCTGTTTCCCTTCATCGGAACGATCGTCGCGATCTCGGTCGCGGGTTGGGTAGTCACGACCTGGCTGCGGATCAAGCACGGCTACCCGCTGCAAGGCGGCTGGGGCCAGAGCGTCTACCCCAAGCGTGACGACGAGACGATCGAGCGGGTGAAGCTGCTCAGCCAGGAAAACGCGCAATTGAAGGCCGAACTCGGCTCGATCAAGGACCGGCTGGCGAACGTCGAGCGGATCGTGACCGATGGCGCGCATTCGCTGGACCGTGAGATCGAACAACTGCGCGGCCGCGCGAACTGAAAGGAACGTCGATGAGTCCGCTTCTCATTCCGCTGCTCGGCGTATCGATCCCGATCATCGCCATCCTCGCCAATCTGGTGTTCAAACCATGGCTGGAGCACCGCGAACGCCGCCTGACCGTGGAAGCCAACGCGCTTGCCGAAAAGGCCGCGCAATATGCCGCGCAGACGGAACGCCTCGAACAGCGAGTCCGCGTCCTCGAACGCATCATCACCGACCGCGGCGTCGATCTCTCCGACGAGATCGAGCGGCTGCGCGACAACCCCCTCAACTGATCCCAAGGGAGCGTGATCCCCATGAACCCCACCTTCCTCCTGGCGCTCGCCCTCACCTCGCTCGGCGCGGTCGCCATCGTTTCGGTCACGATGCTCTCGGGCTGGCGCGGCTGGCTCTCGCTCCAGCAGCAGCGCCTGGGCGACAAGCCGTTCAGCGCCCCGGTGCCCAACGCCGGCACCCGGATCGAGATCGCCGACCTGAAGGAACGCATCCGCAAGCTGGAAGCGATCGCCGCCGGGGTGGAACTGTAGGGCGCAGCGGCTATAGCGGCGTCCATGCAGAGCATCGACGACATCCGCGACGACTATGACTTTCTCGACGGCGACGACCGCTACCGGCTCCTGATCGATCTGGGCCGCCAGTTGGAACCGATGCCCGACGCGCTCAAGACCGACGCGACGCTGGTGCGGGGCTGTTCGGCATCGGTCTGGGTCTATCCCCAGACGCGGGACGACGGCACGCTCCATTTCCTCGCCGACAGCAATGCCGCGATCACCAAGGGGATCATCGCGCTGGTCCTGACGACGGTGCAGGACCGCGATCCCGCCGCGATCCTCGCCACCGATGTCGACGCGGCCCTCGCCCCGTTCGATCTGCGCAACCAGCTCAGCTCGAACCGGACGCAGGGCATTCCCAACATGATCGCGCTCATCCGCGAAACCGCCGGTCGCCTTGCCTGAACCCACTGGCGGACGGCGCTTTTCCGACATAGGCTGCCCCCCGCGAACTCCGGCGATCGACCGGGCATGACGGGAGGCGTGGATGCTGGTGGGACTGCGCTGGACCGGACTGCTCGCCGCCGCCGGCATGGGCATTGTCCCGCCCGCCGCCCATGCCCCGCAGCCGGTGCCGCAGGAACCGGCGGTCGACGGCCCCGACATCGTCGTCATCGCCCGCAAGCTGCGCAAGGTCCGCATCCGGTATGCGACGAACGGCCGCTGGGTCCGCACCTGCGACATCGATATTTCGAGCGGCGACGAACGGATCGACCGCATCATGTGCGCGATCCTGCGCGCCTGCGTGAAATCGGGCCACCGGGAAGTCGACGAGGCAAAGGCATGCATCGCCGGCCGTATCGACTCGCTCGACGATGCGGCGGAAGCGGCGATGCTCGCCGATCCCGGCGCACGCCAGCCCGCTACACCACCGCCGACGCCCCGCGCCCCCGACGGTCCCGACATCGTCGTGACCGGCGAACAGCCCGACATCGTCGTCACCGGCAACGCGCCCACCATGCGCGGCGGCCTGTGGCGCTTCCGGCGCAGTGCCACACTGTTGCTCGGCGGTGGGGGAGTCGGAGCGCAGCCGATGAACTTCACCCAATGCCTCCCCTCGGGCGCGATCGAGGCGATGCTGCGCCGCGCGGCGAGCGAGACCAGCCCGATGCCGATGGGCGACCATTGCAACCGGATGAGGCTCGCGTTCGACAACGGCCGGATCGACGGCCGGCGCAGTTGCAGCAACAGCCGCCCGCCAGCCAGCGCCTTGGCGACCAGCAGCAGTTCGACGAGCAGCCTCACGCTGACCGGGCAATATGACGAACGCCGTATCCGATTGGTCTATATGGTAGAAATGGAACAGACCGGGGTGGATCGTGGCGGCGGTCCGGGGTGGA
>NZ_LMKU01000029.1:309085-309322 GCF_001421635.1 Sphingomonas sp. Leaf25
ACGCGAACGTCGCGACCAGATCGACGTCAACGAAGCGGTGCAGGCGCTGTTCGGCGTCGGCGGCGGCACCGACCTGCCGCTTCCCTTCGACGACTGAACGCCTACCGCCCCATCCCCAGCCGCGCCGCCACCGCATCCAGATCGTCGCCCGGCCGCACCAGCAGCCATTCGCCGGGGCGTTCACTATCGACCACGACCACCGCGCCTTTGGGACACACGTCGAGGCACTTGACCTCG
>NZ_LMKU01000029.1:309338-324478 GCF_001421635.1 Sphingomonas sp. Leaf25
GCGGCTTGCCGTCATCGCCGAAACCGGTGTCGAGCTTCTTCGAGCATTTCGCGCACACCAGCACCGCCTTTTCCCAGCGCGAGCGGACGTCACGCTTCATGCCGGCTTCCAGCTCCGCCGTTCCTCGGCGACGCGCAGCACGTCATACGCCGCTTGGATCGCGTGGAACTGCTTCGCCGCCTCGGCATCGCCCGGCCGCACATCGGGGTGATACACCTTGGCCAGTTTGCGCCATGCCAGGCGGACCGTGTCGAAATCGGCGTCGGGATCGCACTCCAGCACGTCGAGCGCGCGCATCTCGTCGCGCGATCGGCTGCCGTCGCCTGATCCGGCCCAGGCGTTCGACGCCGACGCCGCATAGCCGTTGGCGGTCCGCCGCTCGTCCGCCTCGCGGGCCTTGGCCTCTTCCTCGTTCAGCCCCTCGAAGTAGTTCCAGCCCTTGTTATATTCGGCGGCATGCGTTTCGCAGAAATACCAGCGGTCGGGGCTGTTGGGCGATTTGGGCGCGGGCCGGTCGCCCGGCGCCTCGCAGCCGTGCCGGTCGCACAGCCGCACCGGCTGCGCCTCGCGCCCGGCGGTATAGCCGCGCCAGCGGGGAAAACCCCAGTCGTTCGATCGTGTGTGCCGTGCCATGGCCTGCCGAAATAGGCGTTGCGCCGTGCCGCGCAACCCATTGCGATCGAGACTCTCCCCTCCCTGACAAGGGAGGGGTCGGGGGTGGGTAGGCTTGGGGCGGGTGCCGCCGGTCCCTCGCGGGCCGGGGCNCGACCCACCCCCAGCCCCTCCCTGTTCAGGGAGGGGAGCCTGCACGCACCCAAGGCGGATCAAAAACCAGTGTCAGAGGGTCTATAAGCCGGGTTCTGTCCACCCGCGCAAGCGGGATAGGCGACCATTCCTCTCGGGCGACACTTGCGTGGCGCCTCCAGCAACCAACCCGGGCAGCGGGCCGGAACATGCCCCGAAGCGCGTTGCCACGCCCCATGCCGCCCCTATTCGGTCTTGCTCCCGGTGGGGTTTGCCATGCCGCGTCCGTTACCGTCCGCGCGGTGCGCTCTTACCGCACCCTTTCACCGTAACCCGGCCGAAGCCAAAGGCCGTCTGCTCTCTGTGGCACTGTCCCTGAACGTATCGCCGAAACGATCCGCCCGCCGGGCGTTACCCGGCACCGTTGTTTCCGTGGAGCCCGGACTTTCCTCGATACGCACGAAGCGCAGCGCGGCCGCCCGACCCTCTGACGCAGCCGCCCCTAGCCAATCGGCCAGCGCGATTCAATCGTCGCCTTGCGGCCTGGGCAACAACAGCGCGAGCAGCAGCATGCGGCATTCGCCGTCGACCACCCCGTCGATCACCTCCGGGCGAAAGCGTCGCTGGAACGCCGTCACCGCCGCCACCGCGTCGGTCACGTCATAGCCGAAGCGTTCGAGCGCCAGCAGGAACCCGGCGTCGCTCCAGCCCGGATCCATCAGTCCCCTGGCCGGGCGGGGCAGCGCAAGGCGCAACCGCGCCAGCTTTCCCCACGGAAACAGTTCGCCCGGATCGTCCTTGCGCGCCGGCGCGATGTCGGAATGGCCGACGACATTGCCACGGGTGATGCCATGCCGTTCCTTGATCGCATGGACCAGCGGGATCAGCGCGCCCATCTGCGCGTCGGGAAAGGCGCGATAGCCCCATTCATGGCCGGGATTGACCAGTTCGATGCCGATCGACGCGCTGTTGACGTCGGTGATGCCGCGCCAGTGCGACCGGCCGGCGTGCCATGCGCGCTTGTCCTCGGCCACCATCCGGTGGATGCGCCCGTCCTCCTCGATCAGATAATGCGCCGAGACTTCGGCGGCGGGATCGGTCAGCCGCGCGATCGCCGACGCCGCATCGACCATGCCGGTATAGTGCAGCACCAGCATCGTCACCGGCAGCCGCCGTTCGTTGAAACTGGGCGACGGCGTCTCGATCCACTCCACTTGCCCGCACCCTCCATCACGTTTCGCCTCCGGCTTGCGGCGGGAGCGTGCGAAACGCAACAGGATTGGCCGCTACCGCAGCGCCGGCCGATAGAGTCCGCGATACCGCTCCGACGGGACCAGCGCGTCGCTGTGCCCGATCACCGTCTCGCCCGCGCCCAGCACCAGCAGCCCGCCCGGCCGCAACACGCAGGCGATGCGGTCCAGCACCCGCCGCCGCATCGGCGGCGACAGGTACATCAACAGGTTGCGGCACAGCACGATATCGAACCGCCCGGCCAGCGGCGGATCGGCGATCAGATTCTGTTGCGAATACAACACGCGGTAGCGCAGCTCCGCCTTGGCTTCCCACAGGTCGCCACGCTGGTCGAACCATGTCACCAGCCGCCGGACCGGCAGGCCGCGCTGCACCTCGAACTGGGTATAGCGCCCGTCGCGCGCGCGGCGCAGCGCGCGCGCCGAGATGTCGGTCGCGCGAATCTCGGGGATCGTCTGCCCGCTCGCGAGATGGCGTTCGTGGAACAGCATCGCCAGCGACAGCGGCTCCTGCCCGGTCGAACAGGCCGCCGACCATAGCCGCACCTTGCGGCCGGGCGTCTCGCGCATCATGTCGCTCACCGCCTCGGCCACTAAGTCGAGAACACCGGCATCGCGGAAGAACGACGTTTCCTGATTGAGCAGCGCGTCGACCACCGCGTCGCCCAGCCCGCGTTCGCTGTTCGCCGAAATCCGCGCGACCAGTTCGTCGATCGTGGCGAGGCCGCGTTCGCGCAGCATCGGTTGCAGCGCGCTGTCGATCCGCCATGTCCGCCCGGCGTCGAGCTGCTGCCCGGTGCGCGCCTCCAGCAACGCGACGATCGTCGCGACCGCCGCGCCGCGCGGCGCAAGGGGCATCGCCATCGTCATGACGGCCGCCGTCCCTTCGCGATGAACGCACCCAGTTGCGCGGGCGTGCCGATCGTCGTGGCCAGCCCCGCCTCGACCACCGCGCCCGGCATCCCCCAGACGACCGAGGATTGCCGCTCCTGCGCCGCCACCGTGCCGCCGTGCGCCTGCACCCGCGCCGCGCCCCGGCACCCGTCGCGGCCCATGCCCGACAGCACCACCACCAGCGCGCGCGCGCCATAGACCCGCGCGACCGATTCGAACATCGGATCGACCGAGGGCATGCACCCGCTCACCGCCGGGGTCCGGTCGAGCCGGATCGCCGCGCCGTCCGTGGTCGCCACCACCCGCAGATGGGCATCGCCCGGCGCCAGCACCATGCGCCCGCGCCGGATGCGCAGGCTGTCGGTCGCGATATCCACCGGTCGCTGCGCCAGCCGCGTCAGTTGCCCGGCGAAATAGCCGGTGAACGATGCCGGCAGATGCTGCGTCAGCAACATCGGCACGTCGCAATCGGGGGGAATCGCCGCCAGCAGCGGGGCGAGCGCGTGGATGCCGCCGGTCGACGCACCGATCGCGACGACGTCCCACGCATCCTGCGGGGCAACGACGGCGGCGGCGGGGCGGACGGCAGCGCTCACCGCCGTCTGCAAGCGTTCGGCGAATCGCCCGACCATCGCCGAGGACGCGGGCTTGGCGATCGTCGCCACCGCGCCCAGCGACCGGGCGTGCAGGGCCGCCGCCGATCCGTCGTCGCACGTCGCCGACAGCACCAGGATCGCCGCGTGCGGGGCCAGCGCCGCCAATGTCGGCAGTCCCGACAGCCCGTCGATCTCCGGAAGGTTCAGATCGAGCAGGATCACGTCGATCCGCTCGCGCGCCAGCACCGGCAGCGCCGCGCCGATCCCGCCGACCGCCGCGACCACCGCATGCCCCGCCATCGCATCGATGATCCGGGCGACGATCACCCGCGTGACCACCGAATCGTCGATCACCATCACCCGCACGTCATGGTGCGTCACGGTATCACTCGAAGGTCGGGCCAGCGCCATCACCGGGCCATTCCGACCGGCGCCTTACGAAACGCCGACGATCTGGAGCTTGCTCTCCAGCGTTTCGCGGTCGAACGGCTTCATGACATATTCGTCGGCCCCCGCCTCGATCGCGGCACGGATATAGGCCATGCCGTTCTCGGTCGTGCAGAACACCACCTTGGGCCGGTCGCCGCCCTCGCTCTGGCGCAGCGCGCGCAGGAAATCCATGCCGCTCATCACCGGCATGTTCCAGTCGAGCAGGATCACGTCGGGCGAACGCTCGGTGCAGCAGGCCAGCGCCTCGCGCCCGTCCGCCGCCTCGCGCACCTCGAAGTCGAGCGTCTCGAGGATATGGCGCGCGACCTTGCGGATCACCTTCGAGTCATCGACGACCAGGCAGCTCTTCATCGGATACCCTCTACCACTATCACGCCGTCACCATGGCCGAACTTCGTAAGCGTCGCGTTAAGCGCCGGATACGAAATGCTACGCAGCGATCCGCCCTTCACCCGTCACCCGCGCGACGATGGCGGGCAGGTCGACGATCAATACCGGCGTGTCGCCACGCTCGATCATGCCGTCCGCCACCGCCGCCCAGCGCGGGCACAGCACCAGCCCGGGGGTGAGCGGCTGCACCTCGAACTCCAGCACGTCGTCCAGCGCATCGACCAGCAGCGCGTAATGATGCCCGTCGACCCGCGTCACCACCGCGCGACGACGCGGCGGCGGGGTGATCGCCTCGTCCAGCGCGACGCCGGTATCGATCACCGTCACCACCCGGCTGCGCAGCGCCGCCAGCCCGCGCACCGCCCGCCTTGCCAGCGGCACCGGCGTGACCGTGCCGATGTCGACCACCGATTCCACCTGATCGGACCGGATCGCCACCGCCTGTCCGTCGATCGTCGCCATCAGCAGCAGTTCGACCATCGTCATTCCCCCACCGCCATGCGCACCGCGCGCAACACGCCTTCGCGGTCGTAGCGATAGATGCTGCCATCGCCGCTGTCGGCCAGCGCCTCGCGCAGCCGCACCACCGGCGCGCCGCCCGACGCGACATGCGCATCGCCCGCCTGCGCCAGCACGATCGCCGGCGGGGCATCGCTCTCCGCGCGGTCGATCGTGCGGTATCCCGCCTGTTCCAGCATCGGGCGCAGGAACGTCGCCATCCATCCGCCGCCATCGCTCAGCAGGCAGGTCGGCCGCGCCGCCCGCGCCGCCATGCTGCCTTCGGCGTGCTGCTCGAACAGCCACAGCACGTCGACCTGCTCGGTCTGGTCGCCGTCCAGCATCACCACGCCCGCGATCGGCCCCGCCTGTCGCGCCGGCACCATCTCGGCCGGCAGCGTCACGATGTCGATCGCCTCGCGGATCGCATAGGCCACCTCGATCGCGCCGTCGGTCAGCCGCAGCACCTCGACCGGCCCGGTCCCGTCGCATGGTCCCATCGCCTCGACCGGCACGATCCGCCCGTCGATCGTCATCCGCAACCGTCCCGCGCTCTGGCGCAGCGCGTCGCGCGGCACCTTCTCGATCCGGTCGATCGCCGCCAGCGGCAACACGCGCCGCTGCCCGTCGAGATCCTCGAACAGCAGCGCGGCGATCCCCGGCTCCACGACCGCTTCCTCGACCGCCGCCTGCCGCAGCGTGTCGTCGAACCGCAGCCCGGCCAGTTGCGCCGCGCCGGCGCAATCGAGTAGCAGCATCGGCTGGCCGGTATCGGGCAGCGTCTGCCCCGCATACAGGCCGCACGCCATCACCGACGGACAGGCCGGCCGCACCACCAGTTCCTCGGTATCGCACACCTGATCGACCGCCAGCGCGAAATCGCCGCCGCCGATGCCGACCACCACCAGCATCTGCGCACCCGGCGCGATGGTGCTGTCCGCGCCGATCAGCTCGCACAGGTCGACCACCGCCATCCGCCGGTCGCGCACCGCCGCCACCCGCGTGCCGCCGACGGTGTCGACCCGGATGTTGCGCCCGCGCTGGCTGACGATCTCGCTGATCGCCTGCCGCGGAATCGCGAAATGATGGCCGCCCGCCGTCACGATGATCGTCGACACGATCGACAGGGTCAGCGGCACCTGCATCACGATGCGCAAGCCCCGTCCGGGCATGTTGTCGAGGGTGATGCGCCCGCCGATCTGGTCGACCGACGCCTTGACCACGTCCATGCCGACGCCGCGTCCCGAAATCTCGGTCACGACGTCGCGCGACGACAGGCCGGGTGCGAACACTAGTTCGCAGCGTTCGCGCTCGGACAGTGCGCGCAGCTCCGCCTCGCTCCGCCCGCCGCGCACCGCCTTGCGGACCAGCGCCTCGGTATCGATCCCGCGCCCGTCGTCGGCGATCTCGACGATGATCTGGTTGCCCGACTGGCGCGCGACGATATGCAGCCGGCCTGCCTCGCGCTTGCCCGCCGCGCGGCGCTCCGCCGGCGCCTCGATGCCATGGTCGATCGCGTTGCGCACGACATGCAGCAACGGATCGCGCATCACCTCGATCATCTCGCGGTCGAGTTCGACGTCGCTACCGTCGATCGTCAGCGTCACCGCCTTGCCCAGCGTCGCGGCAGTATCGCGCACCATGCGCGGCAATGCCGAGAACAGCGTCTCGATCTTCTGCATCCGCGTCCGGGTGACGGCGTCGCGCATGTCGGCGACCGACGCGGACAGCCGTTCCACTGCCGCCTCCAGTTGCGGATCGAGGTCGATCTCGCGCAGCCGCCGCACCAGTTCGTTGCGCACCAGCACCATGTCGGACATGCCGCTCATCATGCGTTCGAGCAGATCGACGTTCAGCCGCACGCTGCGCTGCGCCACCCGCCCGGCGGCGGGCGCCGGCATCGCCACCGGCACCTCGACCACCGCCGGCCCGCCCTCGGCCAGCGCCGCGATCAGCCGTTCCTCGTCCCCGTCGCCCAGCGACGTGCCCGAATCGATCGCCTCGACCAGCGCGCCGATCCGGTCGACGATCGCCAGCACCGCATCGACCAGCGCCCGGTCGGGCCGCCGCCGCCCGTCGCGCACCTCGGACAGCGCATCCTCGGCGGCATGGCTCAGGCGCGACAGGCGCGGCAGATCGAGGAAGCCGCAGCTTCCCTTCACCGTATGGACGAAGCGGAAGATCGCATCCAGCCGCGCACGATCGTCGGGCGCGGCCTCCCACGCGACGATCTCGCCGGCCAGCGGCTCCAGCGTCTCGCGGGTTTCCGCGATGAATTCCTGCAACAGATCGTCCATGCGGCTCCGCCCGTTCGTAAGGGGCAGCATGGACGACGGGTCGTTAAGAGGGGGTTAGGAGGCGGCGACCTGCAACGGCTGACAGACGACACTGGCGCGCGCCATCGCCGCCGTGGTGCCGTTGTCGAAAAAGCTCCGATCGGTCGCCACGCCCAGATAGTGCTGGAAGATCCACATCTGCCGTGCGGTAACGTTCAGTATCTCGGAGCGATTACGGGTTTCCTCGATCGTCGTTTCCAGCTCCGCCATCAGATCGCCTTCGACCGGCCCCGTCCGATTCTCCAGCACCCGCAGCCTCGCCCACGCCGACTGCTCCTCCCGTTGCATCTCGTCATAGGTTTCGACCATGCTGAAATACGACGTGATACCGTCGATCTGCCGACGTGGCAGATAGTTCAGCTCGCCGCTGCCGAGCAGCGTATTCCAGCCCGGTTGATAGAACGGCCGGATGTTCGGCCGGCCGATCGCGCCGATCGGCCGCAACCTGCCCGTCCGTCGCGCCGCCGCCAGCTCGGCGCGAAGCTCGTCGAGGCGGCGCAGGTAGCACCGCCCCTTCATCATCCGTTCCTCGAGGCTGACGCCGTTCCGGCCCAGGTCGGTCCGTATCACCGCCAGCGTCGCCCGCGCATTGACGCGGTGGCGCAACCCGTCGGCAACCTCGCCGATCGCCAGCGCGATCAGGACGCCGAGCACGATACTGCCGATTTCGCGCAACCATGGCCGCGCGGCTTCGCCTGTCCCGGATTCGCTCATCGATCACCCCCGCAGGAGGCATCGCAAAATGATCGTCGTTTCGCAATCGGTCCGATGGTCAGCGCAGCCGTGGGCCGGACGCGACCTTCCTTCGCACGTCGTCACCCCGGACCTGTTCCGGGGTCCACCTAGCCCCAGATGCGGTCGATCGAGGCTCAAGGCATAACGATCGCCGAACCGTGGACCCCGGAACAAGTCCAGGGTGACGAAAGGGACGGCTGTTTCGGCCGGAAATGACGAGGATTGGCCGGAAATGCCGAATGTCGATCGGCCCTCGGGCCGGACGGGATATTCAGCCGATGTTACGCCTTTTCGTCGTTCCCGCGCAGGCGGGAACCCATAGACGCAACGGGCGCGATTCCATCACTGGCGTCGGCGTGTATGGATCCCCGCCTGCGCGGGGATGACGCGGGGGGGCAAATCCCCCCTGCCAAAGCTGAATACCCATCCCGTCTAGCGCGGCGGAAACGACGCCCCGAACAACAGCACCGGCGAATCGACCGGCGACACCTGCAACTCGCCATTCCCCTGCTCGACCAGTTCGCGCACCAGACACGCCGCCGCCGCGCGCGGGGTCATCATCGCCGCATCGCCCAGCAGCGCGCCGCGCAGTTCGGGGTCGAGCACGATGCGCTGCCCATCGGCGCGCACCACGATCTCGACACCGCCACCGCCCGTCTCCGCGCCCACATCGAGTTGCCCGCCGCGCACCAGCGCGTCGCCCGCGATCAGCGCAAGGTTCAGCAGCACCTTCACCGCCGGCTTGGGCAGCGACGGCGCGTCGACCATCCAGCCGAGCTTGACCCGGTGGTTGTCGACGAACAGCCCCTCGATCGCCGCCTTCGCCTCGCGCGTGTCGATCGAATCGCCAAAGCCGCCCGCCGCGCCGAACGCGAGGCGAAAGAATTTCAGCTTGTTGGCCGATGCCCGCGCGCTGTCCGCCAGCAGTTCGAGACAGCGGGCGCGCATATCGGGGTCATGTTCGTCGGCCAGCAGTTCCAGCCCGTTGTTGAGCGCCCCGACCGGACTCAGCAGGTCATGGCACAACCGCGAACACAGCAGGCTGGCGAAATCGGCGGGGCTGAGGCTCAAAGCGGTGCAATCCTTGACGGGCGGAACGACACTGTCCGTTCGCCATCCTCCATGTGGACCGCCAGACATTTTTTTTCAACGCGATTGGGCAGTTCGACCGTGAAAGCCACCGGATCGAACCGGCCATGCACCGCCCCGTCCGCCACCGCGCGCCACAGCCGGGCGGTGCGGTGGCCGACGATCAGCCAGAGCATGCCGTCCGCCGCCGCCTGCGCCGCGTCGGTCGGCGACGGGTCGGGCCGCCCGCCCGGATGGGTGTGATACCAGCCGGCGATTCCCGCGCCGCCCCCCCGCGCATCGCGGTGCGCCGCCAGCAGCGCGGCGGGATCGATCTCGAAATGCCGCGCCGGGTCGGGCGCGACGTTCGCCGTCGCGTCGGCACGCACGATCCGCGCACCCTCCCCGCGCAGGATCCCACAGCGCTCGACCGGACTCGCCGCCCCCTCGCGCAGCAGGGCGAGCAGCAGTTCGCTTGAAAATACCGGCGTCATTCCCATCTCGTAACGGATGGACCGGGGGGTTTCCACGATCACCGCACGCATTCCCGATGGGCTGCACGGGCAACGGATCGACAAGGCGCTGGCCGATGTCGTCGCCGACTTGTCGCGCGAACGGATCAAGGCGCTGATGGCGGCGGGCCATGTCGCGGGCGATGCCGGCCCGATCACCGATTCGTCGCGCAAGGTCGCCGCCGGGCAAAGCTTCACCATCGCCGTCCCCGCCGCCGTGCCGCTCGACACGGTGGCGCAGGATATTCCGCTGTCGATCGCCTATGAAGACGATCACCTGATCGTCGTCGACAAACCCGCCGGGCTGGTGGTGCATCCCGCCGCCGGCAATCTCGACGGCACGCTGGTCAACGCGCTGCTCCACCATTGCGCGGGGCAATTGTCGGGGATCGGCGGCGTCGCGCGCCCGGGCATCGTCCACCGCATCGACAAGGATACCTCGGGGCTGCTGGTCGTCGCCAAGAGCGATGCCGCGCATGAGGGACTTGCCAGCCAGTTCAAGGATCACAGCATCGATCGCCGCTATCTCGCGGTCGTTGCGGGCCGGGTGACGACCTCGACCGGCAAGGTCGACGCCCCGCTCGCGCGCTCGCCCAACGATCGCAAGAAGATGGCGATCGTTCGTGCCCCCCATGCCAAACATGCGGTGACGCACTTCCGCCCGCTTCGCCCCTTGCGCGACGCGACGCTGATCGAATGCCGGCTGGAGACGGGGCGGACGCATCAGGTGCGGGTCCATATGGCATCGATCGGCCATCCGCTGCTCGGCGATCCGGTCTATGCCGGGCGGCGGCCCGCGCTCCAGTCGCTGCTGGGGCGCCTTGGCTTCCGGCGGCAGGCGTTGCACGCCGCACATCTCGGGTTCATCCACCCCGTGCTAAAAAACGCTTTGGCGTTCGATAGCGACCTTCCGGCAGACATGCAGGAACTGTTGGGGCATCTTCACGTATAAGGTCGGACACGCCGCACTGCGGCACGTCCTGACAGGGACAAAGGGAGTTTAGACGATGGCAACTGGCAGCAACGTCCCGGCGACGATCCCGGCGCTCGGCGGCGAGGCGAGCCTCAACCGCTATCTGTCGGAAATCCGCAAATTTCCGATCCTGGCACCCGAGCAGGAATATATGCTCGCCAAGCGGTTCCAGGAACATGGCGATCCCGAGGCGGCCGCGCAGCTCGTCACCTCGCACCTGCGCTTGGTCGCCAAGATCGCGATGGGCTATCGCGGCTATGGCCTGCCGGTCAGCGAGCTGATCTCCGAAGGCAATATCGGGCTGATGCAGGGCGTGAAGAAGTTCGAGCCCGATCGCGGCTTCCGCCTCGCCACCTATGCGATGTGGTGGATCCGCGCCTCGATCCAGGAATTCATCCTGCGGTCGTGGAGCCTCGTGAAGATGGGCACGACCGCCGCGCAGAAGAAACTGTTCTTCAACCTGCGCCGGATGAAGTCGAAGCTCGATGCGTTCGAGGACGGCGACCTCAGCCCCGAACATCTCCACAAGATCGCGACCGACCTCGGCGTCACCGAGGAGGAAGTGACCTCGATGAACCGTCGCATGGCGATGGGCGGCGATACGTCGCTCAACGTGCCGATGCGCGAGGATGGCGAGAGCCAGTGGCAGGACTGGCTCGCCGACGACAGCCCGTTGCAGGATTCGGTCGTCGCCGAGGCACAGGAAGCCGACGTTCGCCACGGCATGCTGGTCGAGGCGATGGACGACCTCAACGACCGCGAGAAGCACATCCTGACCGAACGCCGCCTGACCGACGATCCCAAGACGCTGGAGGAACTCTCGCAGGTCTATGGCGTCAGCCGCGAGCGCGTCCGCCAGATCGAGGTCCGCGCGTTCGAAAAATTGCAAAAGGCGATGATGCGTCTGGCGGGCGACCGCCGGATGCTGGCGGCGGTGTAACCACCGGGGCGGCGCGCAACCGCCGCCCCCTACCGTCATTCCGGCAAAGGCCGGAATCCATAACTTATGCCCTCCCGGCTCCAGCCGCGACCGCAATTGCCGACCCATCAGCGCACAGACGGCAGTCGAAGTCGCCAACGCACCCAGCAAGCAAACCCCGAAAGCACGAGAAGCATCAAGGCGGCACGCGACCGCCGCCCCACCTCCCGCCGCGATCGCAGTTGCCACCTTGCCCTCCCCCACCCCCAAAGCGTAGCGAGCATGGCATGGCCGCCCGCACCGCCCCCCGCTCCCGCCCCGCCGCCACGACGTGGCACCGCCGCCTCCTCGGCTGGGCGATCAAGCTCGTGCTGGGCTTCGTCGTGCTATCGGTCGTGCTGGTGCTGATCCTGCGCTTCGTCCCGCCGCCGATCACGCTGACGATGCTCGGCGATGTCCCCACCGGCCACGGCGTCACCAAAAGCTGGCGGCCGCTGTCCAGCATCGATCCCGACATGGCCCGCGCGGTCATCGCCGGCGAGGACAGCCGCTTTTGCGCGCACAACGGCTTCGACTATGCCGCGATCGCCAACGCCGCGCGCCGCAATCTGACCGGCGGGCGCATCCGCGGCGGCTCGACGATCAGCCAGCAGACCGCGAAGAACGTGTTCCTCTGGCAGAATGGCGGCTATTTCCGCAAAGGACTGGAAGCGTGGTTCACCGTGCTGATCGAGGCGATGTGGGGCAAGCGCCGGATCATGGAAGTCTATCTCAACGTCGCCGAAACCGGCATCGGCACCTACGGCGTGGAAGCCGGCACACAGCGCTATTTCAAACATTCCGCCGCGCGCATGAGCCCGCGCGAAGCGGCGCAAATCGCCGCCGTCCTGCCGCTGCCCAAGAAGCGCGCCGGCATTGCGCCGACCGGCTTCACCCGCCGCTACGCCCGCACGATCGAAACCCGCATCGGCGTCGTCCGCCGTCAGGGCCTCGACGGCTGCCTGAACTGAGCGGATCGACATTCCTTCGCGCGTCGTCACCCCGGACTCGTTCCGGGGTCCACCTGACCGCAAATGCAGTCAATCGAAGCTCAAGGCATACCGATTGCCGAGCCGTGGATCCGGAAACAAGTCCGGGGTGACGAAAGGGGTGGCTGTTGCGGCCGAAAATGACGAAGATCGGCCGGCAATGCTGAAGGTCGATCGGCCCTGACCGCTTACTTCGTCGCCCGCTCCACCGCGTCACCGGCCTTGTCCGCCGCATCGCCAACGCTTCTTGCCGCCGACGTCACCGCACCGGTCCGCGCACTATCGTTGTTCGCCTGATTGAGCAGAAAATAGGCCGCGACGATCACCGCGATCAGCACCGCCAGCCCGATCAGCAACCCGCCGCCCGACCCGCGCCGTTCGATGATGGTGGTATGCGGCGCGCCGTTCGTCGTCGTCTCGATGCGATCCTCGGCCATGACAAGAACTCCGTTGCGGAAAGGTTGCAGCAACAACCGCCCGCCCGGAAGCTTGTTCCAGCAGCGTATCAACCGCCCCCAACGACGAACGGCCCACTCCGTCGCCGGAAACGGGCCGCCCTCACTCAACTCCCCTCCCTGACAGGGAGGGGCGTAGCCCTACCGATCGGCAATCAGAACGGCAGCTTGAACCCCGGCGGCAGCGGCAGGCCGCTGGTCAGCTTCGACATCTCGGTCGAACTCGCCGCATCCGCCTTCGCCCGCGCGTCGTTGAACGCGGCGACGATCAGGTCCTCCAGCATCTGCTTTTCGGACACCTGCAACAGCGAATCGTCGATGTCGACGCCGAGGATGCGCCCCTTGGCCGACGCGCGGACCTTCACCAGCCCGCCGCCCGACTGGCCATCGACCTCGATCGTGTCGAGGTTCGCCTGCGCCTTGGTCAGCTCGTTCTGCACGTTCTGCGCCATCGCCATAATATCGTCGAGATTCTTCATCGTTCCACCTTCTTCCATTCGATCAGTTCGGCATCGGGAAACGCCCGGAACGCCGCCGCCACCAGCGGCGAGGCAAGGATCGCGGCACGCTCATCCATCGCGCGCGCTTCGTGCTGCTCGCGCAGCGTCGCCTCGCCCGCGCCCTCGCCGATCAGCACGCGCCAATGGACCCCGGTGATCCCTTTGAGCGCCTGTTCCAGATCGCGCGCGAAGTCGGCGGGCAACGGCCGGCTCCCGCTCAGTTCCAGCAGGTTCGGCTCCAGCCGCAGCATCCGCGCGCAATTGCGGAACTGCGCCTCCAGCGAATGGCGGCCGTGCTTCGACAGCAACTGCGCTACCGCCTCCATCGTCTCGGGGGCCGGCGGCGCGACCGGCTCGGGCGGCGCGGCGACCGGCGACGGCATCGCCGGAACCTGACCGGCCGCCAGTTGCTTCGCCAGCGCCCCCGGATCGGGCAGCGACGAGGCATGGACGATCCGCAGCAGCGCCATTTCGCACGTCTCGATCGGCAGCGCCGCGCGCGAAACTTCCTCATGGCCCTTGAGCAGCAACTGCCACAGCCGGTGCAGCATCGGGAACGACAGCGCGCTCCACCCGTCGAACGCCGCGCGTTCCTCGGCCGACTGGCCCGCCCCACGATCCCCGCCGACCTTGACGATGGTGACGCCGTGAACCGTCTCCAGCAGCGTGCGCAGCACCGACGCCGGATCGACGCCCAGATCATATTGCTGGCGCAGCGCCCTGAGCGCCCCCGCCGCGTCGCTCTGCAACAACAGGTCGAACAGCGCCCTTATCGCCCCGCGATCCGACAGCCCCAGCATCTGCCGCACCGCATCGGCGCGCACGCCCTCGCCCTCCAGCCCGCCATGCGCGATCGCCTGGTCGAGAATCGATAGCCCATCGCGCGCCGACCCCTCGGCCGCGCGCGCGATCAGTTGCAGCGCTTCCGCCTCGGCCTCGACCCCCTCGGCCTCGACGACATGCGCGAAATGCCCGGCCAGCAATTCCGCCGGGATGCGTCGCAGGTCGAAGCGCTGGCAGCGCGACAGCACCGTCACCGGCACCTTGTGGACCTCGGTCGTCGCCAGCAGGAACTTGACGTGCGCCGGCGGCTCTTCCAGCGTTTTGAGCAGCGCGTTGAACGCCGGGGTCGACATCATATGGACTTCGTCGATGATGTAGATCTTGAAGCGCGCCGACACCGCGGCATAGCGCACCGCCTCGGTCATCTCGCGCACGCTGTCGACGCCGTTGTTCGACGCCGCGTCGATCTCGATCACGTCGATATGCCGCCCCTCGGCGATCGCGCGGCACGGCTCGCACACCCCGCACGGATCGATCGTCGGTCCGCCCTGCCCGTCGGGGCCGATGCAGTTCAATGCCTTGGCGATCAGCCGCGCGGTCGACGTCTTGCCGACGCCGCGCACCCCGGTCAGCAGGAACGCATGGGCGAGGCGCCCACGCGCGATGGCGTTGCCCAGCGTCGTGACCATCGCATCCTGGCCGATGAGCTGCGAAAACGTCTGCGGCCGGTATTTGCGCGCCAGCACCCGATACGGCTGCGCCGCCTCCGGCACCGCCGGCAAGTCGAGGTCGAGAAAGGAGTCGGACATTGTCGCTACCCCTAGCGCGTGGGGACGGCGGTGTCTAAGGGGGTGTGCCTACTTCGTCCTTCCGCGCAGGCAGGTGTCGACAACCGCAATCCCTTCACAACCTGCTCCCCTCCCTGACAGGGAGGGGTTGGGGGTGGGTCGGCCGGTTGCGGAGCGCCTGCGTTTCCTCTCGGGCCAACCCCCCCCCCCCCCCCCCCCCC
>NZ_LMKU01000029.1:324499-367717 GCF_001421635.1 Sphingomonas sp. Leaf25
CCCCCGCCGCTACCGGAGTACGTGCCCCATGCCCCCCGTCCTCGGCCTCGATTTCGGCACCACCAACACCGTCCTCGCGCGGGCGGGCGACGATGGCCACGCCACGCTGGTCCCGCTCGCCACGCCGCACGGTCCCGACAGCGTGTTCCGCTCGGCGCTGTGCTTCTGGCAGGACGAGGTGCCCGGCGGCATCGCCCATGCCGCCGGCCCGTGGGCGATCGACGAATATCTCCAGTTCCCCGAGGGTTGCCGCTTCCTGCAATCGTTCAAGTCGGTCGCCGCCAGCGCCTCGTTCGACAGCGCGCCGATCTTCCAGCGCCGCTACCGGTTCGAGGATCTCGGCCGGACCTTCCTCGATCATCTCGCCAGCCATGCCGGCGGCGCGCTGACCGGGGCGAAGCGGATCGTCGTCGGCCGCCCCGTCACCTATGCCGGCCACCGCCCCGACGAGGCGCTCGCCCGCACCCGCTACGACGCGATGTTCGCCGCGCTGGGCGCGCAGATCGTCTATGTTCACGAACCGCTCGGCGCGGCGTTCAGCCATGCCGCAACATTGGATGCCGCCGCGACGATCCTCGTCGCCGATTTCGGCGGCGGCACCAGCGACTTCTCGATCGTCCGGCTGGAGGCACCGGGGTCGGAACGGCGCGCTACCCCGCTCGGGTCGGCCGGCATCGGCATCGCCGGCGACCAGTTCGACCGCCGCATCCTCGACCGCCTCGTCCTGCCGTTGCTCGGCAAGGGCGGCACCTATCGCTCGTTCGACAAGGTGCTGGAAATCCCGCCCGGCCATTTCAGCGACTTCGGCGACTGGTCGCGCCTCGCGCTGATGCGCAACCGCAAGACGCTCGCCGAACTCGAAACGCTGCGCCGCGCCGCGACCGACCCGGCGGCAATCGAACGCATGGTCGCGGTGATCGAGGGCGAACAAGGCTATCCGCTCTACGACGCGGTCGGCCAGGTCAAACGCGCGTTGTCGCAGGGCGACGAGGCGACCTTCGCGTTCGAAGGCGGCGGCATCGCGATCGAGGCCCCCGTCACCCGCGCCCAGTTCGATGACTGGATCGCCCCCGACATCGAGCGCATCATGGGCGTTGTCGAGCGCGCGCTCGACACCGCTGGCGTATCGGCCGACACGATCGACCGCGTGTTCCTGACCGGCGGCACCTCGCTCACCCCCGCCATCCGCCGCGCCTTCGCCACCCGCTTCGGCGAGGGGCGCCTAGCCAGCGGCGGCGAACTCACCTCGGTCGCCCACGGCCTCGCGCTGATCGGCGCGCAGGAGGATGTCGCCGCCTGGGCGGCGTAGCGGTACGCGATCCGTCATGTTGCCCCTTCGTCACCCCGGACCTGTTCCGGGGTCCACCGGGCCGCAAACGCTGTCGATAGTGCATCCATCGATACCGGTCGCTGCACCGTAGACCCCGGAACAAGTCCGGGGTGACGGCGCGGAAATGAATGTCGCGTCCGACGACCTCCCCCTGTCCTACACCGCCACGCTGCTGCAGGATGCCGCCCGGACGCGACGCGACAGGAGGAACCCGCGATGGACAGACGATCGATCCTGACCGGCATCGGCGCGGCGGGCTGCGCCGCGATCCTCCCCCGCCCCGCCGCAGCGCGGACCTTGAGCGCCCGCCCCCGCGCGCGCGTCATCCTCGACAATGATTTTTCGGGCGATCCCGACGGGCTGTTCCAACTTGCACACCATCTGCTCTCGCCCGCCGTCACCGTGCCGCTGGTGATCGGATCGCACATCCACCCGAACGATTTTCTCGACAAATGCACGACGCAGGCGGACCATGCGGTGCGCGTCGCCAGTGAATTGATCGACCGGATGCGCCTCGCACAGCGCCCCGTTCTGATCGCCGGCCGCAACGCCGCGCCGCCGCCCGGCGCACCGCCCGAAGCGACCCCCGCCGCCCGCCGGATCGTCGCCGAGGCGCTGCGCACCGATACCGACCTGCCGCTGTTCTACGCCGCCGGCGCAGGGCTGACCGATCTCGCCGAGGCATTGCGGATCGACCCGCGCATCGCGTCGCGCCTGAAGCTGGTCTGGATCGGCGGCCCCGAGCATGACGATCCGGTCCGCGCCGCCACCCCCGAATACAACCTCACCATCGATCTCGCCGCCGCGCAAACCGTGTTCAACGATTCGGGCGTCGAGATCTGGCAGGTCCCGCGCGACGTCTATCGCACGCTGCTCGTCAGCCATGCCGAACTGGTCGAGGGGCTGCGCGGCGCCGGCGCTCTCGGCGACTATCTGCTCGACCGGCTCGAAGCGACGATCGCGCTGGCCCGCTACCGGCTCGGCGAAACCTATGCGCTGGGCGACAGTCCGCTGGTCACACTCACCGCGCTGCAATCGGCGTTCGACGCCGATAGTTCGTCGAGCGCCTATCGCGTTCGCCCGACCCCGCGCATCACCGATCGCGGCGGCTATGCGCCCATGCCCGGCGGCCGGCCGATGCGGGTCTATACCGCGATCGACACCCGCCTGACGCTTGCCGACATGTTCGCCAAATTCCGCACGGCAAGCGGATGATCGCGCCACCTCGGAATGCTACGCATTCGCAACAAACCCGTCGCTAGTGTAAACTTTGTAAACTTTGGACCGACTTTCGGTATGAAACGGCCCATTCTCCCCTCCCTGACAAGGGAGGGGAGCAAGTCCGGCCTAATTCCGCCCCGCCGAAGCCCGGTCGAGCAACGCCCGCGTCACGCCGTTGGTCCAGCCGAACCCGTCCTGCAACGGATACTCGCCGCCCCCGCCCGGCCGCACCGCCTCGACGTCATATTTCTCGACCAGCTTGCCCGAGGCGGCATATTCACGCTCGACCGTGGTCAGGAAGCTGCCCGCGATCCGGTCGGCCAGCGCGCGCTCGCCGACCCGGTCGAGGCCGTGGACCGCCACCCATTGCAGCGGTGCCCAGCCGTTCGGCCGGTCCCACTGCTGCCCGGTCTGAACCTCGGTACTGCGCAGGCCGCCGGGCGCGACCAGCCGTGCCTCGATCGTCCGCGCCACCCGCGCGGCGCGCGGCGCGGTCGTCAGCCCGACGAACAACGGAAAGGCGGTGGCGGCGCTCGCCCCGCCGCGCAACCGCCGGCGGGCGACGTCATAATCGCCATAGCGCCCCTCGTCCTCGCTCCACAGCCAGCGCTCGATCGCCTGCCCGCGCCGCGCGGCCCGCGCCGCAAAGTCGCGCGCGGTCGCCGCATCGCCGGTCCGCGTCGCCAGATCGGCGATCGATCGCTCCAGCCCCCACAACAGGCTGTTGAGATCGGCGGGCAGCAGATTGGCGGTATCGATCGTCGCCAGCGTCCGCCCATCGGCCAGCCAGCGCGACGAATAGTCCCAGCCGCTCTCCGCCCCGGCGCGCAGGTGGCGATACACCTCGGCCGCCGGTCGCCCGCTCGCCCGCGCCGTCTCGACATCCTCGCGCCACGATTCGTCGCGCGGGGTATCCCTGCCATCCCAGTAATGCTGGAGCACCGCGCCATCGGGCAGCGTCACCGACCGTTCGGGCGCGGTGAAAAAGGCGTGCTCGCGCTTTAGCGCCGCCAGCCGCCGCTTGAGCACCGCCGGGTCCTGCACCTTCGACAGCCCCATCATCAGATACAGGAACGGCGGCTGCGACCGGCTGAGATAATAGCTGCGCGTGCCGTTGGGCACATGGCCATAGCGCTCGACCAGATCGGTGAAGCCGGCGACCATCGATTCGATCAGGTCCTGCCGCCCGTCCGCCGCCAGCCCGAGCATCGTGAAATAGCTGTCCCAATAGTACAGTTCGCGAAACCGCCCGCCGGGCACCACGAACCGGTCGCTGACCGCCAGCGCGCTCGACCCCGGCGGCGGCGTGACGGGATCGCGGGTCAGATGCGGCCACAGCTCGGCGATATGCCGCGCGATCGGCAGGCGCGGCCCGGTGGCGGACGCAGGCGGCGTCTCCAGCCCCGGCACGTCGAAATTGGCCAGCACGAACGCGCGGAGCGCCGCGTCATCGGCAAAGCTTCCACGGCGATACTCGGCAAGGATCGCCGCGTCGCTCCGCCTCGGCACCGCATCGACGAAGGTCTTGCCGTCGGGAAAGATGCGCCGCATCTGCACCGCCTCGAACAACGGCCCGAAGCGTTCGGCTGGCGTCGCCACCGCGCCCGCCCGCGATACCTGCGCCACCGGCGGCGCGCCGTGCGTCGTCGCGCACCCGGCGAGCAACAGCGGCAGCGCCCAGCGCAGCGGTTTGGCGTGAATCATGGCATGGCCCCCGGACGGTTACGACTCCGGTGCAAATCGTCGAGGGGCCACCCCCGTTCCCTTGAACGTTACCCGCCGACGACCTGTTCGATGACCCCGAAGATCGGATGATGCCGGTCGTCCTCGGCCCAGATGCGGACGGTATCGCCGCTTTTTAGGAACGGCGTCTCCGCCTTGCCGCCCCGGATCGTCTCGACGGTGCGCAGTTCCGCCAGGCACGAATAGCCGACCCCGCCGTCGCCCACCGGCTTGCCCGGCCCGCCGTCGGCATCGCGGTTGGACACGGTGCCAGAGCCAATGATCGTCCCCGCCCCCAGCGCGCGGGTCTGGGCGGCATGGGCGATCAGCGTGCCGAAATCGAACGTCATGTCCTCGCCCGCTTCCGCCCGGCCGAACGCCACGCCGTTCAGATCGACGCACAGCCGGCGGTGCAGCTTGCCGTCCCGCCACCAACTCCCAAGCGAATCGGGCGTCGCGAACACCGGCGAGAACGCCGAGGCCGGCTTCGACTGGAAGAAGCCGAACCCCTTGGCCAGTTCGCCAGGGATCAGCCCGCGCAGGCTGACGTCGTTGGTGAGGCCCACCAGCCGCACCGCCGCCAGCGCCTCCTCGCGCGACGCGCCCATCGCGACATCGCCGGTCACGACCACCACCTCGCCCTCAAAATCGAGGCCCCAGCTATCGTCGCCGGCCGGGATCGGATCGCGCGGGCCAAGGAATCCGTCCGACCCGCCCTGATACATCAACGGATCGTGCCAGAAGCTGTCGGGCATCTCCGCGCCGCGCGCCTGCCGCACCAGCGCGACATGGTTCACATAGGCGGAGCCATCGGCCCATTGATACGCGCGGGGCAGCGGCGATGCCGCGTCGCGCTCGTGGAACCGGTCCTTGGGGATGACGTCATGGTCGAGATCGGTGGCAAGGTTGCGCAGGTCGCCCTCCACCCGGTCCCAATCGTCCAGCGCCGCCTGCAACGTCGGCGCGATCGCGCTCGCATCGGCATACCACGCCAGGTCGGTCGAAACGACGACCAGCCGGCCGTCGCGGCCATGCTTGAGGCTGGCAAGTTTCATGGGCACGCTCTCCTGCGATTATCCTGTGCGCCCGGTTGTGCGCGCGGGTTTCACGGATGTCGAGGGCGCGTATCCCTCATGCTTTGTTAGCGTTTTCATACGATCCATATGTATTGTCATCCGCACCGCACCGGGGGAATCGAGCGATGTTGCACCGGGATCGACTGAGCGAGGAACACAGGGCGATCGAAGCGGTCGCCGCCGGCTTGCTGGGCCTGTGCGCCACCCGTCCGCTCGATCCGGGTGCCGTCGCCCGGGCCCGCTGGCAGCTCAGCCGCCTGCTGCTCGCCCATCTCGCGACCGAGGACCAACTGCTCTACCCGCTGCTCGAACGCGATCCGTCGCCAGAGGTCGCCAATCTGTCGCGGCGGATGCAGGCGCAGATGGGCGGCCTCGCCGATGCGTTCAAAGCCTATATGCGCGACTGGGACGGCACCGCCCTCGCCGCCGATCCCGACGGCTTCGTTCACGCTACCCGTGCCGTGCTCGCCGCGCTCGGCCAGCGCATCCGGCAGGAGGAATCGCAACTCTATCGTCACATTCCGCCGCCTTCGGCACCGCGCACGGTGGACGCGGCCCCGCGACGCGCCTAAGCGCCGTCCACATACGCGGACAGTATCGAGGAATTGGACGGAGTGGCCAACGTAGCGGTGATCGGCGCCCAATGGGGTGACGAGGGCAAGGGCAAGATCGTCGACTGGCTGGCGGAACGCGCCGACATGGTCGTCCGGTTTCAGGGCGGGCACAATGCCGGCCATACGCTGGTCGTCGGCGGCACCACCTATAAATTGTCGCTGCTGCCCTCGGGCATCGTGCGCGGCACGCCGTCGATCGTCGGCAACGGCGTGGTGCTCGACCCTTGGGCACTGAAGGCCGAGATCGAGCGGCTGCGCGATCAGGGCGTCTCGGTCACGCCCGACACGCTGATGATCGCCGAAACCTGCACGCTGATCCTCCCCTTCCACCGCGACCTCGACGGTCTGCGCGAGGATGCGAGCGGCGCCGGCAAGATCGGCACCACCCGTCGCGGCATCGGCCCGGCGTACGAGGACAAGGTCGGCCGTCGCGCGATCCGCGTGTGCGACCTTGCCCATCTCGACCAGCTCGAACCGCAACTCGATCGCCTCACCGCGCATCACGACGCGCTGCGCGCCGGCTTCGGCGAGAGCGCGATCGACCGGGCGCAACTGATCGCCGAACTGCGCGAGATCGCCGGCTTCGTGCTGCCCTATGCCCAGCCGGTGTGGCGCGTGCTCGCCGACGCCCGTGCGAAGGGCAAGCGCATCCTGTTCGAAGGCGCGCAGGGCGTGCTGCTCGACATCGATCACGGCACCTATCCCTTCGTCACCTCGTCCAACACCATCGCCGGCACGGCGGCGGGCGGTTCGGGCATGGGGCCGGGCGCGGTCGGCTTCGTGCTCGGCATCGCCAAGGCGTACACCACCCGCGTCGGTTCCGGCCCCTTCCCGACCGAACTGGAAGACGCCACCGGCCAGCGGCTGGGCGAGCGTGGCCATGAATTCGGCACGGTCACGGGGCGCAAGCGCCGCTGCGGCTGGTTCGACAGCGTGCTGGTGCGTCAGGCGGTGGCGGTATCGGGCGTGACCGGCATCGCGCTGACCAAGCTCGACGTGCTCGACGGGTTCGAGGAAATCCGCATCTGCACCGGCTATCGCCTCGGCGATCGCACGCTCGATTATTTCCCCGCCCATGCCGCCGACCAGATGGCGGTCGAGCCGATCTACGAAACCATCGCCGGCTGGTCCGAATCGACCGCGGGCGCACGGAGCTGGGCCGAACTCCCGGCGCAGGCGATCAAGTACATCCGCCGGATCGAGGAACTGATCCAGTGCCCGGTGACGCTGGTATCGACCAGCCCCGAGCGCGACGATACGATCCTCGTCCGCGATCCCTTCGCCGACTGATCGCACGTCGACCGACGCGAAAAAGGCCCGCCCGGAACCTCCGGGCGGGCCTTTTTCATACGCAATCCGTACCGCGTCAGCGGGGCGTCGCGCCCGGCGGCGTGCCGACCGGTGTATCGCCGGTGGTATTCGGCGGGGTCGTATCGTCGGTCGTGGTTGTCGACGGATCGGTCGGACGTGCCGGATCGTCGGGCTGCGTCGTGGGTTCCGGCACCGGGTTGGTCGGACCGGTCGTCAGCGGCGCGGGCTGCGTCGGACGGGTCGGATCGATCGTGCCGGGTGTCGTCGTCGGTGAGGTCGGCGACGTCGGGGTCTGCGGCACCTGCGCGATGGCGGCGGTCGATCCCGCGAGGATCAGCAGGCCGGTAAAGATGGTCTTACGCATCGGAAGTCTCCTTGCATCAAGCAGGAGGTTCAAGTCCCCGGGCGTCCGATTGGCTCCACCAGTCCTGCTCAACCCATCGCAGGATACCAACATTTCCCGGACCAGCCGTTGCCGATCGACGATGGCCGGTCCGGTTGGTTCAGCCGGTCTGCCCGCGATGCCGCAGTTTCTGGTCGGCCAGCACCAGCGCGACCATCGCCTCCACCACCGGCACGCCGCGGATACCGACACACGGATCGTGGCGGCCCTTGGTCGCGATCACCGCCGCTTCGCCCTGCGGCGAAATCGTCTCGACCGGCGTCAGGATCGAGCTGGTCGGCTTGAACGCCACGCGCAGCCGCACCGGCTGTCCCGTCGAGATGCCGCCCGCGATCCCCCCGGCATGGTTCGCCAGAAACTCCGGCCCATTCGCGCCGGGGCGCATCGGATCGGCATTCGCCTCCCCCGACAGCGCCGCCGCCGCGAAGCCGTCGCCGATCTCGACGCCCTTTACCGCATTGATCGACATGGCAGCGCTCGCCAGTTCGGCATCGAGCTTGGCATAGAGCGGCGCGCCCCACCCCGCCGGCACGCCGACCGCTTCGCAGGCGATCACCGCGCCGAGCGACGATCCCGCCTTGCGCGCGCCGTCGACCAGCGCTTCCCAACGTAGCGCGGCGGCGGCATCAGGGCAGAAGAAAGGGTTACGGCCGATCTCTTGCAGGTCGAACTTCGCCGGATCGATCGCATCGCCGCCGATCGATTCGACCCATCCGGTGATCGTCACTTCGGGGATGACCAGTCGCGCGACCGCACCCGCCGCGACCCGCGCCGCCGTCTCCCGCGCCGACGACCGGCCACCACCGCGATAGTCGCGAAAGCCGTATTTCGCATCATAGGCGTAATCGGCATGACCGGGGCGATAGGCCTTGGCGACCTCCGAATAATCCTTCGACCGCTGGTCGACATTCTCGATCATCAGGCTGATCGGCGTGCCGGTCGTCCGACCCTCGAACACGCCCGACAGGATGCGCACCGCATCCGGCTCGCGCCGCTGCGTCGTGAACCGGCTGGTCCCCGGTCGCCGCGCGTCGAGGAACGGCTGGATATTACCCTCGCTCAGCGGCAACCCCGGCGGACACCCGTCGACGACCGCGCCCAGCGCCGGCCCATGGCTCTCGCCCCAGGTGGTGAACCGGAACAGATGCCCGAAGCTGTTGTGGCTCATTGCTATTCTCCAAGCATCGCGAACGCACCGGCATGGGTCGCCGTGCCGGGGGTGTGGATGCACGGCCCGTCGTTCAGGCGCAGCGCCATGAAATGCTCGCCGGCATAGGGGCTGTCGAACCCTGCCGCGACGGCGGCGTCGAACCCGAAGCGGTCGTAAAACGCCGGATCGCCCAGCACGAACGCCAGTTCCGCGCCACCGCTGCGCAGATGGGCGATGGCGGCGGCGGTCAGCGCCTCACCTACCCCTTGCCCACGCGCCTCACGCGCCACCGCCAGCGGCGCGATGGCGACCGCCGCCACCTCGCGCGTATCGGCGGTGACGTGCATCCGGCTGGCGGCGACCATGCCGGTGATCGCGCCGGCATCCTCGGCGACCAGCACCAGCACCAGATCGCCGTCGACGGCGAGGTGCTGCACCAGCCGCGCTTCCTCATCCCGTGGGAAACAGGTGCGCAACAGCGCATCGACCGCCGGAGCATCGCCGCCGGTCGCGGCACGGATCACCGCCACGGTGGCCTCAGGACAACGCGATGTCGGGCGCGTCCTCGGCCTTCATGCCGATGACATTGTAGCCGGCATCGACATGGTGGATCTCGCCGGTCACGCCGCTCGACAGGTCGCTCAGCAGATACAGCCCCGCCCCGCCGACATCGTCGATCGTGACGTTCCGGCGCAACGGCGAATTCAGCTCGTTCCATTTCAGGATGTAGCGGAAATCGCCGATGCCGCTCGCGGCCAGCGTCTTGATCGGACCCGCCGAGATCGCGTTCACGCGGATATTCTCCGGCCCCATGTCCATCGCCAGATATTTGACCGACATGTCGAGCGCCGCCTTGGCGACGCCCATCACATTGTAATGCGGCACGACCTTTTCCGACCCGTAATAGGTCAGCGTCACCAGCGATCCGCCATTCGGCATCAACGCCCGCGCGCGCTTGGCGACGGCGGTGAAGGAATAGACGCTGATGTTCATCGTCATCAGGAAATTGTCGAGGCTGGTGTCGTAATAGTGGCCGCGCAGCTCGTTCTTATCCGAAAAGCCGATCGCATGGACGACGAAGTCGATCGTCGGCCAGCGCGCCGCGATCCGCTCGAACGCGGTGTCGAGCGATTCCATGGTCGCGACATCGCATTCGATCAGAAAGTCCGATCCCAGTTCGCCCGCCAACGGCCGCACGCGCCGCTCCAGCGCCTCGCCCTGATAGGTGAAGGCCAGTTCGGCCCCCTGCGCGGCCAGCTGCTTGGCGATGCCCCAGGCCAGCGACCGATCATTGGCGAGTCCCATGATGACCCCGCGCTTGCCCTGCATCAGTCCGTTCACGCGACTTTCCCTTTTTCTTCGTCCGTCGGCCCCTCTAGCGCGGCTTCGGGCGTCTCCGCCAGCGCCGCGTTCAATTCCCCGCCGATCACCACACCCAGCCCGACGATATAGAAGAAGAACAGCGCGATCATCACGCCCGCAAGGCTGCCATAGGTGCGATCATACCCCCCCAGCATGTCGAGCGTGAGCGGCAGGAGCTGCGTCGTTCCGATCCACACCCCGGCCGTCGCCACCGCGCCCGGCCATTTGGGGCAGCCCGACTGCCGGTATCGTTTGGGGGCCAGCGTATAGAACAGGATGTAGAGCGCCAGCAGCAGCGCCAGCGCCGGAAACAGCTTCGCGATCGACAGATACGCGGCATAGGGCGCGAGGAACGGCAGCGCGCGATAGATCAGTTGCTCTACGCCGACCAGCACGACCTGCAGGCTGAACGCCACCATCAACAGCACGACCGACCCAACGATCAACCCGATCGATCCCAGCCGATATTCCCAGAACGGCCGCGAGAACGGCACGCCATACGCTTGCCGCAGAATCGATCGCACCGTTTCGATGAACCCGGTCGTCGTCCACAACCCCACCAGCGCACCGAGCCACAGCAACGATCCCGACCGTGCCTGCAACACGTCGAGGATCGGCTGCTGCAGGACGCTCGCCACTTCGGCGGGCACGGTTTCGAGGAACGCGCTGACCGCATGGACGCTGTCGTCGCTGCGCCCGAACGCCCGCGCGATCGCCGCCGCGACGATGAAGAACGGGAACAGCGTCAGCAGCGACAGATAGGCGAGGTTGCCGGCATGGGTGAAGCCGTCGTTGAACGTGCCGACCACCACCCGCTTCGCCACCTCGATCGCGCGCACCGACGGGCGCAATCGCGACAGGGCGGGGCGGCCGCGCCGGTGGCGTGCTTCGGGGCTTTCGGGCGACGGCTGGGTCATGGCTGCTCCAGCCGGGTTCAGGTCGGCGTCAAACGCCGAAGCGGCCCCGGGGGTCCGTCGCCGGTCCGTCCCACCGCTGGACGAATTCGACCAGTGCATCGTCATCGACCGGCAGATCGACCAGCAACGTCACCAACTGATCGCCGCGCGTCGCGTCCTTGCGGTGGAACCCCCGCCCTTTCAGCCGCAGCGTCTTGCCCGAGGTCGACCCCCTCGGCACGCTCAGCATCACCGCGCCTTCCACGGTCGGCACGCGAATCTTCGCGCCAAGCACCGCTTCGGACAGCGTGATCGGCAGGTCGACGCGAACGTCGTCCCCGTCGCGGACATAGAAGCGATGCGGTTCAACCTCGATCGTCACGATCGCGTCCCCCGCCCCGCCGGGGCCGGGCTCGCCCTTGCCCGACAGCCGCATCTGCGTACCGCTCTCGACGCCGGCGGGCAGCTTCAGGTCGAGCGTCTTGCCGTCGGCCAGCGTGATGCGCTGCGGGCTGCGCGTCGCGGCATCCTCGAACGGGACTTTCAGGCGATAGGCGACGTTCGCGCCCTTGGGCTGCGGCCGGCGGCCGAACCCGCTGGCG
This sequence comes from Sphingomonas sp. Leaf25, assembly GCF_001421635.1. Taxonomy (NCBI): domain Bacteria; kingdom Pseudomonadati; phylum Pseudomonadota; class Alphaproteobacteria; order Sphingomonadales; family Sphingomonadaceae; genus Sphingomonas; species Sphingomonas sp. Leaf25. The sequence goes on from NZ_LMKU01000029.1 coordinate 336,187, forward strand.
AAGCCGCCGCCCGGACCACCCGCATTGCCGCGCCCGCCGAACAGCCCCTCGAAGATGTCCGAAAAATCGCCGCCCTGGCCCGCACCGCCCATGTCGAAGCCGCCGCGTCCGCCCGGCCCCGGCTGGAACCCGCCGCCGGGTCCACCGCCATAGCCGAACGGCGACGCCGGATTGCCCTCTCCGTCGATCTCGCCCCGGTCGAACCGCGCGCGCTTGTCCTTGTCGGTCAGCAGGTCATAGGCCTGCGTCACCTTGGAAAAACGGTCGGACGCCGCCTTGTTGTCCTTGTTGCGATCGGGATGCAGCTCCTTCGCCAGCTTGCGATAGGCCTTTTTTATATCCGCTTCGCTGGCGTCACGCGCCACGCCCAGGGTTGCATAGGGGTCTGCCATGGCCCGGTAGCTAGGGCGGGCGCGCGGAATCGGCAATGGCTGGCATCGCGAAACGGCCGCAAAAGCGTTCACGGTTCAACATCGGTTCACGGCAGGGACGGCACCGGAACGCGCATGGCTGCGTTGGCAGCGCATTGGATTGTCCCTGAAGGAGACCGCATGCTCCAGTCCCCCGTTTCGCGCCGGCATATCCTGGGTGGTGCCGCGCTGCTGCTGCCGGTCGCGATGCTCGGCGGCTGCGCCACGCCGCTGGGCAGCTATGGCGTCGAGGAAGGGGTGCGCCGGCTGCTCACCCTGTCGAGCGAGCGCGCCTTTTCGCGACTGATCCGGCCCGGCGGATTCTACGACGATCAACTCACCCGGCTGACGCTGCCCGACACCGGCGGGCAGAACAATGTGCTGGCCGCCGTGCTGCGGACCAATGCGGTGCGCTCGCGGATCGCGCTGGCGCTGAACGAAGTGGCGGTCGATGCCGCCGACCGGGCGACGCCGGTGGTGCTGGACGCCATTCGCGGGCTGACGCTGGGCGATGCGCTGGCGGTGCTGCGCGGCGGGCCGACCGCCGCCACCGACCTGCTGGCGCGCGAAACGCGCGGCGCGGTGGTCGAGGCGATGTTCCCCGAATTTTCGAACGGCCTGCGATCCGACGCGACCGAAATCCTCTCGGCGATCGTCACCGCGCAGACCGGGATCGACTATACCGCCATCGCCCGCAGCGCGGCGGACCAGGCGGGTGCCGCGATTTTCCGCGCGATCGGCCGGGAAGAAGCCGCCATCCGCGCCGACCCGCGCCGGACCGGCGATCCGGTGCTGACCGCGCTGTTGCTGGGGACGGGGCGGTAAATCTTGTCGTAGACGCAGAGCACGGGAATCATAATCCTGGGGTCGGAGGTTCAAATTCCCCTCCCGCGCTACCACCGCCATCCCCGCGCAGGCGGGGATCCATATGCGCCAACGTTCGCGATCAATCGTAACCGTCAGCGGCTATGGATTCCCGCCTGCGCGGGAATGACGACGGTGGGAAAACCTACTCCACCAACACCACACCCTCACGTCGCGGATCATAGCCGCCGTCGATCCGCCCATCGCGCACGATGACGCCGTGCAGCCCCGAATCCTCGCCCTGCCCCGGCTGCACCCGCACGCCGCGCGCCGCCAGCGCCGACAGCACGGCGGGCGGGAACTTCGTCACCTCGCCCTGAAACCCGTCCCCCTTGGCGACGAGGTTCGGCAACGCCAGCGCCTGCTGCATCGGCAGCTTCCATTCGACCGCGCCGACCAGCGACTTGCCGACATAGGCGAGGATCGCATTGCCCCCGGCCGATCCCAGCGCGCCGGCGAACTTGCCGCCGCGGTCGATCATCACCAGCGGCGTCATCGACGATCGCGGCCGCTTGCCCGGCGCCACCGCATTGGCCGCCGCCCGCCCCTGCGCATCGCGCGGGGCAAAGGCGAAATCGGTCATCTGGTTGTTGAGGAAGAAACCGTCGACCATTCGCCCGCTGCCGAAGAAGCTTTCGACCGTGGTGGTCATCGATACGACATTGCCCGCCGCATCGCCGACGATGAAGTGCGAGGTGCCGGTCGGCTCCAGCGTCGAATCGATCCCCGCCGTCACCGTACCCGCCGGCACGCCCGCCACAGGCGCAGGTCCGGCGACCGGACCGATCAGCTTCGCGCGATCGGCGATATAGGTCGGGCTGAGCAGTCCGGCGATCGGCACGGTGACGAATGCCGGATCGCCGACATACCGGTCGCGATCGGCATACATCAGCCGGCTCGCCTCAGCGAAGAGATACCATGCCTGCGGATCGTTCGGCCCCCGCGTGTCGATGTCGGTCCGCCCGAGGATCGCGAGCAGTTCGAGCAGGCCGACGCCCGACGACGGCGGCGGCGGCGTGCAGACGATATAGACGCGCCAGTTGCCGCACAGCGGCGCGCGCTTGACCGCACGGTAGCCGGTGAGATCGGCCAGCGTCATCGTGCCCGGCAGGCTGCCGGTGGTCGTCGCCGCGACGATCGCCTCCGCCGTCCTGCCGGTATAGAGCGCGTCCGGCCCCCGTTTGGCGAGCCGTTCGAGGAAGTCGGCATAGCGCGGGTTCTTGATCCGCGTGCCGGCAGTGACGAAGCCGCCGCCCTTCGTCCCGAAATAGCGCTTCACGTCGTCGGTCGCGAGCTGCGGCGACTTGCCGGCAAGGAACCGGCCGAGACGCGGCGAGACGAGGAAGCCCTTGCCCGCCGCGCGCTCGGCATCGTCGAACAAGTCGCGCCAGCGCAGCGTACCGTGATCGCCATGCGCGGTCGCCAGCATCCGCACCACGCCCGGAACCCCGGTCGCGCGGCCGCTGACCACGGCTTGCGCGAACGGCATCGGCTGGCCATCGCTCCCAAGGAACATCGTCGGCGCGGCGCCCGCCGGGGCGGTTTCGCGCCCGTCGAAGATTTCGACCTTGCCGGTCTTTGCGTTGAAATAGGTCAGGAACGCGCCGCCGCCGATCCCTGAGCTTTGCGGTTCGACCAGCGACAGCATCGCCTGCACCGCGATCGCCGCGTCGATAGCGCTGCCGCCCTTGCGCAACACCGCCATCCCCGCTTCTGCCGCCTGCCGGTTGGCGGCGACGACGAACTTCTGCTGCGTGGCGGCGGGAGCGGCGGCGGCGGGCCGGGCGACGGGGGCATCGGCGGCGGCGGTGCGCGGCCGTCCTATTCCGAAACAACCGCCAAGCGAGAACGCGAGGGCGGCGGTGAGCGCGGTGGCGATGATCCTCATGGAGCAAGGGCTTAGCCAAGCCGGCCCGCCACCGCCACAGGAACATTGCCGTGTGCCCGAGCGCTGCCTAAACCAGCGGTCAGGAGAAGGACATATGATGGCCCGGCAACTGGAACATTTCCCCAATCTGGTCGCGATGTTCTTCGCACGCGCCGCCGAGCGCGGCGACGCCCCGTTCCTGTGGTCCAAGCGGCAGGGTACGTGGCACAGCATCAGTTGGGCCGATGCCGCGCGGCAGGTCGCCGCGCTGGCCAATGCGTTGCGGGCGATCGGGCTGAACCGGGGCGACCGGGTAATGCTGGTCAGCGAAAACCGCCCCGAATGGTGCATCAGCGATCTGGCGATCATGGCGGCGGGCTGCGTGACCGTGCCGACCTATGTCACCAACACCGTGCGCGACCATGCGCATATCATCGAGAATTCGGGCGCCTGCGCGATCATCGTGTCGACCGAGAAGCTGGCGCGCACCGTGCTTCCGGCAGCGCTCAACGCCTCGCAATCGTCGGAAAAGATCATCATGATCGAGCCGATGCGCAACGCGCAGCACGGCAGCCTCGAATTCCACGACTGGCACACGCTGATCGCCGACCATCCCGCCGATCCGGCGACGATCGCCGCCCGCGCCGATTTCGCGCGCGGCGACCTGGCGTGCATCATCTACACCTCGGGCACCGGCGGGAGCCCGCGCGGCGTGATGCAGCACCACGGCGCGATCCTGCACAACGTCAACGGCTGCTGCACTGTCATCTCGGAAGATTTCGGCTGGGGCGACGAGGTCTTCCTGTCGTTCCTGCCGCTCAGCCACGCCTATGAACATACCGGCGGGCAACATTTCCCGATCGGGCTGGGCGGGCAGATCTATTACAGCGAGGGCCTCGACAAGCTGGCGAGCAATATCGAGGAGGTCCGCCCGACGATCATGGTCGTCGTCCCCCGCCTGTTCGAAGTGCTGCGCACCCGCATCGCCAAGGGCGTGCAGAAACAGGGCAGGCTGTCGGGCTGGCTGCTCGACCGCGCGATCGCGATCGGCGGGCGCGAGAACGGCCCGGCGCTGACCGACTATCCCGCCAAGCTGCTGGTCGACACGCTGCTGAAACCGAAAATCGCCAAACGCTTCGGCGGACGGCTGAAGGCGATGGTATCGGGCGGCGCCCCGCTCACCCCCGAGGTCGGCCTGTTCTTCCAGTCGCTCGGCCTCACCTTCCTACAAGGCTATGGCCAGACCGAGGCCGCGCCGGTCATCTCGTGCAACCGCCCCAAAGCCGGCCTCAGGATGGACACGGTCGGCCCGCCGCTCGCCGAGACCGAAGTGCGTATCGCCGAAGACGGCGAAATCCTCGTGCGCGGCGAACTGGTGATGCACGGATACTGGCGCAACGACGCCGAAACCGCGCGGGTGCTGAAAGACGGCTGGCTTCACACCGGCGACATCGGCGAAATCGACGCGAAGGGCCGCATCCGCATCACCGATCGCAAGAAGGACATCATCGTCAACGACAAGGGCGACAATGTCGCCCCGCAGAAGGTCGAGGGGATGCTGACGTTGCAGGACGAGATTGCGCAGGCGATGATCGTCGGCGACCGACGGCCCTATATGGTCGCGGTGATCGTGCCCGACGCCGAATGGACCCAGCGCTTCTGCGCGAAGGGCGGCGCGCGCTGCGACTTCGCCCGGCTGCGCGAGGACAGCGATTATCGCGCCGCGCTGGGCGCGGCGGTCGAACGGGTCAACAAGGACCTGTCGGTGACGGAACGCATTCGCCGCTTCATCATCGCCGACGAACCCTTCGCGATCGAGAACCAGCAACTGACGCCGAGCCTGAAGATCCGCCGCCATGTGTTGAAGGACGTCTATGGCGAACGGCTCGACGCGCTGTACCGTGGATGAGGAACTTCCTGTTCGTGTGCAGCCAGAACAAGCTGCGCAGCCCCACCGCCGAACAGATCTTCGCCGATGTCGAGGGAATCGAGGTCAGTTCGGCCGGAACCAACCACGATGCGGAGAACCCGCTGACCGACGAACTGGTCGACTGGGCCGACACGATCTTCGTGATGGAACGCGCGCACCGCAACAAGGTGCAGCGCCATTTCCGCCGCAGTTTGAACGGCAAGCGGATCGTCTGCCTCGAAATCCCCGATGATTACGACTTCATGCAGCCGGAGTTGGTCGCATTGCTGAAAGCACGAATGGCGCGACACCTGCCGGTCGCGCCACCCGTCGGCTAGGCCGGGGGCGGCACCACGCCGCCCCCGCCCCGCATCAGAACCCGCGACGCAGCGTCACGAACCACTGGCGCGGCGCGCCCGCCAGCAGCGTCTGGTTGTCGCCGCTCGCGGTATAGCCGTTGCTGCCGACCGTCGCGACATAGGCCTTGTCGGTCAGGTTGGTCACGCTCCCCTCGATCGCGAGCCCCTCCAGCACGCCACCGGCACCGGTCAGGCGATAGCCGATGCTGGCGTCCACCAGCACTCGCGCACCGACCGACCGGTCGTTCAGATAGGTGAAGTAGCGCTTCGACATGTAATCGCCACCGACCCGCGCGAAGAAACGGTCGTCGTCATAGGCGATCTCGCCCTTGGCCATATGTTCGGGCGTGTCGACCACGGTCTTGCCCGCGATCGGCTGCAACACCACGCCGGCGGCATTGCGGACATCGTCCTGATAGGTCGCCTTGTTGTACGAATAGCTGGCGAACAGCGTCAGCGGCCGCATCACGCGGTAGCTCGCCGCCAGTTCGGCGCCATAGCTGCGCACGCTGCCGGCGTTGTTCAGCGTCGGCGGGTTGCCGATGATCCCCGCGCCATTGGCGAAGCCGAGCAGCCGGTCGGCGAAATCGACATGATAGCCGACCGCCGAAAGCTGCAACCCGCCCGATCGCAGCCGCACGCCACCCTCAATCGTCGTCGAGCGTTCCGGCTTCAACGTCGAGCGGATCGCGTCGAACCCGTTCTGCGTCGTCGCGAACGGACCCGTCGTCGCCGAGGAGACGAACGCGCGCATATTCTCGGTATAGCTCGCGAACACTTCCGCCCCTGCGCCGAGGCGATAGAGCGCGGCGGCCTGCGGCAGGAACCAGTCGCGCGCCTCGATTCGACCGGCGACCAGCGTGCCGACGCGCAGGTTGGCGCGGTTCTGCACGCGCATCCCCTTCCATCCGCCGCTCAAGGTCAGGTCGCCCAGATCGAGCGTGTCAGCGACATGATATTGCAGCGTCGCGGTATCGTACTTCCCGTCCCATTGCGTGCGATACGCATTGCCCTGGAAATCGCGCGCGTTGCGGATCGCAGTCGCGCCGTCGTTCATGCCATAGAAGCGCCGCGCCTGCTGGAAGCTGTTGCTCTCGACCCAGCCGCCGACCTCGAACCGGTTCGGCCCGGTGGTCAGTGCGATACGGGTCAGATTGCCCGCCCGGTCGATGCCATATTCGGTGGTACGAAAGCCGAGCGGCGAGGCGAGGCCAGCGGTCGAGGTCGCCGATGCCGCCAGCGCCACGCCATCGGGACCGAGCGCGCCGGCCGGGGTCGGCGAATAGGGGGTGATCCACGACCCCTGCCCCTTGTTATGGTGATAATAGCTGGTCGAGGTGAGCGACAACGCCTCGGTCAGCTTCGCATCGACGGTGAACCCGCCCAGCCAGTCGCGCCGCAGCCCGGCCGCGTCGTAATAGGCATCGTCGACCGTGCCGAACCCGGCCGGAAAGGTGAACCCCGCCCCGGTCCATGGCGCGACGAAGCCCGTCATCGATCCGTTGTTGGCGGCGGCATAGCCGTTGCGCGCCACCTGATTCTGGTAGACCTTGCCGATCTGCACCGCGAGCGGATAGTCGTTGCTGATATTGTCCGCGCGCAGCCCGCGCCGGGCGATGATGTCGTAGCTCAGGTCCTGATAGTCGTTCTCGCGCCGGTCGGAGAAATTGACGAAGGCGGTGATGCTGCCGCGCGTGTCGATCTCTTTCACCAGCTTGGCGTTCGCCTGATGCTGGCGCTGCGTGCCGAAACCCTTCCACTTGTCGGTCGTCAGATAGCCGTAGGACAGATAGCCCTTCAGCCCGCCGCCCAGATCGCCGCTGTCGATCCGTGCGAAGGCACGGATGGTGTCGTTGCTGCCATAGGTGCCCGACGCCACCAGATCGGCATCGTCCGACGGCGTACGACTGACGAACGCCAGCGTGCCGCCCAGATTGCTGGTCGACGCGGTGCCGAGCGCACCCGCCCCCTGCGCCACCGTGGTCGAGGCGAGATTTTCGGAGATCACCGCGCGGCTGACATGCAGGCCGTTGACGTTGCCATAGCTCATGTCGCCCAGCGGCACGCCGTCGAGCGTGAAGCCCAACTGGTTCTGGTTGAACCCGCGCAGGCTGATCCGCGTCGACCATTCATAGGCGCCGAACGCATCAGCCGACTGGAAATTAACGCCGGGCAGCTTGGCGGCGGCTTTCAGCGGCGAGGTGCCGGGGGTCAGCCGTTCCAGATCGGCGGCGGTGATCGTCTGCACCTGTCGCGTCTGGCCAAAGCCCAGCACGACGATCTCGTCCCCCTCGCCATCCGCCGCGACCGGTTCGGTCGTCGGCACGTCGGGCGCGGCCACCGGCACGTCGCGGGCGGCGGCCTGCTGCGCGATCAGCGCCAGTGGCGCGACGCTGGCGAACCAGAATGAAATGGACATGCTTTCCCCGATAGTAATGTTGTTCCCGCTCCGGGCCGCTAGGCGGATCGGATGACGCGCGCGGGGCATTCGTGGGTCGGTTCGATGACGACCGGTGGCGATCGGACGGCCCTGCTACGAAAGGTTGATCGCGACGCGACGTCTCCCATATGGCCCGATGGAAATGCTGCGATGCAGCAAATGGAGCCTGTCGCATGTCTGCCCAACGATCCCCCGCCCTCGTCCACCTCGCGCTCGCGCTCGGCGGGTTCGCGATCGGGACGACCGAATTCGCGACGATGAGCCTCGTGCCCTTCTTCGCGCCCGGTCTCGGCATCGACGAGACCACCGCCGGCCATGTCATCAGCGCCTATGCGCTGGGTGTCGTCGTCGGCGCGCCGTTGCTCGCGGTGCTGGGTGCGCGCATGGCGCGGCGGACGCTGCTAATCGCGCTGATGGCCTGCTTCGGCATCGCCAATGCGGCCAGCGCGCTCGCCCCCACCTATGATGCGATGCTGGTGGCGCGCTTCTTCAGCGGGTTGCCGCATGGTGCCTATTTCGGGATCGCCGCGCTGGTCGCGGCATCGCTGGTGCCGCCCGAAAAGCGGACGCAGGCGATCGGGCGGGTGATGCTCGGCCTGACGACCGCGACGATCGTCGGCGTGCCGTTCGCCAATGCGCTCGGGCAATGGCTCGGCTGGCGCTGGGGGTTCGGCGTGGTGGCGGTGCTCGCCGCCGCGACGATGGCGATGATCGCATGGGCCGCCCCGCGCGATTCGGGGGACCCGCAGGCCAGCCCGCTCGGGCAATTGCGCGTGCTGCGCTCGTCGCAACTGTGGCTGACGCTCGGCATCGGCGCGATCGGTTTCGGCGGCATGTTCGCCGTCTACACCTATCTCGCCTCGACGCTGATCGAGGTGACGGGCAGCGGACCGGCGATGGTCCCGGTCGTGCTGGCGGTGTTCGGCATCGGCATGACGATCGGCAACATCGTCGTGCCCCGCTTCGCTGATCGCGCGCTGATGCCGACTGCCGGCGGCCTGTTGCTGTGGAGCGCGGCGACGCTCGCGCTCTATCCGCTGGCGGCGGGGCAGCTCTGGTCGATGCTGGCCATCGTGTTCCTGATCGGCATCGGCGGCGCGCTCGGCACCGTGCTCCAGACGCGGTTGATGGACATCGCCCACGACGGGCAGAGCCTCGCCGCCTCGCTCAACCACTCCGCGTTCAACACCGCCAACGCCATCGGCCCGTGGGCCGGCGGTCTGGCGATCGCCGCCGGCTATGGCTGGACCTCGACCGGTCTGGTCGGTGCCGGACTGGCCTTGGGCGGCTTCGCGGTATGGGCCGTGGCCGTCGCCACCGCCACGCCGAAGCGGGTGGCGGCGACCGCCTGAACCGCTGTGTGCAGCGCCGGCATTCGATCATCTGCACGGAAACGTCGCCCTGGCGAAGGCCGTGGCCTCAAGCGGTGCCAGAGCGGATCGACATTCAGGCGCGCATCGTCACCCCGGACTTTTTCCGGGGTCCACCTAGTCGCCAACGCGGTCAATCGAGATTCAGGGCATACCGATCGCCGAGCCGTGGACCCCGGAACAAGTCCGGGGTGACGTTCCTTTCAGGATAGCGCGCCTCTCCCGGCGCTTTCAGACGTATCCCCTCACTTCTTCTCCGGCACGACGACCATCGACCAGTCCTTGCCCGGCACCAGATATTTCGCGGCCAGCGCCTGCAACTCCGCCGGGGTCGTCCCCCGTATATCGCCGGCCAGACCGGGAATCGCCGTCAGCCGCACCGGGTCGCGCGTGCCGCCCGCCGTCTGGTTCATCCAGAACATGTTGCCGCTCGACATCCGCGCGATCAACTGCACGACCGGCAGCTTGGCCCGGTCCAGTTCGTCGGCCGGCACCGGGGTCTTGACCAGATCGGCCGCGATCTCGCGCACCAGCGTGAAGAAATAGTCGGTGCGATCGGGCGGGACCATGCCGATCGCCATGATCCGTCCGCCACCGGCCAAGCCGACCGGCCAGCCATTGTCGACGTTGGGCGAATAGCTGACCCCCGCCTGGCTGCGCAGCCGGTCGAGCAGCCGGTCGCGGAACACCGCCGCCAGCACTTCCAGCTTGCGGCTTTCGGTCAGGCCGGCGCTGCCGCCGCCGGTCGGCCACGCGATCGCCGCCGCCGCCTGATTAGGCTGGCCGCTGTGCGTGCGCGTAACCGGCTGCGCAACGTGCGCCGGGAAACGGACCGGCGGCGGTGGGGTGGCGGCGGCGCTGCGCGGGGCCATCGCCCCGATCGTCGCCGCGACCGCATCGACGGCCGCCGCCTGCGTCACGTCGCCGAACACCTGCACCTCGATCGGGCCGGAGGCGAGCAGCGGCGCCCACAGCGCCTTGAACGACGCGGCATTCAGCGCCTCGATCGCCTTGCGGTCGGGCGAGCCCCAGCGCGGATCGCCGGCGTGGAGCAACCCGTCGAGGTCGCGCGCCATCACCCCGTCGGGCGACGAACCCAGCCCGTCATAGCCCGCCAGCATCACCGCCCGCGCGCGCGCGACCGGCTTGGGGTCCCATGCCGGCGATTGCAGCTTGGCCGCGATCAGCCGGAGCTGGTCGGTCAGGTCGGCGGCGGTGGTGACGCCCGACAGGGTAAAGGCGTCCTCGTCGATCCCGAACGACAGCCCGATCTGCCGCCCACCGGTCATCCGGTCGAGCTCCTCCTGCCCGAGCACGCCCTTGGGCGTCTGGATGCCCGAACTCACCAGCGCCAGATCGGCGGCGAAGGCGGGCGTCGTGCGATCGGCGGGCAGCGCGTTCAGCCCCCGGCCGAAGCGGACCCGGACATAGACCTTGCCTGTCTCCGATTCGTTGGGAAACAGCAGCAGCGACGATCCGTTGGCGAAGTCGACCCGTTCGACCGGCGGATCGGCCAGCGCCATGCTGCGCTGGGTGATCGTGCCGGGCTTGCCAAGTGCGGGCAGCCGGTCGAAGCCGATCGCCGCCTGTCGCGTGCGGCTGGCGGCGCTGGCGGTCAGCTTCGCCGACAGCGCGGTCGTCAGCTTTGCCTGCGCGGTCGGGTCCGGGGTGCGGGTGTTGACCAGCGCGCGGGTGGCGGTGCCGGCGAACACCTTCTTCGTCGCTGCCAGCACGCGCGCGGGCGTGAAGAACCGCTTGGTCACTGCGCCTTCGAAGATGCGCAGCGAGGTTTCCGGGCCGGCCACCGTCTCGCGGATGTCGGTCGCCGCGATCAGATTGTCGGCGAGCAGCGCGCCCGCCGTCACCGGTGCGGTGCGGACCTCGTTTTCCATGCCGGCGCGGATTTCGCCCACTTCGCGGTCGATCTCCGCTTGGGTCGGCGCGGTGCGCATCGCGTCGGCAATCGTCTGGCGCACGTCGCGCAGCGCCGCCGCCCAGTCGTCGCCGACCGGCAGGATCGACACCTGCGTGATATTCGCCGACCGCGACACATCGTCGAGGTTCGCGCCGGCCGAGATATAACTCGCCCCCGCCCGCGCCCGGCTCTCCAGCCGGCGGTTCAGGATGCGCAGGCCGATCTGGTCGATCATCCGATCCTGATTGAACACGATGGTATCGTCGCCCACGGTCCACGGCCGCAGCACCGCCATCTGGACCAGTGGCGGCACCGCCGGCTCGGCGGTGACGGCGGCGACGGGCTTGCCGGCGACCGGTGCGCCGAACTTCGGGTCGGCCGGAGCCGGGCCGGTGCCGGTCCAGCCGGCGAAATGCTTCTTCACCGCCGCTTCGAGGATCGCCGGATCGGCATCGCCCGCGATCACGATGATCGCGCGGTCGGGTCGATACCAGCGGTCGTGGAACGCCTTCACGCTGGCGGCGGTCGCGGCCTGCAACGTCTCGACGTTGCCGATCGGCGACCGGTCGGCGAGCGGCTGCCCGGCGAAGAACAGCGCGCGGGTGGCATCGCCCATCCGCACCTGTGGGCCGGGCTGTTCGCGCTGTTCGGACAGCACCACCGGCCGTTCGGCGTCGAGCGCCGTCTGGCTCAGCGTCGGCTCGGTCATCATGCCCGACAGGATCTTCATGCTCTCATCGAGCCCGGCGGGCGTCGCGGCGGGCAGGTCGAGCTTGTAGACCGTCTGGGTGAAGCTGGTCGACGCATTGCTGTCCGACCCGAAGGTGACGCCGAGGCGCTGCCACACCCGCTTCGATTCGCCATCGGGCACATGCACCGATCCCCGGAACGACAGATGCTCGATCAGATGAGCGAAGCCGCGTTCATTGTCGGTTTCCATCAGCGACCCCGTGCCGATCGCGACGCGGATCGCGATCTGCCCCGGCGGCACGCCATTCTTGCGCACGGCATATTTCAGGCCGTTGGACAGCACGCCATAGGTCCACGACCGGTCGGGCGGAATGTCGCTGCCCTTGAACAGCCAGGGCGTGTCCGGCCCCTGCGCCACCGGTTCGAGCGGTGGAAGCTGCCGGGCAGGAACGGGCGACGATGCCGGGGGAGCGGTCTGCGCGACAAGCGGCGCGGCGATCAGGGCCAGGGCGGAACACGCGCCCATGGCCAAACGAACGATGGATGCCATGGACCGGGGTGTAGCGCCGATGCAACGCCGCCACCAGTATCGACGAACGCCCTGAAAGATAAAGCCGGATCGCCGCTCCGGTTCAGCCCCCGCTAAGCTTTATCGCGCCTCGCGGCGGAGATAGAGGTAATTGTCGTCGAACTCGGCCAGCGCGATCAGCCCGGCCATGTCGTGGATCGTCACCCGCTTGCTACGGAACTCCATCAATCCCCGTTCGCGCAGGTCGCGCAGCGTCCGGTTGACATGGACCGGCGTCAGCCCGGTGCAGTCCGACAAGTCGGTCTGCGTGAGCGGCAGGTCGAACCCGCTGTCGTCGGCCTGATCGACCAGCCCCAGCCGCACGCGCAGTTCGCACACCAAATGCGCGATCCGCTCGATCGCGGTGCGCCGCCCGAGCGACAACACCCATTCGCGGTGGATCGCGGCGTCCAGCGCGGTCAGGAACCAGTAGACCCGTGCCAGATGCGGGTGATGTTCGGTGATCGCCGTCAATGCGGTGTGCGGCATCAGCACCACGCGGCTGGCGGTCAGCGCCATGATATTATGGTCGAGCTGCTTTAGCGAAAAACTGTGCAGGTCGAGGAAATCGCCCGCGGTATGCACTTCGGTGATCTGCCGTTCACCACCCGGCAAGTCCTTGTAACGGCACATGAACCCGTCGAGCAGCAGCGTGCTGAACGTCAACCGTTCGCCCGCGCGGATACAGGTGGTGCCCGCCGGAACGACCCGCACCTCACCGAACGACTGGCGGATCACCGCCTCTTCCTCCGCCGAGATCGTGTCGCGGGCGCGCAATTTTGCCAGGTGCCTGTCGATCATCGCGCGTTCGTTCCTTACAAGCATCGCCACCGGGCCTAGACAGTCCGTTACGCCGTTGCAACGGCTTGGCCGCTTTCGCGAACGTTGCGTTTCCGGCGGGCGGCCCTTGATCCGGTCGGACGCGCGCGCCAAATGGCGGCCATGTTGATCGAAACCGAACCGACGCCCAACCCTGCCACCCTGAAGTTCCTGCCGGGACAGGCGGTGATGGACAGCGGCACCCGCGACTTCGCCTCGCCCGAAGAGGCCGAGGCGTCGCCGCTCGCGACGCAGCTATTTGCGCTCGGCGATGTGGTGGGCGTGTTCTTCGGGCGCGATTTCGTGTCGGTGACAAAGGCGCCGGGCAGCGAATGGTCCGATCTCAAGCCCGATGTGCTGGCGTTGATGCTCGACCATTTCGGCGGGCGGATGCCGTTGTTCCATGCCGCCCCGGCGGCGGGCTTTTCCGTACCGGCCGACGACGCGAGCTTCGGCGACGATCCGGCCGACGCCGACATCGTCGAACAGATCAAGGAATTGATCGAGACGCGGGTCCGCCCCGCCGTCGCCAACGATGGCGGCGACATCGTCTATCGCGGGTTCGATCAGGGCAAGGTGTATCTGCAATTACAGGGCGCCTGTGCCGGCTGCCCCTCATCCAGCGCGACGCTGAAGAACGGGATCGAGCAGTTGCTCAAATATTATGTTCCTGAAGTAACGGAGGTCCGTGCAGTCTGATGGCCAAGCTCGACGATCAGGCGCTCGATACGCTGTTCCGCGGTGCCCGCACCTTCAACCACTATACCGACCGGTCGGTCGACGAAGCCGTGCTCCACGACATCTGGGACCTGATGAAATGGGGCCCGACCAGCGCCAACCAGTTGCCGGCGCGGATCGTGTGGTGCGTGTCGCAGGACGCGAAAGACCGGCTGGCAGCATGCTGTACCGGCGCCAACCCGGACAAGGTCCGCGCCGCGCCGGTCACGGCGATCATCGGCATGGACCGCGAGTTCCATCAATATCTGCCCGAACTGTTCCCGCACACCGATGCGAAGTCGTGGTTCGACGGCAATGCTGAACTGCGCGCCGCCTCCGCCTTTCGCAATTCGTCGCTGCAGGGGGCCTATTTGATCCTCGCCGCGCGGGCGCTGGGGCTGGATACCGGGCCGATGTCGGGGTTCGATGCCGGCGCGGTCGACAAGGCGTTCTTCGCTGAGACACCGTCGGTGACGGCCAACTTCATCGCCACGCTGGGCTATGGCGATACGGACACGCTGCATCCGCGCTCGCCACGGCCGGACTTCGCCAAGTTCAACTGGATCGCCTGACGCTTCGCCGGTGCGCACCCTGGTGATCGAAACCGCGACCGCCGCCTGTTCGGTCGCCCTGCTGGAAGGCGACCGGGTGATCGCGCGCGACCATGCGGTGGTCGGGCGCGGTCATGCCGAACGGCTGGTGCCGATGATCGGCGCGCTGCCCGGTGGTGGCCGTGCCGACCGCATCCTCGTCGATTGCGGGCCGGGCAGCTTTACCGGGGTGCGCGTCGGCCTCGCGGCGGCGCGCGGGCTGGGGATCGGCTGGGGCGTCCCGGTGCAGGGCTATTCGTCGCTGGCGCTCATCGCCGCCGCCGCGCTGGCCGGGCGACCGGGCGACGCGATCGTCGCGGTGCTCGACGGCGGACATGGCGAGGTGTTCCAGCAGGCGTTTGACGCCGACCTGACGCCGCTGGAGCCGATCGCCTCGCGCAAGCCCGCCGATGCGGTTACATGGCTCGCCGGACGGCGCGCCGTCGGACAAGGCGTCGCCCGGCTGCGGCTGGCGGACCCGACGCTTGGCCATGACGATCGCTTGCCCGATGCGGGCGACGTCGGTCTCTTGCCCGGAGCGCTGCGCACCCTGCCCCCCGCCCCGCTCTACGGCCGCGCACCCGACGCAGTGCCGAGCGTGGCCGCGTGAGCGACACGCGCGATCCCGTAACGCTGATCGCCGGTACGCCAGCGATGATCGGAGCGGTCGACCGGGTCATGCGCAGCGCCTTCGACCCGCGCTATGGCGAGGCATGGACGCCGGCCCAGTGCCTTGGCATGATGTCGCTGCCCGGAGTCTGGCTGACGCTCGCCTGTCTCGACGACGACGTGGTCGGCTTCGCGCTCAGCCGGGCGATCGCGGGCGATGCCGAATTGCTGCTGATCGCGGTCCTGCCCGAACGGCGTGGCCATGGCATCGGCACGACACTGCTGAACGAAGCGATCGCTGGCGCGGCGACACGCGGCGCGGTGCAGATCTGCCTCGAAATGCGCGCGAACAATCCCGCCACCCGCCTGTATCTGCGGGCCGGTTTCGTGAAACGGGGCGAGCGGCGCGGTTATTATGCCGGGACGCAAGGCGAGCGGTTCGACGCGCATACCTATGTCTGCCCGATTGCGTCGTGAAACTTCCAAAAAAGTAGCGAATATTATTGCGCGGCCCGGCATCCGCGTCGATAGCGTGCGCACGGCGCCAGTTTTGCCGCAGCGTAACGGTAAGGAAGACCATGGAACTCCAAGCGGAGCGGGACGACACGCTCATCGCCCTCACCGCCGACATCGTCGCGGCCCATGTCAGCAACAACAATGTCGAGGTCGCGGACATCCCGCAATTGATCCGCAGCGTCCATCACGCGCTGCACGGCCTTGGCACCACGCCTGAGGAAACGCCGGTACGTGCTGATCCGGCGGTGCCGGTGCGCAACTCGATCAGGCCCGACTATATCGTCTGTCTGGAGGATGGGCGGAAACTCAAGATGCTCAAACGGCATCTGATGACGCATTACGACCTGACCCCCGACCAGTATCGCGCCAAGTGGAACCTGCCCGCCGATTATCCGATGGTCGCACCCAACTATGCCGAGCAGCGCCGCGACCTCGCCAAGAAGATCGGCTTGGGAACGCAGCGCCGCACGCGCTGATGCGGGGCTTCCGCTGACGCGACCGGCGCGTTAGAAGGGGGCATTCGTCAGGGAAGTCACAGGAACGCATGGCCCGCAAGATCGATCTCGAAGCGCTTTGTCATCAAAAGGGGCTGCGCATCACCGAACAGCGTCGGGTGATCGCTCGCGTCCTGTCCGAAGCCGAAGACCATCCCGACGTCGAAAAAGTCTATGAACGGTCGTCGGCGATCGATCCGGGCATCTCGATCGCCACGGTGTATCGCACCGTGCGGCTGTTCGAAGAGGCCGGCATCCTCGACCGGCACGACTTCGGTGATGGCCGAGCGCGCTACGAACCCGCGCCCGAGGCGCATCACGATCATCTAATCGACGTCGAGAGCGGCCGGGTGATCGAATTCGTCGATCCCGAACTGGAACTGCTGCAAAAGCAGATCGCCGAGCGACTGGGCTTCCGGCTGGTCGATCACCGCATGGAACTCTACGGCGTCAGCCTCGACCGCAAGGGCTGAGGCGCTTGCCCCTCTCCGCGCGCCTTCGATTGCTGCGGCGCGCGGGCGGGATGCTCGCGGCGCTGCTCGGCTATCTGGTGCTGCACAGCGGCTGGCGGCTGGTCCGGTGCCGCTCGCCATGGCCGCCGCGCTTTCTCGGGCGGATCGCCCGGATCGTCGGCGCGCGGGTGCGGGTGGTCGGCACGCCGGTGCCGCGCGACGTGCTGTATCTCGCCAATCATCAAAGCTGGCTCGACATCCTCGCCATCGCCGGGGCGAGCGGCAGCGCCTTCGTCGCCAAGGGGGAGTTGCGCGACGCACCGCTGGTCGGCTGGCTCTGCACGCTCAACCACACGCTGTTCGTCGATCGTGGCGACCGGCTGGGCGTCGCGCGGCAGATCGATACGCTGCGCCAGGCATTGGCAGCGGATCATCCGGTCACGGTGTTTCCCGAAGGAACGACCGGCGACGGGACGACGCTGCTGCCGTTCAAGGCGGCGCTGCTCGGCGCGATCGATCCGCCCCCGCCGGGCCTCCGGGTGCAGCCGGTCTATCTCGACTATGGAGCAGGCCGGGAGATCGCATGGGTCGGTGACGAACCGGGCACCGCGAACGCGGTACGGGTACTGGCACGGCCGGGTCACGTACCGCTGACGATCCATTTCCTCGAACCGTTCGATCCTGCGGGCATGGGGCGCAAGGCAGTCGCGGCGCGGGCAAGGGATGCGATCGCCGCGGCGATGGGGTCCTAGGCGTCCGCGCGACGCCGCAGAGAAGCCGCAGCCCCTCCACGCCGCCTCCGCGCGAACCCACCCTATTCGCTGAACTCGCCCACCGTCACCCGCCGCCCGAGCAGGAAGGCATCGTTGACATGGACGAACGGCGACAGATCGACGTCACTTTCGCGCGCGGCCAGGCATTGCGCGAAGCGGCGATACAGCCGGGCATATTCCGGCTCGTCCCCGACATCGACCGCCACGCCGTCGACCGCCATTTTGGACGCGCCCATCGACAGTTTTAGCGACCCGTTATCGGTTTCGACATCGATGTCCCATGTCTGCGGCCCGGTCTGGTCGAAGTCGAACTCCACTCGCACCGGCACGCCTGCCGTATCGGTGAAATCGAGATCGGCGGCGATCGGCGCATCGCGGTTCGACGGGAAGCGCAGTTCGGCCGTGTCGAGCAGCAGCGGACGCGGCAGGATGCGGGTGATGACCGACAGCGCGTTGATCCCCGGATCGAACACGCCGATCCCCGGTTCCCAGATCCACGCCTGTCCCGGATGCCATACCCGGACATCCTCCTTCCAGTTGACCGCGACCCGCGTGATCGTGCGCTCGTCCAGCCACTGGCGGGCGGGTTCGACCGCCGCCGCCTCGCGCGAATGCCATGTCGCGAACAATACCTTGCCCGCCGCGTCGGCCGCGCGGGCGAACGCCTGCGCCTCGCTCAGCGTCGCCGCCGGCGGCTTCTCGACCATCACGTCGAGGCCGTGGGCCAGCGCTTCCTCGATCAGCGTCAGCCGGCCGCGCGGCGGGGTGCAGATCGAGATCGCCTGAACGCCCGGCACCGCCGCCATCATCTCGGCGATGGTGGTGAATCCCGGCACGCCTTCGGGCGGATCATGCCGGGTGACGGCGGCGACCAGCTCGAAATCGGGGCTGGCCGCGATGTGCGGGATATGCTGGTCGCGCGCGATCTTGCCGATGCCGGCCAACGCGATGCGGGTCGGGGCGTTAGCCAACGTCGCTCTCTCCTGAATGTTATTAATCAGACTTATCGCCCATCCACGCCAACGGCAAGCGCCGTCACGCCGGGAGCGTGACGCGCGTGTCCTGAAACGCCATGTCGACCAGATCGGTCATCGCGGCATGGGCGGCGGCACCGTCGCCCGCCTCGACCGCCTCGAACACGCGGATGTGATCGGGCAGCGGATCGCGGCGCAGCGGACTGTTGCGCTGTTTGAACACCGTCGTCCACGCCACCGCCGCGCCGACCCCGCTGGTGAGCGTCACGAGGAACGGATTGGCCGAGGCGTCGAGCATCGCCGCATGGAAGCGCTGATCGGCGTCGCGCCCGGCATCGGTCGCCAGCGTATGGTCGGCCATGTCGGCCAGCGCCTGCCGCATGACCGACAGGTGATTCTTGTCACGGCGAAGCGCCGCGAACTGCGCGGCGGCAGGCTCGACGATCTTGCGCAACTCGAACAAGCTCCCGATCAGCCGCGCGTCGGGTTCGGTATCGAACACCCACGACAGCACATCGGGGTCGAGCAATTGCCACTGGTCGCGCGGCGACACGCGCGTTCCGGTCTTGGGGCGCGATTCGACCAGCCCCTTGGCGGCGAGCATCCGCAGCGCCTCGCGATAGGCGGTGCGCGAAACGTTGAGGCTGCCGCTGGCCGCGACCTCGCCATCAAGCAACTCGCCCGGGGCCACCGCGCCGGAGACGATGCGGATGCCCAGGTCGCGCGCGATCGTGCCGTGGATACGCAGCGGCCGCGCTCGCACAGGCGTTGGTGCGATCATATCCCCCCCTCGACCGGGTCCCGCCCCGTGGCGCGCAGCCGTTCGGCCAGATCGGCGAGGCACTGGTCGACCACCGCCCGATCGGTCGCCCGCACCACGAAATTCGCGCCGGTCCGGCCTTCGCGAAAGAACGGATAGCTGCCGATCGCCACGCCCCCATGCGCCTTTTCGACGTCGCGCAGCGTGTCGGCCACCTCGCTCTCGCCCACCCAGCAGCCGATCGTGCCGGAGACGACGGGCAGCCCTCCCTCCAGCGTGCCGGTGAGGCTGTCGAGCATCGCCGCCGCGATATGCGGCACCCCGGCCATGATGAAGATATTCTCGACATGGATACCGGGCGCGCCCGACATGCGGTTCTCGATCAGGTCGGCACCCTCCGGCACCCGCGCCATGCGGAGGCGCGCGTCGGTCAGGCCGCCGCGAGTCGCGTAATAGGCGTCGAGGATCGCGCGGGCTTGGGGATGCACCACGACCGGCCGGCCGAGCGCCGCCGCGATCGAATCGACGGTGATGTCGTCGTGCGTCGGGCCGATCCCGCCGGTGGTGAACAGATAGTCGTTGCGCGCGCGCAGGATGTTGACCGCCTCGACGATCGCTTCCTCGCGGTCGGCGACGACGCGCACTTCGGCGAGGCGGATGCCTTGCACGTTCAGCCAGCTCGCCAGTTGCGCGATATTCTTGTCCTGCGTCCGGCCCGACAGGATTTCGTCACCGATCACGAGCAGGGCGGCGGTCCAGATACGGTGCGTCATATCGGCTGGATAGCGCGTGGTCGCGCCCTCGCATAGCGCGTCGTGTCGCACTATAGGTTGGACATGAACGATTATCAGACCGTCACTGCCGACACGCCGCTGGCGCGGACCGGCGCGATCAAGCTGCACGATGCCGCCGGGTTCGAAGGGATGCGCCGCGCCGGACGCCTCGCCGCGCATATCCTCGACGCGATCACGCCGCATGTCGTGCCCGGCGTCACCACCGCCGAGCTGGACGCGATCATCTTTCGCCTGATGCGCGAGGGCGGCGCGGTGCCCGCCACGCTCGGCTATCGCGGCTATGCCCATTCGACCTGCATCTCGATCAACCACGTCGTGTGTCACGGCATCCCGTCCGACCGGACGCTGAAGGACGGCGACATCGCCAATATCGACGTCACGCCGCTGCTCGACGGATGGCATGGCGACAGCAGCCGGACGTATCTGGTCGGCAATGTGCCGATCAAGGCGCGCAAGCTGGTCGACGTGACCTATGAATGCCTGATGATCGGCATCGAGCAGGCCAAGCCCGGCAACCGCATGGGTGACGTGGCGCACGCGATCCAGCGCCATGCCGAATCGCACCGCTATGGCGTGGTGCGCGACTTTTGCGGCCATGGCCTCGGCCGGCTGTTCCACGATGCACCCGAAGTGATCCACGCCGGGCGGCCGGGGACGGGTCCCGAACTGAAGCCCGGCATGTTCTTCACCATCGAACCGATGATCAACATCGGCCGGCCGGATGTGAAGCTGCTCGACGACGGGTGGACGGCGGTGACGCGCGACCGGTCGCTGTCGGCGCAGTTCGAACATTCGATCGGCATCACCGACGATGGTTGCGAGATCTTCACGCTGAGCCCCATGGGATTCACCAAGCCGCCGTATCTGTAACAGCAGATTGCCCGAAAACCGGGCACGCTGCCCCTTCGGCGGGCAATATCGACAGCGACACGCGGATGCCCGATGGTCGTCCACAGGGCGAATCGCCTGTTGGCACGGTATTTGATTAACAGGATGCAAACGGCCCCTGCGGGCCGACGTCCGGGGGATCGGCAAAGCGCATGAAAAAGATCGAAGCCATCATCAAGCCGTTCAAGCTGGATGAGGTGAAGGAGGCGCTGCACGAAGTCGGCGTGAGCGGCATTACCGTGACCGAAGCCAAGGGCTTCGGCCGGCAAAAGGGCCATACCGAACTGTATCGCGGCGCGGAATATGTCGTCGACTTCCTGCCCAAAGTGAAGCTGGAAGTCGTGGTCGAGGATGGTCTGGCCGAGCGCGTGGTCGAGGCGATCGCCGCGGCCGCACAGACCGGCCGGATCGGCGACGGCAAGATTTTCGTCATTCCGGTCGAGACGGCCTTGCGTATCCGCACCGGCGAGCGCAACGACGACGCGATCTGACGCAGCGCAGCATTATTTCGATTAACGGGGCGTTCCGGGGCGATTGATTGCGCCGGAACGGGGGTTTCATTCAGAAAGGGCAGTTTCCATGGCTACTACCGCCAGCGACATCCTGAAGCGCATCCAGCAGGAGGAGATCGAGTGGGTCGACCTTCGCTTCACCGATCCCAAGGGCAAGTGGCAGCATCTGACCATGGTCGCCTCGCTGCTGGGCGAGGACGAGTTCACCGACGGCCTGATGTTCGACGGCAGCTCGATCGAGGGCTGGAAGGCGATCAACGAGTCGGACATGACGCTCATGCCCGATCTGGAAGCAGTGTATACCGACCCCTTCTCGGCAACGCCGATGCTGGTCGTGTTCTGCGACATCGTCGATCCGGTGACGGGTGAGCTGTACGCTCGCGATCCGCGCTCGACCGCCAAGCGCGCCGAGGCGTATCTCAAGACCACCGGCATCGGCGACACCGTCTATGTCGGGCCGGAAGCCGAATTCTTCATGTTCGACGACGTGCGGTTCGAGAACACCTATTCGTCGAGCTATTACAAGATCGACGACATCGAACTGCCGGGCAATTCGGGCCGCGAGTATGAGAGCGGCAACATGGGCCACCGCCCGCGCGCCAAGGGCGGCTATTTCCCGGTCGCCCCGGTCGACAGCGCCGTCGACATCCGTGGCGAGATGGTGTCGACCATGATCGAAATGGGCCTGCCGTGCGACAAGCACCACCATGAGGTGGCCGCCGCGCAGCACGAGCTGGGCCTGACCTTCGGCACGCTGACCACGACTGCCGATCGCATGCAGATATACAAGTATGTCGTGCATCAGGTCGCGCATGCCTATGGCAAGACCGCGACGTTCATGCCCAAGCCGATCAAGGAAGATAACGGCTCGGGGATGCACACCCACTTCTCGATCTGGAACGGCAAGACCCCGCTGTTCGCCGGCGACGGCTATGCCGGCCTGTCGGACATGTGCCTGTATTTCATCGGCGGTGTCATCAAGCATGCCAAGGCGCTCAATGCCTTCACCAACCCGTCGACCAACAGCTACAAGCGGCTGGTTCCGGGCTATGAGGCACCGGTGCTGCTCGCCTATTCGGCGCGCAACCGTTCGGCGTCGTGCCGCATTCCGTACGGCACCGGTCCGAAGGCGAAGCGCGTGGAAATCCGCTTCCCCGACGCGATGGCCAACCCCTATCTCGCCTATGCGGCACTGATGATGGCGGGTCTGGACGGCATCCAGAACAAGATCCATCCGGGCGAAGCGATGGACAAGAACCTGTACGACCTGCCGCCGGCCGAACTCGCCGCCGTGCCGACCGTCTGCGCGTCGCTGCGCGAGGCGCTGGAAGCGCTGACCGCCGACCACGACTTCCTGCTGAAGGGCGACGTGTTCTCGAAGGACCAGATCGAGGCCTATGTCGAGATCAAGTACGGTGAAGTGGCGCGGTGGGAAATGACGCCGAGCCCGGTGGAATATGACATGTACTACAGCGCGTAAGGCGGTCGTGCCGACCGCCGGTGGCGCAAAGCGCCATACGCGCTGTCGGCCGGCCTCGCCCACGCGAGGACCGACGACGTGGCTTCGCCACGTCGCGTGAGACAGGAGGCGTCGGGGGTTGGCTCCCGGCGCCTCTTTTCTTTGGGCGGTTCGCTTGGGGCTACCCCTCCCCCAGCCCCTCCCGTGAAGGGGAGGGGGGATCACTATTGATGGTCATCGTCCCGTCATATTCGCGTGGCTTTGGGACTGGCCTCGCTCCCACCAAGGACCCCTGCCCCATGACCATCCGTATCGACCGCCGTACCCTGCTCGGCGGGTTCGCCATCGGGGCGGCGGGGCTGGCAGCGCCGGTCGAGGCGCGGGCGGCACCCAAGGGGTGCAGCTTCGCGGTACTCGGCGACTGGGGGCGCGATACGCCGGAACAGCACCATGTCGCGGCGGCAATGGGCCGGGCGGCGGCGGCGGCGCGGAGCGATTTCGTGCTGGCGATCGGCGACAATTTCTACAGCGACGGGGTGGAATCGGTCGACGACCCGCTGTGGCAGTCGGTGTTCGAGGGGGTCTATACCCATCCGGCGTTGCAGGTGCCGTGGTATGCGCTGCTCGGCAATCACGACTATCGCGGCAATCCGCAGGCACAGGTCGACTATGCCGCGACCAGCAAGCGGTGGCGGATGCCGGCGCGCTATTACCGGGTGGCCGATCCGGCGCTGGCGCGCGCCGATGTCGAGTTGCTCGCGATCGATACCTCGCCGTTCGTCGAACGGTATCGGAGCAACGACGGGGTGATCGGCAGCAATACCCGGTCGCAGGATACCGATGCGCAACTGGCGTGGCTCGATGCGACGCTGGCCGGATCGCGCGCCAAGTGGAAGGTCGTGACCGGGCATCATCCGATCCGGTCGGGCGGGAGCGGACATGGCGACCAGCCGGAGATCATCGCGCGCGTGCTGCCGATCCTGAAACGGCATGGCGTGCAGGCCTATATCGCCGGGCACGACCATGACCTGCAGCATATCCGGCGCGACGGGATCGACATGATCCAGTGCGGCGGCGGCATGGAGGCACGGCCGGTCGTGGCGGTCGAGGGTACGCGCTTCTGCCGCGCCGCTGCCGGGTTCGGCATGGTGCAGGTGGCGGGCGACCTGCTGTCGTTCGACCTGCGCGACGAGCGCGGGGCCAGCCTGTACAATGCGTCGGTGCCGGTGCGGGCGGCGGCGTAAAGTTTACAAAGTTTACACTAACGACGTCGTGGCGAGAATTGACGCCGCGGAGACTATCCGTTCGTTTTCAGTTACTTGGCGGATCAACCTATCTGAACGTCCGAGGTGTACGTTTACGTCGTGCAGACGTCACAGACCATGCCGCAGGGGCGAAGTTCATATGGCTAGCCGGTAGATGTCCTCGATCATGTCAAAGAGCGTGGCGCTCGTTGCGCTCCGGGGTGGGTGTAGCGGCTGGCCGGGGATGTAGGACAGCGATGATCCATTGCGACTGCGGGGCAGGCGCCGGTCGAGGCTCCAGCCTTCGCTGGAGCGAGGGTGTGGGGCCAAGGGAACCTCAATAATCGCGTGACACGCGCACGTTCACGCTCTGGCGGCCGATCGTCGAGATCGAGGACAACAGCGAGAGCCAGCGCGTGACCTGAAACTCGATGCGGGTGGCGCTGTAGCCCTGCCCGTCGGTCACGATCTCGGCATAGAAACGCCGCGTCAGATATTTGCCGGCGGCGACCGAGGTGCCCTGCCCCGTCTGCGGATCGGCGGGGAGGATGCGCAGACGGTCCAATCCGGCGGCACGGCGGACGGCGTTGATCGGGTTGAGGCCCCCTTCCCCGTTCTGGAGCGCGGCGACGGCGGCGGCCAGTTGCAGCGCCTCGGGCGCGGACAGGTTGGTGATCGAGGTGCCGAACAACAGACGCGAGAGCAGTTCGTCCTCGGGCAGCGCGGGCACGCTCTGGAAGCTGATCTCCGGCCGGGTCGCGGTGCCGGCGACGCGGATGGTGGCGTTCAGCCCCTGCGTATCGGCGTTGGCGACGATGTCGATCGCCGGATCGGCGGGGATTTCGCCGTTGAAGCGCAGCGCGCCGCGATCGATCTGAAACTCGCGGCCGGCGAATTCATAATTGCCGCGGATCAGGTCGGCCCGGCCGTTGATAACCGGGTTGGTCGGCTCGCCGGTGATGGCGAGGTCGGCGGACCATTCGCTGGTGAGGCCGAGGCCGGTGACGATCAGCCCGCCGGGCGCACGCGCGCGCAGGTCGAGCCGCCATGGCGTCGCGGCGGCGGTGACTTCATCGTCGCCGTCGGGGCGGTTGATCTCGCGGATGTTGAGACGTGGCAGCGGCGCGGTGGCGGTGGCGCGGCCGAGGCGATAGCGGCTGCCGTCCATCCGCACCTGCCCCGAAATCACGCCGCCCGCGCCATCACTCTTCACCCGGATCGGGCCGGTGACGGTCGCGCCGATCGAATCGGTGTTGATAAGCCTCGCGCGATCGGCGTTGAGCGACAGGTCGATGCCGAAGCCGCGCACCGCCGCGAATTCGAAATTGCCGGTGCCGGTGACGCGCCCCTGCCGCCCGTCGCTGGCGGCGAAGCGATCGATGACCAATTGCGATCCGTCGAAGCGACCCTGCGCCTCGACGCCGGTCAGCACGGTGCCGGTGATTGCGCTTTCGATCCGCGCGCCGCTGGAGCGGACGACGCCGCGAATGCGCGGATCGGCGAGGCGGCCGGTGACGTCGGCACCGACCGCGACCGGGCCGGACAGGTCGAACAGTTCGATGCCGGTCAGCCGCCACAGCGTATCGGCGGGGCCACCGTAGCGAAGCTGCGCGAACAGCGGCGCATTGGCGATGCGGGTGGCGAGGTCGCCCTGCCCCAGCGGCGCCAGCCGGGCCTGCGCGCGGCCGATAGTCTTGCCGCCGCTGGCCATGACGGCGCGCAGGCCCGCGCGGTTGGCGTCGAGCACGGCGGCGATGCCGACGTCGATCGGCGTCGAGGAAAGGACCAGCCCCGATCGGGTCAGGCCGCGAATGGTCAGGTCGACGCGCCCTGAGGGAGTCTCGCCATCCTGCGCATAGGCGATCTTGCCCGAGGCGGTGCCGCCCAACCCAAGGCCGGGATAGCCGATGTCGAGCACGGCAAGCGGCATGCGTGCGACGTCGAGGTTGACCTCGCTGCGGGTGCCGGTGAGCGCGCCGGCGATCGTGGCGCTGCCGCCGGCGAAGGTGAAGCGGGTGTCGCCAAGCCGCCAGCCCGCGCCGTCGCGACGCAGGACGGCGGGAGTTTCGAGTTTGAGCGGGCGGCGGTCGAGCGTGCCTTCCGCCGAGATGCGATATTCGTCCTCGGTGATGCCGATGACGCTCTGGATCGCGAAGGCGCGGCCGCGCGAGCCGGCGATCGAAGCGCGCGCTTCGCCGACTCCGTTCACGAGGCGCAGGTTGCCCGCCATCCGCGCGATCGACAATTTGCCGCGACGGAACCCCTGTGCGGTTACGGTGGCGTCGAGGCTGGTGGCGTCGCCGAGCACGATCGCTGCTTCGAGGCGGCCGCGCCGGACCTCGCCAAGCGTACCGAGCCGGGCACGCGCGGCGTCGAGCGCGAGGTCGATGCGCTGGTCCTGGCCCTGCGGACGGAAGTCGATCGTCCCCGACAGGCCACCGCCGGCGACGGTCAGGCGGCCGAGAAAGCCGTCCTCGACAATATCGACGCCGCCGGTGGCGCGGGTGCCGCTGACCTCCAGCGCGTCGACCGCGATGCGCGCGGTGCCGCCGCTCGGCAACAGGATCGCCCCTTGCGCAGTGAACGGGCCGAGACGCGAACCACCGGTAGCGCGATAGGCGAAGCCCTGCGGCGTGGGGTCGAGATGGGCGACGACATCGGACAGGCCGAGCGTTGCGTTGGGGCTGGCGAAGCGCAGGTCGAGCGTCGGGCGCGAGATGTCGCCGTCGAGGATGAGGCGCACCGGGCCATAGGTCGCCTGTCGGCCGACCGCTTCGATGTGGAAACTGCCGTCGCGGCGGCGATAGCCGTTGCCGACGAGCGTCAGGCCGGGCGAGGTCAGCCGCAGGCCGCGCAGATAGAGCGTGCCGTCGCGCCCGCGCTCCAGCCCGGTTTCGACCCGCGGCAACCCTTGCGTCAGCGAGCGAAAGAAGGCGTTGTCGAGCCGGCGGACCTGCGCCATGCCCCGCCCGATAATGCGGGTTCCGCCGCCGGGAATCGGCACGGCGCTGAGGCGGGTCTGGACATCGACGAGGCCGAGGCCGGGGATGAGATAGCGGGTGAGCGCGCCGCTGATGCCGATGTCGTAGCGGCCGGTGGCGAGATCGAGCGTAAGCATGATCCGGCCGTTCAGCTTGTCCGACCGCACGATCAGGTCGTTGCCGACGAGGGTGCGCGCATCGACGCGGAGATTGCCCACGACCGAGAGGTTGCGCAGGATGCCGCCGGCGACCTCGCCGATGCCGGTGACGCGCTTTGCGGCGAGGCGGATCGGGATGGTGACGGGGGCGCGGCTCAACCGCCCCTGCCCGGCGGCGACCACGCCCTCGAACCCGGTCTGGTCGAACGCCAGCCGGTCGGCGCGCAGGCGATAGTCGAACTTCGCGGTGGCGAACGCGCCATCGAGGATCGCGCGCAGTTCGATGGCGCGGCCCGTCATGTTAGGGAACAACGCGGCGGGGCGCAGCAGGCGGGTGCGCAGGCGCAGGTCGCGGAACGCGCTGGTGCCCAGATCGACGATGCCGTCGGCTTCGAGCGCGAGCGCGGGGCTGCGCAGCGCAAGCTGACCGTCGATCCGGCGGTTGGCGAAGGTGGCATTGCCGGCGACGCGGACCCGGGGGGCGGTAAGGCGTTGCAGCTTGCCTTGCAGCAACATCGAAGGCGCGAGCGTGCCGTTCAGCGCATAGCGGCCGGCGCGGACGGAAAGGTCGAGGTCGGCGATCGACTGGCCGGCGGCGGTGGCGGCGAGGCGGCCGTCCCATGCGCTCCAGCGGCCGTCGCCGGTGAGCGTGAGATCGAGCGGACGGCGGATGCCGCTGGCGGTGGCGAGCAGGCCGTCGGCGACGCCGCGCGCGCGCAGCTCGACGTCGAAGCGGTCGCGATCGGGTTCGGCGTCGAGGCGTAGCCGCAGGCGGTCGCTGCGCGCGATGTCGAGTGCGAGGTCGACCAGCGCCCGCCCCGAGCGAATATCGGCCTGCCCGATCAGCCGGCCGATACGCGGGGTTCCGGTGACGGCGCGGGCAAGTTCGAGTCGGTCGATCGAGAGGCGGCCGATGCGGATGTCGAACGACGGCAGGATCGGCCCGCGCCGGCCGGTCGGCGTCGGTTGCGGCAGTTTGGCGAGGATCGCGCGCGGGATGTGCAGGCGGGTGATCGACAGGCGGTTCGACCAATACTCCCATGGCCGCCAGTCGAGCTGCGCCAGCGGCGCGCGCAGGACGAGGCCTTGCGGGTCATAGATGCGGACGTCGACCAGCCGGGGGTTGCGGTAGATCGAGCCTTCGATCCGGCCGATGCGGTAGCGCATGCCGTTGGTGGGCTTCAATGTCGCGATGCGGTTGGCGATCAGCCGGTGGCCGGGACCGGTATCGATCGCGATCAGCAGGCCGGCGATGGCGACGACGATCGCCAGCAGCAGTTGCAGCAGCCGGCGGCCCCAGCCGATGCGCGGTTTGGCCGGCGGCGGTGCGGCGTCCTCGCTCAAAACGCCTGTCCGAGCGAGACATAGACGGCGATGCGCGGGTCGCCGCGTTGCGGGTTGATCGGCGTGCCGACGTCGACGCGGATCGGGCCGAAATTGCTGTAATAGCGCACCCCGATCCCCGCGCCGTAGCGCAGGTCCGACAGGCCGGGCAGCGGCGAGGTATCGATGTTGCCCGCGTCGAGGAACGGCACGACGCCGAAATTGCCGAACGCGCGCACCCGCGCCTCGATCGAGAATTCGGCGAGGCTGCGGCCGCCGATCGGATCGTTGTTGGGATCGCGCGGGCCGATGCTCTGGAAACCATAGCCGCGCACCGACGCGCCGCCGCCGGCATAGAAGCGCCGCGACGGGGCGACCGCATCGCGCGGTGCGCCGAGAATCGAGCCGATCCGCGCGCGGCCGGCCAGCACGAGGGAGTCGTTCACCGACTTGTAGACGCTGCCGTCGAGCTGCACGCGGGTGTAGCCGAACACGTCGCCCTGCAACGACAGTTCGGGGCTGAACCGGCCGCCGAGGCGAAAGCCGCGCGTCGGGTTCAGCAGGTCGTCGGACCCGTCATAGTTGAGGCTGGTCGGCACCGCGCCGATGAAATAGGTCCGCCGGCGTGGATCGCCGGTGGCGACGATCACGTCGCGCTCGTCGGTCGCCAGCAGCTCGGCGCCCAAGGACCACGTCCATGTCTTTTGAAAGAAGATGTTGGTCTGGCGCTCGAGGCTGCCCGAGAGCGAGACGGTGTTCGCCTCGAACGCATCGCGCACCAGATGGGTGGCGGCGATCTGGCCGGTCAGCACGCGGTCGCGGCCGTGGAAATTGTTGCGGCGGAAGGTGACGGCCGCGACCTGCTCGCGCGTGCCCAGCACGCCGCGCAACGTCAGCGCGCCTTCGGGGGGGAACAGGTTGCGGTGGGTCCAGCTCCCCTCGACCCGCGCGCCTTCGCCCGTGCCATAACCCAGTTCGGCGGCGATGGTGCGCGGCGGCGCGGGCTCCATCGCGAGATCGAGGTCGACGGTGCCGGGCACCTGTCCCTCGACCGGGGTCAGGCGGACCTGCGAGACGAGGCTGGTCTGAACGATCGCGCGGCGCAGATCGTCGACCAGCGTCGAATCATAGGTCTCGCCAGGTTTGAAGCGGGCGATGTCCTGGGCATGATCGCCATCGAACACGCGGTTGGGGCGGGCGACGATCCGGCCGAAGCGACGCTCGCCGCCGGGCTGGACCGGCACCTCGATCGTCGCGGTGCGCGTGGCATGGTCGACGGTGATCTCGGCTTCGCCGACCTTGGCGAAGGGGAAGCCTTCGCGGCCGATGGTTTGCGTGAGCTTTTCCTGCGCGGCGACCACCGTGTCGCCCTGCACCGGGGATTGCGGGGCGATCGGGAAGGCTTCGCGCAAGGTTTCGGCCTTGGTGCCGGCGACGGCGATGCCGGGCGTGCGGACCTGCGCGAAGCGGTAGCGTTCGCCCGGTTCGACTTCGAGGTAGACGATCAGCCGGTCGCCTTCGGGCCGGACGCTGGTGGCGATGCGCGCATCGAAATAGCCTTCGTTGCGCAGCAGTTCGTCGAGGGTGCGGGCATCCTCGCGCGCGCGACGATCGATCTGCGCGGCGTTGGCCGGTTCGCCTTCGTTCGCGCGCAACGTCGAGAGTTCGTTAAAGCGCTGGCGGAACAGGTCGGTGTCGACCGCGTCGATGCCGGTGATGCGGTAATTGTAGCGCGTCTCCCCCGCCGCGTTGACCGATCGGATCGCGGCCAGCGGATCGGCCGGTTCGGGCGCGATCTCGGGCCAGGCGACGCCGATGTCGGGCAGGTCGGCCAAGGGCGCATCGGGGGCGAGCGGTACATCCTGCGCACGCGCGGGCGCGGCGACGACCACGAGCCATCCGGCGCTCAACAGCAACACAAGCCGGACACTCGACATGGCAGCCGTCCTAGCCCGTGGGGGTAGCCGCCGCCAAGGGGCTAAACCAGCGTTGCTGCGCCGGATGGTAGCATGGGCGCGGCGATTGTGGCAGGAGGGCGCGCAATGAGCGATCCTTCCCACACTCCGCGCGCCGGCGGCCTGCCGATCGCGATCGGCACCATGGCCGGGGCGATCGGCGGCGCGCTGGCTGGCGAGGCGACGATCGGCGTGCTGGCTGGCTTTGCGATCGGCGTCGTGGTTGCGATCGTCATCTGGCGGCGCGACCGGCGCGGGTAGCGTTTCCGAACAGATTTCCAGACTTCGATCCATGCCGCATCGTCACCCCGGAACCAGTCCGGGGTGACGAACGGGCGGCCGTTTCGGCCGAAAATGACGAAGATCGGCCGGAAATGCCGAATATCGATCGGTCCTAGAAACGCACCGGCACCCCGAGCATCAACGTGCGGTTGACCCCCGCCAGTTCGCGATAGTCGAGGCGGACGCCGATCCGGCGCGACGCGCGAACCTCGATGCCGCCGCCATAGGTGACGCTGTGGCTCCAGTCCGAGGCACCCTCGACGGCGAAATCGTCGGTGACGCGCACCCGCTGCGCGCCATAGCCGAGCGTGGCATAGACCAGCGCGCGGTCGCCGATGACATAGCCGGCACGCCCGCCGACGCGGTAGCTCCATTGCGGATCCTCGGCATAGACGCCGCCGGGCAGCCGTGCGGTCGCCTGCGTCCCGCCGGTGCCGATCGCCGCTTCGGCCCCGAGCCGCACGCGCGGCGCGACGGCAAGGTCGAACCCGGCGAAGGCACCGCCCGCCACCCCACGCGAGCGATAGGTGTTCGTCTCGGTCACGTTGAACAGCGGCACGGTGATCTCGAGATCGAAATGATGCTCCTGCACGCCGATCTCGGCCCCGGCATAGCCGCCGGTAAAGGCAGTGTTCAGCCGGTCCTGGGCATGGCCCGGCATCGCCGACGCGACCATCGCCGCGCCGGTCGCCACCAGCAGTTTCATGTTCATCACTATCCCTTTCGCTCGATCGGCAGCGACTCCCGCGGCGCCGATAACGCTTGTGTAAGACAGCAAAATATTTCTGTAAAACAGAAATAGATTGGTGTTATGCAGCGATCATTCGAGCAGGCGGGGG
>NZ_LMKU01000029.1:367729-368925 GCF_001421635.1 Sphingomonas sp. Leaf25
GCGGCGTGGCCAGCACGACCGGCGGATAGGCGGAATTGTCGCTGACCAGCTCCACCCCGCCGGGCGCGCGGGCGAGCCGCTTGACCAGCAGCAGCCCGTCGTGGCGGACGACATGGATCCGGCCCGACTGGCCGCGCCGGTCGCCCTGATCGACGAGGATCATGTCGCCGTCGGCCAGCGTCGGTTCCATCGAATCGCCGCGCACCGCAATCATCGAGGCATCGGCGGCACGCACGCGCAACGCGCGCAGCAGATCGGCGTCGAGCCGGTGGACGCCATCGGCGGCATCGTCGCCCAGCAGTCCGCCCGGCCCCGCCGATGCGGTCGCATCGATGCGGGGCACCGCCACCCATTCGCGCGCGGGGGGCGCGCCGAGCAGCGTTTCGGCGATGCCGAGATAGCGCGCGAGGATCGTCCGATCGCCCTCGGCCAGCCGGCGCGGGGTACCGCGTTCGACGAACTGC
Source organism: Sphingomonas sp. Leaf25 (assembly GCF_001421635.1). Classification (NCBI taxonomy): domain Bacteria; kingdom Pseudomonadati; phylum Pseudomonadota; class Alphaproteobacteria; order Sphingomonadales; family Sphingomonadaceae; genus Sphingomonas; species Sphingomonas sp. Leaf25. Next base: position 368,194 of record NZ_LMKU01000029.1, read on the forward strand.
TGGATATAGGCCGGGTTGCGGCCGATCAGCCGTGACAGCTCCATCAGGCTGACGCTGCGTGCCTGCGCGGCATGGGCGATCGCGGTGCGAGGGTCGGCCGGGTCCATCACCGCATCCTACACATAGGAAAAATCCTAGACAAGTTGGATTTACAAGAACAGAACAAGAACGAATCAATGCAGCGGTGGGAGGCGCAGGTGAACATCATTCTGGCGAGGATCGGCCAGCATCTGGAGAGAACGGGCATGGCGGAGACGAAGTTCGGACGCTGCGCGGTGAGCGATCCGCGGCTGATCGGCGACCTGCGGCGGGGGCGCATCCCCCGACCGGCGATGGTCGCGCGGATCGAATCCTATATCGCCCAGCGGGAGGGGGCACGATGAGCCGGGGACCCGATGCGGCGACGCTGCTGGAGCGGCGATTGCGGATCGCGGCGGAGGCGGTGGGCGTGACCATCGTCATCACCGCGTAGGACTGGACACGCTGGGCAAGCGCCACGTTCAACGGGGCGAAGCACCGGCTGACGGTGACGAGCGAGGATGGCGGGTTCGCGACGTGGCTGGCGACGCTGAGTGAGGAGGAACTGCCGCTGCGCGGGCATCTGGTCGCCGATGTCGCGGTGGCGCGGGTGGCGGCGGGGGTCGCCGATCTTGATGTGCTGACGGTGGAGGAACGGTAGGGGGATCGGAAGCGCTGTCCTGTTTCGTCACCGAAGATTTGTTCCGGGGTGAC
>NZ_LMKU01000029.1:368971-369167 GCF_001421635.1 Sphingomonas sp. Leaf25
AAGGGGACTGGGGCCGATCGACATTCCTTCGCGCGTCGTCACCCCGGACTTGTTCCGGGGTCCACCTGGCCCCAAGCGCTGTCGATACAGCCTCAAGGCGCACCGATTGCCGAGCCGTGGACCCCGGAACAAGTCCGGGGTGACGAAAGGGGTGGCTGTTGCGGCCGAAAATGACGAAGATTGGCCGACAATGTTG
>NZ_LMKU01000029.1:369186-404533 GCF_001421635.1 Sphingomonas sp. Leaf25
AATGTCGATCGGCCCTAAACCTGAAACAATCGTCATCCCAGCGCAGGCTGGGATCTCCCGTGGACGGCGCACGGCAGGAACCGCATGAGGCCCCAGCCATCGCTGGGGCGACGCTTCGGTTCGGACGAATCGGAGTTTAGGGGCCGGGACGCCCCTATTCCTTTTCGCCCGTTGCCATGCGGCGGAGCTGGCCGAGCGTGGCGGCGAGCCCTGCGGGGACGCGCGGTGCCGGCGGTTCGGGCGTGGCGGGTGGTTCGGGTGGTGGCGGTTCAGAGGTGGCGATCGGCGTAGGCACAGCCTGCGGGGCGATCGGGGCTGGCGGTTCGGTCTGTACCGGGGGTTCGGGCAGCGGATCGCGCCGCGACAGACCCTCGTCGAGACGGGCGAGGAGGGCCGACAACGAGGGTTCGCCGGTCGGTTTCGGCAGGGACTGTAGATCGGGTTTCGACGCGGCTGCTTCGGGGCGGCTGTCGCTCCCCTCCCCGACAAGCGACGGGTCGGGAGTGGGTTGGTCGAGGGCTGGCGGTGGCGTTTCCTCAGCGGCCGACTCATCCCCGGCCCCTCCCTTGTCCGGGAGGGGAATCGGGTCGGTTTGACGATCCTCGGGCAGCGTCACCGCATCGGGGCGGAACAGCGGCTTGACGGTAGGCGTCGGTGCGGCCGGGGCGGCGGGCAGCGCGTCGGGATCGAACATCGCCAGCGGCATATCGAGATCGCGCGGGATCGTGCGTTCGCCGTCCGGGGTGGCGGGCACCAGCGGCGTGTCGAGGAACGGCGCGCCGAGATCGCGGTCGGCGCGGACCGGCGGGCGCGGCGGCGCGTCGGGATGGGCATCGGCGCGCCGGACCGAGGGCGGGACCTCGGCACGGCGCGGTTTGGCCTTGGGTTTGCGGCGCGGAAGCGGCAGCACCGCGGTGGGCGCGAGCAGCATCAGCCCCAGCCACAGCAGCACCGTCACCAGCCCGCCGAAGCCGAGCATCAGCCCGGCGCGCGCGGTCCAGCCGAGCGGCGGTGCTGCGGCAGGAAGCAGCGCGGGCAGGCCGCTGGCCATCACCGCCGCCTCGATCCGCCATGCGGGCACGAGCGCGACCAGCGCGACGACGGCCAGCCCGGCCACCCCCGCGACGGTGGGGGCGAGCGGCAGGCCCGGTTGGCGTGGCGCGTGGGTCGTGGCCATCACCCGTCCGATCGGTTGGCGGCGATCAGCCGCTGGTAGAGGGGTTCGTAGCGCGCGACGTTGCTTGCCCAGTCGCGCTCGCGCTCGACGAAGGCGCGGCCGCGATCGCGCATCGCGTCCCAGTCGCTGCGATCGGCGAGGCGGGCGGCGACACGGGTCGCGAGCGCGGCGGGATCGTCGGGTGGGAACAGCGTGCCGGTGTCGCCGTCGCGGATCAGCTCGCGGTGGCCGCCGACGTCGGATGCCGCGACGAGGCGGCGCTGCGCCATGGCTTCCAACGGTTTGAGCGGCGTGACGAGGTCGGTCAGCCGCATCGCCTTGCGCGGATAGACCAGCAGATCGACGAGGCCGTAATAACGCTCGACCTGATCGTGCGGCACCCGGCCGACGAAGCGGATCGCATCGGCCACCGGCGAGGCGGCGGCGCGGGCGCGCAGGTCGGCCTCCATCGGCCCGCCGCCGACCAGCAAGAGGGCGACGTTCGGGCGGGCGGCGACCAGCGCGGGCATCGCCGCGATCAGCGTGTCAAGCCCCTCGTAATCGTAGAAGCTGCCGATGAAGCCGAGCACGTCCTTGCCGGCCAGGCCCAGTTCGGCGGCGAGCGCGGTGTCGGGAGGCGGCGGCGTGCCGAACAGCGTCAGGTCGACGCCGTTGGGGGACACCATGATCTTGTCGGACGCGATGCCGCGCGCGATCAGGTCGCGCCGCAGCCCCTCGCAGATCACCGCGACGCCGTCGACTTTCCGCACCGCGTGGGTTTCGAGCGCGCGGGTGGTGCGGTAGCGCAGCGAACCTTCGGTCCCAGTGCCGTTGCCGACCGAGGCGTCTTCCCAGAAGGCGCGGATTTCATAGACCAGCGGCAGGCGATGGCGCTTCGCCACGCCCATCGCCGCCAGCGCGCCCAGCACCGGCGAATGGGCGTGGAGGATGTCGGGCTTCACCAATTCCACCACCCGTTCGATCGACCGGGCGAAGGCACGGATCTCACGCACTTCGCCGAGCGGCGAGGGCAGCGGGGCAATGGGCGCGGTGCGGTGGAAATCGATGCCGTCGATCGTTTCGCGCGGGGTCTGCGTCACGCCCTGACGCGGGCCGGTAACGGCGGCGACTTCCCACCCCCGCCCCATCTGCGCGGTCAGGATCGCGCGGGTGCGGAACGTATAGCCGCTGTGCAGCGGCAACCCATGGTCGAGAACATGAAGGATACGCATCGGCAGCCGTTTACCATGGGAGGGCTTAAGGAGACGTGACCTTCGCCCCCCGGCCCCGGCCAGTCAGTGGTAGATCACGGCATGCCGTGCGAGCAGCAACCGTGGCCGGGCGGTGTCGTCCTCCCGCCATGACAGGCGCCACGATCGGTAATCATCGCCGGAAGGGCCGAACGACAGCTCGACGGCATAAGGTGCCCCGGATTCAACGGGCTGCTGCTGCGTGACGACGCCGTGGTCCATCCGACTGAGCACCCGGCTGATCCCGCTGTCGATGTCGATTCGGAACAATGCGTCGAGGGGCAGCGCGGCCAGTGCCTTGCGCGAATCCGTGCAGGCGGGTTTTTCGTCGCTCGTCCCGCAACGCACATCCATCGGCAGCGGTGCGCCTGCCTTCGCCGCGCGCATCGTTGCGATCAATCGACGGTAGGCGGCGAGTTGCCGTTCACGATCGTTCGTGCCGATTGATACGAATCCATCGCTCGCGGCGCAATTGCGCGCCGTGGCGGTGTGGGCGGGATAGACGATCGCGTACCGGAGATATTTCTCAGGCGGACGGATCGTCAGCACGCTGTCGTCGGGCATCGGGATACCCACCGGGCCGCCCTGTACCGTGACTCGATACTCGGTCCGTTCGCACAGGTCGGGTCCGGCGACGCGCGGTGCTGTCCGATACCATGCGTCAAAGACGGTGCCGGGTATGAACTGTCGCCGGATGCTGCCGCCGACGACGGTCCTGTGGATCTCGGGCGGAAGCAGACGATCGGCGAGCCGCATCGCGTCGCCTTGCTCAACCTCCGTCCTGGCGATCGTCTGCGCCTTGGCCGGGGCGTTCGTGATCCCCGCAGCGAGAAGGCCGGTCAACGCGATTCGAAGCGGAATAGTCTCCATCGCGTCAGCTTGGGCGGGTCGCGCACGTCGGGCAAGCCATTGTAGCAGCGCCTCAATCCCCCGCGAAGGCGAACGGGGTTAGCCCCCCCTCGCGTTCGTCGATCCGCATCGCACGCGCCAGCGGCGGGGCGGAGCGTTGCGGGCAGGCGATACGGGTGCAGGCGCGACAGCCGGGGCCGACGGGCACGCCCGGCGCGGCGAGGTCCAGCCCGCGTGCCACCGCAAGGCCGCTCGCCTGTTCGGCGGCGACGCCGAGCATCACGACGAAGCGCGCGCGGACTTCGCCGGCCAGCGCGCCGGGCGGGGTGACGGTACGCGCGAGCGTCAGCCAGCGGCCGCCCTCCTCCGGGTCGACGCATTGCACGATCGTCTCGCCGCCGCGCGCGAAGGCGTCGAACGCGCCGAGCAGCGGACAGGGCGTGCCTTCGACCAGCGGCGACTGGCTGGCCCCGGCGAAGCGTTTCGACACCTGTCCGGCACGGTCGAGGCGGAGCATGCAGAACGACAGCCCGCGCGCGCCGACGCGGTGGAGCGTGGTCAGCCGGTGCGCGACATGTTCGAACCCCGCGCCGAAGCGGCGGCCAAGCAGCGCGATGTCATAGCCGGTCGCCTCGCACGCGCGCAGGAAGCGGGCATAGGGCATCATGACGGCGGCGGCGAAATAGCCGTGGAGGTGCCGCCGCAGCCATTGTTCGGCGGTGCGATCGGTCAGCCCCGCGCCGCGCACCAGCGCATCCACCTCGGCGCGCGCCTCGACATGGCCGAGCGTGCGCGCCATCGCGAAGCTGCGCGAAGCGGGGTCGAGCCGTTCGGACAATTGCAACTGGCGCGCGTGCAGATCGGTACGGTGGAGGTGGCCGGGCATCGTCTCGACGGGCAGCAGCCGGACCGACAGATGGTGGCGCACGCGCAGCCGGTCGGCCATCGCCGCCGCCGGATCGCCGCCGCTCTGGCGTAGTTCGTCGGCCAGCGCCTCGGCCTGGGCGTCGAGATCGGGGAAATGGTTGCGCCAGCGCTCGATCGCGGCGCGCGCCTCGACCGCCGGGTCGGCGACGGCGACTCCTGCCCCGCCGCCGCCCAGCCGGTCGAAGGCGCGGGCGAACGCCTCCGCGCCGCCCGGCGCGCTCGCCAGCCATTCGGCGATGTCGCCGCGGTCAAGCGCGAGGTCGGCGAACAGCGGATCGGCGAGTCGCCGCCGCATCGGGTCGATGCCGCCACCCGGCTCGCTCGCCGCCAGCGTGCGGGCATCGAAGCCGTAGCGTTCGGACAGCGCCACCAGCAGCGCGGCGGTGATCGGCCGCTGGTTGCGCTCGATCAGGTTGAGGTAGCTGGGCGAGATGCCGAGCGCGGCCGCCATCGCCGCTTGGGTCAGCGCATGGCCCCGGCGCAGGCGGCGAACCGCGTGACCGGCGAAGAGCTTGGTGTCCATGTGCGCTCTTTCTCGCCTCCCTAAAAAGGGAGGGCTGGGGGTGGGTCGGGTTGTGGCGGGCGTTACGTTCCCTCGCGGGCCTACCCCCCCCACCCCTCCCTTGCCAGGGAGGGGAGTTGTCAGTTCTTTACAATGCTACAACAGGACGAGGATCAACGACAACAGGCAGACGCGATTTCCGGCGCGATCCGGCTACGCAAACCGTGTTTCCTAGGCCATTGTCCTGTCAACGATACGACAGACTGTAAAGGAAATGACCATGGACTTCGCCGATCTCATCGCCGCCCCGCCCGGCCGTTTCGACGGGATCGAGCGGCCCTACACCCCGGCCGACGTCGCCCGGCTGCGCGGATCGGTCATGGTGGAACACACGCTGGCGCGGCGCGGGGCGAACCGGTTGTGGGAGTTGCTGCACAGCGAGGACTATGTCCATGCGCTGGGCGCGCTGTCGGGCAATCAGGCGATGCAGATGGTGCGCGCGGGCCTCAAGGCGATCTATTTGTCGGGGTGGCAGGTCGCGGCCGATGCCAACACCGCCGGGCAAATGTATCCCGACCAGTCGCTCTATCCGTCGAACGCCGGGCCGGAACTGGCCAAGCGGATCAACGCCACACTCGGGCGCGCCGACCAGATCGAACATATGGAGGGAGGTACCGGCCGCGACTGGTACGCGCCGATCGTCGCCGATGCCGAGGCCGGGTTCGGCGGGCCGCTCAACTGTTTCGAGATCATGAAGGCCTATATCGCCGCCGGCGTGGCGGGGGTGCATTACGAGGACCAACTGGCATCGGAGAAGAAGTGCGGGCATCTGGGCGGCAAGGTCCTCATTCCGACGCAGGCGCATATCCGCAACCTCGACGCGGCGCGTCTCGCGGCGGATGTGGCGGGCGTGCCTACCATTATCTGCGCGCGGACCGATGCCGAAAGCGCGCGGCTCATCACCTCGGACATCGACGAACGCGATCATCCGTATCTGACCGGCGAGCGGACGCCCGAGGGGTTCTTCCGGTTGCGGGAGGGAACCGGGGTCGACCACTGCATCGCGCGCGGGCTGGCGTTCGCGCCGCATGCCGACCTGTTGTGGTGGGAGACGAGCAAGCCCAACCTTGCCGACGCGCGGCGTTTTGCCGAGGCGGTGCGCAAGGAATATCCGGACAAGCTGCTCGCGTACAATTGTTCGCCGTCGTTCAACTGGGAAAAGAACCTCGACCGCGACGACATCGCCCGCTTCCAGCGGGAGATCGGGGCGATGGGGTACAAGTTCCAATTCGTGACGCTGGCCGGGTTCCACCAGCTCAATTTCGGCATGTTCGAGCTGGCACGCGGCTACCGCGATCGCGGCATGGCGGCGTACAGCGAACTGCAACAGGCCGAATTCGCCGCCGAGGCCAATGGCTATACCGCGACCCGCCACCAGCGCGAGGTGGGGACCGGTTATTTCGACCTCGTCGCGACCACGCTGGCGGGTGGCAGTTCGTCGACCACCGCGCTGAAGGAATCCACCGAAACGGCCCAGTTCGACAAGGCCGCCTGAACGTTACATCGAAGGAGAGACACAATGCCCGAACCGACCCGCAGCCGCGCCGTTTTCTCGACCGAGGACTTCCGTTTGCTCAAGGAAGCACTGGCGAGCCATATCCAGTCGATCGCCGACGATCCGAAGTCGACCAAGTTCGCTCACTTGTACCATCGGTTGGGTCGCATCTGACTGGTTTTGGTTCACGCGGAGGCGCGGAGAAGAAGGATGTTTTCGCGCAGAGGCGCGGAGGCGCAGAGAAAGTCCGTTGATGACATCCGTTCCGCGACCGGGAGACGTTTGCCTCCGTTGCCAGGAAGATGACGGCCGCTAACGCGGCGGTACTTGGCAACGACCGCAACCCCTCCGCGCCTCTGCGCCTCTGCGCGAAAACCTCTTCCTTTTCTCCTCCACGTCTCCGCGCCTTCGCGTGAACCCACCCCCCCAAGCGCAAAGGGCGCGTCACCCACTGGTGGCGCGCCCGGTTCGCGTGAAGTAGCCTCGCCGAAAAGGAGAGGCACGATGGACATGGCGACGCTGTTCCGGCTCGACGGCCGGACCGCATTGGTGACGGGTGGCACGCGCGGGATCGGACGGATGATCGCGGCGGGCTTCGTCGCGCAGGGGGCGCGGGTGTTCATCGCGTCGCGCGATGCCGATGCGTGCCGGGCAACGGCGGAGGCAATCGGCGCGACCGCGCTGCCGCAGGACGTGGGCGACGTCGCAGGCAGCCGCGCGCTGGCCGAACGGCTGGGGGACGAGGTCGACGCGCTCGATATTCTCGTCAACAACGCCGGGGCGGCATGGGGTGCCGCATTCGACGAGTTTCCCGAGGCAGGGTGGGACAAGGTCATGCACCTGAACGTCAAATCGCCGTTCTTCCTGACCCAAGCGCTTCACCCGCTGCTCAAGGCCGCCGCTACTCCCCAGCGTCCGGCGAAGGTCATCAACATCGCCTCGATCGACGGGCAGCGGATCAACCCGTGGGAGACGTACAGCTATCAGGCGTCGAAGGCGGCGCTGATCCACCTGACGCGGCGGCTGGCGGCGCGGTTGGCGCGTGATTCGATCCATGTGTCGGGGATCGCGCCCGGCGCGTTCGCCAGCGACATGAACAAGGCGGCGCGCGACCATGGCGAATCGCTGGCGAAGGCCATCCCGGCGGGGCGGATCGGGCGCGACGAGGACATGGCGGGGGCGGCGATCTACCTCGCGTCGCGCGCCGGCGACTATGTGGTGGGCGAGACGATCACCGTCGACGGCGGGCTGGTGCATGCCAGCACCGGGACGGCGTAGCGCCGATCGACATCCTTCGTGCGTCGTCACCCCGGACTTGTTCCGGGGTCCACCTGGCCCCGAACGCTGTCGATAAAACCTCAAGGCGCACCGATTGCCGAGCCGTGGCCCCCGGAACAAGTCCGGGGTGACGAAAGGGGTGGCTGTTTCGGCCGAAAATGACGAAGATCGGCCGGCAAGGCTGAATGTCGATCGCTACTAGTCAGGGGGCCACTTCGCTGCCGTCCCACGCAAACACCCGGCCGCTCTGCGCTGGGGTCAGCGCGTCGAGCACCGCCAGCAGCCGCTGCGCGCTGTACGCCGGGGTGAACAGTTTTTCCGCCGGCACCCCTTTCTGGAACCGGCGGCTCAGACCAGTGTCGACGGTGCCGGGGTGGAGCGCGACGCAGACCGCCTGGGGCCGGCTGCGCGCCAGTTCGATCGCGGCGGTGCGCACGATCTGGTTGAGCGCCGCCTTCGACGCGCGATAGCCGTACCAGCCGCCCAGCCGGTTGTCGGAGATGCTGCCGACCCGCGCCGACAGGCAGGCGATGATCGCCGGTCCCTGCTTCGCCAGCAGCGGCACGAAGGCTTTCAGCGCCAGCGCCGGGCCGATGGTGTTGATCGCGAAATAGTCGGCGAGCAGCGTTGGATCGAGGTCGCGCAGCGCGCGTTCGGGGCCGCCATGGGGCGTTTGCAGCGTACCGGTGGCGACGATGACGCGGGTGAGTGGGGCGTCGATCGTGGCGGCGGCGGCTTCGATCGATGCGGGATCAGCGATGTCGAGCACGACATGATCCACGCCATCGGGCAGCCCGTCCGGTAGTGTGCGCGACGCGGCGATCACCGCCTCCCCGGATGCGGCAAGGGCGGCCACCAGGGCACCGCCGATACCGCCCCCTGCCCCGATCACCAGCGTGCGTGCCATGAACCCTCCGTTGTCAGGGGATCAAACGCGGACACGCATCGCTGGTTGCGATTCTCACCCCACCATGCCGCCCGCCGCCAGCACGGCAAGCGTCACCAGTTCGTTGGCGGTCGAGGTCATCGGCGCGATCTGCACCGGCTTTTCCATGCCGATCAGCATCGGGCCGATCACATTGTCACCGCCCAGTTCGCGCAGCAGCTTGGCCGAGATGTTGGCCGATTGCAGCCCCGGCATGATGAGGACGTTGGCCGGACCCGACAGCCGCGCGAACGGGAAGTTCGCGAGCTGGCGCGGGTTGAGCGCGACGTCGGGGGCCATTTCGCCTTCATATTCGAAGCCGACGTGACGCTTGTCGAGCGCGGCCACGCCGTCGCGGACGTTGTCGATCCACTGGCCCGAGGGGTTGCCGAAGGTCGAATAGCTGAGGAACGCCACGCGCGGTTCGTGACCCATGCGCCTTGCGACGGCGGCGGTGCGCTCGGCGATGTCGGCCAGTTCCTCGCCCGAGGGACGTTCATTGATCGTGGTGTCGGCCATGAACACGGTATGGCTCTGCCCGACCAGCAGGTGGATGCCGAACGGCACCTTGCCCCCGACCGGATCGATCACCCGGCGCACGTCGCGGAACGTCTGCGCATAGGTGCGGGTGATGCCGGTAATCATCGCGTCGGCGACGCCCAGTTGCAGCAGCACCGCGCCGAAGCTGTTGCGGTCCTGGTTAATCATCCGCTCGGCATCGCGGCGCAGGAACCCGCGCCGCTGCAACCGCTGGTAAAGGAAGTCGACCATCTGCGGCACCATCTCGCTGGTGCGGCTGTTGTGGACCTCATATTCCTCGGGGTTGGCGACGCCCAGCGCGCGCAGGCGGTCATGCACGTCGTCGCGACCGACCAGCACCGGAATGCCATAGCCGCCTTCCTTGAACGCGATCGCCGCGCGCAGCACGACTTCCTCTTCGCCTTCGGCGAACAGCACGCGCTTGGGGTGCGCCTTGGCCCCTTCATAGGCCATGGTCAGGACCGAAGTGGTCGGATTGAGCCGCGCGCGCAGTTCCTGGCGATAGGCATCCATGTCGAGGATCGGCCGCGTCGCCACGCCCGAATCCATCGCCGCCCGCGCGACCGCCGAGGGGACCAGTTCCATCAGCCGGGGGTCGAACGGCGCGGGAATGATATACTCGGGGCCGAAGCTGTGCTGCGTGCCATAGGCGAGCGCCACTTCCTCAGGGACCCGCTGGCGCGCCAGTTCGGCGATGGCGTTGGCGGCGGCGATCTTCATCTCGTCGTTGATGCCGGTCGCGCGCACGTCCAGCGCACCGCGGAAGATGAACGGGAAGCCGATGACGTTGTTGACCTGATTGGGATAATCCGATCGGCCGGTGGCGACGATCGCGTCGGGGCGCGCGGCCTTGGCCAGTTCGGGGCGGATTTCGGGTTCCGGGTTGGCCATCGCGAAGATGATCGGCGAGGGGGCCATGTCCTTGACCATCTCGGGCTTCAACGCACCCGCCGCAGAGAGGCCGAGGAACACGTCGGCGCCGTGCAGCGCTTCGGTGAGCGTGCGGCGATCGGTGGCGGCGGCGTGGGCCGACTGCCACTGGTTCACGTCGTCGCGGCCCTGATAGATCACGCCGGTTCGGTCGCACATGATGACGTTGGCGTGGGCGACGCCCATCGCCTTCATCAATTCGGTACAGGCGATGGCGGCGGCGCCAGCGCCATTGACCACGACCTTGACCTCGGACAGCTTGCGGTTGGTCAGCAGGCAGGCGTTGATGAGCCCCGCCGCGCAGATGATCGCGGTGCCGTGCTGGTCGTCATGGAACACCGGGATGTTCATGCGCTCGCGCAGCGTCTGTTCGATGATGAAGCATTCGGGCGACTTGATGTCTTCGAGGTTGATGCCGCCGAAGCTCGGCTCCATCAGCTCGACCGCGTCGATGAAGCGGTCGACGTCCTCGGTCTTCAGCTCGATGTCGATCGAATCGACGTCGGCGAAGCGTTTGAACAGGACCGCCTTGCCCTCCATCACCGGCTTCGACGCCAGCGCGCCGAGATTGCCAAGGCCGAGGATCGCGGTGCCGTTGGAGATGACGGCGACCAGATTGCCCTTGGCGGTATAGTCATAGGCGCATGCGGGATCGTCGTAGATCGCCTTCACCGGCACCGCGACGCCGGGCGAATAGGCGAGCGCGAGGTCGCGTTGAGTCGCCATCGGCTTGGACGCGATGATCTCGATCTTGCCGGGACGCCCCTCCGAATGGAACAGCAGCGCCTCGCGCTCGGAAAACTGGTCGGTGGTTTCGGACACTGGCGCTTCTCCCGTTTGGGAGCGGCTTTACGCAAGGGACGCCGGGCGGGGCAAGGCTATTGTCCCGTCATGCGGGATTTGCCCGATCGCAGCAACGAAACAAAACGGCCCGGACTCCGCGAAGAGAGCCTGGGCCGCATGTCTCCGCCGGGGCGGATGCGATCAATTGTTGCCGACGACCGGGGTCGAGGCGACGATGCGCGGCTGGTCGACATACAGCGTCCAGAAATTCGCGATCTCGCCGCGCGGGCCGTTCGTCACCTTGGCGAACGCCGCCTTGGCTTCGGCCGACTGGCCGGCACGGGCATGAGCGATGCCGATGCGGGTGTTGACCTCGTCGGCATCGACGCCGCCCTTCGACAGTGCGAGCTGGTACAGCTCGACCGCCTTGGCGTTGTTGTTGTTCGCCAGATAGACGTTGCCCGCTGCCGCTGCCGCGCGGCCGTTCGCCGCCGACTTGGCACGGGTTTCGAGGCCCGTCACCGGACCATCGGTACGGATCTGGCCCTGCGCGGTCGTCTTGAGGCCGGTGAAGATCGTCGCCGACGCCGGGATCTTGCCGGTCGCGCGGCCTTCGTCGATCACCGCGACCGTCTCATAGGGCAGGCCGATGTCCTGCGTCGTCTGGACGTACTCGCGATAGTCGTTCTGGTCGGCGAGCGACTTCGTTTCGCGCATCAGACGGAGCACGTCGACACGCGCCTGGTTGCCCAGCGTCGCGCCCTTGTTGTCGGCGCGGTCGCGGAACAGGATTAGTACTTTGCGCCAGTTCGCCTGCGTGGGATATTCGGTGAGCTGGCGGCGCGCCCACTGGCTCGCCTCGGCCGAACGATTGGCCTTGTACAGCGTCGAGATGGCATAGTCATACCAGTTGGGCGGCACCGGCTGGCCCGATGCCTTGCGCGCGGCGATGACCTTGTCGATCGAGGCGAGGCCCTGATCGACGTTGCCGCCCTGGATGTTGAGCTGCGCCAGACGCAGGTCGAGATCGGGGTTGTTGTAGCCCGCCGCGCGGGCGCGCTCGAAATTCTGGATCGCCACGGCGTTCTGCTTGGCGTCGAGCGCAAGGATGCCGCGATTATAGTAGAGTTCGCCCTTCGCACCGGCGTCCAGCTTGGGGCTGGCGAGCAACTGGTCGATCGCGGTGGCGAGCGCCGGACGATCGTTCTTCGCCTGCGCGGCCGAAACCTTCAACTGGGCGAGGAAATAGGCTTCGTCGACATTGCCGGCGGTCGCGGCGGCCTGCGCGGCGGCGAGCTGCTGGTCGGCGGTCGCGAAGTCCTTCGCCTTGATCGCGGCATCGGCGGCGAGCGCTGCGGTGCGGAACGCCTCGCTGATCTGGATCTGCGGCGCGGCGGGCGCCTCTTCCTTCTTCTTGCGCTGGGCATCGGCGGAAGGCGTGATCGCCAGGGTTGCACCCAGGCCGAACAGGGCGGCGAGGGCAGCCTTGGAAACGAACGTCATGCCGTGAACTCTCCCGAAACTGGTGGCCGGACGCGCGCCCGGCAGGCGGCGTCCATCTAGGTGCTGGCGCGTATCCGCACAAGCGCGCACACACCGCCAACTACCCGACGCCCGGTGAACGCGCGTTGAACGTTTCGGCTCCACCATCGGGCTTTGACGGCCGCGATCCCGGGCGGCTAAGCGGCGGCGATGATCGCTGTCCTCTCCCCCGCCAAGACGCTCGACTATGCCTCGCCCCTGCCCCCGCGCACCCCGTCGACGCCGCGACTGGCGGCGGAAGCCGACACGCTCGCGCGCGGCGCGGCACGGCTGGGGCCGGGCAAGCTGGCGACGCTGATGAAGATCTCGCCCAAGCTGGCCGAGCTGAACGCCGCGCGGTTCCGCGATTTTCCGCAGGCGGCGGCGCGACCGGCGCTGATGGCGTTCGCCGGCGACGTCTATACCGGGTTCGAGGCCAAGTCGCTCGACGCGCCGGCGATCGACTTCGCGAACGATCACGTCCGCATCCTCTCTGGTCTGTACGGGCTGCTCCGTCCGCTCGACGCGATGCGGCCGTACCGGCTGGAGATGGGGACGCGCTGGGCACCGGGCCGGGCGAAAGACCTGTATGCGTGGTGGGGCGACCGGATCGCGACATTGCTGGCCGGCGATGTCGCCGATTCGGGCACGGACACGGTGCTGAACCTCGCCAGCCAGGAATATTGGCACGCGGTGGCGGGCCGGCTTCCCGCCGGCATCCGCGTGATCGACGTCGATTTCCGCGAGCCCGGCCCCGATGGTCCGCGCTTCGTCAGCTTCCATGCCAAGAAGGCGCGGGGGATGATGGCGCGCTGGATGTGCGAGCACCGCGTGACCGATGTCGCAGCGATGCAGGGGTTCGACAGCGACGGCTATCGCTTCACCGGTGCCGAGGGCAACCGCTGGAGTTTCGTGCGCGGGTAGATTTTCGTGGCGGTGCCGGCCCGCATCCGCGTGAGCGGATCAAACAACCTACCCGCGCAGGATCGCCGCGATACCGGCGATGACCGACGATCCGGCGAGTGGCCCGATGAACATCACGAGCAGAAACAGGCCGATGGTGGCGAGCATCGTCCGTTCCTGTCGCCGGGTCAGTCGCGGCCGGGGCGATTCATAGCCGTCGGGCGGCGGGGGCCAGGCGTTACTGTCGTAGAACACAGCGGCGGCAACGCATGACGCGCCGCTCGGGATGCGGCGTTACGTCCGATCGGGCACTCGTTTCGCCGCAACGACGATCACCGCGCTCGACAGCAGGATCAACGATACCAGCGCACCGATCGCGACCAAGCCGCCGTTGCCGATCTCGATCCGCGCGCGCAGCCTGCCGCGCTTGCCGACGCGCAGCCTGAGTTCGGCGAGATGGCGGGATGGTGTTGGCGAAACCATATCGATCAGAACGTCGCTGGTCGCGATCGGGTCCGGATTCATTCACCGTCGAAACCGACGTTGTCCCAATCTGCTCCCCTCCCTGGAAGGGAGGGGTCGGGGGTGGGTTGGCCGGTTGTGGAGCGCTTACGTTTCCTCGCGGGCCGGGCCCCCCCCCCCCCCCCCCCCCNNNNCCTCCTAAAGCTGCCGTCTGGCTGGAGGCCGATCGGTCCTACAAAGCCGGGATGTCGTGCGGACCATGGCGGCTCCCGCGCGCGGTCGCGGCACGGAACGTGGTCCACAGGAAAGGCGCCCCCGCTACGTGGCAGGGGCGCTCCCTCTCCTACCTCTTCATGCCGGCTCGCGAACCTTCGGCGCGGCGTCGCGCACGCCGGCGTCGACCGCATCGGCGAACTGCGCGAAATTCTCCACGAACAGGTCGACCAGCTTGGCCGCCGTCCGGTCGTACGCCTCGCCGTCGGCCCAGGTCGAACGCGGGTCGAGGATCGTGGCGTCGATCCCCGGCACCGCCACCGGCACCTCGAAGCCGAAGTTCGGATCGGTGCGGAACTCGGCGTCGTTCAGCGATCCGTCGAGTGCTGCATTGAGCAGCGCGCGCGTCACCTTGATCGGCATGCGCTTGCCGGTGCCATATTGCCCGCCGGTCCAGCCGGTGTTGACCAGCCAGCAATCGACATTGCCCTTCGCGATCCGCTCCTTGAGCAGATTGCCGTAGACCGAGGGGTGACGCGGCATGAACGGCGCGCCGAAGCAGGTCGAGAACACCGGTTCCGGCTCGGTGACGCCGATCTCGGTGCCCGCGACCTTCGAGGTATAGCCCGACAGGAAGTGATACATTGCCTGATCGGGCGTCAGCTTCGCGATCGGCGGCAGGATGCCGAAGGCGTCGGCGGTCAGCATCACCACGTTGCGCGGCGTCGGCCCCATATTGTCGGCCGAGGCATTGGGAATGTAGTCGATCGGATAAGCCGCGCGCGAATTTTCGGCGATCGCCGGATCGTCGAGGTCGAGCGTCCGCGTCTCGGCATCCATCACGACGTTTTCGAGCACGGTGCCGAAGCGCTTGGTGGTGGCGAAGATTTCCGGCTCGGCCTCGGCCGACAGGCGGATCATCTTGGCATAGCAGCCACCCTCGAAATTGAAGACCGCCGTGTCCGACCAGCCATGCTCGTCGTCGCCGATCAGCGTGCGGTTGGCGTCGGCGCTGAGCGTCGTCTTGCCGGTGCCCGACAGGCCGAAGAACACCGCCGTATCGCCGTCACGGCCGATGTTGGCCGAACAGTGCATCGGCATCGTGCCCGTTTCGGGCAGCAGATAGTTGAGCAGGCCGAAGACCGACTTCTTCATCTCGCCGGCATATTGCGTGCCGCCGATCAGGATCAGCTTGTCGGTCAGGCTGACCGCGATCACCGTCTCGCTGCGGCAACCATGACGTTGGGGATCGGCGCGGAAGTTTGGCAGGTCGATGATGGTATAGTCGGGCGCGAAGTCCGCCAGATCGGCGACATCAGGGCGCACCAGCATCGTGCGGATGAACAGATTGTGCCACGCCAGCGTGTTGATGACGCGCACCTTGACGCGGTGCTCGGGCTGCGACCCGCCGTACAGGTCCTGCACGAACAGCGTCGGTTCCTTGGCGACTTCGTCGAGGAAATCGGCCTTCAGCGCGGCGAAGTGCGCCGGCTCCATCGGCCGGTTGGTCTTGCCCCACCAGATCGTGTCCTCGGTCTTCGCATCGCGGACCATGAACTTGTCCTGCGGACTGCGGCCGGTGTGGCGGCCGGTGGTGACGACCAGCGGGCCGTCCTTGGCCAGCCGCCCCTCGCCGCGCGCGACCGCCTGTTCGACCAGTTGCGGCGTGACGAGGTTCCAGTGGACATCGGCCCCGGTCTCGATCCCCATCGCGTCCAGTCCGAAATCCGGCGTGACGTTCGCCATGCTGCCTGCACTCCCCTGCCCGATGCGATGCCGGGAACGATCGTGCGCCCGGTCCATCCATCGAATCATGATGCTTGCTTTATGCGTGCGAACACTTGCCGTCAAACACGTTAAACGCGGTTTTCGGGCGATATGTTGTTTTCGGACCGCCCGGCTAGTCTTGTCGAACGCTGGCAGTATTTGTCGGATGATTGGGCGGGGCGGCGGCGGTGGATAGTCGTTGCGCCGTGCCCCCGCTTTCCCGTAACCGTCGTCGATGGGCATGGAGCTTTGGCAATGACCGCGACGATCGCGCTGGTCGACGATGACCGCAACATCCTGACCTCGGTGTCGATCGCGCTGCAGGCCGAAGGGTTCGTCACCCGCGTCTATTCGGATGGCGAAGTCGCGCTGAAGGCCTTTGCCGAGAACCCGCCCGACCTTGCGGTGCTCGACATCAAGATGCCGCGGATGGACGGCCTCGAACTGCTGCGCCGACTGCGCGAGAAGAGCCGGCTGCCGGTGATCTTTCTGACCAGCAAGGACGACGAACTCGACGAGGCGCTGGGCCTCGCGATGGGCGCGGACGATTATATCGCCAAGCCGTTCAGCCAGCGGCTGCTGATCGCGCGCATCCGCGCCATCCTGCGCCGCGCCGAACCGGCGCTCGGCACCGGCGAGGGCGGCGGCGAGGCGGCGCAACCGGTGCTGGAGCGCGGCCGGTTGCAGATGGACCCGGCGCGCCACCGGGTGACGTGGCACGGCGACAATGTGACGCTGACCGTCACCGAATTCCTGATCCTCGAAACGCTCGCCAGCCGCCCCGGCATCGTCAAGACGCGCAACCAGTTGATGGACGCCGCCTATCACGACGACATCTATGTCGACGACCGCACGATCGACAGCCACATCAAGCGGCTGCGGCGCAAGTTCCGACAGGTCGACAAGGAATTCGACGCGATCGAGACGCTCTATGGCGCCGGCTACCGTTTCGCCGACGATTAGAGGGGAGCCGAAGCCCCTCCCTGACAGGGAGGGGTTGGGGTGGGTCGGCCCGCGCGGGAACGCTGCGCCCGCCCCGCACCCCNAGGGGAGAGATTGCCCATGCCCGTCGCTGACCCGGTCGATACCGGCCCGACCGACGAAGGCGCGCTATCGCTGCGCTGGTCGGGGCGGGTGTCGCTCACCCCGCGCATCCTGTTCGTCAACATCTTCGCGCTGGCGCTGCTGGCGGGCGGCTTCTTCTATCTCGACGGCTACCGCGCGCGGATCGTCGACGGCCGCGTGGCGCAGGCCGAGCGCGAGGTGCGGCTGATCGCCGAGGCGCTGGCGTTGCTCCCGCCCGCCGAGCGGACCGACGAAATGGTGTTCTTCGCCCGCGCGGCGGGGATGCGGCTGCGCATCTATGACCGGCGCGGGCGGCTGGTCGCCGACAGCCGGCAACTGGGCGTGCGCAATTTCCAGTTGCGCGATCCCGACAAGGACGGCTGGCAACAGGATGCGGCGCGCGCGCTTGACGCGGTGATCGATACCGTCGTCGGCAACGAACGCGATCCGCTCTACCGCGAACGCGCGCCCGGGCGGGGCCTGCGCTGGCCCGACGTCGTCACCGTCCGCACCACCGGCGGAACGGCGGCGAGCGTCTGGCGCGCGCCCGATCGCACGCCGGTAATCACCGCCGCCGCGCCGCTGCCCGAGGACCGGGTGCTGATGTCGACGGTCAACGCGCGCGACATCACCCGCATCGTACGGACCGAGCGGGTGCGCCTCGGCATCGTGCTGGGCATCGCCGTGCTGCTGTCGGTGCTGCTGTCGCTGTTCCTTGCGCGCACCATCGTCCGGCCGATGCGGATGCTGGCACGCGCCGCGATCCGCGTGCGGCTGGGCCGCGACCGCGAAGTCGTCGTCCCCCGCCTGCCCAGCCGCCGCGACGAGATCGGCATGCTCGCCCGCGCCCTGTCCGACATGAGCGGCGCGCTGCGCAGCCGGATCGACGCGACCGAGGCGTTCGCCGCCGACGTGACGCACGAGTTGAAGAACCCGCTCGCCTCGCTGCGCTCGGCGGTCGATGGCCTCGGCTCGGTGCGCGATCCCGCGTTGCAGGCGCAGTTGCTGGCGATCGTGCAGGACGATGTGCGGCGGCTCGACCGGCTCATCACCGATATTTCCGACGCCTCGCGGCTCGACGCGCAACTGGCACGCGCCCAGTTCGAGCCGGTCGATCTGGCCGCGCTGATCGCCGCGCTGGTCGCCTACCGCGTCGATCGCGGCATCGAACGGGGCGTCCGCCTCGCCTTTGACCGCGACGAGCCGCTGGTGGTGCTGGGCGAGGGCGCGCGGCTGGAGCGGGTGTTCGCCAATCTGATCGAGAACGCCATCTCCTTCTCGCCGCCCGGCGGCACCGTGCGCATCAGCGGCGGCGACGACGGCGATCTGGTCGAGGTGCAGGTCGAGGACGAAGGCCCCGGCGTCCCCGAGGCGGAGCGCGAGGCGATCTTCCGCCGCTTCCATTCGGTGCGCCCCGGCGGCGAAGCGTTCGGGCAGCATTCCGGCCTCGGCCTTGCCATCGCGCGTACCATCGTCGAAGGGCATGGCGGTATGATCGCCGTCGATTCCCGCACCGACGCCCATGAGGGCGCACGCTTCATCGTGCAGTTGCCCGCCGCATGAGCGATGCCGATCCGCTCCACGCGACCTGCGTCGCGGTGCGCGGAGCCGGCGTGCTGATTACCGGCCGGTCGGGCAGCGGCAAATCGGACCTCGCGCTGCGCCTGATCGATCGCGGCGCGGTGCTGGTCAGCGACGACTATACCCATTTGCGCCGCGACGGCGACACGCTGGTCGCGACCCCGCCCGCGCGCATCGCCGGACGAATCGAGGTGCGCGGCGTCGGTATCGTCCCCCTGCCGCATCTGGCAAGCGTGCCGGTCCGCCTGCTGGTCGAGGCCGACTACGCGCCGCCGCGCCTGCCCGATACGGACACCATCGTCCTGCGGGACGTTCCGATTGCCCATGCCCGCCTCGCGCTGCGCGAGGCATCCGCCCCGCTGAAGGTCGAACTGTTGCTCGCAAGGATCATCGCATGACCACGGCCCCCATCCTGCTCGTCACCGGCATGTCGGGGGCGGGCAAGTCGACCGTCCTGCGCACGCTGGAGGACCTAGGCTGGGAAGTGGTCGACAATCTGCCGCTGCGCCTGCTCGAAGGGCTGCTGGCGATCGGCACACGCGATACCGGGCGGCCGCTGGCGCTGGGCCTCGGGCCCCAGACGCGCGGGTTCGACGCGCGACAGATCGTGCAGGCGATCACCGAGCGTCCGTCGATGGGCCTGAGCATCCTGTTCCTCGACTGCGACACGCCCGAACTGGAGCGGCGCTACAACGAGACGCGGCGGCGCCACCCGCTGGCGCAGGATCGCCCGGCCCCGGACGGGATCGCCTCCGAACGCAAGCTGCTCGGCCCGCTGCATGATTTCGCCAACCGGATGGTCGACACGACCGAGTTTTCGGCCAGCGACCTCGCGCAGTGGGTCCGCCACAGCTTCACGCCCGAGGGGCAGGGCGAGCCGGTGCTGTCGGTCCTGTCGTTCGGCTTCTCGCGCGGGGTGCCGCGCGATGCCGACATCGTGCTCGACATGCGCTTCCTGCGCAATCCGCACTGGGACGCAAGCCTACGCCCCGGCACCGGCCGCGACGCGGCGGTCGCCGCCTATGTCCGTGCCGATCCGGCCTATGACGCGGCGATGGCCTCGATCGAGACGATGCTGCTGACGCTGCTGCCGCGCTACCGTGCCGAGGGCAAATCCTATGTCACCGTCGCGTTCGGCTGCACCGGCGGGCGGCATCGTTCGGTCCATGTCGCCGAACGAATGGGGGCATGGTTGCGCGAACACGGATTTTCGCCCACCATACACCACCGCGACCTTGGCACCGCGCCGCAGGACTCACTCGACGGCGCGGTGCAGGCGCCATGACGGATATAGGAACGACGACGAACATGATCGGCCTGGTATTGGTGACGCACGGGCGCCTCGCCGACGAGTTCGTCACGGCGATGGAACATGTGGTCGGCCCGCAGGAGCGGATCGCCACGGTCTGCATCGGCCCCGAGGACGATATGGAGGAACGCCGCGCCGACATCGCCGCCGCGATTGCCGCGGTCGATACCGGACGCGGGGTGATCGTGCTGACCGACCTGTTCGGCGGCACGCCGTCGAACCTCGCCATCTCGCTGATGGAAGCCGGCCGGATCGAGGTGATCGCCGGCATCAACCTGCCGATGCTGATCCGGCTGGGCGGCGCGCGGAAAGCGATGAAGGTCGTCGAGGCGGTGGCAGCGGCGCGCGAGGCGGGGCGCAAATATATCTCGGTCGCCAGCGAAGTGCTGGGCGAGGCGGCGGCATGACCGTCAGCCGCACCGTGCAGATCACCAACCGCCGCGGCCTGCACGCCCGCGCCTCGGCCAAGTTCGTGACGATGGCCGCCGCGCAGCCGATCGAGGTAAGCGTGGAAAAGGATGGATCGCGCGTCACCGGCACGTCGATCATGGGCCTGATGATGCTGGGCGCCGCCAAGGGCGACCACATCACGATCAGCGCGGCGGGCGACGGCGCGGATGCGGTGGTCGGGCAGCTCTGCCAGTTGGTCGAGGACCGCTTCGGCGAGGATTGACCAAGCGGATAGACGCTTGATCGGCTACGGATTATCCGTACCATGGCCATCATGCAGTCGGTTATCGAAACCAACGCCTATCTCGCTGCGGCGAAGGACGTCGGCATGGATGCCGATGAACAACGGGCTATAGTGGACCTGATAGCCGCCAATCCAGAAGCCGGCGACATCATGCCCGGATGCGGCGGCTCGAGAAAGCTGCGTGTGGCACGCCCGGGTGGCGGCAAATCCGGCGGATACCGGATCATCACTTATTATGCGGGGGCCAAGATGCCGACATTCCTGCTGACGGTGTTCGGCAAGAACGAGAAAGCCAATCTTACGAAGGGCGAACGCAACGCGCTGGCCGCGCTGACCGCAACGCTGGCCGACAGCCTGAGGAGAAAACCATGAAGAGCGCCTTCGACAAGATCGCCGCCGGTCTGAACGATGCCATCGCCCACGCCACTGGCGAAGCCGACCGAGCCAAGGAAGCCTCCCCGATCGACGTGGCGGCGATCCGCAGGCGCACCGGCATGACACAGGCCCAGTTCGCGCAAGCCTATCACCTGCCGGTCGGAACGGTTCGCGACTGGGAGCAGAGCCGCACGCGGCCCGACGCGCCGGCGCGCGTCCTGCTGACGCTGATCGGCACCGAACCGGAAACGATCGAACGGATCGTCCGCCGCGCCTGACCGCGCCTTCCACAATTTTTTGGGGGTAGCGGCGCGCCACGGCGCGCCATAGCCCGAACCGCATGACCATCCCCGCGACCGCCGGTATCGACGCGCTGACCGACAGGGAGAAGCAGACGCTTCGCCTGATCGTGCGCGGGCATGACGTGAAGTCGATCGCGACGACGCTCGATCTGTCGGTCCATACCATCAACGAACGGCTGCGTGAGGCACGGCGCAAGCTGGCGGTATCGAGCAGCCGCGAAGCGGCGCGGCTGTTGCTCGCCGCCGAGGAAGACGCCACCCCCCAAAATTCTGCGGACAGACAAAGCGGGGATGACCGCGCCGCGCAATCGGTCGATCCCGATACCGCGCCGATCGTCGGCGTCGGGACGGCGCAACGCCGCTCCCGTATCCTGATCGGAGCGTTTGTCATGACCCTGATGCTCGGCCTGCTGGCCCTGACCCTGCTGCCCGCCACGCCGCAAACACCGCCCCCGCCGCCCGCGACGCTACCCACCACCCCCGCGCCCGAGGCGGCCAAACGCTTCCTGTTGCTGGTCGATGCCGGCCGCTGGGACGACAGCTACCGCCTGTTCGGCGTTGCCTTCCGCAAGCTCAACACCGCCGAGGTCTGGGCAAAAGTGTCGGACAAGGTCCGCACGCCGCTCGGGACCGTGCAGTCGCGCGAGCTGATCGGCGAGGAATATCTCCCCGCCCCGCCCTATGGCTATCAGGTCGTCAAGTTCCGCACCCGCTTCACCGGCAAGCCCGAACCGACAGTCGAGACGGTGACGCTCGATCAGGAGGAACAGGACTGGCACGTCGTCGGCATCACGATCGGCTGAGCGGTTCGGGCGGCGTCCATGCCGTTGGCCAGTGGTCGAAATCCTTTGCCGCCCGGATCGTGGTTCCCTGCAACGCGAAGAACACGAATTCGGGCGGGTCGGGCCAGCCGAACCACATGCGGTCGCGCACCACCCACACTTCGTCGCCGACGCTCGCCACCCCGATCGTATCGTCGCCGAACCGGCCCATGACCGGATCGACCTCGATCGCGGTGGCTTCGTCGGCACTAGGGGAACGCCATGTTACCGCAATCGTCCGGCACCGGCGGAAATGCCGGGCGAAGCGCATATCGTCACACAGGCTCTGCCCGAAACCGTCGCTATCCGCCGGCAGGCCGATCCCGAACAGGAAACGAAGATACTCGACCACGCCGCGCAGCATGGCGCATGTTCACGCCGAACCTCGCGCGGCGCAAGCGTTACGCGCCCCGCAACCGCCGCTCTTCCTCGACCATATAGTCGCGCGTCAGCGGCAACGCCCAGCGGTTGCGGGTCAGTTGCACCTGATAATTGACCATGCCGCCATGGCGGAACGCCGCCGCCGCGCCCGCCAGATAAAAGGTCCACATCCGGTAGAACCGCTCGTCGTACAGCGCGACGATTTGGTCCTTCGCCGCCACCGTCCGCGCATACCAGTGGTCGATCGTCAGCGCGTAATGGACCCGCAGCACCTCGACATCGGTCGCGATCAGCTTGGTGCCCTCATAGCCGCGTACGATCTCCGACAGCGCGGGGTTATAGCCGCCGGGGAAGATATATTTGGTGGTGAAAGTATCGGTGACGCCCGGCACCCCCATCCGCCCGATCGTGTGGAGCAGCATCACCCCGTCGTCGGCGAGCAGTTCGCGGCATTTGCGGAAGAACGCGCCATAGTGCGGCGGTCCGACATGCTCGAACATGCCGACCGACACGATTCGGCCGAACCGGCCGGCGACGTGGCGATAGTCGATCAGCTCGAACGTTACCTTGTCGGCGACGCCGGCTTCCTCGGCCCGCCTGCGCGCGACCTTGATCTGCGCTTCGGACAGGGTGACGCCCAGCACCTCCGCCCCGGTCTTGGCGTGGAGATACAGCGCCATCCCGCCCCAGCCGCAGCCGATGTCGAGCACGCGCATCCCCGGCCGAAGCGCGAGCTTGGCGGCGATATGCGCTTTCTTGTCGGCCTGCGCCTGTTCGAGCGGATGGTCGGCATCGGTGAAATAGGCGCAACTGTACTGGAGGTCGTCGTCGAGGAAGAGCGCATAGAGCCGGTCCGACAGATCGTAGTGATGCGCGACGTTGCGCTTCGATCGCCGCGCCATGTTCACTCGGTCGATCCGGTGGCGCACCGCGTCGAACCAGCGGATCGGCAGCGAGGGTTTCAGGTTCCTGCCCCGCCCCCATGGCGTGTTGCCGGTCAGCAGCTCCACCAGATCGCGGATGTCGCCGCGTTCGATCAGCAGGTCGCCGTCCATGAACGCCTCCGCCGCGCCCAGTGCCGGATGGCGGACGATCCGCCCGGCGACGCCGGGGCTGGCGAAACGGATCGCCACGTCGCGAAAGGCCGGATCGGGCGCGCCGAAGGTGGCGGTGCGGCCGTCGGCATGGGTCACGGTGAGCTGGCCCCGGCGGACCGTGCGGGCGAGGAAGCTGTCGATAAGCGCCATGCCCGGTCCGCTACCGCGCAAATGTGGCGTCGTTATGGATGTATGGCAAACAGCGTTGCTTGCCCCCCCTGACGGTTGCGCTACACCCCCGCCCCATGTTTTCCCGCCTGCGCGACCGCCCGTGGACCACCGCCCTGCTGATCGGAATCGCCGCGCAGGCGCTGTTCCTGTGGGGACTGGGGCGGCCGGGCACATTGTCGTTCGACGAGGTGCATTACGTCCCCGCCGCGCGCACGCTGCTCGCACTCGCCTTCCCCGCGAACACCGAACATCCGCTGGTCGCCAAGGCGATGATCGCGGGCGGTATCGCGCTGTTCGGCGACAATCCATGGGGTTGGCGGATCATGGGGACGATCGCCGCGACGGCGACCGTGCTGGGCGTCTTCGCCTGCCTCCATCTGCTGTTCCGCCGCGCCCATGTCGCCGCGTTCGGCGCGGGGCTGGTGCTGCTCAACCAGACCCTGTTCGTGCAGGCGCGCACGGCGATGCTGGAGGTGTATCTGGGGGCATTCGTCACCCTCGCCATCGCCGCGCTGCTGTGGTCGATGCGCGGCCGCCCCCTGCCCCGCCTCACGCTGGCGGCGGTATTGTTCGGGCTGGCGGTCGGGGTGAAATGGGCGGCGGTGCCCTATGTCGCGGGGGCGGGGCTGTTGCTCGTCTGGGGCAAGACCGGCGGGCGCGACCGTTGGCCGGGGCTTGGGCTGGTTCCGGCGCTGGCGATCCTGTTCGGCCTGAGCATCGCCACCTATTTCGCGACCTTTGCCCCCGCCTTCTTCTATGCGCAGGAGCCGCTGACGCTCGCTCGGCTGCTCCCGTTCCAGTGGGAAATGTACCAGCGGCAGACTCAGATACTCGCCCCCCACCCCTATCAGTCGAGCTGGTGGAGCTGGCCGCTGCTGCTGCGCCCCATCTGGTATTTCTACGAACCCGATGGCGGGGTGCAACGCGGGGTGCTGCTGCTCGGCAATCCGGCGATCATGTGGGGCGGGCTGGCGGCGGTCGCGCTGTGCCTGTGGAGCGGCATCCGGCGACGATCGGACGCGCTCACCGGCGTCGCGCTGCTGTGGATCGGGTCGATCGCGGTGTGGGCGGCGATCCCCAAGTCGCTCGGCTTCTATTATTACTATCACCTCTCGGGCATCTGGCTGTGCCTCGCGCTCGCCGCCGCGTTCCATGCCCATGGCAGGGGGCGGTGGCGCCACGCCGACGAATGGTTCGGCTATCTCTCGATCGCGCTGTTCGTCTATTTCTACCCGATCATCAGCGCGGCGGCGCTGGCGGGGCCGCAGTCGTTCAATCGCTGGATGTGGTTTCCGGGCTGGCGTTGAGCTGGTTCACGCGAAGGCATGAAAAGATTTTGGTTCGCGCGGAGGCGCGGAGGCGCGGAGAAATGGTGCGCTCGCCGCGACAGCGGCTCTCCATCTTGGGGTTCAACAAGCGAGAGGCTTCGCCGAATAGGTAACGGTCGTCACGCCCGGAACCCCTCCGCGCCTCCGCGCCTCCGCGCGAACAACCCCTTCTTCCTTCTCCTCCGCGCCTCCGCGTGAACCCGACTATTTCCGCCCGTACCGCCCCCACGTAAACCGCGACGACAGCGCGAAATTCCACACCGCCCCCACCGCGATCCCCGCCAGTGCCGGCAGCGCCCACGCCCCCACCCGTACGTCGTACAGGAACGCCGCCACCCCGACGTTCGCCACCGCCCCCACCGAACACACCGCGCAGAACGACACCCACCCGTCGAACAACGCCCGCGTGCCCCGCAGCCGCCGGTCGCGGTAGGTCAGCAGGTTGTTGAGAAAGAAATTGAACGTCATCGCCACGAACGTCGCCGCCACGGTCGCCGCGATGAACCCCGCGCGCACTTCCAGCAACACCGCCAGCGCCGCCAGATGGACGATCGCCCCCATCGCCCCGATGGCGGAGAACAGCACGAAGCGCACCGGCACCACCCGCCCGGCCAGCCGGTCGTACAGCGCGATCAGATATTCGAGCGCCACGACATGGTCGAGCTTGCTCTCCCCCACCGCCCGCGTGCGGAACACATAGGGCAGCTCGGCGAAGCGCAAGGGGCGCGGCGCGGCGGTCATGATGTCGAGCAGGATCTTGAACCCGATCGCCGACAGCCGCGGCACGATCGCGCGGACCGCATCGGCGCGGATCATGAAGAACCCGCTCATCGGGTCGGACAGGTCGGCCTTCAACACCCGGCGCGACAGCCGGGTGGCGAACGCCGACTTGGCGACGCGGTCGGCATCCCATGCCCCGGTCCCGCCGCCATCGACGAAGCGCGACCCCACCACCAGATCGAGCGCGGGATCACCCGCCAGCAGATCGGCCATGCGCGGCAACAACGCCTCGTCATGCTGCAGATCGCCGTCGATCACCGCCACCAGCGGCGCGGCGGTGGCGCACATCCCCTCGATGCACGCGCTCGACAGCCCGCGCCGCCCGATCCGCTGGAGCACCCGCACGCGGGGATCGGTCCGCGCGATGGCGCGCACCGCGTCGGCGGTGCCGTCGGGACTGTCGTCGTCAACGAACACGACCTCCCAGTTCCGCCCGGCCAGTGCCCGGTCGAGCGCGGCGACCAGCAATGGCACGTTGCCGCGTTCGTTGAACACGGGCACGACGATGGCGAGGTCGAGGCCCACGCCCGTCATCAGAGTGCGGCGAGCACCGCGTCGGTCATCGTCTGGGTCGTGTCGCTGCCACCCAGATCGGGGGTGCGATGCCCCGCGACCAGCGCCGCCGTCACCGCCGCCTCGATCCGGTCGGCGGCGTCCACCAGCCCGAGCGAATGTCGCAGCATCATCGCCGCCGACAGGATCGTCGCCAGCGGATTGGCCTTGCCCTGCCCCGCGATGTCGGGCGCCGAGCCGTGGATCGGTTCGTACAGCCCCTTCTTGTCCTGATTGATCGCGGCCGACGGCAGCATGCCGATCGATCCAGCGCAC
Organism: Sphingomonas sp. Leaf25; assembly: GCF_001421635.1. Classification (NCBI taxonomy): domain Bacteria; kingdom Pseudomonadati; phylum Pseudomonadota; class Alphaproteobacteria; order Sphingomonadales; family Sphingomonadaceae; genus Sphingomonas; species Sphingomonas sp. Leaf25. The sequence goes on from NZ_LMKU01000029.1 coordinate 395,480, forward strand.
ATGCTCGCCTGATCCGACAGGATGTCGCCGAACAGGTTGCCGGTGACGATCACGTCGAACTGCCCCGGATTGCGCACCAACTGCATCGCGGCATTGTCGACATACATATGGGTGAGCTGGACATCGGGATAGTCGGCCGACACCTCGATCACCACGTCACGCCACAATTGCGAGGTTTCGAGCACGTTCGCCTTGTCGACCGAACACAGCTTGTGGTCGCGGGTCCGCGCCGTTTCGAACGCGACACGGGCGATGCGCGCGATCTCGCGCTCGTCATAGCGCATCAGGTCGTGGCCCTCGCGTAAGCCGGCGTCGGTGATGGTCCGGCCCTTCGCGCCGAAATACACATCGCCGGTCAGCTCGCGCACGATCACCATGTCGATCGCCGCCGCCACTTCGGGCCTGAGCGCCGAGGCGTCCTCAAGCCCCGCGAACAGCTTGGCCGGGCGCAGGTTGGCGAACAGGCCCAGCGCCTTGCGCAAGCCGAGGATCGCCTGTTCGGGGCGATGCGCGCGCTCGACATTGTCGAATTCGGGATCGCCGACCGCGCCGAACAACACCGCATCGGCACGCTGCGCCAGCGCCAGCGTCTCGGGCGGCAAAGGATGACCATGCGCGCGATACGCCGCGCCGCCGACCGGTGCTTCCTCGAACGTCAGCCCCAGATCGAGCGCTTCGAGTACCGCCCGCGCCGCCGCCACCACTTCCGGTCCGATCCCGTCACCGGGCAGTATCGCGATCAATGCCATGCGTAGTCCATCCCTTTTGCGCAGGTTAGTTGCGCCAAGCTTCGTTCGCCCGCGCGCTTGCCCTATGCCACCGCCCTTTTCAACCGCTCGACCAGCCGCTGCCGCGCATCCAGCGCCACCGCCGCCCGCCCGGTCAGCAGGTCGCGCGTCAGGAAATGGCCCGACAGCGCAAGGCCGTCGAACGCCGCATCCCAATCCGCCGGGCCACCTTCCGCCAGAAACCGCGGCAAGCGCAGCAACCGGTGTTCGAGGCCGATCGCCGGCCCCCGCGCCACCGCCCCGCCGCTTTTGGGGCTGACATGGGTCAGGTCGTCGCGCGCCCCGCTGACGACGCATTCCTCCAGCGACAGCCCGAAGCCCAGTTCGGACAATACCAGCAGTTCGGTCCGTACCAGCGCGCCGATCCAGTCGCGCGCCGCCGGTGCCGCGACGATCGCGGCGAGCAGTCCGTCGACGGCGGCATGGACCCGGGGATAGGGCTGTCCTTCGGGCAAGGCGGCGGCGATCAGCGCGCAGACCCAGTCGATCGCGGCCGCCGCCACCGGCTCGGCAAACAACGGCGCGCGGCTCTCGACCAGCTCCAGCGTCAGCGCGGGTAGCTGCACCTCGGTCCGCGCATGCCATGTGCCGCGCACGATATTGCCGGGTTGCAGGATCGGGCGGATCGCGCGCGATCGTCCGCCGCGCACATAGCCCGGCTGCACCCCGGCATCGGCGGTCAACGCCCGGACGACCGCGCCATGTTCGCCATGCGCGCGGGTGGAGATCAGGATGGCGGTGGCGATCAGGTGCATCGGCACGCCCGTCGTACCACATCGCCCGAACGAACACAGCCGGAAGCACGACGATGCGTGCTCCCGGCCATGATCGGGTCCGCCCTCGTCGAGCGGACCCTGTTCGCGCTTCGCTTACTTGCCGCGCAGCGAATTGATGATCGCGATGCCCAGCACGCCGCCCAGCGTCGCGGCGGTGAACGGCCGCTCGCGGATGAACTGGCGGGCATAGTCGATCGCCGGACGCACCGTCTGCTCGACCGCATCCTTGGCATCGCCAAAGCCCTTCTGGAGCTTGCCGTCGAGCTGGTCGGCCTTGCCTTCGCTCTGCAGCGACTTGTCGCCCAGCGCCTGGCCGACGCCTTCCTTCAGCTTGCCGCCAAGGTCGTTGGCCGATCCGGTCAGGGTATCCGTGTTCATCAATAATCTCCTTCGTTGGTGTTGGTAAAATCGGTTGCCGGACGTTCGGGAGCGGCGGTCGGTTCCGTCGTGACGGGCCGGTCGTCACCCTTTTCGCCGAGCATCCGCGACACCGCGCGCCTTGCCGGCTCACGCCCGCCAAGGCCGAAGGCGACGGCGAACGCCACCGCGACCGCGCCGAGGATCAGCCCGAACGCCAGGTTGATGATGTCGTCGGCCAGCCCCATGAAGCGCAGGCCGATCGCGGTGCCCAGCACGATGATCGCGACGCGCACGACCGGGGCGGCGACCCGCGCGCCTTCCTGGCTGTTGCTCTCGATCGCGCGGGCGATCAGCCGGGCGATGACGACGGCGGCGAAGATGATGATCGCGCCGAACACGACCTGCCCGAACAGCGACAGCACCTCGGCCATGATCCGCGAGCCATAGGCGAAGTTGAGCTGGCGGAATGCCTCCATCAGCCCGAAGATCAGGATCGCGGCGAACACGCCGTTGCCCACCGCCTTCGACGGGGTGAGCGCGGGGGCCAGCGTGTCGCTGCGCTGCGTCGTCTGCTGCCACAGCCCGGTCGATCCCACCGCCCGATCGAACCCGGTGGTCGCGAGGAACTGCGCGGCGAGGCGCGAGGCGAACTTGCCGATCGCATAGGCGACGGCGAGGATCAGCCCGGCGGCGATGACATGCGGGATCGCGTCGAGGATGATGCGCAGCATCGCGGTGGCGGGCTGCGAGATCGCAGCGATGTTCAGCGTATCCAGTGCGGCGATCGCGACCGGAATGATGATGAGCGCGAACACGATGGCACCGATCGTGCGCGACAGCATCGACGGGTCGGTCGGCATGTCGCCACCGATCCGGGCCGAGAAACGCTCGACATGGCTGGCGGTGACGACCGCCTCAACCGCCTTGCGCGCGACCTTCGCCAGCACATAGCCGAGGAAGAAGATCAGCCCCGCGCCGATGATGTGCGGCACGGCCTGGCCGAACCCGCGCAGCATGTCGCCGAGCGGCCCGGTGGCCCCGGTCAACCCCAGCGGTTGGGTGGCGAGGAACAGCGCGATCAGCAGCACGACCCAGTAGACCGCATCGCCCACCTGCGCGCCGACGCTGTCGGGATGGCGCTCGGTCAGCGACGGATCATTGGCGTGGCGGGCGAGCGGCGTGCGGTTGACGAGCTTGGCCACGCCCCACTTCACGCCGCGCGCGATCAGCCAGCCGATGCCGAGGATGACGAGCGCGGCGAGCAGCCGCGGCCCCCATTGCTCGACATAGAGCCACAACTGGCTCCCGAATTCGCGGGTATTCGACACGACGGTGCCGCCCGCATAGGTGACGTCATTCATGATTGGGGTATCATCCCTGTCTGTAAACTGGTTCGGGGGCCAGCCGGCCCCCGGTCATCGGCCGCTGAACGGTCGGAGGACGGCCGAAACCGCGCGCTCGCGTCGTTACGGCCCGATCCTCAGAACGCTGGCGGCGGGTTCGTGATGATGCCGCATGCGGCGGCGGCCTTGCCGACCTCCAGCGCGACCTTGGGGTCGCGGATCTGGCCCGCGACGCGGATGAAATCGCCCGACGTCAGCCGGCCCGGCGTCGTGTCGCCTTCGCGCGCCGCGCGCGCGGCGCGGCCGAGCTGCTGCAACTGGCCGATCGACAGATTGGCCTCAAGCCGGTTGCCGACGCACTGCGACTGGTCGGGCTGAAAGCCATAGCCCTCCAGCGAACCGGCGATCTTGGCGGAAGGATCGACACAGCCTGCCGTGGCAAGGCCCATGCCGCCGATCGTCAGCAGCACCGTCATCAGCCGTGGGGTATTCATCGTGTTTCTCCCTGTAGGGCTGTTCAAACCAACAGGGCGCGCGCAATTTCCTGGTATTTTTGCATCATCCTACCAGAGATGCCGTAATTCCGGCGGTATCGCGGTCATGATTCCGGCCATGAAACCAAATGGTTCCGCAGTTCGACTTCCCAGTCAAGCCGATGACAACAAGGGTAATTTACCCGAACTATTATCCGCGCCGCACCCGATCGACCAACCGACCGACGACTGGCCAGTCGCGTGCAGTTTTCGCGCTTTCCACCATTTGGTTGAAGCCGCGCAGCGCCGCCACCAGCGCCCGGTTGGTCCATCCCGGCCGCAACAGCAGCAAATCGACGCACGCCGTCCCCGCGCTCGAAAACTGGCGCTTGTGCTGCCCTTCCCCCTCGGTGAAGTCGAACCGCCGCGCCGCCGGATCGGCGAACAGCGTGGCGAACGCCTCGGCATGCAGCACGCTGCCCGGCGACCAGTCGTTCCACGCCGGATCATGCCCGACATAGTCGTAGCGCACGTCACCCCCGGTCATCGGGCAATAGAGATAGGCGATGGCCACGTCGTTCACGCACAACAGCCAGCCGAACGCCTCGCCCGCCGCCGCCTTCGCCCGCATCCCCGCGACGAACGCCGGATCGTCGGGCAGCCCGGCGCCTAGCAGCTTCTCCTGATAGGTCCGCGCCGCCACGCCGCGCGCCAGCGCGTGAAACACCGCCATCTCGTCGCCCGAGCGATAGGTCCGCACGTCGAGCGTGCCGCCATTGGCCTCGGCCAGCTTCTTGGTCTTGCGCTTCAACCCCGACCGCGCATTGCCCGACAGACCCCCCAGCCACCCGGCATGGGTGCCGCTCAGATCGGTATGATAGCGGGTATAGCGCTGCCGCAGATAGGTGATGCCGCCGCCCGGCCGCACCGCCTCGACCAGCGCTTCGGGCAGCGACGTGACCGACCATCCCGCCGCCCCGGTCGGCAGCGGCGGCAGGACCGGCACCCGCCCGCCCAGTACGTCGTCCAGCTCCAGCGGTACGCGCACCAGCCGGCGGCGCACCGCGAACAGCGTCCGCGCGCCGATCTGGAACTTGATCGGCCATGCTACCGCGCCGCTCACGCCGCGCGTTCCTCGATCATGTTCGACCAGAGCTGCTCCGCCTGCCGCCAGCGGGTGCGCAGCATGCTGGCGGGCAGCGGCCGGTCGTTCTGCCCCAGCCGCAACGCCGGCCGGTCGCGGAAATGCACCGTCGGCAGCACGTCGGCGCGCGCGGCGAGCATCCGGCACAGCGCCTCGAACCGCGCGACATGGATGCGGTTGGCGCGAGTGCCGCTGCGGTTCGCCAGCTCGAAGCCGTGGCTGACGATCGTCACCGCCGCATGATGTTCGGCCGCCGCATGGATGAGCGCGGCGCGCATCTCGCCGGCCGACAGCGCGCAGATTTGGAAATGCCGCCGTCCGCTGCCCGGCGTCATAATCGTCGTCACCGGCACTTCGGTCAGCCCGCGATGCGCGACCGGCGCGATCTGGTCGGCGCCGAGGCCGATCGCGCTCGGCCATGGATGTTCGGACCCGTTGTGGCTGCTGTCATAGGCGAAGCCCAGCGCCGCCAGCGCGTCGATCGTCGCGTCGTTGGCGCTGTAGCTGCCCGCGCGAAACGCTACCGGCGGCTCCGCGCCGCAGTCGACCAGCAGGTCGCGCGCCTCGCTCAGCAACGCCTGTTGCTCGCCCAACGACAGGTCGATGAGTTCGAACCGGCCGTGCGCCCGCCCCCGGTCGCCTACCGCCGCGCCGACCCAATTGGGGTGCAGGTGCAGTTGCACCTCCTGGCCCGCCGCCACGATCGCCTCGACCACCGGCGCGATCGCGTCGCGGCCGTACAGTCGCACCGGCATCGGATCGACGAAGAAACACGCCTTCAACCCGTGCGCCGCCAGCCGCTGCAACTGCCAGCGCACGCCGACCCCCGCCGGCTCCAGCGAGCGGGCGACGACGGTCGCTTCCGGCAGATCGGCGGCATGGTGCCGCCACATCAATTCGGTATCGATGGTCAGGAAGACGGGAGTGGCCATGGCACCGCGCTACCCCGGTTGGGGTAAACATCGCGTAAGCCCGGTGCGGCGGCCGGGACCGAACGGTACGCTGCGTACATTACGCGAATTAACCATATGGCCGCGCGGTTTTGCGTGAATTTCGCGTCGTACCGGCCAGTTTGCGGTGTTTTCAACCATATGTCCCCATCGTTCGTACGGAACGCACCGCATTTTCGATCCGTTTTCCTTTCAACCGATTAATATGTTGGAAGTAACGATGATCGAAGACCACGACCATATCGATGCGATCTTCCTCGTCGCGCGATACGGCCGCGAAGCACCGCAGGTCGCCGATGGCCAGCGCCTTCAGGCCGCCGACCGCGGCGACCGCAGCGAGGTGCGCCGCTGGCGCGGCATCCGCCGCTTCATCCGCCGCTCTATCGGGCCGATGGAAGCAGTCCCGGTCAAAAACCGCTGAGCAGGAAATCGATCGCCGCGACAATCCGGTCCTGCTCGTCGGCCAGCGATGCCACCCGATCCCCCAGTTCGCGGACGGGCACGGCGGCGGCGAAATGTGTGGCGACCAGCAGCACGCTTCCGTCCAGCGTCACCAACGGGTTCAGCCGGGCAATCGGGCGCGGCACATCGGCCGGGACGAGCAGCGGGATGACGAACCGGGTCGGTAAATGGCCGAGGCCATCCGCCTGACAATCCATCAGCAGCAACCGGGTGCCTCAGCGCGGCAACACGTCGAAACGTGCCATCAGAACTAACGCAGGTCGGCCAGCGGCAACGGATTATCCTCGACCCAGCCGTTCCACTCGGCGATCGCCGCTCGGTTTTCCTCCAGCCATTCCGCCTCGCGCGCCTCGCGGATCGCCCGGGTCAAACCGGCTTCGCACGCTGCGACCACGTCGACGCCCAGCGCTTGCGCATCGGCGATCATCGCCGGATCGATCCTGCCTTCCGCACCCATCGCCAGTCTCCTCGGCACCCCTCCGCGATCCTATCGCGAATGGAAGAAATCATACACCCCCTGCGCCATCGCCGTGCTGACCCCCGGCGCCTTTTGCAGATCGGCCAGACTCGCGTTGCGCACCGCCCGCGCGGTGCCGAAGTGCATCAGCAGCGCCTTCTTGCGCGCCGGGCCGATGCCGGGCACGTCGTCGAGCGGACTGGCGCCGATCGCCTTCGACCGTTTGTCGCGATGCGCGCCGATCACGAAACGGTGGACCTCGTCGCGCAGCCGCTGGAGATAGAACAGCACCGGTGAGTTGACCGGCAGCATCAATTCGCGCCCGTCCATCAGGTGGAACACCTCGCGCCCGTCGCGCCCGTGATGCGGCCCCTTCGCCACGCCGACCATGCACACGTCCTCAATGCCGAGATCCTCCAGCACCGCCTTGGCCGCGTTCAACTGCCCGCGTCCGCCGTCGATCAGCACCAGATCGGGCCAGCCGCCGCCGTCGCGATCGACCTCGCGGTCGGGGTTCTCCTCCTGCGCGCGCGCGAAGCGCCGGGTCAGCACCTCCTTCATCATCGCGAAGTCGTCGTTGGTCTGCGCCTCCTTGATGTTGAACTTGCGATACTGGCCCTTGCGGAACCCCTCCGGCCCGGCGACGACCATCGCGCCGAGCGCGTTGGTGCCCTGGATATGGCTGTTGTCGTACACCTCGATCCGGTTCGGCGGCCCCTCCAGCTCGAACAGTTCGGCCACGTCGCGCAGCAGCTTCGCCTGCGTCGTCGATTCGGCGTTCCTGCGTTCCAGCGCTTCCTGCGCGTTGCGCTTCGCCTGATCGAGCAGCCGCCGCCGCGTCCCCCGCTGCGGCACCGACAGCGCGACCTTGAACCCCGCCCGCTCGGCCATCGCCTCGGCCAGCACCTCCGCCTCGGCCAGTTCGCGGTCGACGAACACGTTGCGCGGCGGCGGCACCTCTTCATAGAATTGCATCAGGAACGCGCCGAATACCTCGTCCTCGGGCACGTCGTTGGTATGCGCCGGAAAGAAGCTGCGGTGCCCCCAGTTCTGCCCGCCGCGGATGAAGAAGGCCTGGATGCCGATCACCCCCTCGTGCGCCGCCATCGCGAACACATCGGCGTCGCCGACCCCCTCGGCGTTGATCGCCTGGCTCCCCTGGATGAAGGTCAGCGCCTTCAACCGGTCGCGCAGCACCGCCGCCAGTTCGAAATCCATATTCTCGGCCGCCGCCTGCATCTGGGCGCCCAGCTTCGCCTGCACCTTCGTCGACTTGCCCGCCAGAAAGTCCTTCGCGTCGGACATCAGCTCGGCATAGGCCGCCTGATCGATCCGCCCGACACACGGCGCCGAACACCGCTTGATCTGGTACAGCAGGCACGGCCGGTCGCGCGTCTTGAAGAAGCCGTCGGTGCAGGACCGCAGTAGAAACAGCTTTTGCAGCGCGTTCAGCGTCTGCGTCACCGATCCGGCGCTGGCGAACGGCCCGTAATAATCGCCCTTCGCCCGCCGCGCGCCGCGATGCTTGCTGATGCGCGGAAATTCATGATCGGCGCGCAGCAGGATGAACGGGAAGCTTTTGTCGTCGCGCAGCAGCACGTTGTACGGCGGGCGATAGCGTTTGATGAGTTGCGCTTCGAGCAACAGCGCCTCGGCCTCGTTGTTGGTCGTCACGATCGTCATCGACCGCGTCTGCGCCACCATCCGCTGCAACCGCTTGGTCAGCCGCGCCACCTGCGTATAATTCGCCACGCGGTTCCTGAGCGCGCGTGCCTTGCCGATATACAGTACCTCGCCGCGCGCATCCTGCATCCGGTATACGCCGGGACGCACCGGCAACGTCGCCAGCACGTTGCGGATCGCCGCGACCCCGGCGTCGAGGTCGGGCGTATCCGACCCGCGCACGGTAAAGCTGGCCTTGTCTTCGTTGAAGCGACTGGGGGCGTTGGGGGTTTCCGACATCCCCGCCGATTTAGGGAGCGCATGCCGCGAACGCCAGCGGGGCGGGCGTATGTGGCCTTNNNTGGGTTCACGCGAAGGCGCGGAGACGCGGGGGAAGTTTAGGAAGAAGGGATTCTGGCGCAGAGGCGCGGAGGGGGTGCGCTTGCCGCGATAGCGGCTCTCCATCGTAAGCCGCAGCGAGGGAGAGGCTTGGCCGGGTCGCTGCCATCGTTGCGTGCGCATCCTCTCTGCGCCTCTGCGCGAAAATCCCTTCTGCTTCTTCCTCCGCGTCTCCGCGCCTTCGCGTGAACCCAACAAAGCCTCAGGCCGCGATCCGCCCCCGCCCCGCATCCTTCGCCC
>NZ_LMKU01000029.1:404553-419567 GCF_001421635.1 Sphingomonas sp. Leaf25
GGTACATCGCCCGGTCGGCGCGCTGCATCGCATCGGCCAGCGTCGCATCGCCCGGCTCGATCCGCGCCAGCCCCACGCTGACGCTCCACGGCGGCAGGTCGGCGACCGGCCGGCTGGCGCGTTCGCGCAACCGCTCCGCCACCGCGTCGGCATCGTCCGCCTTCGCCACCACCAGAAACTCGTCACCGCCCAGCCGGCAAACGAAATCGCCCGACGCCCCGCGCTGCAACGCCCGCGCGATCGCCACCAGCACGCCGTCGCCCACGCCGTGACCATGATGGTCGTTGATCGCCTTGAAATGATCGATGTCGATCAGCAGCACGACCCGCCCCGGCACCCGCAACACCGCCTCGTTCGCCGCCAGCGCCGCGCGGTTCCATACCCCGGTCAGCGGGTCGCACAGCGCGATCTCCTGCAACTGCCGTTCCGATCGCATGCCCGGAATCGCCAGCAGCGACAGGTTGGCGATGCTCAGCAGCACCTGATCCGCCAGCATCGGCACCAGCGCCAGATACGGCACCGCCCGCGCGCTCACGACCTCGCCGACCGCGCCCAGCACATAGCAGGGAATATAGCACAGCAACGCCATCCCCGCGGTCTGCCGCATCGCCCGGCTCCCGTCGCTCGCATGGCTGAACGCCAGCGGCCATCCGAACGCCAGCATGCCGACCGCCAGCCCCAGCGCCAGCAGCAGCCGCCCGGCCAGCATCGCCCCCTCGCCCGGCAGCACGATCGCCGCCGCCGGCACGATCGCGGTCGCCGCGACCACCGCCCACATCCATCGCGCGAACGGTGCCCGCCGGTCGAGCGAGCGCACCCCCGCCAGGATGAAGGCCGTCGACAGCGACAGCAGCCCGTTGAGCGGTGCCGCCGCCCACACCGGCATCGGTTCGCCCAGCGATGCGTAGCCGAGCAGCACGACGCAGTAGCTGGCGCTCGACAACGCCCACCACCGCATCCACGGCGCCCGCCGCCCTCCGGCCGCGACCAGGAACACGACCGCATAGGCCGCGCTGGCAAGGAAGCTGCACTGACGCAGCGTGGACAGGTCGGGCATGTCGAACATCGTCGACCATGGACGATACGCGCCAGATGTTAATAGCCGATAAGGACCGTGCCGGTCGGCCGAGTCGGCACGTCGGATCGCACCAGTACCGGCAAATGCCCGTCATTCCGACGGAAGCCGGGATGGCGAAACGATACGCCCGCTATTCCCCGCGCGCCGCCGCGATGATCCGCAACCCGCGCACCGCATCGACCGGATCGACCGGCACCGGCCCGTGCCCCAGCACCGCGTCGCGCATCGCCGCATAATAGCCACGCCAGTCGCCCACCGCCGATCGCACCCGCCGCGTCGCGCCCGCGCCGTCGCTCAGCACGCCCCAGTCGCGCTCATCCTCGACACCATAGCCCGGATCGGCCGGGCTGCCGCCAGCGCGCAGCACCGCTTCCTGCGGATCGATGCCGTATTTGACGAAGCTGCCCTCTGTTCCGTGTAGCGCGAAGCGCGGGCGCGGCGCGGCGACCAGCGACGCCGATCCGATCGTCACCCGCCGCCGGCCATAACGCAGCGTCAGCGCGAAATAATCGTCGGTCATCGCCGCCGCCCGCTGCACGGCGACATCGCCCGCCACCGCATCGGGCATGCCGAACAGGCGAATCGCCTGATCGATCATGTGCGGACCAAGGTCGTTGAGCAGTCCACCGCCCGGTCCCTCGCCCTCGCGCCAGCCCGGCTTGATCGCGGGGCGGAACCGGTCCCAGTAGAACTCGGCCAGCATCACCTCGCCCAGCACGCCATCGCGCAACAGTGCCTCGATCGTCAGGAAATCGCTATCCCACCGCCGGTTGTGGAACACGCTGAGCAACCGCCCCGCCCCGCGCGCCAGTTGCACCAGCTCGACCGCGTCGCCCGCGTCGACCGCCAGCGGCTTGTCGACCACGACATGCCGCCCCGCCGCCAATGCCGCCTGCGCGAGCGGCGCATGGCTGTCGTTGGGCGTCGCCACGACGACCAGATCAAGGCTATCGTCGTCGATCAGCGCTTGGCGGTCGGCATGACGCACGGCACCCGGAAAGCGATCGGTCGGCCGCGATGTCGCGATCGCCGCCAGTTCCATGCCCTCCACGCCCGCGATCAGCGGCGCATGGAACGACGCGCCGGCAAGGCCGAACCCGATCAGGCCGACGCGCACCATCCTATTTCAGCTTCGCCAGCTCGGCGGCGACCTTGGCGACCTGCTCGTCGGTGATCCTGCCCCCCGAATAGGGCTGGACCTGCTTCAGGCTCATCCCCTTGAACATCGGATAGGATTCATGCGCCATCATGCCGGGGAACTGCGCGTCGAGGATCGCCTTGCCCTGCGGGTTGGCGGCGATCGTCTCGATCGTGCTGTCGATGGTCAGGCTGGCGGCGGCGGCGGGCGCGGCGGCCGGTGCCTGCGCCGACCCCATGGCCGGAACGGCGAGCAACGCGGCGGCAAGCAACACGAACTTCATCATACACATCTCCCCTGCCGGCATCTCCGCCGACAGCATGCCACGCTATCGCATCCGCGCGGGCGACGGAACCGCCCGTGTCCGCGTCGGGTGAGCGGATGGCCGAAAACCTCCGCCAAACGCCGCGACCGCCCCGGTCTGGATCGGGAAGCGCAAGCGATGTCGAGACGTTTCAGAACCCGCCCCTGACGGAGCCCCGCGACAATCCGCCCGAACGCAGGACCAGCAGCAATATCCAGGCCAGCACGCATCCCCAGCCAAACAAGTCTCCGACCATGGCGTAGATGGTGGCATCACCGGGATCGACAGGTATTCGGGCACGCAAAACGCCCATGGCGGCACTGCTGCGACGCTCGGCGATCACCCGGCCGTAACGATCGCTCACGACGCTGATGCCATACCGTGCCGCGCGGGCGATCGAGGCCCCGCCCTCGACGCCGCGCAGGACCGTCATGCGAGCGGTCAGCCAGTCGTCCACCGCGAAGTCGTTCGCGGGCACCAGCATCAGCCGGGTATCCTTACCGGCATAGTCGCGTTCGAGCGTCGGGAAATGCATGTCCTTGCAGATCGCCACGCCCGTCCCGTTCAGAACGATGGCGGCGCGCCCGGGCGTGATGCCTGCCTCGACGCCGGGCACCAGATGCTGTTTCACATACCAGCGATAGGAGCCGTCCGGCCGGGCGATCAGCGCGCGATTGGTGATCCGCTTCGCCTCGTCCACGATGACGCCGACGACAATCGTCGCATTTTTCCGTGCGGCATAGGCGGCAAGCGAGCGCGCGCCCCGCTCGGCAACGACGGCCGGAAGCCGGACGACGCCTTCGGGGAGCAGCACGATCATGCCCGGGGCGATCACGCGCGCTATCGCCCGACCATAGGTGTCGCGAAAGACATCCCAGTCGCGAGGCTGGGATCGGATGCCGTCCGTCGCGATCAGCGCGACCGACAGTCCGGGTGCCGGTGCCGTCCCGGACAGCCGCATGAACCCGAACGACAGCGTCGCCCCGATCACCGTCACGGCAACCACAAGGACCATCGGCAGGCCACGCCGATCGATCCGCCCCCTCGTTGCCCACAGTATCCCGAGCGAGCTGCCGGCGAGAAGAACGACGAAGGTGATCGCCGGCATGCCGCCAAGGCTCGCGACTTGAATAACCGGCAGCGCGTTCATCTGACTATAGGCGATGCTGCCGGCGCTGCCGTGCGGCGACACATGGATCAGAAGCGTATCGATCGCGGCCCAGCCGATCGGCACGGCAAGCACGGCGGGAAGAAGCTGCCGCCGCTCCGCAAAGGTCACGCCCAGACGAATTGCGCTCGACCATGCCACGGCGACAAGGGCCAGGATCAGCATCGCGGAGAACCAGCCGCCGACCATCAGGTGATAGGAGAAACTGCTGGTTCCACCGATCAGGCCGGCCAGCAGGGTGAGCTGGCGTCGATCGGCGACGGGCGCGCGCAACGTCGCGACGATTACCGGGGCCGGTGCCAACCATGCCGCCCACCATATGGGGTTCATCGCATAGCTCATGGCGAGCAACGCGCCCGAAAGCATCGCAAGACCGTACGCCCCCAACCCTTCGCGTCTGATCCCCGACATCATGCTCCCTTCAGGCGACCGTCATACCGCCCACGAACCCTCCGGCAACGCATATCGGCCACAGTCCTCGGCCGGATCGGGCTTCAGCGATGTCGTTGCCAACCACGTCGTCCCGGACCCTGGAGCGAACCCCGTCCACTCCCGCGCGGAGCAACGCCATCGGAGACGGTGCGACCCGGTGCGCGATCACACCGTTACTCCCGCTCCGGCACCACCGCATCGTTTCGCCGCCGCCATGGCAACCGCCATCCACGCCGTCTCGCGATGCGGCGCAGGCCCCACAACAGCGGCACGCCCACCACCACCCATGGCAATGCGGCGACCAGGAACGTCACCAGCGCCGCGACGCTGCTCGACAGCGTATCGCCCGCCGTGGCGATGCTCGCCGCGACCGGCGACGATCCGCCGGGCAGGTCGTTGAACGCATAGCTGATCGCCAGCCGCGACATCGCGACGCGCTGCGCCAGCGTCGCGCGGGTCGCCTTCGCCGCCTCCAGTTCCTCGTTGGTCTTGGCATAGGCCTGCTCCGCCTCGACCAGTTCGCCGACCTTGCCGTTGCCCGACCGGATGATCGTCAGCAGCCGTTGAGCCAGCGCCTGCTTGGCGCGGACCGCCGCCTCGGCATCGATCATCTGCCGCGTCACGTCCTCGGCCTCGACCGATCGCAGCGCACGGCGTGCGCCCCCCGCATCAGCGATCGCGTCGAAGCGTCGCATCATCGCCTCCGCCTGACGCGCATCGATCAGCAGCACCGCCTCGTCGGTGACGACATGCTCGTCCGAGTCCGGATCGTTGAGCGTCGAGCTGACGACCAGGCAGCGTGTGGGGCCGAGTTTGCGGCACAGCGCCAGTTGCTGCCCCTGCACCGCAGCGACGCCGGGCCGGTCGAACGCATAGCGGAGGGTATAGCTGTACGCGACCTGCGATCCCGACGCCGGCGGCGCGCCTGGCGCTCCGGCGGGCGGCTCCTGCACGTCATACTCCATCATCGCGTCGGAGCGCCGCTGCTGCATCTCCCGCCCGCCGCCGCACGCCGCCAATGTCAGCACCGCGCCCAGCACCACCGCCCGCCACCGCATCCGCCCCGCTCCCCCTTGGGTGAAACCGCAGCATGACCTGTCCAACGCGCCCCGGTCAATCGGCCGGAACGCCCGCCACGACGCGCAGGTGCAACCTTCGCCGGCCGAACGCCACGCCGCATCTCCGCGCCGGTCGAGGTCCCTGCGACGGAACGCAGAAAAGCGGGCGCTACCCTACAGACCGCGCCCGCCCCATACTCTGTCCGTTGCTTGAAATCGTCCGACCAGCCCCTGCGAAGGGCCGCGCTGCGGAACCTTCGCCTGGAAGGTTTACCTCACCCCTGCGCGAACAGTTTCGTGCCCACCACGCCGATCACGATCAGCACCATGAACCCCGCCTGCGTCGGTGCGATCCGCTCGCCGAACAGCACCGCGCCGCCGATGATGACCCCGACCGCGCCCAATCCGGTCCACACCGCATAGGCGGTCCCCGCCGGAATCCCGCGCATCGCCAGCGCCAGCAGCCCCATGTTCACGAACGACAAGGTGATCGGCACCGCCGACGCCGCCAGCGTCGCCTGCCCCGCCGCCCATTTCAGGCTCAAGGCCCAGATGATCTCGCACACGACCGCAACGCCCAAGATGGCCCATGCCATATCGGTTCTCCATTTGCGGGCTCGGACAAGGAAAGGGCACGGCCGGAAACCCGAAAGAGGCCGTGGCAAAAACGGAAAAGCGCCGCCCGGCCGGTCGGCTGGGCGGCGCTTTCACGCAAACAGCAACAGGATCAGTTCAGCCGGGCACCACCCAGACCGGCAATCGTCCGGTCGACCAGCGCGCGGTCGGCGCCACCGGCCATCCGCTCGGCGATCAGCGTCGTCGCGGCCTTGGCAGCGGCATCGGCGGCGGTCGCGCGGACCTCGGCGATGGCGGCGCGCTCGGCGGCGGCGATCTTGTCGGTCGCCATCCGCGCGCGACGCCCGGTCAGGTCGGCGGCGTCGGCCTCGGCCTTCGCCAACAGGCCCTGCGCCTCGGCCTCGGCATGCGCGACCATCTCGGCGGCCTGTGCCTCGATCCCGGCGATCTTCGCGGCATATTCGTCGCGCAGCGCCTCGGCCTCGGCACGCAGCACGCGCGCCTCGTCCAGCCGGGTGCGGATCGCGGCGATCTGCCCGTCGAGCAGCCGGCCGATCACGGCGGGAACGCCCTTCACCACCAGCACGAGCAGGAACAGCAGCATCGCCGCGCTGACCCATCCGGTCGCGTCGAGGAACAGCGCGGTCGGCTCCTGATGGGGTACGCCCGTCACGCCGCCATGCGCGCTCTCGACCGCGTCGCCGCCGGTCTTGGGCAGGCCCTCGTTATGGACCACCTGCGACAGATTCTCTTCGGCGGCCCCGCCACCGACATGTGGATTAGCCATGGAGCACCGCCTTCACCGCGCGCTGCGCGTCCTGTTCGCTGACCTGCACGCCGGCCACGCGCTCGGCGATCGCCTGCGCCGCCCCGACGGCCACGCCTTCGATCTCGGCGAGCGCCGAGGTCTTCTGTGCGGCGATGTCGGCCTCGGCCTGGGTCACGCGAGCCTGCACCTCGGCATTTGCCACGGCCAGCCGTTCGGCAGTCGCGGCTGCGCCACGCGCGCGGGCATCAGCCAACAGCTTTTGCGCTGCCTCGCGGCTGGCGTTTTCGCGGGTGCGCCATGCCGCCTCGGTGGCATCGGCCTGTGCCCGCGCCGCATCGGCGGCGGCGAGATCGGCGGCGATGCCCTTGTCGCGCTGGTCGACCGTGCCCTGCACCTTGGGCACCATGCCCAGGCCCACGACCAGGAAGACGATGCCGAAGGTCAGCACCAGCCAGAAGACCTGCGACCCCCACGTCGCGGCAAGCTGCTCGATTTGCGGCATGAAACGTCCCGTATCAATTGGTCGGCCGGGCAGATGCCCGGTCCGAAACCGGCCCCTTGAACGGCGCCGGCGGACCGGTGCGGGCCTATCCCCGCACCGGTGGTGTCACGTAGGTTTACGCGACGAAGATCAGCAGCACGGCGACGACGAACGCCAGCAGGCCGAGAAGCTCGGCAGCGGCGAAGCCGATGAACATGTTGCCCTGCTGGCCAGCAGCGGCCGACGGGTTGCGCAACGCGCCCTGGAGGAACGCGGCGAACACGTTGCCCACGCCGAGTGCGGCGAGGCCCGCACCGATCGCTGCCAGACCGGCGCCGAGCAGCTTGATCGAGTCTGCTTCCATGTCGAAAACTCCTTGAGGTAAATCAGTTGGTTGGATGGGATCAGTGATGGTCGTGCAGATGCACGGCATCGTTGATGTAGAGCGAGGTCAGCAGCGCGAAGACATAGGCCTGCACGCCGGCGACCAGCATTTCGAGCGCCGAGACGCCGACCATCAGCGCAAAGCTCGGCAGGCTGACCAGCAGCCCGACGCCGACGCCCGTCGCGGTGGAATTGATGATGAACCCGGCCAGCACTTTCAGCAGGATGTGCCCGGCGGTCATGGCCACGAACAACCGCAGCGCGAGGCTGAACGGGCGGACCATGAACGACACGAATTCGATCGGCGCGACGAGGATCAGCACCGGGATCGGCGTGCCCTTGGGCGCGAACAGGCTGAAGAAGCGCAGGCCGTGCTTGAACAGGCCGACGACCAGCACGATCGAGAAGCTGGCGATCGCCAGCACGCCGGTGACGGTGAAGTGGCTGGTGACGGTGAACGGGTGCAGCCCGATCAGCCCGAAGGGCAGCAGGCCGACGACGTTCGCGAACAGGATGAACATGAACAGCGAGAAAACGTACGGAAGGTACTTGCGCCCTTCGTGCCCGATATTCGCGGCGAGCAACTTGTCGATGAAGCCGGTGAAGCCCTCGACCGCCATCTGCCAGCGGCCCGGAATCGCCTGCTGCTTCATGCCGCCGATCATGAACACGAACAGCGCGGCGGCCGCCACGATCATCCACAGCGCCGAATTGGTGAACGGCAGGACATGGTCGCCCAGCGGAATGTTGAAGATCGTCTGCACCTCGAACTGGTGCATCGGATCGATCTTGCCTGCCTGCGCCACGTCGCTTCGCCCCGATATGCCAAGGCGCCCGAAACGTTCAGTCCGGGCGCCGGTTCGAAATCCTGATGATGTTCCTGAACGCGCTGACGATCCCTAGCGAGAGCAGCACGAGCAGGAGCCAAGGCGAGGTGCCGAGCAGATAATCGAGCGTTCCCCCGATCACCGCCCCCCCGACCATTCCCCCGATCAGTTCGGCCAGCACGCGATTGCCGAGGCGGTAGTTCCGCTCGCCGGCATCATCGCGCCCCTGTCCGGTACGGATCGCCTCGTCCGTCTTCGCCCGTTTCAGCCGCTCGTCGAGCGACGTGATCCGGGCATCTTCGGGCAAGGGGTCCAGTCCGGGCTCGTTCTCCGCCATCATCCCTCCCCAAGACCTTTCGGCCGGGCCGGAAATACGCCGGATGGCGAGCCCGCCAAGGCAGCCGCGCTTTAGGAAGGTGACGGTTTCGAGTCAACCACAGCGTTCGCGCGAGAACCTTTCGGAGCGATGAATGGAGGGGGAGCGCCTGCCGCTCCCCCTTCCGAATATCACGCCTTGCCGAACACCCGCGCGAAGATCGTGTCGACATGCTTGTAGTGATAGCCAAGGTCGAACCGGCTCTCGATCTCCTCCGCCGACAGCGAGGCGGCGACGTCGGCGTCGGCTTTCAGCAGTTCGAGCAGCGACAGTTCGCCGTCCGATTCCCAAACCTTCATCGCGTTGCGTTGAACCCAGCGGTACGAATGCTCGCGGCTGACCCCGGCCTGGGTCAGCGCCAGCAGCACGCGCTGCGAATGGACGAGGCCACCCATCTTGTTGAGGTTCTTCTCCATCCGCGCCGGATAGACGACCAGCTTGTCGATCACCCCGGTCAGCCGCGCCAGCGCGAAGTCGAGCGTGATCGTCGCGTCCGGCCCGATGTAGCGCTCGACCGAGGAGTGCGAAATGTCGCGCTCGTGCCACAGCGCGACATTCTCCAGCGCCGGCGTTACATAGCCGCGCACCATGCGGGCGAGGCCGGTCAGGTTTTCGGTCAGCACCGGGTTGCGCTTGTGCGGCATCGCCGAAGAGCCCTTCTGGCCGGGCGAGAAATATTCCTCGGCCTCCAGCACCTCGGTGCGCTGCAAGTGGCGGATTTCGGTCGCCAGCCGCTCGATCGATCCGGCGATGACGCCCAGCGTCGCGAAATACATCGCGTGGCGGTCGCGCGGGATGACCTGCGTCGATACCGGCTCGATCGTCAGACCCATCTTGTCGGCGACATGCGCCTCGACCGCCGGATCGATGTTGGCGAAGGTGCCGACCGCGCCCGAAATCGCGCAGGTCGCCACTTCGGCGCGAGCGTTGCGCAACCGCGTGCGGCAGCGGTCGAACTCGGCATAGGCCTGCGCCAGCTTGAGGCCGAAGGTGACGGGTTCGGCGTGGATGCCATGGCTGCGGCCGATCGTCGCGGTCAGCTTGTGTTCGCGGGCACGGCGTTCGATGACGTCGAGCAGCTTGTCGAGATCGGCGAGCAGGATGTCCGACGCGCGGGCAAGCTGCACCGCGAGGCAGGTGTCGAGCACGTCCGAGCTGGTCATCCCCTGATGCAGGAAGCGCGCTTCCGGCCCGGTGCGTTCGGAGACATGGGTCAGGAAGGCGATGACGTCGTGCTTCGTCTCCGCCTCGATCTCGTCGATCCGCTCCACATCGAAATCGGCATCGTTCATCGCCCAGATCTTCTCGGCCGCCGCGCGCGGCACCACGCCCAGATCGGCGAGCGCGTCGGTCGCATGCGCCTCGATCTCGAACCAGATGCGGAACCGGGCCTGCGGTTGCCACAGCGCGGACATTTCGGGGCGGGAGTAGCGCGGAATCATGGGCGGACCTTTTCTGGAGCGTCGAACGGTTGGCCGCGCCCTAGCAACATGTCGCGGGTGAATCGAGCCTGTCGTGCGACAGAAATATGACAGAAGGGGGTTTCATCGAAACCGAAACGACATAGATGGGTTCCATCACCGCCAAGTCGTTCCGAGCAACACGGAATGCGGCGTTGAATACCCGAACCAATCCGTAAAGGAGTAATTCGATGATGAAGCCAGTTCTTTTCGCCGGTGCCCTGCTGATCTCGGGCAGTGCATTTGCGCAAACCGCCACCCCCGCCCAGACGACTGCACCCGCCGCGCCGACGACGGCGTCGGACGATGCGACGACTGCCGCCGCCCCGGAACAGGCCGCTCCGGCAACGCAGCCCGATCCCGCGACGCAGACCGCGCAGACGACCGCCGAAGCCGGTCAGCCCGCGTCGGGCGAGCAGATCGCGCAGATCGTCGAGGCCGAATTCCCGAAATACGACAAGGACGGGAAGGGCCAGTTGACCGAAAGCCAGTTCGGCGAATGGATGGTCGCGCTCCGCTCGGCGAGCGACCCCGCTACCTCGGCCGACAAGCCCGACGTGAAGGCATGGGTGAAACAGGCGTTCGCCCAGGCCGACAAGGACAAGTCGAAGGCGGTGTCGAAGGCCGAACTGACGAGCTTCCTGAGCCAGAGCGCCTGATTTCCGGCACGCCCCCTTTGATGCAGCACCTGACCGCCGGGAGAAATCCCGGCGGTTTTTTATCGCACCCGCGCCGGATTGCCGACGACGGTCGCGCCCGCCGGCACGTCGCGGGTGACGACCGCGCCGGCACCGATCAGCGCGTCGTCGCCGACGGTGATGCCCGGCAACAGGATCGCGCCGCCGCCGATCCACACGTTCGCGCCGATCGTCACCGGCCGGCCGAATTCGACCATTTGCGCGCGCACCGCCGGATCGCGCGGGTGATCGGCCGCGAGAATCTGCACCCCCGGCCCGATCTGCGTCCGGTCGCCGATCGTGACCGCGCACACGTCGAGGATCACGCAGCCGAAGTTGACGAACACCGCGTCCCCGACGGTGATGTTGTAGCCATAGTCGATATGGAACGGCGGGCGGATGTTGACCCCCGCCCCCACCCGCGCCAGCCGTTCGCGCAGCAGCGGCAGGCGATCGTCGGGGCTCCACGACAGCGAGGCGTTGTAGCGGTCCATCCATGCCCCCGCAGCGGCGACATCGCCGACCAGTTCGGCGTCGCTGGCGTCATACAGCTCGCCGGCGATCATCTTCTGCTTTTCGGTCTTCATATCATTCCTTGCGAGCGCAGGCTGGTGTGGCCCTTGGCGCTGATGATGAGATGATCGTGGACGGTGATGCCGAGCGGCTTGCCCGCCGCCGCGATCGTGCGGGTCAGGTCGATGTCGGCGCGGCTGGGGCTGTGATCGCCGCTCGGGTGATTGTGGACGAGGATCAGCGCCGCCGAGCCGAGGTCGAGCGCGCGGCGGATCACTTCGCGGGTATAGATCGGGGCTTCGTCGATCGTGCCTTCGGCCACCAGTTCGTCGCGGATCAACATGTTGCGGCTGTTCAGGTGCAGCACGCGAATCCGTTCGATCGCGTGGTGCGCCATATCGGCGTGGAGATAATCGAGCAGCGCCTGCCAGCTCGACAGCACGGGCCGGGCGATGACCTGTGCCTGCAACATCCGCGTCGCCACGCACTGGACGATGCGGATCGCGGCGACCGAATGCTCGCCCATGCCGGCGACCTTGCCCAGCGCCAGCGGATCCGCCGCCAACAATCCGCCGATCCCGCCGAATTCGTGGAGCAGCAGCTTGGCGAGCGGTTTGGTATCGCGGCGTGGGATGACGAGCATCAACAGATATTCGATCAGTTCGTGATCGAGCAGACCCTCGCCACCGTGAGTCACCAAACGCTCGCGCAGGCGCGCACGGTGGCCGGTGCCGTCGGTGTCTGGCGTGCTCATCGCCGACCACCGGTAGCGGATCGGTCGGCCCTGTGCGAGAGGTCAGCGGTAGCGACTTTTCGTTGCGCTGGCGGAACCGCTCGGGACTTGCCGCGCTTGACCTGACGCGGTGGAGCGGCAACGAGACGGGGCGTGGCAGCGGAGTGGATGGTCTGAGCGGTGGCGACAGCGACGCGGTGACGACCGAAACCCGCCCGCGCGGCCGGATGCGGCGGCGCTTCGTGCGCGTGTTGCTGATCGTGTGCCTGATCGTCCTGTCGATCGCGGCGATCCTGTGGACGCAGCGCAAGCCGATCGCCGACAATCTCGTCCGCCGCGAACTCGAACGGCGCGGCGTCAGCGCGCGCTACCGCGTCGCCGAGATCGGCTTCGGGCGACAACGGCTGGTCGATGTGGTGATCGGGAACCCAAGCCGCCCCGATCTGGTCGCCGACTGGATCGACGTCGACACCAATATCGGGCTGAACGGCGCGCGCGTGACCGGTGCCCGCGTCGGTCAGGCGCGGTTGCGCGCCACGCTGCGCCCCGACGGCACGGTATCGTTCGGGGAGATCGACAAGCTTTTGCCGCCGCCCTCGGGCAAGCCGTTCGCGCTGCCCGATTTTGACGTCGCGGTGAACGACGGCCGTATCCGGCTGACCACGCCTTATGGCGTCATCGGCATGAAGGTCGCGGGCAAGGGCCGGTTGCGCGATGGCTTCACCGGGCGACTGGCGGCGGTGTCCGAAGCGCTGGCGCTCAACGGCTGCAAGATCGAACGGCTGGCGAGCGCGGTGTCAGTGCGCATCGTGGGTGGGCGACCGTCGGTGACAGGACCGGTCCGGGCGCAACGGGCCGCCTGTGGCGAGGTCGCGATGGTGGCACCGGTCGCCGATCTCGACCTGTCGCTCGGCGAAGCGTTCGATCGCTGGCGGGGCAAGGCCGGCATCCGCGCCGCGCGCGTGACTGCCCCTACGACGCGCGTCGCTGACATCGCCGGCACCATCGCCTTCGACGGACAGGCCGGCGCAACGCGCGGGACGATCGACCTCACCTCGGGCACGTTCGCCTTGCCACAGGCGAGCGGCGCGGGACTCGGCATCGATGGCCGCTACGCGCTGGGAAGAGCGCCGGCGTTCGAGGGACGGGTGTCGGCCGCTGGCGTAACGCTGCCGGACGCAACGATCGCCAGCGTCGCTTCGGCGGGGCGGGTCGCCGCCGGCTCGCCGCTCGATCCATTGGCGCGCGCCGCTGCCGCTGCCGCCGCCCGGGCCGCGACCCGGTTCGACGTGACCGCGCGGCTGGCGGCACGCCCTCTGGTAGCCCGGATCGACAGTGCCGCCGTTCGCAGCGCCAGCGGAGCGCGCCTTTCGCTCACCGACGGGCCGGTACGCTGGATGTCGGGCAGGGGCGTGACGCTGAACGGCATGGTCGCGATGGCCGGCGGCGGCCTGCCCGATGCGCGGATCCGCCTGCGCCAGTCCGCGCCGGGCGCGGCGGTGAGCGGCACGGCGACCGTGCGGCCCTATGCCGCCGGCGGTGCCCGACTGGCGCTGACCCCGGTCCGCTTCCGCGTCGCCCCCGGCGGCACCCGGATCGAGACGATGGCGACGCTGTCGGGACCGCTTGCCGACGGGCGGATCGACAATCTGCGCCTGCCGATCGATGCGCGCTGGAACGGGGCGACGTCGGTCAGCGTCAATCCCGGCTGCACGCCGGTTGCGTTCGATGGGTTGCGGGTATCGGCGCTGCGCCTTGCGCCGGTTCGCACCCGGCTCTGCGCGATCGACGGGGCGATGCTGCGGCTGGCGAACGGGCGGATCGGCGGCGGCGTGACGGCCGGTCCGCTGACGCTGAACGGGATGCTGGGTGGATCGCCGCTGACGTTGGGTGCGACCGACGCGCGGTTCAGCATGGGCAACCTCGGCTTCGCGCTGAGCGGCGTGCGGACCCGGCTCGGCGGCCCCGACCGGATGAGCGTCCTTGATATCGCCAGCCTGACCGGACGGATCGCGAATGGCAGCGTCACCGGCGGGTTCACCGGGGGGGAAGGCCAGATCGGCAACGTCCCGCTGCTGATCCGCGAGGCGGCGGGCGACTGGGCATTGCGCCGGGGCATCTTGACGCTGAACGGCACGGTCGGCGTGCGCGATGCCGATGCCGCCCCCCGGTTCGAGCCGCTGCGCAGCGACGACTTCGCTCTGACGCTCAATGGCAATTCGATCCGCGCGGGCGGCACGCTGAAACCTCCGGCAAAGGGCGTGAAAGTCACCGATGTGGCGATCACCCATGATCTCGCCAGCGGTCGCGGCAGAGCCGTGCTCGACGTGCCCGGCATCACCTTCGGCGATTCGTTCCAGCCGAACGAACTGACCCGGCTGACCTTCGGCGTCGTCGCCGATGTGAAGGGCAGCGTGTCGGGACGCGGCGACATCGCATGGTCGCCGCAAGGCGTCACCAGCACCGGCACCTTCCGCACCGCCGGCACCGATCTTGCCGCCGCCTTCGGTCCGGTCAGCGGGCTGTCGGGCGAAATCCGCTTCACCGACCTGCTCGGCCTCGTCAGTGCGCCGGGACAGGTCGTCACGCTTGCCGAGGTCAATCCGGGCATCGCCGTCACCGATGGCGTTGTCCGCTACCGCCTGATCGAAGGGCAGCGGGTCCAGATCGAGGGCGGGCGCTGGCCGATCGGCGGCGGCGAAATGGTGCTGGAGCCGACGATCCTCGATTTCGCGGAGGACCAGCAACGCCGGCTCACCTTCCGCGTGACGGGCGTCAACGCCGGACTGTTCCTGCAACAGTTCCAGTTCGACAATATCAACGCATCGGGCACGTTCGACGGCGTGCTGCCGATGATCTTCGATGCCAACGGCGGACGGATCGAGGGCGGCAAGCTGCAATCGCGCGGGTCGGGCAACCTGTCCTACGTCGGCGACGTGACCAAGGAGGATGTCGGCTTCTGGGGCAATCTGGCGTTCCAGGCTTTGAAGTCGATGAACTATCGCGGGCTGACGATCGAGATGGACGGGCCACTGGCGGG
>NZ_LMKU01000029.1:419577-464963 GCF_001421635.1 Sphingomonas sp. Leaf25
CTGATCCGCCGCCTCGCGCGGCTGCCGTTCGTGTTCAACGTGCGGATCAAGGCGCCCTTCCGCCAACTGATCGATTCGGTGCAGAATTATTACGATCCCAAACGGCTGATCGAACGCAATCTGCCAGCACTCCAGGCCGAACAGCGGCGGCAGGAACAGGGCTTGCCCCCCGCCCCGCTCGATACCACCATTCAGCCATCCGAAAGCGAGACTGTGCCATGAGCGAAACGGTGACGAGGATGCGATTCCTGACGATTGGAGCGGCGGCGCTGGCCGCCGGTGGGTGCGTGAACGTTTCCGCGCCCGACAAGCCGATCGTCATCAATCTCAACATCAACATCACGCAGGAAGTGGTGTATCGTCTCGATGGTGAGGCGAAGACGCTGATCCAGGACAATCCAGGGATATTCTGACCATGCACGCATTTGTTAAATTCGGCCTTGCCGCAGCGGCGCTGGTGGCGATCGGCGGAATCGCGGGCACCGCATGGGCGCAGCGCGATCCGGCCTATCAGGCGGCGCGCGCGGCCGGCCAGGTCGGCGAACAGCCCGATGGCTATCTGGGTGTCGTCGGTGGCGGATCGGCCGATCTGCGCGCACTGGTCGCCAACATCAATATCCAGCGCAAGGCCGCCTATACCCGCGGCGCGCAGGCCGGCGCGACCGTCGAGCAGTTCGCGTTCGTCTCGGGCTGCAACCTGGTCGCCCAGACCAAGCCGGGCGAGAAATACAAGACGCCGGGCGGCGAATGGGCGACCCGGGGCAGCGGCCCGGCGGAGCGCGATCCGCGCTGCGTTTGAGAGGTAACGGCCGTCGTCCCGGCTCAAGCCGGGATGGCGAGCGGATTGAAGGCCAGTCCAGCCACCATGAAGTATGCGTCATCCCGGCGAAGGCTGGGATCTCTCGCGGATAGCGCGAGACAGGAGCCGCTTGAGGCCCCGGCCTTCGCTGGGGCGACGCTTCCGCTGCAACGGATCGGTCGCTAAGCGGGACGTTCCATATAGACGGCGTCGGGTCCGAACCCCTCCGCCCCGCCGGCCACGGGACGAAAACCGAGCCGTGACCAGTATCCGTCGGCCCCGCCGACGGCGATCAGTGCAAGCGTTTCGATGCACTTCGCGCGTGCTGCCTCTATGAGCAGTGGCAGCAACCGCTCGACGGCACGCTGTCCCCGCCCCTCGCCTGCGACGACGACGTCGTGAAGATACCAGCAGTCGGCGTTCGTTGGAACGCTGCCCAGCAGCGCGTGCATCGCCGGCGGCGCGAACCGCCGCCACGGATGGCTGATGCAATGGCCGACGACCGCGTCATCCGCGACCAGCACATGGCACCCCTCCGGGGCCAGCGCGATCCGTTCGGCGTATAGTCCCGCCGCCTCGCCATACTCGCCCAGTTCGGCGCGGGCGAGACGGGCGACGGCGGACGCATCCGCCGCCGTCGCCCGACGCCACTCAGCCACCGAGGGCGGTCTTCAATCGGCCGAAGAAGCCGCTCGATTCGGGGCATTCCTCGCCGGTTTCGGTTTCGCGGAAAGCTTCAAGCAGTTCCTTCTGCCGCGCCGACAGCCGGGTCGGCGTCTCGACCTCGATATGGATCACCATGTCGCCATGGCCGCGTCCCTGCAGCACCGGCATGCCCGCACCGCGCTGGCGCAGTTCCTTGCCCGACTGGATGCCAGGAGGAATGCGGATACTGTGGGTCGCGCCGTCCAGCCCCGGAATATCGATCGTCCCGCCCAGCGCCGCCGTCGTGAAGCTGATCGGCGCGCGGGCATGGAGCGCCGTGCCCTCACGCTCGAACAGCGCATGCCGTTTGACGTGGAGAAAGATGTAGAGGTCGCCCGACGGCGCACCGCGCGCACCCGCCTCACCCTCACCCGTCAGCCGGATGCGCGTGCCCTCGTCGACGCCGGGGGGCACGTTGACCTGCAACGTCTTGGTCTGTTCGACCCGGCCCTCGCCGTTGCAGACCGGGCATGGATCGGCGATTACCTGCCCCGCGCCGTGGCACATCGGGCAGGCGCGTTCGACGACGAAGAACCCCTGTTGCGCCCGCACCTTGCCGTGACCGGCGCAGGTCTGGCACGTCCGCGCCTTGGTGCCCGGCGTCGCGCCGCTGCCACCGCACGGGCTGCACGCGGTCGAGACATCGACGGTGATCTGCGTCTGATGGCCGTGATAGGCTTCCTCGAGCGACACTTCCATGTCGTAGCGCAGGTCGGCGCCGCGCCGGGGGCCGGCACGGCCCTGCCGCCCGCCGCCCATGAATTCGCCGAACACGCTTTCGAAAATATCGGAAAAGCCGTTGAAGTCCTGCGCGCCGCCGCCGCCGGGGCCGCCCGCCCCCTGCCGGAAGGCGGCATGGCCGTAGCGATCATAGGCCGCGCGCTTCTGCGGATCCTTCAGGCAGTCATAGGCCTCGTTGATCGCCTTGAACTTGGCCTCGCTGTCCTTGCAGCCGGCGTTCTTGTCGGGATGATACCGGATCGCGAGCTTGCGATAGGACGATTTGATCGTGCCTGCATCCGCGGTGCGCTCGCATTCGAGCAGTTCGTAGAAATCGACTTCGGTGGTCATTAAAAAGCCCTCTCCCCTTCAGGGGAGAGGGTTGGGAGAGGGGGTTGTCCGAAACGACCCGCCCGATGCCCCCCCCCCCCCCCCCCCCCCCCCCCCCCCCCNCAAGGGGGAGAGGGAGGGGCGTTGGTTACGCCTTCTGGCTGTCGTCCACTTCCGAAAACTCGGCGTCGACCACGTCGTCGGCCTTGTCCGCGGTGGCATCGGCAGCGGGCGCGCTTTCGGCCTGCTGCTGCTTTTCGTAGATCGCCTGACCCAGCTTCATCGCGACCTGCGCCAGGGCCTGGCTCTTCTCGGTCATGCGCTCGCTGTCGCCGCTCTCCACCGCCGACTTCGTCTCGGCGATCGCCGCCTCGATCTCGGACTTGAGCGAAGCGTCGACCTTGTCGCCATTGTCGGCCAACTGGCGCTCGGTCGTGTGGATCAGCGATTCGGCGTTGTTCTTGGCCTCGGCCGACGCACGCCGCTTCTTGTCCTCTTCAGCGAACTGCTCGGCATCGCGCACCATCTGGTCGATGTCGCCGTCCGACAGGCCGCCCGAGGCCTGGATGCGGATCTGCTGTTCCTTGCCGGTGCCCTTGTCCTTGGCCGACACGTTGACGATGCCGTTGGCGTCGATGTCGAACGTGACCTCGATCTGCGGCACGCCGCGCGGGGCCGACGGAATGCCGACCAGATCGAACTGGCCGAGCATCTTGTTGTCGGCGGCCATTTCGCGCTCGCCCTGGAACACGCGGATCGTCACCGCCTGCTGATTGTCGTCGGCGGTCGAATAGACCTGGCTCTTCTTGGTCGGGATGGTCGTGTTGCGATCGATCATCCGCGTCATGATGCCGCCCAGCGTCTCGATGCCCAGCGACAGCGGGGTCACGTCGAGCAGCAGCACATCCTTCACGTCACCCTGCAGCACGCCGGCCTGAATCGCGGCACCGATCGCCACGACCTCGTCGGGGTTCACACCGGTATGCGGCTCCTTGCCGAAGAACTGCTTCACGACTTCGCGGACGCGCGGCATGCGCGTCATGCCGCCGACCAGCACGACCTCGTCGATCGCGCTCGCCTGCACGCCGGCATCGGCCAGCGCCTTCTTGCACGGCTCCAGCGTCCGCTTGACCAGATCCTCGACCAGCCGTTCCAGATCAGCGCGGGTGATCGACTTGACGAGGTGCTTCGGACCGGTCGCATCCGCCGTGATGAACGGCAGGTTGACGTCGGTCGTCTGCGTCGAGGACAGCTCGATCTTGGCCTTTTCGGCGGCTTCCTTCAGCCGCTGGAGTGCCAGCTTGTCCTTGGTCAGATCGATGCCTTCGACCTTCCTGAACTCATCGGCGAGGAACTGGACGATCTTGGCATCGAAATCCTCACCGCCGAGGAAGGTGTCGCCGTTGGTCGACTTCACCTCGAACACGCCGTCGCCGATCTCGAGAACCGAGATGTCGAACGTACCGCCGCCAAGGTCATAGACCGCGATGGTCTTGTTGTTGTCCTTGTCGAGACCGTAGGCAAGCGCTGCCGCCGTCGGCTCGTTGATGATGCGCAGCACTTCGAGGCCGGCGATCTTGCCGGCGTCCTTGGTCGCCTGACGCTGGGCATCGTTGAAGTACGCCGGCACGGTGATGACCGCCTGCGTCACGGTTTCGCCGAGATACGATTCGGCCGTTTCCTTCATCTTCTGCAGGATGAACGCGCTGATCTGCGACGGCGAATATTCCTCGCCACCCGCCTTTACCCACGCATCGCCGTTCGGACCACGGGCGATCGCGTAGGGGACCAGCTCGGTGTCCTTCTTGGTGACGGGATCGTCGAAGCGGCGGCCGATCAGGCGCTTCACCGCGAAGATCGTGTTGTCGCCGTTCGTCACCGCCTGACGCTTGGCGGGCTGACCGATCAGCCGCTCGCCGTCCTTCGCGAAGGCGACGATCGACGGCGTGGTACGCGCGCCTTCCGCATTTTCGATGACCTTAGGGCTTCCGCCCTCCATTACCGCGACGCAGCTGTTGGTCGTGCCCAGATCGATGCCGATAACTTTAGCCATGGTCCCTCATTGGCCCCCGGGTTGAAAGAATGCCTGAAACCCGCCGCCTGGGGAGGCGCTCACGGGTCGTTACGTCGGCGGATATAGGCAGGGTTCGCCTTGCCGCAAGATTATGCCGGGCATAGGGAACCGTATCGAGGTGGGAGCGTGGGCGTGAAGACACGGTGGCCGGGGCTGATGATGGCAGCGATGCTGGCGGGATGTCAGCCGCCGACGACAGTCGATGACGCCTGGGTACGCCTGCCCGCCGTGCCGGGACGGCCGGCGGCGGCCTACGCCATCCTCTCCCCCGGATCGTCCGACGATGCGTTGATCGGCATCACCACCCCGGCGGCGGGCCGCGTCGAATTGCACGAGAGCATGAACGGTCATGGCGGCATGGCAGGGATGCGGCCGTTGCAACGCCTGCCGCTGCCGCGTGACCGGACGGCCGCTCTCAAACCCGGCGGGGCGCATGCGATGCTGTTCGATCTGACCGGCGATCCGCGCGCAGGGAGCACGATCCCGCTGACCTTCCGGTTCGACCGGCAGGGGGACGTCACCGTTACTGCCCGGCTGGTCGGTGCGGGCGATCCGGCTCCCGAATGAAGCGCCCGCTCACTCCGGCCGAAGTCGATCTCGCCCGCACGATGTTCGGCGATACGATCGCCTATGACCAGGCGCGGGTTTCCAACAGCAAATGGGCGTTCTTCCAGCCCAGACAGGTGGCGATGGCGCCGACCGGCTGCATCCATTTCCACCCGCAGGGCACGCTCTATCGCGACGATTTCGCATCGGCCGGGCGCGACCTTGCCGCGTTGTTCCTGCACGAGATGATGCACATCCATCAGACGCAGCATCGTGGCCGATACTGGCTGCCGCTGATGCGGCATCCGTTGTGCAGCTATCGCTACACCATCGTACCGGCCAAGCCGTTCGACGCCTATGGCATCGAACAGCAGGGCGAGATCGTGCGGCATGCCTTCCTGTTGCGGCAGGGGGTGCGGCTGGCGGACAAGCCGCCGCTGGAGGTGTACGAGGCGCTGCTGCCCTTCGGCAGGTGACGCGCGGCCTTAGCCCGGCAACTGCCAGGTCACGTAGCGCGTCGAATAGGATTCGACCGGCTTGCCCGCGGCATCCAATGCCGGACTGTAGCGCCCGCGCCTGGTCACGGCGTCGCAGGCGGCGGTATCCAGGTCCGCCACCCCCGAGGATCGCAATATCCTGCAATCCGTCACCCGCCCTTGCGGAGAGATCGTCCAGCCGATCAGCACCCGCCCCTGCTTGCGCGCGGTGAAGGCGGCGGTCGGATAATCGTCGGGCGTGATCCAGTTGCGTTTGGGATTGTCGCCCGGTGCCGGACCGGCACGGGTTGCTACCGCGGCAATCCTGGCGGCATCATATCCCCAGTGCTGCAACAGATCGGCTTCGCAGCGTCTCAGTGCGGCCAGGACCGGTTGCCGCAACGACAATGCCACCGTCAGCGGCGCGCTGCGTCCGGCACGGATCGTCACGACGGGGCTGTCGACCAGCCGTTCCAGCGATTGTCTGGAAATATAATAGGTGATCGCGGCGCGCTTGCCATCGGGCAGGTGGACGCGCGTCCCCTTCCCCGGTTCATCGACGGTCCCGGACGGGGTCGATAGCGTGACGTCGATCTCGCCCTGTGGACCAAGCCGCGAGCGCGGACCGAACACCACCGACTGGATGGTATCGCCGAACGGCGTCGGCTTGAATCCGATGGTGATCGGCGTTGCCACATCGCCATAGGCCCGGCTAACGACGCAAAGGTCGTCGGCATATTCCACGTTCCAACCGGAAACCGGAGCAAGCGGCGCGGTGGCGGGGGTCTGTCCCGTCAGAAGCATCGCCGCCATCGTCCACCGCATCATCCGCTCTGTTCCTCCCTGCCGGACCATGACCATTCCGCATGCCGCCGCCGTTCGCAAGCAGCATCGTCCGCGCCGGTCGGGCAAGCGTAACCCACCGGAACTTCGCGCCATATCGATTGGTTGGCGCAGCGAAACGATCCGAACGTCCTGTCCGAAAGCCTTGCCCGTGATGACCACCCGTACCGGTGCTACCCTTCTCGCCCGTCTCGGCTTTGCGGCGCGTGGCATCGTCTACTGGATCGTCGGGTGGTTCGCGATCGATGCCGCGCTGCGCGGCGGCAAGGTCGGCGACAATCAGGGCGCGATCGCCAGCCTTGCCGACGAGCCGTTCGGGGAAGTGCTGCTGGGACTGATGGCGGCGGGGCTGGCCGGCTATGCGCTGTGGCGGCTGACCGAGGCGCTGACCGATCCCGAGGCGCGGGCAAAGTCGCTGAAAGGCGCTTTCCGGCGTGCCGGCCATGCGATCAGCGGGATCGCCCATGTCATCCTTGCATGGACCGCCGCGCGACTGGCGATGCACACCACCAGCGCCGGTGGCCGGGTGGGCGGCGAGGAAAGCACGCACGACTGGACCGCATGGCTGCTCGACCAGCCGCTTGGCCGCGGACTGGTGGCGCTGGTCGCCTGCGGTTTGATCGCGGCGGCGGCACAACAGGCGAAGAAGGCATGGGACGGCGGTTTCGTCCGTGAGCTTTCGGCGGGCGCACCGATCCCGGCGCATGTCTGCACGATCGGACGGATCGGCTATGGCGCGCGGGCGCTGGTCTTCGCGCTGATCGCCGTATTTTTCGCCACGGCGGCATGGGCGGCCAATGCCAGCAAGGTGGGGGGCATGGCCCATGCCCTCGCGACGTTGCAGCGCCAGTCGGGCGGCCAATGGCTTCTCGCCGCGACCGGACTGGGTTTCATCGCATTCGGGGTCTACAGCATGGTCGAGGCTCGCTGGCGGCGGATCACCGTCGATCTGCCGGCGTGAACGATCGACCCGCGCTCGAAGCCCGCTGGATGGAACTGATCCGTCGGACCCTGCCCGCACTCGCCGGGTCGCGCGGCTGGCCGGTCCGCGCCGATCATTGTTTCCAGCGTATCCTGCTCGACAACGCCTGTGGCGGGCGGTGGTACGATCACGTTGCGGGGCGCCCCGCCTATGCCCATGCCGACGTCGCCATCCTCGAACGGGCGGTCGCGCTGGGCGAGGCGGCGATCGCCGGAACCCGGGACATGGCTGACCTCAACCGCCGTTCGCTCGACTGGCGCGGCAAACTTGCCCCCTCGAAACCGGACGGCGCGAACCCCATGTCCCGCTCTGGCCAATCCACAAGAACGAAGATAGAACGGACCGCATGAGCCTGACCCATATCTCCGTCCGCGGTGCGCGGGAGCACAACCTCAAGGGCGTCGACATCGACATCCCGCGCGATACGCTGACGGTCATCACCGGACTGTCCGGGTCGGGCAAGTCGAGTCTTGCGTTCGACACCATCTATGCCGAGGGGCAGCGGCGCTATGTCGAATCGCTGTCGGCCTATGCGCGCCAGTTCCTCGAACTGATGCAGAAGCCCAACGTCGAGCATATCGAGGGGCTGTCCCCCGCGATCTCGATCGAACAGAAGACGACGAGCCGCAATCCGCGCTCGACCGTCGCGACCGTCACCGAAATCTACGATTACATGCGGCTGCTCTGGGCGCGGGTCGGCGTCCCCTATTCGCCCGCGACCGGCCTGCCGATCAGCGCACAGACCGTCAGCCAGATGGTCGACCGGGTATTGGCGCTGGCCGAGGGCACGCGGCTGCTGCTGCTGGCCCCGGTCGTGCGCGGGCGCAAGGGCGAATATCGCAAAGAGCTGGCGGAGTGGCAGAAGGCCGGGTTCCAGCGCGTCCGCGTGAACGGCGAAGTCCATCTGATCGAGGATGCGCCGGCGCTCGACAAGAAGTTCAAGCACGACATCGAGATCGTCGTCGACCGGCTGGTGGTGAACCCGGAAGCGGCGACGCGCCTTGCCGAGAGTTTCGAGACGGCGCTCAAGCTGGCGGATGGCCTCGCCTATGTCGATCTGGTCGATACCACGGTCGCGCAAGCGCAGTCGGGCAATCCGCCGATCCCCAGCGAACAAGGCGATCGTGCAACCGAAGCCGCGCCGCAGACCGGCAAGCTGAAAGGTGCCGGCATCCCCGACAACCGCATCGTGTTCTCGGAAAAATTCGCCTGTCCGGTCAGCGGGTTCACGATCAGCGAGATCGAACCGCGCCTGTTCAGCTTCAACGCGCCGCAAGGCGCGTGCCCGGCGTGCGACGGCCTTGGCGAACGGCTGGAGTTCGACGAGGACCTGATCGTCCCCAACCACGAGCTGAGCATAAAGAAGGGTGCAGTGGTACCTTGGGCGAAATCCAATCCGCCGTCGCCCTATTACATGCAGGTGCTGGGATCGCTGGCGAAGGCGTTCGCCTTCTCGCTCGACACGCCGTGGAAGGAACTGCCCGAAGAGGCGCAGCGAGTGATCCTGCACGGCACCGCCGGCAAGCCGGTGACGCTGACCTTCATCGACGGCAAGAAGTCCTATGACGTCAAGAAGCCGTTCGAGGGGGTGCTGGGCAACCTCAACCGGCGGATGCTGTCGACCGAAAGCGCGTGGATGCGCGAGGAACTGTCGAAATATCAGGCGTCGCAGCCGTGCGAGACCTGCCACGGCGCGCGGCTGAAGCCCGAAGCGCTGGCGGTGAAGGTGGCGATGCAGGACATCGCCTATGCCACGCATCTGTCGGTGGTCGACGCGCTGCGCTTCTTCGAGGCGCTGCCCGAGCATTTCAACGACCAGCAAAAGGCGATCGCCCAGTCGATCCTCAAGGAAATCGTCGAGCGGCTGGGCTTCCTCAACAATGTCGGGCTCGATTACCTGAACCTCGACCGCACCAGCGGCACGCTGTCGGGCGGCGAGAGCCAGCGCATCCGCCTCGCCAGTCAGATCGGCAGCGGGTTGTCGGGCGTGCTCTACGTCCTCGACGAGCCGTCGATCGGACTGCACCAGCGCGACAACGACATGCTGCTCGCCACGCTGCGGCGGCTGCGCGACCTCGGTAACACCGTGCTGGTGGTCGAGCATGACGAGGATGCGATCCGCACCGCCGATTACGTGATCGACATGGGGCCGGGCGCGGGCGTCCATGGCGGCGAAGTCGT
This sequence comes from Sphingomonas sp. Leaf25, assembly GCF_001421635.1. NCBI lineage: Bacteria > Pseudomonadati > Pseudomonadota > Alphaproteobacteria > Sphingomonadales > Sphingomonadaceae > Sphingomonas > Sphingomonas sp. Leaf25. The sequence goes on from NZ_LMKU01000029.1 coordinate 429,234, forward strand.
CGCCAAGGGAACGCTGAAACAGTTGCTCAAGGCCAAGGGATCGATCACTGCCGATTACCTCAATGGCACGCGGTCGGTGCCGCTGCCGGACAAGCGCCGCAAGGGCAATGGCAAGAAGCTGACGGTGCATAACGCCACCGCCAACAACCTGACCGGCGTTACCGCGTCGCTGCCGCTCGGCACCTTCACCTGCATTACCGGCGTGTCGGGATCGGGCAAGTCGAGCTTCACCATCGACACGCTCTATGCCGCCGCCGCCCGCACGCTGAACGGCGCGCGGATCGTGCAGGGCAAGCACGACAAGATCACCGGGTTGCAATATCTCGACAAGGTGATCGACATCGACCAGTCGCCGATCGGCCGCACCCCGCGGTCGAACCCGGCGACCTACACCGGTGCGTTCACCCAGATCCGCGACTGGTTCGCCGGACTGCCCGAAGCGCAGGCGCGCGGCTATAAGCCCGGCCGGTTCAGCTTCAACGTGAAGGGCGGCCGGTGCGAGGCATGCCAAGGCGACGGCGTGCTCAAGATCGAGATGCACTTCCTGCCCGACGTCTATGTCGAATGCGATGTCTGCCACGGCGCGCGCTACAATCGCGAGACGCTGGAGGTGAAGTTCAAGGGGCACAGCATCGCCGACGTGCTCGACATGACCGTCGAGGACGCGGTCGAGTTCTTCAAGGCGGTGCCGCCGATCCGCGACAAGATGGCAATGCTAGCCGAGGTCGGCCTGGGCTATGTCAAGGTCGGCCAACAGGCGACGACGTTGTCGGGCGGCGAGGCGCAGCGGGTGAAGCTGGCCAAGGAACTGGCGCGACGCGCGACCGGCAACACACTCTACATCCTCGACGAACCGACGACGGGGCTGCATTTCGAGGATGTGCGCAAGCTGCTCGAAGTGCTCCACCAACTGGTGGAACAGGGCAATACCGTGGTGGTGATCGAACATAATCTGGACGTCATCAAGACCGCCGACTGGATATTGGACATGGGCCCCGAAGGCGGGGTGAAGGGCGGTCGCGTCGTCGCCGAAGGCACCCCGGAAAAGGTTGCCGCGGTCGAGGGCAGCTTTACCGGACGCTATCTGAAACCGCTGCTGACCCCGGCCAAGGCGCAGGCGGCGGAGTGAGCGACCGATAGCGACACCGAAGGAACCTCTGGCGGCGCGCGACATTTCGACTTCATCTGCATCAAGTGAAGGATCGTCTCATGCGCGCGCTCACCCTCGGCATCGTCGCTGCCGCGACGCTGGTTTCCGGTTGCTCGGACTATGGCATGGGCAGTCCCCGCTATGCTGACGCCGGTGGCTACAGCCGGTACGATTGGGACCGCCCCGATCCCGCCTACAACGGCTATGATGCCGCGCGCTATTATCGCGACGACCGCCGCTATAACGAGCGCCGCCTGTCGTCGAACGAGCGGGTCTATGTCGGGCAGGACGGCCGCTATTATTGCCGCCGCAACGATGGCACCACCGGTCTGATTATCGGTGGCCTTGCGGGCGGCGCGCTCGGCACCGCGATCGCCCCCGGCGGGTCGGGCCTGCTCGGCGCGATCATCGGCGGCGTTGCCGGTGCGGCAGGTGGCAAGGCGATCGATCGCAACAACGTCCGCTGCCGCTGACGCCAGCGCGGATCAAAGTCGAGGGGCCGGAGCGGTTCTGCCGCTCCGGCCCCTTGTATTCGTTCGTCCAGTTACCATCTACAGGCCGCTACAGTCGCAAATCGACGGTTTCCTGCTTTGCGGCATGGTCCTTCTTTCCCTGCTGCCTCTGGCAACGGGCGCGGGCTGTTCCGCCGCCCGGAACGCTTGGAAGGAAAATCTTCATGGCCATTCTTGGTACCGTCAAATTCTTCAACACCGACAAGGGCTATGGCTTCATTGCGCCGGACAATGGCGGCAACGATGCCTTCGTTCACATCTCGGCCGTCGAGCGCGCGGGCATGATTACGCTGAACCAGAATCAGCGCGTCGGCTACGAACTGGAAGAAGACCGTCGCGGCAAGATGAGCGCAGTCAACCTGACTGCCGCTGACTGATCCGTGTACCGGGCGCGCCTTCCGGCGCGCCCGCATCCAGCCGAAAGACCCAACCCTTGGCAGACAGCCCCGAAGCCTATCGCACCCGCGCCGCCGTCGAGCGGGCGAATGCCGATGCCGCGACGCTCGACAATGTGCGCGATCGCTGCCTGCGCGCCGAACAGGCGTGGACCGCGATGGCCGACCGTGCCGAACGCACGACCGAACAGCGCCTGATCCGCGAAGCCGCAACCGCCAAGCGGACCGATCCTGCCACGGCCAATTGAACCCTTCGCTCGTTCCGCCCGTTATCGGGATGACGCAAAAGGAACGATGATGGCCAAGCATACCAACCATAAAGTGAAAACGCCGCCAACGGCCGGCATTTCAACGATCCGCACCCTAGCGCTCGCCGCGACCGGTGTCGCCGTAGGACTTTTCGGCGTCCTGCTCGCCCGACGGCGTCCGGGCAATGCCGAACATACCGCCCCCGATCTCGCGCTGGACCAGCCCCGCCCCGGGTCGACCGGTCGTGCGCCAGAAGCGTTCCGTCCCGATCCCACCGCCGCCGTACCGGCAAGCGAGCGCGAAGGACTGCGCCCCGCGACCGGCCCGGTGCCCACGATCGTCGAACCGCGCGGCAGCATGCGTTCGCAAATCGGCTGACTGGCTTGACCGGAGCGACATCGGCCTAATTATCGCCGACGTCGCTCGGGTTTCAGCTTCCGTTCCCGCTCGCTGATAATCGGTCGAAGGACCCGGACCCGTCAGCGTCCAACAAGGTTCCGCCTATCCTTCGAAGCGCAGCGCCAGCCAGAAGGTGCGCGGACTGGCCCGTTCGACCACGCCGTCGCCGCCGATCGCCGCCTCGATCCGGGCATCGGTGACATTCTCCGCACGCGCTTCCAGCCCGACCCGCCTGGTCAGCGGCACCCGCGCGACCAGATCGAGCGTCGTCGCATCGTTCAGCCGCCGCGAGTTGGCGTCATCCTCGAACTGCGGGCCGACATAGCGGCCAGTCGCGACCAGCGCCCAGTCATTCCGCCGCCAGCCGAAACTGGCAGATGCGCCATGCGCCGGGGTCTGCGCGGGGCGCAGTCCGTCGAGCAAACCGGCGTCGCGAACGACCGCGTCGCTATACGCATAGGACAGTCTTGCCTCGAACGCGCCGAACCGTGCCTCGCCATCGAGTTCGACGCCGCGCACGCGCACATGGTCGAGGTTCGCCCGTCGCCGATACACCCCCGCCGCCGAGACGAAGCCGACGCCGGGAAAGGTGCCGGGACCGTTGGCGACGCTGACGTTGGCGATGCCGTCGCGCAGGTCGTTGGCGAATGCCGTCGCGGCGATCCGTACCCCATCGGCCGGACGCAGGTCGACGCCGACCTCCCCGCCCCACATCGTCTCCGGCGCGAGCATGGCATTGGCCGCCGTCGCATCCGCGCCGACGCGGAACGGGCGATAGAGTTCGTTGAGCGTCGGCAGCCGCCACCCGCGATAGCCCGCCGCGCGTACCGTCACCGCGTCGTCGGCAAGCCACGCGACCCCCGCACGACCGGTCGGCTGCCATCCGCTGCGATCGGCGAAGCGCTGATCGGTCAGCATGCCGCCAGCAAGCGGCCGTTCGGTGAGACGACCATCGGCGATCCGCCAGCGATCGATCCTGCCGCCGGCGCTGAGCGTCACCTGCCCCAGCACGACGCTGACATCGGCAAAGGCACCAGCCGTCGCGTTGCGACCGCCCGCGACCCGCCGCCGCGTCGGGCTGCCCGCGACATAGGTGTAAAGTTCCTGCGTCTCGCCCTCGACGATACGCAGGTCGCCGCCGATCCGCGCCGTGACCGGACCGAACGTCGGTGCCACTTCGACCCGCCCGCCCCGGCCGATGGCGGGGACGTTATACTGGTCAAGCGTCAGCACGGTGGTCGCCCGGCCGGCACCGACACTGGCGAAACGGCTGGCGAAGGCGCGGGTCTGAAGATAGGCGAGCGCCGACCATGGGGTGCGACCACGGCCGACCAGCCGCACGCTGGCGTCCGCTCCCTCGCTGCGGTTGTCGGTGAAGTCGAGGCCACGGTCGCGCCGGTCGGTGAAGCCGGAGATATTCGCCTGAAACTCGGTCGCGGGCGCGATCTCGATCACCGCGCGGGCGGCGGCGCTGGCCTGTTCGAACGGTGCCGGCCGATCGGCCGGGCCGCGATCCTCCGCGACGACCGGCACGAAGCCGTCGCCACGCGCATAGGCGCCCGAGAACGTCGCGAAGCCACTGCCGCGAACCAGCGCCACGCCCGCCCGCGTATCGATCGACGCACGGCTGCCGCCGGCCAGCGTCGCGCTCAGCGGCGACAGATCGTCCGGCCGCGCGCTGTCGAGTTCGATCGTGCCGGCCAGCGCCCCCGGTCCGGCGACACCGCTGCCGCCGCCGCGCGTGATCCGCACCCGTCCCAGCCGGTCGGTCGCATAGGCGGGAAACGCGACCCAGCCGCCGAACGGATCGGCCTGCGGCACACCGTCGAGCAGCAGCAACGCGCGGCTGGACGCATTACCACCGAGCCCGCGCAGGGTGATCCCCTGCGACGTCGGATTGGCGGTGCGCGAATCGGATCGGCGGAACTGCTGCAAGCCGGCGACGTCACGCAACACATCCTCCAGCCGGCCGCTGGCGGAATCAAGAATCCGGTCGCGATCGAGCGTGACAATGTCATAGGCAGCATCACCCGGCGCGTCGGCCAGGCCACGACCGGTCACGACGATCTCGGCCCGATCGTCGGTCTGCGCCGCCGCCGCCATCGGCCACAGCGCCAGCAGTCCCAACAATCGCGTCACGCCCATCCCCCGCGGGTGAACGATCAGACCGTGAAGCTTTCGCCGCACCCGCACGCACCTTTGGCATTGGGATTGGTGAAGACGAACCCGGCGGTGAAATCGTCCTCGACCCAGTCCATCGTCGATCCGATCAGATACAGGATCGATCCACCATCGACGAAGAGGCTGCCGCCGGACGTTTCGATCCGCTCGTCCATCGGACTGGCGGCGGTGACGTAATCGACCGAATAGGCGAGCCCCGAACAACCGCGACGCGGCGTCGACAGCTTGACGCCGATCGCGTCCGACGGCGCCTTCGCCATCAGGTCAGCGACGCGGCGCTCGGCATTGGGGGTCAGCAGGATCGCGGCGGGGCGGACGCGGGTGGCCATCACAACATTCCCAGTTCGAGTTTGGCGTCGTCCGACATCTTCTGCGGGTCCCATGGCGGATCCCAGACGAGGTTCACGTCCGCTGTCGCGACGCCGGGCACCGCGCCGACGCGCAATTCGACCTCGGCCGGCATCGATTCCGCCACCGGGCAATTCGGCGTCGTCAGTGTCATCGTCACCGTGACATGACCGTTGTCGCCCACGTCGACGCCGTAGATCAGCCCGAGGTCGTAGATGTTGACCGGGATTTCGGGGTCGTAGATTTCCTTGAGCGAGGTGATGACCGCCTCGTACACGTCGCCGCCCGGCTCACCGCCCCCGACCGGCTCGGGCTTCTGCGCCAGAAAATCGCCGAGATAGTCGCGGCGACGCGGCTCGGCGTCCTCCACCCGCGCCCGCGGCGGCGGGGTGACGGCATCGACTTCCTCGACCTTGAAGCTGCGTTCGTCGTTCATCCGAAAATCCTGCTTACCCTGTCCAGTCCGCGGACCAGCGCCTCGACATCGGCCATGCCGTTATACACGCCGAAACTGGCGCGGGCGGTGGCGGGAACCTGCAACTGCTCCATCAGCGGCTGCGCGCAATGATGGCCGGCGCGGATCGCCACCCGTTCCTCGTCCAAGATGGTGCCGACGTCGTGCGGATGCACCCCCTCCACCACGAAACTGACGATTCCGGCAGAATCGTCGGGACCGAGCAGACGGATAGCGTTGCGCTGTCCCAGCGCGTCGCGCGTCGCGCGCACCAGCGCGGTTTCATGCGCATGGATCGCGTCCAGCCCGATGCCTTCGACATAATCGATCGCGGCGTGCAGCCCGAGCGCACCGACGATATGCGGGGTCCCCGCCTCGAACCGCGCGGGCGGCGGGGCATAGGTGGTACGCGCAAAGGTCACGCGATCGATCATCGCCCCCCCGCCCTGCACCGGGTGCATCGCGCCCAGTAGGTCGGCCCGGCCCCACAACACGCCGATCCCGGTCGGGCCGTACAGCTTGTGACCGGAGAACACGTAGAAATCGCAATCGAGCGCGGCGACGTCGACGGCGATGCGCGGCACCGCCTGACACCCGTCGAGCAGCAGCTTCGCGCCGACCGAATGGGCGATGTCCGCCGCGCGGCGGCCGTCGAGCACCGACCCCAGCACGTTCGACACATGCGCCAGCGCGACCAGCTTGTGTTCGGTTCGGATCATCGCCGCCATCGCGTCGAGATCGATCCGGCCATCCTCGGTCAGCGGCACGACGTCGATCGCCGCGCCAATCTGCTCGGCGACCAGTTGCCACGGCACGATGTTGCTGTGATGCTCGAGCATCGACAGCAGGATCCGGTCGCCGGCTTTCAGATGCCGCGCCGCCCAGCCCTGCGCGACGAGGTTGATCCCCTCGGTCGCGCCGCGCACGAATACGCATTCCTCGGGCGCGGCGGCACCGATGAATTCAGCGACCCGCCGCCGGGCGGCTTCGTACGCCAGCGTCATGTCGGCCGAGCGCTGGTACACGCCGCGATGCACCGTGGCATAGGTGGTGTCATAGCCGCGCGTGATCGCGTCGATCACGCCTTGCGGCTTCTGCGCGGTCGCGGCGGTGTCGAGATACGCCCAGCCGGCGGGGATCGCGGGGAAGTCCGCGACGCGGTCGAGCGGGGTGGTGCCGGCCATCAATACCCTTCCGTCATTCCCGCGAAGGCGGGAATCCATAGACGCTGCCATAGCGACTCCATCACCGGCCATCGCGGCAATGGATTCTCGCCTTCGCGGGAATGACGGACAAGGCCCCTCAAAGCGCCGCCTCCAGCCACGCATCGGCATCCGCCGCGAACGCCTCGCGCACCACGTCGTTGCCGATCCGGTCGATCGCATCGGCGACGAACGCGGTGGTCAGCAGCGCCTTGGCCCGTGGCTCACTGACGCCGCGGCTGCGCAGATAGAACAGCGCCTTGGCATCGAGTTCGCCGACCGTCGCGCCGTGCGCGCACTTCACGTCATCGGCAAAGATTTCGAGTTCGGGTTTCAGGTTCACGGTCGCGGTGCGTTGCAGCAGCAGCCCACGCAGCGACTGTTCGCCGTCGGTCTTCTGCGCGCCACGCGCCACCTCGACGCGGGCGGCGAGGCTCGCCTGGCTGCGATCGGCGGCGACCGCGCGCCATGTCTGGCGGCTCGATCCATTGAGCGCGGCATGGCGCACCGCGACCGCGCATTCCTGTCGCTGCTGGTCGCGGGTGAGCAACGCGCCGCCATAATCGACGAAGGCGGCATCGCCGTCCAGCGTCAGCACCGCATCGATCCGGCTGCCCATGCCACCGGCACCGAGGAAATGGCTGACGAGGCTCGCCGCCTCGCCCACCACTGCTTCGTCCCGGATCGACACGAACCCGCCGCTCTGGAGCAGCCGCACGCTGCGCATCAGTCGCGCGCCGCGTTCGAGATCGATCTGCGTCAGCCGGTTGGTCCATCCGGTGCCGACATAGGTTTCGATCACCTGCGCGACGGCATCCTCGTCCAGCGTCAGCCGGGCGGGAAGATGGTTCTCGGCCCCGGTCGCGATATGGACGATCTGCACCGGATCGGCGATCTCGCTCGCCGACAGGTCGATCGACCAGCCCGCCGCGCCGCTTGCCTGCACCCCCAGCGGATGCGCGGTATCGAGCGTCAGGGGCGTGCATGCGACATGGCCGGGCGTGCTCCGGTCAGGCGCATAGACGCCATCGACGAACACGATGCGCGGGCCGGGCACATCGAGCCAATAACCATCGGCCGCGATCCCCTGCCCCCGCTCGCTGGCGGCGGCGGTGGTCAGCGCGGTCAGGTCGGCCCAGCGCCATGCCTCCTGCGCATTGGTCGGGAGCGTCGCCATCATGCCGCTACCGCGCCATAGCCTTCGCGCTCCAGTTTGTGCGCCAGTTCCTTATCCCCCGAACGGACGATGCGGCCGTCGGCCAGCACATGGACGAAATCGGGCTGCACGTAATCGAGCAGCCGCTGATAATGGGTGATGAGGATCACGCCCTTGTCCGGCCGGCGCATGATGCGGTTGATGCCGTCGCCGACGATCCGCAGCGCGTCGATGTCGAGGCCGCTATCGGTTTCGTCGAGGATCGCGAGGCGGGGGTCGAGGATGCCCATCTGCACCATCTCGTTGCGCTTCTTCTCGCCACCCGAAAAGCCGACGTTCACCGGACGCTTCATCATGTCCATGTCCATGCCCAGACCATCGGCCTGCGCGCGGGCGAGTTTCAGGAACTCGGCACCCGACAGCGGCTTTTCGTCGCGGGCGCGGCGCTGACTGTTCAGGCTCTCGCGCAGGAACTGGACGTTCGACACGCCGGGGATCTCGACCGGATACTGGAAGCCGAGGAACAGCCCGGCGGCGGCACGCGCATCGGCCTCCATCTCCAGCAGGTCCTCGCCGCCGAAGGTCACGCTGCCTTGCGTCACTTCGTAGCCGGGCCGTCCGCCGAGCACATAGCCGAGCGTCGACTTGCCGGCACCGTTCGGCCCCATGATCGCATGGACCTCACCCGCGTTCACGCTCAGCGAGAGACCCTTGAGGATTTCCTTGCCGTCGATTTCGGCGTGGAGATTGTCGATCTTCAGCATTTAGCCTAGTCCCAAGAAAAACGCGCCACATAAAGCGGCGGAAAGTCCAAAAATCACCGCTCCTGCGGCACGAATAAAGACACCGAACTACAGCGTAGGCGAACCTGCTTTCGGCACCCGCTTCACAAACGCCGGGTGCGGTCCAAACCACCGGTGCAGCACACCACTTTTGACCGACCGCATCACGGCCCTACCTCCAAGAAAGGTGAACCCCGCCAACACCACCATCGCTACCAGCGCGAACCATTTAGGCATAGGACTTGCCACCTCGGTTCACGGCGTCTCGCCCGCAACCGGCTCAGTCCCGAACTCCGCTTCCGCCGCCTGCGGGTTGACCAGCACCGCTCTCATCGACGCATCGATCCGCTCGAGCATGACCGCATGCGCCTTCGCCACCTTCGCCCGTACCGGCGCGCACGCCTTGGCCGCGTCGTCGAAGATCACGACGCGCGCGGCGGCTTCGGCCGGCGGCTTCTCCATACGGGGGTCCGCATTGATCCGCGCCGACAGGCAATCGGCATAGGGCGCGGTCGGTGCCACCGCCTGTAGCGCCAGCGCCAGCACGATCACCCCACCGACCCTTCGAGGCTGATGCCGAGCAGCTTCTGCGCCTCGACCGCGAATTCCATCGGCAGTTGCTGCAGCACTTCGCGGGCGAAGCCATTGACGATCAGCGCGACTGCCGCCTCCTGGTCGAGCCCGCGCTGCCGCGCGTAGAACATCTGGTCCTCGGAAATCTTGCTGGTCGTCGCCTCATGCTCGATCTGCGCCGAGGGGTTGCGCACCTCGATATACGGCACGGTATGCGCGCCGCACTGGTCGCCGAGCAACAGGCTGTCGCACTGGGTGAAGTTGCGCACGCCCTCCGCCGACGGCGCGACGCGCACCAGCCCGCGATAGGTATTGTCGCTGCGCCCCGCCGAAATGCCCTTCGACACGATCGTCGAGCGCGATCCCTTGCCGAGATGGATCATCTTGGTGCCGGTATCGGCCTGCTGCATGTTGTTGGTGACGGCGACCGAGTAGAATTCGCCGACGCTGTTTTCCCCGGCCAGCACGCACGACGGATATTTCCACGTGATCGCGCTGCCGGTTTCAACCTGCGTCCACGACACCTTGCTGTTCTTCCCCTGACACAAGGCGCGCTTGGTCACGAAGTTGTAGATGCCGCCCTTGCCGTTCTCATCGCCGGGATACCAGTTCTGGACGGTGCTGTACTTGATCTCGGCATCGTCCAGTGCGACCAGCTCGACCACCGCCGCATGCAACTGGTTCTCGTCGCGCATCGGCGCGGTGCAGCCCTCCAGATAGCTGACATAGCTGCCCTTGTCGGCGACGATCAGCGTGCGTTCGAACTGGCCGGTATTTTCGGCATTGATGCGAAAATAGGTCGACAGCTCCATCGGGCAGCGCACGCCTTCGGGAATGTAGACGAACGTCCCGTCCGAAAAGACCGCCGAGTTCAGCGTTGCGAAGAAATTGTCGCGCTGCGGCACGACCTTGCCCAGCCACTTGCGGACGAGGTCGGGATATTCGCGGATCGCCTCGCTGATCGAACGGAAGATGACGCCGGCGGCTTCGAGTTCCTTGCGGAAGGTCGTCGCCACCGACACGCTGTCGAACACCGCGTCGACCGCGACACGGCGCTGCGGCACCGCGCCCTCGACCCCGGCGAGCACCTTCTGCTCCTCGATCGGGATACCGAGCTTTTCATAGACGCGCAGGATCTCAGGATCGACCTCGTCGAGCGAACCGAGCTTCGGCTTCGCCTTGGGCTCGGCGTAATAATAAGCGTCCTGATAATCGATCGGGTCGATGTTCAGCTTCGACCAGTCGGGCGCCGCCATCGTCAGCCACAGGCGATACGCCTTCAGCCGCCAGTCGAGCATCCATTCGGGCTCGTTCTTCTTGGCGCTGATATAGCGGACGGTGTCCTCGCTCAGCCCCTTGGGCGCGAAGTCCTGTTCGATGTCCGAGGAGAAACCCCACTCGTACTTCTTGTTCGCGGCGGCGAGCGCCTCGGCATTCTTCGTGGCCATCACACTACCTCTTGGGGCATCGCCCCGGTGTTCGCGAGTTGGGCGAGCGTCACGCCCGCAAGCGCCCCCCGGACCACGGCGTTGACCGTGCCGGCATGGGGGCGGATCATGCAGTTCGTCTCCACCGCGCAATCATGGCGCGCGGCATCGACGCAGGTGGTGAGCGCGATCGGCCCCTCGATCGCCTCGATGATCTGCGCCAAGTCGATCGTGGCAGGCGTGCGTGCGAGGCGGAAACCGCCGCCGGTGCCGCGCCCGGTTTCGATCAGCCCGGCGGCGGACAGGCGGCTAACCAGCTTCTGCACGGTCGGCAGCGGCAGTCCGGTTTCCTCCGCCAGCACGGTCGCCGTCGCACGCGCATCTCCGCCGCGCCGCGCGGTGGCGGCAAGCAGGACGACGGCATAGTCGGCAAGGCTGGAGAGACGCATCGCTTCCTTAATCGGATCATTCCGGTCGGATTGGCATGTGGTCGTGCGGGGGCGTGAGGTCAACCGCGTTTGTGTCGATGGCTGTGATCGATTGTTGTTCAGGAAGAAGGTTTGATTCACGCGAAGGCGCGGAGACGCGAAGAAGAATTTGGTTCGCGCGGAGGCGCGGAGGCGCAGAGGGGTTTCGCTCGTGGAGGGGCTCTGCCGTGCCAACGGCCTTCAACCTGCCAGCAATCCCCGGCAGGAAGGTCTCGCTGACGCGAGACGATGCCATGATTGTAACCCCTTCGTGTCTTCGCGCCTTCGCGCCTTCGCGTGCAAACCAGCCTTCTTCTTCCCTCTCTGCGCCTCCGCGCCTCTGCGCGAACCAAATTTTCTTCACCCCATCCCACGAAACCGAATCTTCCTTCCGGCCCCGCCGGACGATAGAGCACCGCGCATGGCATGGTATCACCCCCTCCTCTTCACCCTCGACGCCGAACGCGCGCATGCGCTGACCATTGCCATGCTGGAGGCGTGGGGGAAGGCCGGTACGCCGCTTAGCCCCCCCGGCGACGAGCGTCATGCAGTGACGGTCGCGGGCATTCGCTTCCCCAATCCGGTCGGCCTCGCGGCGGGCGTCGACAAGGATGCGCGGGCGATCCGCGGGTTCCTCGGCCTCGGCTTCGGTTTCGTCGAGGTCGGCACGCTGACCCCCAAGCCGCAGCCGGGCAATCCCAAGCCCCGCATCTTCCGCCTGCCCGAGGATCGCGGCGTCGTGAACCGGCTGGGCTTCAACAACGGCGGGATCGACGCGGCGCTGGCGCGGGTCGCGGCGCTCACCCCCCGCCCCGGCGTGATCGGCATCAACGTTGGCGCGAACAAGGATTCGGTCGACCGGATCGCCGACTATGCCACCGCCGTGGCGAAGGCCGCGCCGCTCGCCGATTACGTCACGATCAACATTTCCAGCCCCAACACCCCGGGGCTGCGCGACCTGCAATCGCAGCCCGAGCTGGGCGAGCTGATCGCCGCCAGCGACGCCGCGCGGCATGTGGGGGGCAAGCGCGTGCCGCTGTTCCTGAAGATCGCGCCCGATCTCGACCGCGCCGGGCTGGAAGTCGCCGCGCGGGCCGCGATCGACGGCGGGATCGATGCGCTGATCGTGTCGAACACCACCATCTCGCGTCCGCCGACGCTGCGGTCGGCCAAGGCGGGGGAAACCGGTGGCCTTTCCGGCGCGCCACTGGCCCCCCTGGCGCGCGCCAAGCTGGCCGAGGCGATCGTCATTACCGGCGGCGCCATCCCGGTTATCTCGGCGGGGGGGATCGGGTCGGCCGCCGAAGCGCGCGCGCGGATCGACGCGGGGGCCAGCCTCGTCCAGCTCTACAGCGCGCTGGTGTACGAAGGGCCGGGGCTGGCCCGGCGGATCGTGGCGGGGCTGTAGCAAAGACGCTTGCCTGTTCGCCCGTGCCAAGGCTATCGGACGGCCACGCTGGGGGCCTGTAGCTCAATGGTTAGAGCTGGCCGCTCATAACGGCTAGGTTGCGGGTTCGAGTCCTGCCGGGCCCACCAGCGCTTGTGCCCCGCCGTCTTTGCGACTAGGGCACGACACTTAGGCGTCGGGGAGTGGCGCAGTCTGGTAGCGCGCCTGCTTTGGGAGCAGGATGTCGCAGGTTCGAATCCTGTCTCCCCGACCATCATCCGCTAAGTATTTGATTTCTCGTCGCCAACAGGGCGATCGGGAATGGTTGTACCCACGACTGTACCCATCGTTGTACCCATTGGGGGCGATGGATTGGGATTGCCGAACCTCAAGCTGCGCGGTGGCAGCTATCACTGGCGCAGGAAGATCACCGTGGCCGGCGCGGCGGTGCCGCTATCCCTGTCGCTCGGCACAGGGAATTATCAACGCGCCCGGTGTATGGCAGACAGACTTGGTGCGACGGTCGAGAGTTTGCGTGTGGCCTATGGTCAATCGACGGGGCTGACCCCCGATCAGCTGAAGCGGGTGTTCAGCGATGCCCTGCGTTGGCAGTTGCAGCGTATCGAGCAGGATCAGATTGGCAGCCCCGCCCGGTCGGAAGATCACGCCACGATCAATTCCATCTATGCCGAAGCCTGGGCTTTCCTTGGGCGCAACGGCGTCGAGGCGCGTTGGACACTGAACGAGCATGACCGATTGGTCGCTGCCGGCTGGAGCGAGGGGCGCGCGAAGGCGGTGGCGGATCTGGTGTTCGATCTCCAGAACGGTGATCCGGTTTCGAAGGCTCAGCTCGACAGTTATAGCGAGACCTTCGGTATCGCCTCCACGCGGGACAACGTCGCGCGGATGGCGCGGACGATCTGCTCGGCTCGTGCGTCGGCATGCCGCAAGGCAACTGCCCGCCTCCGCGTTGGCGACGACGACATGGCCCAATGGATCGACGAGGCATTGATCGATGATGCGCCATTCGCCTTCGAACAAGTCGAGCGCTCGCCCACTCCCCTGGCGCAGTCTGCGGTGGAGACATACGAGCCGATGGCACCGGGGCCCGTCGCTATCGATGAACCGCCCGCATCCCCACTTCCCGAGCGTCAGAAAAAGCGCCTGCTTGAAGCGGCCGAGGAGTGCATCACGGTTTATCAGACTGCTGGCGCTTGGGACACGGATTCAATGAAGCAGGTGCGGACGGCATTGCGGCTCTTCGATTACGCCTGCGGCAGCGACATCTGCATCGAGGACTTAAAGCAATCGCACGTCCGCGATTTTACGACCCTATGTCGGTCGTTGCCGAATCGTTGGGGGCGCACCCGCGAGGAACAAGCCGGCGGCATCGCTGCCAGCTTGGTCCGAGCGGCAACCATGCCACCGGCCGACATCGGCATCAGTCAGACGACCATCAACAAGCACCTGACATGGGTCAACGCCGTTCTCGCCCATGCAGCCGGCGAAGATGACGATCCACAAGCACATCGACCGGCGAAGCCGCTTTCCTTCCAGGGGGCACGGGCCGGCATCGGCAAGACATCGCGCAAGGCGCAAAAGCGAGATCGCGACAAGCGGGCCAATTGGACGATACAGGAGGTCGCCAAGCTCTTGTCCGCACCAGTTTGGACTGGCGCGGCGGGAATCGACCGCCGCCTGAACCCGGGCGCCGAGATCATTCATGACGCCTGGTACTGGATGCCGCTCATGCTGCCCTTGTATGGCGGCCGCAGTTCGGAACTTGCCGGACTGGGGCTGGCCGAGGTGCACGAACTGGATCCGATCCCCTACTTCCGGATTGACTATACCGAGGATCGCGCGCTCAAGAATATCCAGTCGATCCGGAGGCTACCGATCCATCCCGAACTGATCCGCCTCGGATTCATCGACTACGTGACCCAGCTACGATCTGCCGGATGCACATTGCTGTTCCCGGAATTGAAGTCATCGGGATCGACCACTTTTGCCGGGACGTTCTACAAGTCGATTTTTAAGCCGCTGCGGCAGTGGGCCTTTCCCGATGGCACGTCGTGGCACCACCGCGTTGGCGGTGCATGGAAAGACAAGGACGTGCACAGTTTTCGCGGCCTTGCCACCACGCTTTTGAAGGGACGTGTCGCCAGCGAGGTCCGCTGCGATCTGTTTGGCCATGAAGGCGAAACGGAAACCGCGCGCACCTATGACGAGGAGGCAGAGCTTTCTATCAAGCTCGACGCACTACAGCTATTGACGCCCATGACCGCGCATATCCAACCCAGCCAGCCAATCAACATTAGGCCAATTGCGCGACTAAAGCATGGAACGGGCCGACGAGAACCGCGCTCTAAGTCAGATATTTGAACGATAACACGTAGCCGTCAGCAAAATGACGCCTGAGGATACAAAACGAAACCATGGCAAACATCACGCGACGACGGACGGGCGAGTTTCTGCGAAAGCTATTTGAGGCACTGATCGCTGAACCCGAAGGCATGGCCGCCGGAGCAGTGATGAAGGCCGTTCGAACCTCGATACCGCTCACCGCTTTCGAGAAGGGGCAATACCCTTCAGGCGGTGAACGGTTCGAAAAGATTTTGCGCTTCGCGACCGTCGACTGCGTTAAGGCGGGTTGGCTGCACAAGAGCAACGGCGTCTGGAGCGTCACGGATATAGGTCAAAAGGCCTACAAGACTTATGTCGATCCTGAAGCGTTCTACAAGGAAGCGTGCCGCCTCTATGGCGCGTGGAAGGCTCAGCGCGATGCATCCGAGGTGCTGCCCGGTGAAGCAGCCGAGCCGGAAGCCATCGAAGAGGCCGCCGAGAAGCTCAGCGTCACTGTAGAAGCGGCGCTAGACCATGCTTGGACCGAAATCTCGCAATTTCTGCACTCCAGCGACCCCTTCGAGTTTCAGGAGATGGTCGCCGATCTGTTGAGGGGCATGGGCTACCATGTGTCCTGGGTCTCACCGCCGGGCAAGGACAATGGCGTCGACGTCATTGCCTTTGCCGACCCTCTCGCCACTGTTGGACCGAGGATCAAGGTACAGGTCAAGCGCTGGCAATCCAAGGTCGATAGCGATGGCCTAAAGTCGTTCCTCGCAACCCTTTCACCCGGCGATGTCGGCATTTATATCTGCTTGGCGGGTTTCACCAAAGACGCGCAGGATTATGCCCGCAATCAGGAAACGCGGAGAGTGACGCTGATCGACGCCCGTCGATTCTTCGATCTTTGGGTCGAGAATTACTCTAAGCTCGCCGATCAGGCACGTCGCCGGCTGCCGATCGTTCCGGTCTACTTTCTGGCGCCTGCCAGCTAAATGCATGGTGCCAACTATCAAAAAACCATGAGCCGACCTCTTCCTTCTGATCAAAGTCTTGAAACCTCGTAAGATCGTTACCTCTGAAGCACGCACATTGCTCTCACGCGTCGCCACAGGCTACTAGCGGCCCCAAGTCGTTGGAGCGTAGGGGTCAAGGTGCCGATACTGGATTGGATGACGCGCGCAGCGGATGTGCGCGCCGCGGCGGCGGTGCCCTATCGACTGCTGGAAGCGGTGCCGACGATGGATGGCGGTGATGCCGACCCCGCCAACATGCTCATTCAGGGCGACAATCTCGACGCACTCAAGGCGCTGCTGCCCTATCACAAGGGCGCGGTGAAGTGCATCTACATCGACCCGCCCTACAATACGCGATCGGCGTTCGAACATTACGACGACAATCTCGAGCATAGCCAATGGCTTGCGATGATCTATCCGCGCCTCGTGCTGCTACGCGAATTATTGGCCGAGGACGGCAGCATCTGGGTTTCGATCGACGACAATGAGGGGCATTACCTTAAGGTCATGATGGACGAAGTGTTCGGGCGGAAGAACTTTCTATCCACCATGATTTGGCGAAAGAACTATTCACCAAAGTCAACTGCCCGCCATTTTTCTGAAGATCATGATTATATTACCGTTTACGCAAAAAACGCTGATAGCTGGATCCCTAACATGATGCCGCGGTCTGAAAAGCAGGACAAAGCTTACAAAAACCCCGACAATGACTCCCGTGGCCCTTGGAAAACGAGCGACCTATCTGCTCGGAATTTCTACAGTAAGGGAACCTACGCTATCGTGTCACCGTCTGGGCGCGTGATCGAAGGACCACCTAAGGGCCGATATTGGGCGAAATCCGAGCACAACTTTTTGCAGCTCGTTGCGGACAACCGTATATGGTGGGGGAAGGATGGGACCGCGATCCCGCAGGAAAAACGATTTCTTTCCGACGTCCGACAGGGTGTCGTCCCGCAAACGTTCTGGTCGCACGAGGAAGTGGGTCATACACAGGACGCCAAGAAAGAGGTTGTCGCTTTATTTCCTGATAATGTGTTTGGCACCCCCAAGCCTGAGCGCTTGATGCAGCGCATCCTTCACATCGCGAGCAACCCGGGCGACCTTGTGCTCGACAGCTTCCTCGGTTCCGGCACGACCGCGGCGGTGGCGCACAAGATGAAGCGGCGGTGGATCGGCATCGAGATGGGCGATCATGCCGAGACGCACTGCAAGCCACGGCTCGACAAGGTAGTTGCGGGTGAACAGGGCGGCGTATCCGAGGCGGTCGGCTGGATCGGTGGCGGTGGCTATCGCTTCTATCGCTTGGGTGACCCGGTGTTCGAGGCCGATGGCCACATCGCCGACGGCATCCGTTTCGAGACCCTCGCCGCGCACATCTGGTTCAGCGAGACAGCGACACCCTTCACCGGCGCCGCCGACACGCCGGTGCTGGGGGTGCATGACGGCACCGCCTATGCACTGCTCTACAACGGCATCCTCGGCGATCGCTCCATCAGTGGGGGTAACGTGCTGACTGCGGCGCTGCTGACGCGGTTGCGGACGGAGAGCGGCTGGGAGGGGCCGATGATCATCTATGGCGAATGGTCGAAGCTGGGCGCGGCACGGCTGGTCGAGACCGGCGTGACGTTCAAACAGACCCCCTATGACGTGAAGGCGCGCTGATGGAACTCAAGGACTATCAGCGCCGGGCGCTCGATGCGCTACGAACGTTCCTCGATCAGGCGGCGATCCGGAACCATGCTGCTGCCTATGCTGCCGCCTGCGCGGTCGGCGAGCCTGGGGCATATGGCGCGGCCTATCGACCACTCGCAGGTTTGTCCGGCGTGCCCCATTGTTGTCTTCGCCTGCCAACCGGCGGCGGCAAGACGCTGCTCGCTTCCCACGCGATTGGCATCGCGCGTGATACGTATCTGGCGCGCCGCTACCCGGTAGTCCTGTGGCTGGTCACGTCGAGCGCGATTGCCGACCAGACGCTGGGTGCGCTTAAGAAGATCGGTCACCCCTATCGCCAGGCGCTGGAGGCGCAGTTCGGTGGTGCGGTGCGCATCTACGGCATTGACGAGCGGCGGCATCTTCGTCCGCAGGATATGGCGGATGCCGCGACCGTGATCGTCGCCACCGTCCAGTCGTTCCGCGTCAACAACGTCGCCGACCGCAACGTCTATCGCGACGACGAGGAGCTTGAGCCCCACTTCGCCGCGCTCCCGGCGGGATCCGACCTTGCCCGGCACGACAACGGCCCCCGCCGGGGCACGCCGATCGCCAGCTTCGCGAACCTGCTCAAACTGCACAGACCGTTGGTGATTGTCGACGAAGCGCACAACTTCACCTCGACGCTGTCCGGCGAAACGTTCGGCCGTCTGGCGCCTGCCGCCGTCGTCGAGTTCACCGCTACGCCGGTGCGCTCGAACGTCATCGTCTCTGCCACCGCCGCCGAGCTGAAGGCGGCGGACATGATCAAGCTGCCGATCCATCTGTCGCAGCACGGCAGCTGGCAGGCGGCCATCGCCCATGCGGTCGATAACCGTGCCTGGTTGGAGGGCATTGCCGCCCGGGACGGCGGCGGCATTCGGCCCATTGCGCTCTATCAGGCGCAGCCCGCACGCGAGGGGGCCGAGGCGACGGTCGACGTGGTGAAGCGCCACCTGATCGAGGATTGCCGCATCCCCGCGGACCGGATCGCGGTGGCGACTGGCAACCAGCGCGAGCTCGACGGCATCGACCTTTTCGACCCCGCCTGCATCATCGAGCACGTCATTACCGTCGACGCGCTAAAGGAAGGCTGGGACTGCTCCTTCGCCTATGTCTTTTGCTCGCTCGCCAGCATCCGCAGCGGCGGTGCGGTGGAGCAGTTGCTCGGCCGCGTGCTGCGCATGCCCTTTGCGACGCGCCGGTCGTCGGAGGAACTGAACCGCGCCTATGCCCATGTGTCCGAACGCAATTTCTTCGAAGCGGCCGAGGGATTGAAGGACCGCCTGACCGAAATGGGCTTCGACGAGCGGACCGCGCTGGAAGCGATCGTCGAGCAACCAGAGACGTTCGACTGGCGCGGGGATCAACCGCTGTTCACCCGCCCCGAACTGCCGGTGCTGTGCGTGCAGGAGCGCCCTGATCAGAGCGGCTGGACCCCCGAAATGGTGTCGGCAACGCGCATTGCCGACGATGGCGCGGGCGGCATCGCGATCACGTTCGACACCACCGCGCCCGACGCCGTGTTGCGCGACGTCGCAGCGGCGGTCAGCGCGCCCGAGACGACGCCCATGGCGGCGATCGAAGCGTTCATTGTTCAGCGCGCGGCGGCGCTGTCGCCGGCCGAACAGGGCGAGGTGCTGGCGCTACCCCGCCTCGCGATCGAGCGCGATGGTCAACTCGAGATCGTCTTTCCCGAGACGCTGGTCGACGTAGGCGGCTGGAACTTGGCAGCGGTCGACACTAGCCTGCCCGGCTTCGCGTTGACCGACCGGCCTGACACGTTCGAGATGGACGTAGACGGCGATCAGGTCGTCTATACCCGCATCGACGCCGCTGCCGAGCTGGCGCTGGACGACGCAACTGATTGGGACGTGGCGGCCCTCTCCCGCTGGCTCGATCGCACGACCCGCCAGCGGGACGTCGCCCAACCCATCTTTCTCGAATATTGTCGCCGCGTCGCCGAGCGCGTTGCCGAGCGCATCCCGCTCGCCCAACTCGTTCGCGGCAAATACGCGCTTCGCCGCGCGATCATGGCGCGGGTGAGCCAGCTCCGCCATGAGGCGGGCGCACGCGGCGTTCAGCTGCTGCTAGGAGACATCGCGCCCGTATTGGCGCTGGGTGACAACGGTTTCAGATTCAGCAAAGCTGGCTATGACCCGCGAACGCCATATTCCGGACCTTGGCGGCCAAGGAAGCACCTCTTCTCCCAAGTTGGCGACTTAAAGCACGGTGGCGAGGAATGGATGGCCGCCGTGCAAATCGATGATCACACCGCCGTTCACCGCTGGGTCCGAAACGTCGATCGCACGGCGTGGTCCTACGCGCTACCGACTGCGACCGACTTCTTCTACCCCGACTTCGTCGCCGAATTGAAGGACGGTCGCAAGTTGATCATTGAATACAAGGGCGCCGACCGCAAAGACAGCGCTGAAAACCTAGAGAAGAAAAACATCGGCGCGCGACTGCAGGAAGTGAACGACGGACACGTGCTGTTCCTATGGGCGGAGCTGGAACGCGACGGTAACGTTTCAAGGCAGATCGACATGGCGATCAGGTAATCGCTTATTGTCTTGAATAGTGCTTTTAAACCAGTCGCGCTCACCCTATCTTAAGTCTCTCCAACGCCAGCTACTTGTCCAGCCTCACGGCCGACATCGGAATGCAGACTTCGCGCCATGGGATCGGTCCTGCGGGATAGCGGACCCGAGCAGCAGCAGGACCGTCAGGCCGGCAGAAGCCCGGCCGCGCGGTAGCTGTCGATCATCGTGTCGAAGAGCGCGATATCCGCACGACCCCTTGCGAATAGCTGCGCGCCGGAGACGGCCGCATAGATCGCCTTTGCCCTGGCCCTGCTTTCGCCCGGTTCGACAATGTTGGCCTCGACGAGAAGCTTGCTCAGCCAGTCAACATTGACGTCAGCGAAGCTCTGGACCTCGACTTTTACCGCGTCCGGAAGGTCATCATATTCCGCCGCCATGAAGCTCGACAGACAGATGCGGTTATCGTTCGACAAGGACGTGCGGAAAATTTCCGGATAGCGGCGAAGCGCACCAAGAGGCTCAGATGCCTCATCCGAAATCACCGCCAACTGCTTGACCGTATCCTCCCAATAGCGTCGCGCTACCGCCGCACCGAGATCGGCCTTCGTCGCGAAATGATGATGAATGCTGGGTGCCTTGATCCCGACCTCGGCGGCGATGTCGCGAAAGTTTAGGCCGTTATAGCCGCGCGCCATGGCGCTTCGCCTTGCCGCGGCGAGCACTGCCTCTCTCGAATTCGACACTGCCATCGCCCCGCTTACTCCGCCAACCGACCAATTGGTAGATAGGGGTTGACCATCAGGAGGCAACCGCCCACCTGGGTGACTACCAATCACTTGGTAGGGATGCCTCATGACCGATCAGACTCCGCCTGAAAGCCCGAAGCTTCGCCTCTTCACCTCCCCCTCTGCCTTCCCCAACCCACAGCGCCTGCGCATCTTTCTGCACGAAAAGGGCATTGCCGATCGCTTCGACGAGCAGGTCTACGACATGTCCCCGGTCGGCGAGCAGCGGCAGTGGAAGCATCTCAAGATGAACCCCTGGGGTGAAACCCCGACGCTCCAGCTTGCCGACGGTAGCTTCATCTCGGAAACCGCGGCCGTCGTCCGTTATCTTGACCAGGCATTTCCGGGTCGCCGGATCATGGGCGAGACCCCGGAGGAACAAGGCCTGGACGCGATGTGGGACAACCGCGTCTGGGTGCACATCCTTTACCGCATCACCACCGCGTTCCATGTCCTGCATCAGGGGCTAGGTCCCAAGCTCGAGCTGACTGCCAACGCCGCTTGGGGCGAGCATTGTCGCAAGGAGGCGCTGGCCCATACCGCGCTGGTGGACCGACATCTGGCCGATGGCCGCGACTGGCTGCTCGGCGGTGACGAGCCAACCTTCTCCGACATCACGCTGGCGACGGCGATCGCGTTCTCCAAGTTCGAAGTAAACGCCATGCCGCTCGACGAGCGCTACGAACATATCGATGCGTTCTGGCAGCGGTGGCAGCGCCGCCCGACATTCCTCGCCGCCTATGCCGACCGCAGCAGCGGCGTGCCGGAACTGGACAACCGTCCGTAGCACCCGGCTTGCTACCCGGATCGTTTCAAGCCGGTCGGGGGTGAAACGGCAGCCCGAGCGTTACAGCCGCCTGCCCTCGCCCCTTATTACTCCTACGGAAGATCATATCATGGCCGATCTGCCTGTCAGCCCCGTCCTGCAACCCTTCACGATCGACGATCTGCAACTGCGGAACCGTATCGTCATGGCACCGCTCACGCGCAGCCGCTCGAACGAGGAAGGCATCCCCCCGGCGTTCGCCGCGGACTATTACGCACAGCGCGCCGATGCCGGCCTTATCATCACCGAAGCGACGAACATTTCGTCTCAGGCGCGCGGTTACGCGATGACGCCCGGCATCTGGTCGGACGCGCAAGTGGCGGCATGGAAGCCCATCGTCGAAGCCGTCCATCGGCGTGGCGGCAGGATCTTCCTTCAGCTCTGGCACACAGGCCGGATATCGCATCCCGATCTGCATGGCGGTGCCCTTCCCGTGGCGCCGTCCGCGATCGCGGCGGAGGGGCAGGCCTTCACCAATGACGGAATGAAGGATTTCTTCGTTCCGCGCGCGCTGGAGACGGACGAAATCCCCGCCATCGTCGAGGACTACCGCCATGCCGCCGAACAGGCCAAGGCAGCCGGGTTCGATGGCGTCGAAGTGCATGCTGCGAACAATTACCTGCTTGAGCAGTTCATCCGCGACAGCACCAACCAGCGCACGGATACCTATGGCGGCTCGATCGAGAACCGTCTCCGCTTTCCGCTCGACGTGGTGCGTGCCGTGGTCGAGGTCTGGGGCGCAAATCGCGTCGGCATTCGCATTTCGCCGGCAACGACCGAGCCCGGAAAGACTCCGCTCGACAGCCAGGTCGGGCGCACGTTCGACACGTTCGTCGACGCCTTGTCCGAGATCGGCCTGCTATACATCCACGATATCGAAGGCGTGACCCAGCAGACGCGCGACGTGCCGGACGGTGTGGACTTTCAGGAGCTGCGCAAGCGCTTCTCGGGCGCCTATATCGCCAATAACCAGTATACGCTCGATCTCGCCGAGAAGACGCTGGCGGACGGCAATGCCGATCTGTTCAGCTTCGGCCGGCCCTTCCTCGCCAACCCCGATCTCGTCGAGCGGCTGCGGACCGGCGCCCCACTCGCCGAAGCTCCGAAGCAATATTGGTATGGCGGTGGCTCGGTCGGCTACTCGGACTGGCCCGGAATGAACGGGCGGATCGAGCTTCCGTAAGCCGGGGCGTGCGTTCGCCTGCATGTGCAATTGAGGAGAGATAATTTGCTGTTTCATACGATGGTAGGATCGAACGACATCGAGCGATCCAAGCGCTTCTACAATGCGGTGCTCGGTGCCTTGGGAGCCGAAGAGGCGACGCTGAACATCGCCGGCAGCGGTCACACCCGCCTGTTCTATCGCAATGAGGGAGGGACGAACTTCATCGTTACCCAGCCGATCAACGACGAACCGGCCACCGTGGCCAATGGCGGCACCGTGGCTTTTTCGTGCAACTCACCCCAACAGGTCGAACTGTTTCATGACATCGCTGTCGCCAACGGCGGCACCTCGATCGAGGACGGACCCGGTCCGCGTGAGTCAGCGATGGGGACTATCCATCTGACCTATGTCCGCGACCCGGACGGCAACAAGCTGTGCGGAATCCACATCCCGTCATAATAGCCGAGCCAAGCCGATCGGCTCAGGTGGCCTCTTTCGCAGCGCTAGCGGACCGGTAGGTATCGGTCCGCTAGACATGCCATGTCACGACCGGCCCCATTTCGCGTTCGTCGAAACCGGCCATTCCTCGACTGGGCCGGCAATCCGTTCCGGCTGCCGATCCTCGGCTCCATCCTCCTCTGCTATCACAAGGCGACGATCGCCTTTGCGTCGTGAAGAGGCAACCTGCGGGGTCCGCGATCATTCCCCTGACAACAGACATCGCATCGGAGAAACACGGTGAAGACACGCAAGCTCGGTTCGCAAGGCCTTGAGGTCTCTGCGCTCGGCCTCGGCTGCATGGGGATGAGCGACTTTTATGGCGGTCGCGACGAAGCGGAGTCGGTCGCGACCATCAATCTTGCGCTCGACCGCGGCGTTACCTTCCTGGACACCGCCGATATGTATGGGGTCGGCGCCAACGAGGAACTGGTCGGCCGTGTCGTGCGCGAACGCCGCGAATGGGTGGTCGTCGCGACGAAGTTCGGCATCGATCGGGGTGCCGATGGCAAGGGCCGCAGCATCAATGGCCGCCCCGACTATGTCCGCCGTGCATGCGATGCTAGCCTGAAGCGCACCGGGCTTGACGTCATCGACCTCTACTACCAGCACCGCGTCGACCCCGACGTGCCGATCGAGGAGACGGTAGGCGCGATGGCGGAGCTGGTGACGGCCGGCAAGGTGAAGTATCTCGGCTTGTCCGAGGCGTCGCCGGCGACCATTCGCCGCGCCCATGCGGTCCACCCCATCACTGCTCTACAGACCGAATATTCGTTGTGGAGCCGGGATCCCGAGGCAGAAATCCTGCCGACGGTGCGCGAACTCGGCATCGGCTTCGTGCCCTACAGCCCGCTCGGCCGGGGTTTTCTCACCGGTCAGATCACCGCGCCCGACGACCTCGCCGCAGATGATTTCCGGCGCCATCATCCACGCTTCCAGGGCGAAGCGTTCCAGCGCAACCTCGACCTCGTCAAGGCGGTCGGCGCTATGGCCTCCGACAAGGGCTGCACGCCGGCGCAACTGGCGCTTGCCTGGGTGCTCGCGCAGGGCGACGACGTCGTGCCGATCCCCGGCACCAAGCGGCGCACCTATCTGGAAGACAACCTCGGCGCGCTCGACGTGACGCTGGACGCGGATGACCTCGCCCGCATCGACGCGATCATGCCGCCCGGTGCAGCCGAGGGACAGCGCTATGCCGACATGGCGAGCATCGACCGATGAGTGTCGTCTCGTTCGCGGCGATCGCGCCGGGCAATCTCGCCGTCGTGACGGGCGGCGCCAGCGGCATCGGACTGGCCGCCGTGCGCGCATTCGCCGCACGTGGCATGCGGGTCGCGATCCTCGACCGGCCGGGCGAGGCACTGGATGCTGCGGCCGGGTCGATCGACGGGGTGAGTGCGCACGCCGTCGATGTTGCCGACCCGGGGGCGATGCGCACCCTCGCCGCCTTGCTCGGGCCGGCATCCGTCCTGATGAACAACGCGGGCATCGGCCAGGGCGGTGATGTTTTCGCCGGCCAGGAGGCGTGGACGAGGCTGCTCGGCGTCAACCTGATGGGTGTGTTGAACGGCATCGAGAGCTTCGCATCGTTGATGGTGGAGGGATACGGACCGGGCCTCGTCATCAATACCGGCTCCAAGCAGGGCATCACCCAGCCGCCGGGCAATACCGCCTACAACGTTAGCAAGGCAGGGGTTAAAGCCCTGACCGAAGGCTTAGCGCATACGCTGCGCGAGCAGACAGGGGACCGGGTCAGCGCGCACTTGCTGATCCCTGGCTTCACCTACACGGGCATGACCTCTCCGCGGCCGGAAAAGCCGACTGGCGCTTGGACGCCGGAACAGGTGGTCGACCTCATGTTCGATCGTCTGGCGCACGGCGACTTCTACATTCTCTGCCCCGACAACGAGACCACGCCGGCACAGGACGCGAAACGCATTGCCTGGGCGGCAGGCGACATCATCGAGAACCGCCCCGCCCTGTCCCGCTGGCACCCCGATCACGCGGCCGAATTCGCCCGCTTCATGGAGGATGACGCATGAGGATCGGGTTCATCGGGCTGGGACAGATGGGCAGCGCCATCGCGGCCAATCTGTTGAAGGCAGGTCATGAGGTGACGGTCTGGAACCGTTCGGCAGACAAGACCGACGCACTTGTCGCAGCGGGCGCAGCTCGCGCGGCACGGCCACTTGATGCGGCCAAGGGTGATCTCGTCATGACCATGCTTGCCGACGACCGGGCGGTGGAAGGCGTGGTATTCGGCGAGGGCGGCATCGTCGGCGCTCCTGCACTGCACGTCGGGCACAGCACGATCAGCATCGCGCTTGCCGACCGGCTCGCGGCGGATAGCGGCACCGGCGGTTACGTTTCTGCACCCGTCTTCGGCCGTCCACCGGCGGCGGCGGCGGGCAAGCTGTTCGTGGTCGCGGCAGGCGTGGAAGCTGCATTGGATCGCTTCGAACCGGTGTTCGCCGATATCGGTCAGCGGACTTTCCGGATCGGCGACAAGCCGTCCGCGGCCAACCTAGTGAAGCTCAGCGGCAACTTCATGATCATGGCCGCCGTGGAGGCGATGGCCGAGGCGATGACGCTGGCCGAAAAGGGCGGCGTCGATCGTCAGACCCTGCTGGAGGTGCTGACGGGAACCCTGTTCGGCGCGCCGGTCTACCACATCTATGGCGAGATTCTGCTGGAGGACCGCTTCCGGCCCGCCGGGTTTGCGGCGCCATTGGGCCTGAAGGACATGACGCTGGCCGATACCGCTGCCACTTCGCTTGGGGCACCGATGCCGCTGCTGGGGATCGTTCGCGACCACCTTCGCAGTGTCATCGCGACGGAAGGCCCGGACATTGATTGGGCTGGTATTGCGCTTGCCGTTAGGAAGAGTGCGAAGCTTTAGACACCCGCGGACGCAATACGGGGACTACCTCGCGGGCGGCATCTCAAGGAAAGCTGAGTAACGGAAAGGCCCGGTTGTGGTCGTTCAGGCCCCCTCCCCGGCTTCCTAACGTCGGCCAGACAGGCGTCCGTCCCTTCCGCTGCGGCAGCGCCTTGAGGTAACTTCCATTGGCCCATTGCTACATGCCGACAACGGCACCGCCCTTCATCACCAGCCGCACGGCACGCACGGCGGAGATGTTCCCCGTGGGATCACCCGCAACCGCGACCAGATCCGCGAGCAGGCCCGGCTTCACCGCGCCAAGACGGTCGCCCACCCGCATCCAACGCGCGTTGCCCGAGGTGGCGGCGAGCAGCACCTGCGCCGGCGTCATTCCCGCTGCCGCCATCAGTTCCATCTCGCGCGCGTTCGTGCCGTGCGCGAATACGCCTGCGTCGCCACCCATGCAGATCGGCACGCCGGCGGTGAGCGCAAGGCGGAGGCTGTCACGGCTTGCCTTCACCGCGGCGGGAGTCGGCTCCGCGCCGGTCCAGCCGCGATAGCGTGCGCTCGCGTCCGAAGCGGCGAGCGTCGGGCACAAGGCGATCTTCTTCGCCGCCATGCTCGCGAAGATCGCAGGCGTCCCGCCATAGCCATGCTCGATCGTGTCGACGCCCGCCTCGATCGCGCGGCGCATACCCTCCACGGTTGAGGCGTGGACCGCGACAGGACGTCCGGCGTCGTGAGCCGCCGCCACCGCCGCCCTGATCTCATCAAGGCTCAGCGTCGCTCGGCTCTCCTCGCCCGCGCGCCAGCGGTAATCGGCGTAGAGCTTCACCCAGTCCGCGCCGGCGGCGATCTGCCGACGGACCGCCGCAACCATCTGCTCCGCGCCCGAGACCTCCTCCGCACCTTGTGGGATGGCAACACCGGGCTCGAATCCCTTGGGGCCGTAGGCACCGAGCGCAACGATCGCGCGGGTCGCGACGCTCAGTCGCGGGCCTTCGACGATCCCTTGGTCGATCGCCGCCTTCAGCCCGACATCGGCATAGCCAGCCCCTTCGGTGCCGAGGTCGCGCTCGCTGGTGAAGCCTGCCCGCAAGGTCGCCCGCGCGTTCGCCACCGCGCGTGCGGTGCGCAGGGCCAGCGGTTCATGCAGCACCTGATCGTCCCAGCTCGCCTCGTCATAGGGATGGAGGAAGAGATGGCCGTGGCCCTCGATCATGCCCGGCATCAGCGTGTCACCGGCGAGGTCGATGACCCGCACGCCCGCAGGAACGGTTAGGTTCGGGCCGACCGCGACGATCCGGTCGCCACGCACCAGCACCTGCCAGTCAGCATGCACCTTCCCGTCGACGCCGTCGAACACCGCCGCGGGTCGTAGCAGCGTCGCGGTGCCCGTCGCGGGCTCGACCGGCGGGGCGCTGGCGCCGGCGAGCATCATTGCCATCACGATCGCCAACCAGCACTTGGCCATGCCTCACTCCCCGTTCTACGCTAGCGCCATGGTTACGCTCCTCCGGCGCATGCGCAATCCGCTGATCTTCGCAGCCCTCATGGCAACGACCGCCGCCGCACCCGATCCGGACATGGCGCGGTGGCGGGTCGAGGCGGCGCGGGTAACGATCACGCGTGACGACTGGGGCATCCCGCACGTCCGCGGCCGCAGCGACGCCGATGCGGTGTTTGGCATGACCTACGCGCAGGCCGAGGACGATTTCGCTCGCATCGAGGCTAACTACCTGACCGCGCTTGGCCGCACCGCCGAGGCGGATGGTGAGGAGGCGATCTGGGCCGACCTGCGCCAGCGGCTGTTCGTCGATCCGGCCGAGCTCCAAGCGCAATATGCCGCTTGTCCCCCATGGCTGCGCACGCTGATGGATGCCTGGGCGGACGGGCTGAACTTCTACCTCGCGACGCACCCGCAGGTGAGCCCCAAGGTGCTGACCCGGTTCGAGCCGTGGATGGCGCTGAGCTTCACCGAGGGCAGCATCGGCGGGGATATCGAGCGCATCTCGCTCGCCGACCTCAAGACCTTCTACGGCCGGCCGACGCCACCGACGCCGGAAGAGCTGGGGGCGGTGCCGCGCGAGCCGTCGGGGTCGAACGGCATCGCCATCGCGCCGAAGCTGACCGCCAACGGCCGGGCCCTGCTCCTCATCAACCCGCACACCAGCTTCTACTTCCGCTCGGAAGCGCAGATGACCAGCGACGAGGGCCTTAACGCCTATGGCGCCAGCACCTGGGGGCAGTTCTTCGTCTACCAGGGGTTCAACGCGCACGCCGGTTGGATGCACACCTCCTCCACCGTCGACAATGTCGACCAGTTCGCCGAGGCGGTGGTGCGTCGAGGCGACGGCTGGGCCTATCGCTACGGCCGCGAGACACGCCCAGTCGTCGCTCGCACCGTGACGCTCCGTGTTCGCCGGCGCGACGGCAGCCTGGGCGACCGACAATTTATCACTTGGCGCACGCATCACGGACCGATCGTCGCGGCGAAGGACGGCCGCTGGATCGCGACCGCGCTGATGTGGCGGCCCGTCCCGGCGCTGGAGCAGAGCTGGCTGCGCACCAAGGCCACCGACCTCGCCTCCTACCTCGCGGTCGCCGAGCGCAAGGCGAACTCCTCCAACGACACGCTGTTCGCCGACGACAAGGGCGAGATCGCGTTCCTGATGCCGCAATTCATGCCGGTCCGTGACGACCGGTTTAATTATACCCGCCCCGTCGACGGCAGCGATCCCGCGACCGACTGGCGAGGGTTGCATCCGCTCGCCAGCCTGCCGAGCGTCGCCAACCCGCGGGTCGGTTGGGTCCACAACACCAACGACTGGCCGTGGAGCGCGGCGGGGCCGGACAGCCCAAGGGCAGCCGACTATCCGCGCTACATGGATCAGACCGGCGGCAATGCCCGCGGCGAACACGCCGACCTGTTGCTGACCGGCCGACGGGGCTGGACACCCGAGCGGCTGCGCGACGCCGCCTACGATCCCTATCTGCCCGCTTTCGCCCGGCTGCTGCCCGGTCTCGTCGCCGCATGGCGCGCACTGCCAACGAACGACCCGCGCCGGCCTGCACTGGCCGAGCCGATCGCGACACTCTCCCGGTGGGACCATCGCTGGAGCAACGACTCTATCGCGACGAGCCTCGCCGTCTATTGGGGCGATCAACTCTGGCGCGAGGTCGGCAGCGTCGCACAGGCGGAGCGGATCAACGTGCCCGACTACATCGCCACCCGCGTCGACGCCGCGACCAAGCTCACCGCGCTGGAAACGGCGGTCGCGCAACTGACACGTGACTTCGGCGGCTGGAACACCCCGTGGAACGCGATCAACCGTTTCCAGCGGCTCGACGGTGCCATTCGGCCGCACTTCGACGACGCGAAGCCGTCGACGCCGGTGCCCTTCACCTCGGCGCAGTGGGGTAGCCTCGCCTCTTTCGGCGCGAAGACGTGGCCGGGAACAAAGCGCTATTATGGCACCAGCGGCAACAGCTTCGTCGCGGTGGTTGAGTTCGGCCCCCGCGTGAGGGCAATGGCCGTAATGGCAGGGGGGCAAAGCGGTAATCCGACCTCACCGCACTTTGCCGATCAGATCGACCGTTACGCCACTGGTCGCCTACGGCCGATCTACTTCCACCCCAACGAGCTCGCCGGTCACGTCGAACAGGTCTATCGTCCCGGT
Source organism: Sphingomonas sp. Leaf25 (assembly GCF_001421635.1). NCBI lineage: Bacteria > Pseudomonadati > Pseudomonadota > Alphaproteobacteria > Sphingomonadales > Sphingomonadaceae > Sphingomonas > Sphingomonas sp. Leaf25. The sequence goes on from NZ_LMKU01000029.1 coordinate 459,342, forward strand.
GACGACGTTCCTTGATCGCTGGCATCTGCGTTGAAAGCACAAGCGACTAGATGGTCCAATCCTAGCCATTCACGCGCCCGTTCTCGCTGACCACCAATACCTGCCGCCGGTTCATGCGAGCGGACCGACCGCTCAAGAGAGGCCTGCTATTTTCTCGGGACGGCTAAGATTGGGACTTTTCTGCCGTTCACCAATAAAAGGCAGATGGCAGCTTAATGTATAATCGGCCATTCACGATGGGCAGATGGGAGTGACGGTAAGATTTCGACGGAGCATTCACAAATCGGAGCGCAGGGCTATTCCTCGCGCGGGTTTGTCCCCTCGGCAGCCTGTTTGGCGATGCGCTTGCCCCACTTGATCCACAATTGCGAATTGGTGAGTTTGGACGAAGCCACTTTGAATTCTGGATCGCCGCTGGCCTCGACGAGGGTCTCGGCGATGCTTTTGGCGACGGAAGGTGGAAGCCAGGGATTGAGGACGATCCGTTTGATCCATCTTAGTTCGATCGGCATGAAATGCGCGCCTTCGCCGCATTCCCCGGTGTAGATGATACGATATTCCAACTCGGGCTTGAACCCTGCCCGCTTTAGGAAGGGCAGGTCGGAAATCGTGTATTTCGCATCCTTCATTTCATCAAGCCGAACATAGTCCATCGAGGCGTAGAAATAATCATCATCAGTCTTGATGCTGTGCAGCAGCGGCTTCTTCTCGAAATCGATGCAACAACCGTCTGCCGACTGGGTGAACACCTTCCAATGGTGGTAGGTCTCGCCGCTTTCCGTGCAGCACAGGGCCTTGAGGCTCGCAAGCTTCATCTTCTCGCGATAGAGCCGCATGAACTCAGCGTCATTGCGGTCGTCCCATTTCTCCGGATCGAGAAAGGCGACGCGCTTGTTCCTCAGGGTGTCGATCGCCGAACCGATTGTCGTGTAGCGCCGCAGGGTGTTCTTGATGCGACCGGTCTTGAGCTTCATGCACGATCCTCCTGTGTAACCCATGTGTCTGCCGGGAGGCGTTCACTCAATGGCGTCGAAGCCGCCGTCTATGAATGAGGCGTCGTTCGCCAGCGCTTGAAATAAGGCATGCTCCCAACTGTTTGGCCTGGCTTCGAAGGCCTCACGCTCCTCGTCGAGATAGGACTGCACTTCCGCTGCGCCGCCTCATGCATGGAGCGTGGTCAGCCTATCCTAGCTTGAAGCGCCTTGGGCAAATTTGTTAGATTTTCTCTGATCTGCCGAGCGAGCAAAAGAGATTCTATGCCGGTCAATGTGCCCAACTCCGTAAGGCAGTCGTAGGCATGCCATGGCATCAAAGGCTGGTTGCCGTCTCTCGCGAACGGCGCATCGGTCTCGGTGAGCAGGCGATCCAATGGCATCAAGGAGGCAAGCTCGCGCCCCCTGCGGGACCTCAACATCGCAGGACCAATAGAGAACCAGCACCCCATGGCAATCGCACGGTCGAGTTCGCGAGTGTTGCCGCTAAACCAGTGCAGGATCGGAACCCCGGCGCGCGGACGAAGCTCTAGCGCGTCGAGGACGAGCGTCGCTGCGCTCCGCGAATGGATTGTCATGATCCGTCCGCCTTGGTCTGAGCAGGCGTCTAGAATTCGGTCAAAGACCTCGCGCTGGATCCCCATCGTATCCCGGTGCGCGGGGCTGCCGTCGAGGCCTATCTCACCGACGTATCGCGCCTCAGGCAGAAGCCCGCAAAGAAGCGCGACCTCGGCATGGCGCTGGGCCACCACCTCGGGATGCAGGCCGAGCGCCACCCGCACCCGCTTTCGGTCTCCGACCAGCTTCCTCGTTCCGCGCCACGCCTTGGGCGTCGTCGTCACCGCCAGCACATAGGTCTTGTGCGAATCGACCTCCTCTAGAATCTTGGCCGGGTCGGGATACAGATCGATGTGGCAGTGAAAGTCGATCAAGGGATTCTCATGTTTGCGTGCAGGGCGGCTAGTTCCGCAATGCCATTCTGCACGACCTGCCGATAGAGGACTGGATTGCCGAGCAGCTGCCGATTCATGGAGCCGCCGATGAGCGCGTCAAGTCCCCGGCGACGAACGGTTTCGATCGCGATCGCCACGGAGCGCACATCGTCGAAGCGTGCGTGGCGCTCATCGTTTTGGCCCAGCGGTCCGTATTTGTAACCACCGTGCGTGGTGTCTGGACGGCCCCAGGCGAGATAAGCACCGCGCCGGACCTGGCATGGCACGCAGCGCCCGCAGTGCTGGAAGCCGGTGCGCGAGTATCGTCCGCAGCTTGTGGAGCGGTCAACCAGCTTGGCCAGCAGTGCGGGATCGATGCATCCCCTTAGCATCTCACCCTTGGTCTGATGCTCATAGGGATTGTTGATGCGGACGCGCAGTCCTGCATCGTCCAGCGTCTCCTGGATTAGGCGCAGGAGGAACGGATGCGTCGTGCGGGTGCTCAGGGATCCCGTGCGTAGCGGGGTCAGCGGCACGTTCTGACTGATGAAACCGTTCTCTGGAACGCGCAGCTCGATGATGGCGCCGTCCGCGTGCCGCTGAAGACAACTGGCGGCGAGGACGCCAAAACCGAGAAAGGCAATCGATCTGGCCCGCTGCGATCTTTCGGATGCGTGGGGAGGTCGGGCATGATGATTGAGCTGCAGGTGGCGGCTACCGGGTGCTATGCTTGAGGCGAACAATTTCTGGTCCTGCGTGTCCCCCTTCGCCATCTGGCTAACCAGCAACGGGTTCAGGCCCTCGCCTACCACGTCGATCGCACCGATGAGACTGTCCATGCCGCCGGACAGTAGGCAAACCATGTCCTCTGGGCGCGGGCGGGATCCGGTCCGTGGGGCGGGTGCACCACCGCCACCGATGAAGCGAATCTCCCAGATGTCTCCAGACAGGAAGCGCAGCGCCTGCGTGAGGCGGGCAGCCTGCGTGTTCCAGAAGTCGGGCGCTGCAACGGCAACGGTCAGATCGATTTGACGCGTCCATCCGTCCGGGCTCCGCTCGCGCGAGACTGCCTCGTCGGCAGCGACGACGGCCATCGCGAACGAGGCGAAATCCCATGCCTGCCCGGACGGAGCGAGGCCGAGCTTCTGCAGGCGACGCGGGACGAGGTCTCCGACTCGACCGCGCCCGTTGATCCTGGAGTTGACGTAGATGTCGAACCGGGTGTCGGTGCCCGGAATGTCCGGCAAGTCTTGGGGAAGGCAGGCAATTTTCGTCACAGTCCACCGTCCTCCTCGAAGACATCGAACGCCTGCTGGATGGCATCGCGAGATATCCGATCGATTACAGCTCGGCCGATGGCGCCGTTGGCCGCGCGCTCCGCCGCATACTGGGCTGCCACGACCTCACGGACGTAGTCCTTCATCTCCTGCAGGCGCTCCAGCCCCTCGCCCTTGGTCGGAGCCTTGTCGATGATCGACTTGCCGACATCGAGCTCGATGCGGTGCGCGACGTCGTAGCCGAGCGTTGCCGCGGTCACCTGGTCGACCTGCGCAGGGGACAGATTGGTCAGATTGTTGTTGTGAGCGAGGATGTCCGAAAGTGCGCGAGCGGCGGAATCACGGGTCGCTTCGGCATCCTGCGTCCCGTCGATTGGCATAATCGCATCGACCAGGGCGTCTGCGATCTCGGCAGGCGTCAAGCCCGCCAGAGCCTGTGGATTGATCCCTAGTTCTTGTGGAAGCGGCTGTCCGTTCGCCAGCGAGGTCAGCGCGTTGTGGAGGGAGCTAGCGGCACTTGCCGATCCGCCAAGCCTGCGGGCGGCGTTGCCGCTGCCGCCCATTCCGCTGCGCGAATAGTGACCGAGCCCGCGGCGCAGGTGTCGCCCACGGTCGGCACCACCACCGGCGAACTTGCCGAGGGAGGTCCGGACGCCGCGCCAGCGGCCGGGGGCGGAAGGGACTGCAGGCTGCTGCAGGGGCGCCTGCGGCGGTGGAACCTGCGGCGGTGGCGGTTGAGGCTGCGGCTGCCTTGGCGGTGTCAGCTGCTGCCCCGGCGCCGGGGCAGGCCCTTGAGGTATCTGCGGCGGGGGCTGTTGCGGACGGGGAATGGACGGGGGATTGTCGACCCAAGGCGGGACGATGGGAACGTCAGGCCCCGAACCGGGGCCACGGCTTGATGCTGAGGTGCCCATCAGTTCGCCTTTCCGGCAGCCGCGATGGCCCTGCGCGTTTGAGGGGTGAGATCGCCACGGCTCAGGAAGCCGGTAAGGACGCCCTTGCCCCAGTCGGTCTGATTGATGCGCGGCACGATGCTAGCCTTGATCTGGCTGGAAGGAATCTCGCTGAGGAAGGCGACTACCGATGCCTCCGCGCCTGGCGACGCCCCGGCCAGAGACTGCATCGCGTTCAGGATCGCCGGGGTCCCCCACGCCGTCTCCTGTTTCGCCTTGGAAAGTATCTTGTCAGTAATGCGGCCGATCTCTGGATTTGTCAGGCGGGCGACCTCTGCATCGACCGTCGTGCTGGACGAGTTCATGCGCAACAGCATGTCGAGCACCTCGATCGCGTCCGACGACAACTCGTCCGCGCGAGAGATGATGGGATGGCTTTCGCGCCCCACATACAGGGCGCCGCGCAGGTCGCGACCGGCGAGCGCGGGATCAAGCGAGAGCCAGTTGGAGTGAAACGCATCGTTCCAGGGTTTCTCCAGCGGCGGCTTCGTCTCGTCGCCGCGGCTCCGCGCCTCCATCTCGGCAAGAAAATCGGCATGACCGTCCTCGGACTCGTTCACTGCTCGCAGCATTTCAGCATAGGCGTCCTTGTCCCCGCAGCGCTCGAAGAGCAGCAGCTTGACGAGCACCTCCTCATCAACGGTGACCTTCTGGATGCGCGCCATGGACGTCCGCATGGAGAGCGTGTTGAGGAAGCGCTTGATCAGACGGGGGTTGCCCCGGACGTTAGGAGAGGTGGTGAGGATCGGGGCGATCCGTTCGGCGAGCGCAAGCCTGTTAAGCAGGCCCGACGGGCAATTGGGCACCAGACTTGACACGAAAGCCTTGTCGACGCGCTCGCCCTTCCACGTCTCGCCTAGGCGGAGGCAGACCCCGATGCGGATGGCCTCCTTCTGTCCGGCATCGAGCGAGACCTCATCGTCGATAAACAGCATCATGAGGTAGGCGCGGACCTCGTGCGTTCCAAGGGGTGGCACGCGGATGGGCAGCTGGATCAGCTTGTCGAAATAGTTAGTCACCAAGTCGTCGTTGAGCGCGACGTCGTCGAAGTGTGTCCGAACGGCCTGTCGGATCATACCCTCGTCAGCAGCGATGACGAAGGCGGTGTGCTTGAGAAAAAGGAAGAGCCGCATCGCCTCCAGCGTAGCGATCGCGGTCTTGGGGAGGCAGCGATCGAGATCGTCGATCAATACTACCAGGGTGATGTTTAGTTCGGCGAGCGTCGCCTCGAGATCGTCCCGGAATGCCTGGATCGCCTTGCGGGGCGTTTCCATCTCTGCCGGCTCGACGTCGGCCTTCTCCTCCGGCTTCTTCTCGTCGAAGAACTCCTCGCCCTTCTTCACACCATCAACGGCCAGCTCCTTCACCTTCTTGAGGTCGTCGCCCGTCACGTTGCCGTCGAACAGAGAGGTGGCTCGGCAAATCTGGACAGGCTGCTAAGTGGAGTTTCTGCCTGAAGGCGGCCAGC
>NZ_LMKU01000030.1:0-27950 GCF_001421635.1 Sphingomonas sp. Leaf25
GGAACTCGATATGGCCGCATGACCCAAACCTAAATGCCTCCAGGAAACCCGGGACGCTTCAGGGTCCCTTTTGCACGCCGATAGGGGGTCCTTTTTGGACGCCGATTGACAACCCGGCGACGGACCTGGCGGCCGCAACAGCGAGGTGGACTTTCGCGGGCAGAAACGCAGCAACGAAACGCACGCCTCGATCACCGACCCGGATGCGCGCCTATACCGCAAGAGCGCCGGCACGGGCGCGCGGCTGTGTTACATGGGGCACGTGCTGATGGAGAACCGCCACGGGCTGGTGGTCGACACCGAGACCACGCGGGCGGCGGGTTTCGCCGAGCGGCTGACCGCGGTGGCGATGATCGACGACGTCGCCCGGCCCGACGACCGGCGCATCACGCTCGGCGCGGACCGCGCCTATGACACGCGCGACTTCATCGCCGACCTGCGCGACCGTTGTGTCACCCCGCACGTCGCGCAGAACACGAGCGGGCGGCGTTCGGCCATCGATGGCCGCACCACGCGGCACGCCGGCTATGGCGCCAGCCAGCGCATCCGCAAACGGATTGAGGAAGTGTTCGGCTGGGCCAAGTCGGCGGCCGGACAGGGCAAGACACGCTTCCGCGGGCTGGCGCGCGTCCGCTTCGCCTTCACGCTCACGGTCGCTGCCTACAATCTCGTCCGGCTGCCCAAATTGCTGGAGGCGGGATGATGGCCGTGCCCGCCTCGCTCGTTGGCCAGTGGCGGATCGTCGAGACCAGCGCGTGGCCGCGCGACCAACTCGACCTGTCGGTCCTGCCTTCCTGCGCATCAATGACGACGGCACCGGCGAGATAGCCTTCGGCGCACTCACCGCTGCGGTTGACGGCGACTTCACCGCCAGCGGCGTCGACTTCGACTGGAACGGTGCCGATGAAGGCGACCAGGTCACGGGCAGCGGATGGGCAGACCTCCGCGATGACGGAAAGCTCGAAGGCGAAATCGCCTACGACAATGGCGACGAAACCTCCTTCATCGCCGAGCCGTGGCCTTTTTCAGCAGCCTGCTAAAGGGAATCCACGCTGGCAACCGACGTCCCGGCGCAAACTCGGCAAGAACGAGTTTGCGCATCATCTCCTTGCTTTACGAACGTTATCTCGCTTGCGATGCTGCGGAACAGAAGGTCCGCAGCAGCGTCGTTCAAGGGCGTCCGCGGATCAGGAACCGGGGGCGAAAATTTGGGGGAAAGAGAAGGATGGGCGCTGCGTATCGAAGAGGCGTCGACACGAGAAAGGTTGCGCGCACTGGATGCGCAGCTTGCGGCCGTAGATGCCCCGTGGGCCCGCGCCGAACGGTTAAAGATTGGGCTACGTTTGGCCAAACTGAAGGCCAAAGATGGCATTGAGGCTACGATTGTAAGTAAGCCGGCCTTTGCCCAAGCCTATGGTCTGCCGGCCCCCGATGGCCGTTGGCTATACAGCTATCGGTTAGGCGCGACGGCTTTTATTAAGCTCGAAGCGGACTTGAAGCGTCTGACGCCAGTGGAACTCGCGCACGGGTATGCACCCGGGCTTTTCGTGCTTTGGGCGTCAGAATGGTTCCGCCGCCGCTATGAAGGAAACGGCCATCGCTGGCGCGACCTCGCCGATGCGCTGTCGATCCCCGAGGATCAGGGGCTGTTCCGACAGTTGACAGGTGAAGGGCTTCGCCTTTGGCGGCGGCCGCTGCGTCAGAGCGGCGGAACCGCCTATCTCGGCAGCCTGGCGCGCGAAGGCGGCTTCCCGGCTGCGGCGGTGCGTGACGGGGGGAGCGGGTGGGCAAGCGTGGCGCTGGCCGCGATCATCGCGCCACTGCTCACCGAACCGGAATCCGACGCACAGGAAGCGCGGGCGCGTGCGCTTGCCGCAGCGCAGATCAACCGGTTGCCACAACTGTTCCGCGACGAGGATTTCTTCGACCTGTGCGCCGATCTAGCGTGCGCGATCGTAGCCTTGCGGCGCGAGGCGGACGAGCCGGCCGCCGCCGCGCGGATCCCGACTGCAGCGTGGCTATCGATCAATATTCCCGACTGGCAGGCACGCCTGCCGCTCAATACAAGCGATCGGGCGGCAGCGGCAATGCTTGAGCGGCTGCTACACGTCGCCCCGCTTCAGGGCGGGGGCGTGAGCGTCACGCGGTTTCTGGAGCGGATCGGCGATCACTGGGTCGAAAGCGCCGCACTGACGCTCGACGGTACGCTGGATACGATAGCGTGCGATCGTGTCGACCAGGCTTACGGCCGGCTTCGCGTGTTTGGGGCGGGTGAGCTGGCCCGGCACCTTCCGGGCGAGCTGGCAATGCTGGAGGCGCCAAGTGAGGGCGAGCGCCTGTGGACCGCACGCGCGACCCGGCGCGCACGCCAGCGGCACGCGATCCCATTCGCGACGCCGATCGAACTCGACCTGCGCGCCGGGGACCAGCGCGTCGATCGCATCACGCTTGCCGGCGGGAAGCCGCGGCGCGGTGCCCTGATCGTCACCGCGATCGAGGCGGGATCGCCCGAGGCACCGACTCTGCTGCGCGTAGTCGGCAGTGGCTCTGGCCAGTACCGCGCCGAGACGCTGGTCGTTCAGGCGCCCGCTGACTGGATGGTGCTGGCAGTCGGCGACGAGATCGCGACCGAGATCGGGATGGGCGTGGCTGGAGTTGCGGGTTATACACGGCTGTGGCGCGTGACGCGCGGTGCCTTCTTCACCGACCCGCTGGGCGACCGCTTTCGCATCCTGTGTGGCCAGCCCGCCGATCAGCCGAACCGGATCGAACTCATCGGCCAGCATGCGAGCTGGGCGGAAACGGGTGGCGACATCGATCTCTACGTCGGGTCGCCGCTCGCGCGGATCGGAGCGGGCGGCGGCCTGTTCGTCCGCGCGATCGGCAGCGGCACCTGGGTGCCTGCGCCGCAGCCGCTGCCGATCGGTCACTATGATCTGGGCTGGCGCCGCGACAAGATCCTGCTCGACCGCCGCCGGATCGCGATCCTGCCCGCGACGAGCCAATTGCGTCGCAGCGGGCCGCCCAATCACTGTCGGTATGAGCTGTCGGGCTTCGGCGATTGCGCTCTCGTCCCCGACGAGGGCGCGCCGGTGCATGTGGTCGATCCAGTGATCTGGCGGCATCGGCCGGGTAGCAGCGCGATCCACTGGTTCGCGGCGCGGCTCCGCTGGCCGGACGCGCCCGAGCTGATCGTGCGGATCGAGCATCCGACGGCAGCGGCGGTCGCGCGCTGGACGGGGCGGCATCTGCCCAATCAGGCGCAGTTCACGCTGGCGGACCTGCCGGAGCTTGTCGCTGTCAGCGAAACGCCAGTCAAACTCATGGCCGAGCTTACCGAGCGAGGCCGTGTGGTCGCCGAGATGGTGTGGGCGTTCGAGGGCGAGTTGCCGATGAGCTCGATTGGGTCGGACCTCAAAAGCCTGTTGCTGCCCGCCTCGATCGATGCCGAAGTTCGCCTGTCGATGCTCGACGGGCTTGGATCGATGTGGCGGGTGCGGCAATTCCCGCACGATCTAAAGATCGACTGCGACACTGCCTACGTCCCGCGCGGCCTAGTGACGGAGGGCGCGGTGATTGCCGGCCGAGCACTGGCGGACGCTTCGCGCGAGCACGTCTTCGGCACCTATTCGCTGCTGACCGACAGCAATCATCGGCCCGCAGCGCTGCCGCCGCTTGGCGGAAACTGGCTTGTTTATGTCCTTGACGGAGAGCAGGTGCTGACCCGCCCCCGGTTTGTTGCCGGATCGGAACCCGTGATGCCTACAGGACGCCTGGGAGACGTGATGCGCTTGCCGCAAGGGCCGGTGCTGAACGCCGCACTCGACGAGCTGTTGGCCACCGCGGCGCGCGACGATGCCGAGGGGGCGGCGGTGATCGACGAGCTGCTGGCACTTGTGACCTCGCTCGGCGGCTTGCCGCCCGCGACCTTCCATATCCTCGAACTGCTGGCCAAGGCACCGGCGGTGTTGGTGCGGATGGCATTCCAGGCCGACGCCGAGCAGCGGGGCGCAGTCATGGCGCTGTCGGACGCGCTCCCCTTTGCCTGGGCGACGATCCCGCTTGCGTGCTGGCAGGAAGCCCAGGGTGCGGCGTTTGCCCGGGCGATCGGTCAGCTGTCGATGCTGGGCGCCGAGGCCCCGCATTTTGCCAAGCAGGTGGTCGATCAGGCGGTCGCTTGCCTCATCGACCGAGAGCCACTGCTCGCCGCGGTGCTGACGTCGGGGTCCGCGCACGATCTTGCGATGATCGCGCAGGCTTTCCTTAACCGCGCCGTGGACCGCGTGCCCCCGGCCGCAGGGGACCGCTATCGCCGACAGCTTGGCGTGCTGCCGCGCTATTTCCTAAAGTTCGATCCGCGCTTCCTCGACACGCTCGATGCGCCGTGTGCGGCGGCGGCCGCCGTCGCGGGGCTGTGGACGCCGGGCGCCGCCGACATTCGCCACATCAAGACCGTGGCGCGATCCTTCCCGACCTATTTTGCCGATGCCTATGCCGCGTCGCTCCAGGAGTATTCGTAAATGGCCGACGCCGATCCCATCCGCCCCACCACAGGCCCGCTGCGCACGTTCGAGCTGATCCGTGACCGCGCGGTCGAGGCAGTGCTCGGCCAGTCGCGCCTTAGCCATCCGGGACTGGCGGCGGAGATCCGGCGCCAGTTCGGATCGACCGATGTTGCCGCCGGCGCGCTAGTTCGCGAGCCGGTGATCGAGGGGGCGGCGCCGTTCGTCACCGACGGGCGGACCTTTGCCGATTGCGCCGGGCGGCCGCTGCATCCGCGCGTTATCGACGCAATCGCTAGCGATCGGGCTGGGGTGTATCGCTTCCCCCCGGACGCGCAGCCCTATCGTCACCAGCTCGAGGCGTGGGAACATTTGAGCGCTGCCGACCGCCGGTCGGTGCTGGTGTCGAGTGGCACGGGTTCGGGCAAAACCGAATGCTTCCTTATGCCGGTCCTCAGCGATCTGGCGGCGGAGGCCGAGACTAGCGGCCGGCTGTCGGGCGTGCGCGCGATCGCGCTCTATCCGCTAAATGCCCTGATCGCCAGTCAGCAGGAACGGCTGAGCGCCTGGACCGCGCCGTTCGGTGGCGACATCCGCTTTGGCCTCTACAACGGCCTGACGCCCGAGCGCCTTGCGCGCAGTGAAATCGCCCCGCCCGAACAGGCAATGGACCGGCTGACGCTGCGCAGCGATCCGCCGCCAATCCTGGTCACCAACGTGACGATGCTGGAGTACATGATCGTCCGTCAGATCGACCGCCCGCTGATCGAGGCGAGCCGGGGCAAGCTGCGATGGATCATCCTCGATGAGGCGCATAGCTACATCGGCTCGGCGGCGGCAGAGATCGCGCTGCTGATCCGCCGCGTTCTGCTGACGTTCGGGGTGCGGGCCGAGGAGGTCCGATTCGTCGCAACGTCCGCCACGATCGGCGATGGCACCGACGTGACCGATGAGCTGCGCCGTTTCCTGCGCGACCTGTCGGGCGCGGACGATGATCGGGTCAGGGTAGTGCTGGGCGAGCGTGAAACCGTCACGCTGCCGCCCCCCGCGGGTGTGACCGTTGGCGGTGTGCTCGACCTTGCCGATCGAGCCGCGCTGACCCGTCATCCGGCGGTTCAGGCGTTCGTCCGCTCGGCGGAGGCAGGCCCAGTCACGCTGGAGCAGAGTGCCACGCTGCTCCGCCCGGCGGGTCATCCGGTAGAGCAGATTATCGAGGCGATCGTCGCGTCCGATGCGCAGCGCGACCCGCTGTTGCCGCTGCGCATCCACGGCTTCATGCGTGCGGTGCCGGGCCTTTGGAGCTGTATCCATCCCGACTGTTCCGGTGCGCCGGTCGACTGGCCCTACGGACGGGTGCTGGCGCATGGCATCGACGCCTGCCCGAGCTGCGCAAGCCCGGTCCTTGAGATCAAGACGTGCCGCGAATGTGGCGAACCCTGCCTGACTGGCGAGGACGCAGGAGGACAGGTGCGCGCGGTTACGACCGCGCCTACGATAGACGAATTCGCCGCGACGCTCGACCGCGAGCACGCCGAGGACGAAGATGGCGACTCGCTGGATGCAGAGTCCGACTATGACGCAGCGAAGGTGGCGATCGCGCTGCGACCGCTACCCGGCAACCGACAGGCGCATATCGACCCGGCAACCGGCCGTCGAACCGACCAGGCCGAGGAAGAAACTCGGCCCTATCCGGTGCGGTCGCCGGATCTTTGCGGGCATTGCGGGGCACAGGATGCGAACGGCCCGATCATGCGGCCACTGCGTTTCGGCGCACCGTTCCTGATCGGCAATGCCGCGCCCGTCCTTCTCGAAGGGGTGCCGCCGCGCGCCTCCGCAAGCGGCGTAGCCTATCCGCCGCCGGCGGAGGGGCGCCAGCTCCTGTCGTTCACCGACAGCCGTCAGGGCACAGCACGCTTCGCTGCCAATCTTCAGACCAATGCCGAGCGAAGCTATGTCCGCGGCTATATCTATCATGCCGTACAAGGGAGCATGGCGGGCGGCGGCGGCGATGATGGAAAGGCTGATGCGCTGCGCGCTGAAATCGCCACGCTCGAACCGCACGCCATTGCCGTGCCGACGATCGCCGCGTTGCTCGAGACGAAACGCGCCGGCCTTGCCGCGTTGGCGCGGCCGTCGCTCGATGGCGTCGCTTGGACCGAGCTGCGCACCGGGCTTGCAGCGCGGCCCGAGGTCAAGGAATGGATGCAGCGGATCTGGAAGGATCGCGACGAACGCTACCGTGACCCGTCCGCACTCGCCGAGTTCCTGTTACTGCGCGAATTGGCGCGGCGGCCGCGCCGTGCGAACACCGTCGAGACGATGGGCCTCGCGTGGTTGCGCTTCGCCGCGATCGAACGGTCGAAGCAGGTGCCCGAGGCGCTGCTAACGCGCGGCTTCGGTCTGAGCGACTGGCACGGGTTACTGCATTCGATCGTCAATCTCGTCGCGCGCGGGCGGTTTGCGATCCACGCGGCGTGGAGCGACATGCACTGGCTGCACAGCCGCACCCCGCTGACCGAACTGCTTGAGCCCGGCCGCGAACCCCAGGCTTCGCGGGAGATCCGCTGGCCGATGGTAAGCAAGAGCGCGGGTCGATCGAACCTCGCGCTTATTCTATCGAAGCAGCTCGGCCTCGACCCCGCGGACAGCCGCGGGCGGACACAACTCAACGCGGTGCTGGAGGGGGCGTGGAACGCGCTGCTACCCTTGTTCAGCGATCCCACGCGGCCCGGCCTCGCGCTTGATTTCGCAAAGGCACATGTCGCCCCAGTGGTCGAAGCGTGGCAGTGTCCGGTGACGGGCCGCGTCCTCCCCACGACAGTCCTCGGCCTGACGCCTTATGGCCATCGCGAGCATCTGCGGACAGCAGCGCTGCCGCCGCGACCGATCACCTTTCCCGCGCTGCCCGTCACCTTCCCGCGCGCGGAGTCGGTGGAAACGGTGCGCGCTTGGCTGGATGGCGATCCGCAGATCGCCGTGCTGCGGGGCGCAGGCATCTGGTCCTCGCTCCACGATCGCGCGGCGCTGCTCGCCCCATATCTGCGGGCGGCGGAACATTCGGCGCAGCAACCACCCGATCGCCTTCGCCGGTTTGAAGGCGACTTCAAGCGGGGCGAGATCAACGTCCTCAACTGTTCGACCACCATGGAAATGGGCGTCGATATCGGATCGGTGTCGGCGGTGATGATGACCAACGTCCCCCCGGCGCTTGCCAATTATCGCCAGCGCGTCGGCCGCGCGGGGCGACGGCGACAGGGGTTTGCCGCCTCGCTCACATATACCCGCGACAGCGCGCTCGACCGGGAGGCGTTTCGCGATCCCGTGCTGTATCTGGGCCGAAGCACCCGCGCGCCGCGCATCAAGCTCGACAGCCGCCGGATCGTCCAGCGCCATGTCAACGCGCTCCTGCTTGCCCGCTGGTTCGCGGGCGCCGGGGGCGAGGCGATGAAGACCGAGGTCGGCGCCTTTTTCGGGCTGCCGGCAGCGATCGGAGCGGTCCCCATCGACGACGCGCCGGTCGTCGTCTGCCGTGCCTGGCTAATGGCCCCCAGCACCGCCGAGGCGCTGGGGACAGAGGTGGACGCGCTGACTGCCGGCACAGTGCTGGCCGGTGACCGCACCTTGTTCGCCGCAGCAGAAACAATGGTCGGTGCCGCCTTCGATGCGGTCAAGGTCGAATGGGAGGCGATCCAGGGCCAGGCGCAGGGCCTTACACGAGAAGCGCAGCTGAGCCTCGGCTTCCAGCTTCGCCGGCTCGTCAACGACAACTTGTTGAAGGAACTCGGCTATCGCGGCGTGCTGCCTTCGCACGGGTTTCCGACCGGGGTGGTTCCCTTCGTCAACGACGATCGTCCGCCCGCCGATGCACCCGTCGATGACAATAGCCGCCGCCGCCGCAGTTTCCCTACTCGCACGCTCGACATCGCCATCCGCGACTATGCGCCCGGGGCCGAGGTTGTCGTCGATGGCCTAGTCTATCGTTCCGCCGGGGTTACGCTCAACTGGTTACGGCCCGTTGACGACACCAAGGCGGTCGAGGAACAGAACCTTCGCTACTTTTGGAGCTGTGCCGCTTGCGGGGCGGGCGATGTTGCCGCGGTCGTGCCGCCGAAATGCCTGGAATGCAGCGTTGACCTCGACGAGCGGCGGCGGCTGCGTTTCCTGTCGCCAGCCGGCTTCACCGCCGATGCCGCGGAGAAGCCGCACGCCGATACTGATGAAATCACCTATGTCGAACCCGAGCCCGAACAGATCATCGCGCGCGGCGCACTTTGGTCGTCAATGGCCGATCCGGCCGCGGGACGGCTGCGCGCCAGTCCTGACGGGCTAGTCTTCTATTCCTCGCGCGGGCCCGGCAAGAACGGTTATGTCCTGTGCCTTGAATGCGGGCGCGCGGCCCCGGCAGGGAGCGACGGCGACACGCACCCGCTGAAGGATCACAAACCACTTCGCTATACGCGAAAGGGAACCGACGGCCGCTGTCCCGGCAACGACAAGGGGTTCAAGATCACGCCCCCTATCGCGCTCGGTCATGAAGCGACGACCGACGTGGTCGAGCTGCAACCGATCGGGCTGGAAATTGCCGGCGCCGCTTGGGCCGCAGTGTCGGCGCTGCGTAGCGCGCTCTGCCGCCAACTCGGGATCGAGACAAGTGAACTCGGTATCGCGATCCGGCGGGTGCGCGCGCCGCTCGGCCAGATCACGCATTCACTGTTTCTGTTTGATCGCGCATCCGGCGGCGCGGGCTTCGCGCAGCAGGCGGTGCCGCTTTACGACAGTTTGCTGGCAGATGCCGCCACTCGCCTCGATTGTCCGGAGGGGTGCGCGCGCGGCTGCTCGGCCTGTGTGCTCGCGCCCGACATGTACCGCCAGGCGGAAGTAATTGAGCGTCGCCCGGCGCTTGAATGGGCGCGCGCAGCCTATGCGGCGCTGCGCCAAGTGCCGGATGAGGATCGCGCAGGCCCAGACGCGGCGCTCGTCCGGTCGGTCGCCGACTCGCTGATCAAAGAGGTAGATCGCGGGGCGCGCAGCATCACGATATGGGCCGGCTCCGCCAGCGATCCTGCCGCCTTCGGCACCGCTCGGTTCGCGCTACTCATGCAGCGGCTGCGCGATCGCGGCGTCAAGGTCGCCACGGTCGTCGAGCCTGCTTGGCTGGACGGGCTGGACGTTGCGCAGCGCCTGGCGTTGCGCGATGCGGCGCTGAAGCTTGGCCTGTCCCTCAAGCGCGGGACGGCGCCAGTCTACCCCAATGGCGCGTCAGCGATCGCCCAGGCAGGGTCGCGAAGCTGGGTCTCGCGTGATGCCGAAGCGAGCGCGATCGGCGCAGGATGGGGTGAGGGGCAGGCGGCGCCCATCGTCTCGATCGTGGCAGATCCGGCGCCGCTGTCCGCCGCGATCGACCTTGCCAGCCTGCTGCCCGCCAGCGGGACGCGGCATTTCGAAGTCGAGGCTCAACTCGACGGGTTTCTTGCCGATTTCGGTCGGCGGTTCGCGGTGATGCTGCTGCCGGCTATCCGCGAGGCCGGGGGGACGGGACGACTGGTGCGGATCGCCTATACCGACCGCTATCTCTCTGCTCCGCTGACCGTGCGCCTGCTGACCGAAGCGCTGGCCGGACTGCGCGACGAATTGGCCTCGGGTTCGGCGGTGATCCCCGTTCATATCACGACCCGACCGCTGAAGATCGAGGACCGATCGCGCTATCGGCCTCATCACGACTGGCGGCAAGAAGAAGATCGGGCCGCCGTGCTGCACGGGCTGCTTGAGAATGCCGGTTTCCGTGACAATCTTGAGGTCGGAGAGGCCGACCATGGCCGCACGATCTCCCTTACCTTTGACGATGACCGGATGGTCCGCGTGATCCTCGACCAAGGCTTCGGTCCGTGGCGTGCACCAGCCTTCGCCAAATGGGACCATTTTGGTGACGATAAGGTCACGCAGACACGAAAAATAAGCCAGTTCAACGCAATGCTGTCAGCACAGGGGCCTAGCTATGCTGTCGTCACACGGTCATAGCATGCGGGCAGATGGGGGCAGCCGGGGGGCAGCGACATGATTGAAGATGTGATCCTGCCGAACCGGCTTGTCGCAATGGTGTTCGGTAACGCATGGGTCGGCTTTGGCCTAGCGCTCGGGCTGCTGGCCTGGGCGGTGGGCATCATCATCTGGAACTACACGCGCTATCACCGACCGTTCAGCGCGGCGCTCGCGGTTCGCGTCGATGCCACGCGCATCGTCGAGGATCAGCCCGACGACCATGAGGCGCAGACTACCTTTGCCGCGCATTATAATTCGATCGAGGCAGCGATGCTCTCAGGCGAGGGACGGGCGAAGGAGCTGCGCCACGCCTGGGTTCAGTTCACTGAAACGATCGTCGATACCAACGAAACGCCCATGCGCGCGACGACCCGGCCGGAGGGATATTTCCTGCACCTCGGCGACGACACACGCGTCCTCGCATGGTGGGCGAACATCTTTGTCGCGCTCGGTCTGACGGCAACGTTCCTAGGTATCATCGCCGCACTGGTCGGCGCGGTCCAGGCGATGTCGGGCGGTGCCGATATGGGCAAGATGCAGGGCGCGCTGATCGGCCTGTTGACGATCACTGCCGCAAAATTCTGGACCTCGATTGGCGGAGTCGTCGCCTCGATCATTCTACGCCGCTTCGATCGTAAATGGCATTCGGCCAACGAGCAGAAGCTCGAGACGCTGTGCGATCGCCTCGAATACGGGACGCTGTTCTCGCCGCCGCAGCGCATCGCCGCGCGCCAGCTTCGCGAGCTGGAACAACAGTCGATCGCGCTCACCGATTTTAGCCAGCAACTCGCCGCCTCGATCGGTGACGCGCTCGAAGCGAAGCTAGCACCAGTCGTCAATGGCCTTGGCGGATTGCAGACCTCGCTTGGCGAACAACTGGCACCGCTCACCGACATCCGTACCTCGATCGACGACTTCAAGAGCGGCAGCCTCAACGATTTCGGTAGCAAGCTCGGCGACGCAATCAAGGAAAACGCCGGCACGGAAATGCAGGGCCTGGCAAATGCTTTGACCCGGATGACTGCCGACCTCGGTTCGGTGAACGACCGGCTTGAGGGGGCGAGCGGTGAAGCAAGCGCGCAGATCGCCACTGCCGCGCGCGAATTCTCGGTCGCATCAGAGGCGATGACGCGCGCCTTTAGCGATTTGAACGGCAACATCGATCGCATGGCCACGCGGCTTGCCGACCAAGCGGACGAGGCAGAGGCGCGCAACCAGGCGCGGGTCGCCGAGGACCGCGATGCCTATACGCAGATCGCGACCGGCCAGCGCGAGGTCATGCGGACTATGGGCGAGGAGATGCGCGCCGCCTCCACCGTCGCGACGCAGGAAATGGTACGCGCGGTCCAGGCCGCGGTCCGCGAGGCGATGGGAGAGAGCCAGACCGCGATCCGTGGCGCGCTCGATGGTTTTGCGGGGGCAACATCCGGTATCCAGATTGCCTTCGATCAGATGCGCGCGCAGGTCGCCGAACTGGGGCAAGCATTGTCGGGCAGCGCATCTGACGCGGCCGAACGCAATGCCGAGGTCTTGGCGCGCGCTGGCGCCGCGCTCGAGGCTGCCGCCGCGCAGGCGCAGAGCGGGCTGAGTGAGACGCTGAACGATGCAATCAGCCGTTCCACCGAGGCATCGAGCCAGGCCATCGCCGCCGCCTTTGCCACGTTCGGCGAACGGTTCGAGGGGGCGAGCGCCGGCTTGATCTCGACGCTGACTACAACAGCTGGCCGCATGGAAGCGCTGGCAGGCGCGATCGAACGTTCAACCGGGGCGGCGAACGATCATGCCGGCAAGCTCGCCGATGCCGGGCGAGAAGCGCAGGCGGTGTCGACCATGCTCGGCCGTGCCGCCAACGACGTGTCGGGCGCTGCCGGCCCCATTCGTGATGCAGCGCGCACGATCAGCGAGAGCGTCGGCCAGAGCCAGGAGCTGCTTCGCCGCGCGAATGAACAGGGCGAACGCCAGCAAAGTGCGATAACCTCGATGTCCGAGCGCCTGGAGCGGACTGCCGACAGTGCGACCACGGCGTGGGAGAATTATCGCGCCCGCTTTACCGAGGTCGACGAATCGCTGGGCAAGGCGCTGGAGCAAATCCGTGGCGCCTCGTCCGAGCATGCCACCGCTCTCAACACGCATGTCGGGCGGATCGACGGCGCGCTCGCCGACGCGGCGAACCGGCTTGGTGCCGCGCTCGAACCGTTGGCGGAAATCGGCCAGTCGCTGGAGGATGTCGTTGGCCGTCTGCAGCAGGGACAGCGCTAAGCGATGAGTGTGCGCGGGGTCCGTCGGTCGCGAGCCGAGGAGGAAGAGGAAAGCTACTTCATCTCGATGGCCGACATGATGGTCGGCCTGTTGTTCGTGTTCATCATTCTGCTCCTCTACTTCGCGCTCCAATTCCAGCAGAAGAGTAAGGCACTGTCCGACGCGGGCGAGGCGCGCGCGCAGCTCCTAACCGAGCTGAAGCGCGAAATCGAACGGTCCGATCAGACGCTGAAGGTAACTATCGATCCCGTCACCGGTGTGCTGACCCTACCCGCCGCGGTGCTTTTTGCGAAGGGAGACGACCGCCTTTCCGCAGGGGGACAAGCTGCGGTCGCGGCGGTGGGACGAGCCATGGCGAGGGTGCTGCCCTGCTATACGCTACCCCGGCGATCGGCTGGATGCAGCTATGTCACCGAACGTAGCATCGATGCGATCTTCATCGAGGGGCATACCGACAGCGATCCGTTCACCGGCAACGGGCGGATCGGCGACAATCTCGATCTGTCGGCCTTTCGCGCGGCCAATACGTTCCGGCAGCTTCGCACGCTTGAGCTCGGGCTTGACGGGCTGCGTAACAGCGCAGGGCAGCCGATCCTGTCTGTAAGCGGCTATGGCGAGGCGCGGCCCGTGCCGAACAATCCGGGCTTGAGCGAGGCGCAGAAAAGCCTCAATCGGCGGATCGACCTGCGCTTCCTTATGGACACACCGAAAGCCGACGATCTCGACGACCTTCTAACGAGGCAACAGTGAGCGCGCTGCGCGAGGCGGCAGATCGCATCGCCCGGATCGGCCGCCTGCCGGTCCCCAATCCCGATCGCAAGCTCGAGACCGAAAAAGCCGCCGAGGCGATCCGCGACCGGCTTGCCGAGGGACAAACCCGCGGGCCGAGCGAATCGTGGGACGCATTTCTCACGCGGATCGGGCTAATTAATGGCTGACGCGCCTTTCGACCCACGAACGCTGTTGCGGCGTGACCTGCGCCGGCTCGTCAGCGAGCTTTGGGAGGACGAGCGGTGCGACTCGGTCGCCATCCCCGTGCTGGAAGCGGCGATCGGCACCGATGCCAAGAGCCTCGATCGCGCGGTGATCGGAGCCTATTTGCGCCACTTCCCACGAGCGCATCCCGCGTTCGAGCCGTTGCGCGCGGCGAGCGCGCTAGGAGCGGGCCGACGCGATTGGCCTTGGCGGGCGCGCGGAGAGCGATGGCAGCTATGGGATGCGTCCGCCGGCCCGGCGAGCCTCGCCCAGGCATTGTTGGGCGCTGATGATGCACGGACGACGTTGCGCGAGATCGGCCTCGATGGCGACCTAGCCGAAGGCGAGTTCGTCATAGACGCGCTCGAGACGGCATGTGATCAGGTGGGCAGTGCGAGTGACGAGGCCGCGACGAAGGCGGGTGAGCGGCTGATCGGCCTCTTCGAACGATTGGGCGTGACCAACCTCGACGCGCATCTAGCCTGGGCGCTCCTCCATCCTTGGCGTGACCGGACGCCGCCCGATACTTATCGCGAACGCCTGACCAAGCTGCTGGTCGACCGCATCGGCGACCCGCGGTTCCAACGCGGCCGATGGGATGCGATCGCCAGTGAAATGCCGGGTGTCGCCGCTTCCGCGCTGGTGGACATGGTGCGGCGGTGGTTGGTGCACCGCGATTTTCGCGCGTTTTTCTCGATTGTAGGGGCGGTCACGAACGATCCAAAGCAGTGGGCATCACGCGAGGAATTCTGGCTCGGGTATCTTGATAGTGAAGTGGTCGAAGATGCGTGCTTCGCCTTTGGCCGCCAAGCCGATGCGCTTGCAGAAATAGGGCGTTCGGGAGGGGATTCGCTCGATTATGCCGAAATCATGGGTGGGGGTGCCGATCCGACGCATAGCGCGCTTATCATGGCGATCGGCGATCTTCGAATCGCGGAATGGAGCCACAACGGGTCCTGCCGCTTCTGGGACAAGCGGGATATGAAAGCACCAGGCCTTTATCAGAAGCAATATTTTGGGATGCAGTTGCGGGCAATGAACGGGGGACGGCCCTATGAACAGCGCTTTGCCGCGATACCCCATAGTTCAGGCTGGCAGACCCATTTCGCCGGCTTCATCTTCCAAATGACTGGCATACGGCATCCACGCTGGGGCGAGGGCAGCTCGAGACGAAGCTATGCCTGACCCCACAGTCCGGTTCGAGGCGGTAGGGAACGTCGTCACGCTGGTCCGTGAGACGCCGTCGCGGCTGCCGTTCGGCAGCGCATCGGCGGGCACGGTCCCTGTCGATCAATGGGTGATCGCCCGCCCCGCACCCGCCGCCGCTGCGGTAGCGAGGCTCCTGCAGGCGATCGAGGATGGCGAGATGGCCGGTGATGGCCGGCCGATGGCGACCGTGGAGGCGAACCGGGCAATCCTGCATCCTGTGTTCATAGCGTGCCTGAACGATAGCGAAGCCGTCGCGCTCGGCCTACCGCCCGCAACGCGCCTGTCGCTCAACCTGCGATCGAGTGGGCTGATCCACAAGGACGGTTTCCGCATCGAAACCGAATGGACCCGCGCTGGTGGCGTCCGTGAACGCGCGACGATCGCCGAGCACCGGCTGCATCATGCAGGCAAGGAATGGCGGATACCCGAGCCATTGTTCTCGACGATACTTACCGTTGCGCGCGTCAACACCGCAAGCGATGCGTCGACCCGGCAGGCCGCGCTCGCCGACTTGAAGACCACGATTGGTCAGGACGCGGCGGCGCGCATCGCGACCGACGGGCATATCGACCGTCTGCGTCTGTCCTATGCCTCGGGCTTCTCGCTGGTGCTGCGCGCCGGGGCCGCAGGCTTCGACTTCGACCCCGTGCTATTCGGGCGAGAGCGATTGGAGGCGGCAGCGAACGGCGACCCGCTCGACGAGGGTGCCGACAGCCTGTTGCCCCCGGCGCTCGCCGCCGACTTCATGCGCCGCTTTCGGAATGGCGACGGCACGCGGGCGACCTATCTATTGGGCGACGGGTCGATCCTCTACATCGACCCTCAACTGACCCGGGTCTTGGGAACGGTGCGGCGGGCGCAGGATGCGGATCCTGACACGCGCCGTGCCTTTGCCGCCGCACCTCAGCGCTACATCGCAGAAGCGCTTCAGAACGCCGGCGATACTCCGGCCGACGCCGCGTGCCTGTTCGTTGAGACGCAGCAATTTTCTCAGCGCGTCGCGGGCATCGACCTGTGGCGCAAACCCGTCCTTCCATGGATCAAGCCCAAACCGTCGTCTTGGCTGCCTGAGCGCTTCGGCCTGCGGATCGGCGATGGCGACGATGCCCGCACGATCACCATTCCGCCGGAACGCATCGACGAAGCCGCTACCGCCGCGACCAATGCATTGCGAGAAGCACGAGCGAGCTTCCAGTTCGAGGGTGAAACCATTCCTGCGACGCGAGCGACCGTCGCCTCGCTGGAAAGCCTGTCCGAACTCACCGCAGCTGCAAGAACAGCGACAAGGCCCGGCAACACCGACGACCAACTACCGGCGCCGCTACGCCAGCGTTACTTTCTGCAGGTACGCGACAATCTGGACGACCTGTCCTACTCGCCGCTGACCGGAACGGCACCGTCGGCTGCCCCACCGCCACCGGCCGAGTTGCCGACATCTCTGCGGTCGGCACCCAAGCCGCATCAGGTCACCGGCTTTCGCTGGCTGGCCGATTGCTGGCGAGCGAACATGCCGGGCGCGCTGCTTGCCGACGACATGGGGCTAGGCAAGACCTATCAGGTGCTTGCTTTCGTTGCTTGGATCCGGGAGCAGCAGGCGCATCCGGCCCCGGTCCTGATCGTTGCGCCGACCGGTCTTCTGGCCAATTGGCGCGCCGAAATTCTCCAGCATCTGGAACCGGACGCACTCGGCCGACTGATCAGCGCTTACGGCCGTGAGCTCGGGGAGCTGCGCGGCGAAGCGGGACGCGACATCGACAGCGGGGCAAGTGCGCTCGATCCGGCGGCATGGGAGCACGCCGGTATCGTGCTCACCACCTATGAAACGATGCGCGATTATCATCTGAGTTTCGCGCGGCTGCGCTTCTCTGCAATTCTGTATGACGAGGCGCAGAAGCTCAAGAACCCTGCAAGCCAGATCACGCGCGCCGCCAAGACACTGAACGCGCGCTTCAGCCTAGCGATGACGGGCACGCCGGTTGAAAATCGGTTGCAGGACCTCTGGTCGATTTTCGACGTCGTCCATCCTGGGCTCTTGGGATCGAGCAAGGCGTTCGAGCAGACCTATCCGCCCGAACCTAAGCCGCTGGAGGCGCTACGCGACCGGTTGACCGAACCGCAGGGGGCGATCCCGCCAGTGCTACTGCGCCGGTTGAAGGAGGAATGTCTCGGCAGCCTGCCGCGCAAGATTTTGCAGGCGATGCCGATGCCAATGCCGCCCCGCCAGGCCGCTGCCTATGACCGTGCGGTGCATCAGGCACTGGCGGTCAAGGGCACCGGCGAACGCGGCCGGATGCTGGAAGTGCTGGCCGCGCTTCGCGGCGTGTCGCTGCATCCGGTGAACCCCGGCGAGGCGGGCGAGATGGCAGAATACTGGACCGACTCGGCGCGCTTGTGCGTTCTGTTCGAGGTGCTGGACCAGATTGCTGCGCGTGGCGAAAAGGTGCTGATCTTTTGCGAGAGCCTGGCGATGCAAGGGCTACTGGCTGCGGAAATCCGGCGCCGCTACGATCTCAGGCATATCGTTTCCCGCATTCATGGCGGGGTGGCCGGCGACGCACGCCAGCGCGAGGTCGACGCCTTCCAGCGGCGCGGTCCCGGTTTCGACGCAATGATCCTGTCACCCAAGGCTGGCGGCGTCGGCCTGACGCTGACCGCGGCCAACCACGTCATCCATCTGTCGCGCTGGTGGAATCCGGCGGTCGAGGATCAGGCGACCGATCGTGCCTTTCGCATCGGCCAGACGCGCGACGTGACCGTCTATCTGCCGCAATCGGTGCATCCCGATCCAGCGATCGCCGAAACGAGCTTCGACCTCAAGCTGCATGCACTCATGGAGCGCAAGCGAGCGCTGAGCCGTGGCCTCTTCGCCGCCACCGAAGACGTGAGCGATGCCGCTGAGCTGTTCGACGCGGTCGTGACCGATGCCGCACCCGTCCCGGGCGCCGCCCCACCCGCCGCCGCTGTTCATTCCGAGCCGAGCGCGGTAACGAAGCCGACTGGCCTTCGGGAGCGGTTGAGTCTGCGGGTCCGGCCCAAACCCGAGCCTGCGGTCCCTCCACCGACGCCCGCCACGACTCGGACGCTCGCTTGGCCGCAGCGGGTGGTTTATCAGCCCGATACTCCCCGAGATCTGACCATCTTCACCGCCCCGGTCGCGGGCGACCCGCCGGTAGAAATCCATATCGTTGACCCCTATGCAGCTGCGGGTCAACGCGCCCGCGATGCGACTACTGCGTTCGTGGCCATGCTGGTCGGCGAATCGCCGGCGCCTGCGCGGGTCACGCTTACGACCTACGACGGCGAGAGCATTGAGCGGCCCCCCGAAAGCTCGGCGCAACAATATGAAGCGATGCAGGCGCGGTGGCGCCGCGACTTTGCAGCGACGCCGCTGACACACCGGCAGCGGTCAAAGTGGCAGGCTGCCGACCTGCATGACCGAGAGGTACGCGTTTTGACGCAGTCGGGTCGAACGGTCCTATGGGATCTCGGCCGTGGTATTGATGGGGTGATGAGCACCAGATTTGGGTTCCGGGTGAACGTCACCGAGATCTAGGTTGCCACTGGTTGGATACCTGCAAGCTTCCCGCCGCCAATGTTGTGGGAAATTTGCCCGCGCCGCCCCGACCCTCTCGACAGAACCACACGGACGATCCACAAAGGCACCGCAATCCTGCAAGAACCGCGGAAATCCGTGGGTTTAGGACGACGGTATTTCGGTCTCGAATCCTGTCTCCCCGACCAACTTACCCCGCCGCCGCCAGCACGTCCGCCGTCGAGGCAGAACGGATGCCGCGCCGGTCGAGCAGGTCGAGCACGCCGTCCCACCACCGCCAGAACGCCGCGAGATCGGTGGCGTCGCGCACATAAGGGGTGTGGCCCGGCACCACGCTGGGCGAATGATAGGACAGGTTCAGCAGGCGGACGCCCTCGCCGGTCGCGATGCGGATCGCTTCGCAGGCGTGGTCGAGCGGCATGTCCTCGGGAGTCAGCGCGACGCGGTGGAGCAGGCCGGTCCGCGCGAGCAGGCCGCGACCGCGCGGGACATGGCCGGCGGTGTGATACAGGCGCTGGCCGCGCCGGCGCAGGTGGCCGGTAAAAACGCTCGTCAGCGGCAGTTCGAGCAGCGCACCGCCGGGACCGGTACGAAAGGCGGTGTTGCCGATCGCCGAAAAATCAGGTCCGCCCTCGGCAGCATAGCAATAGCGCGAGCGCATCGAGCTATCGATGCGGTAGCCGCGTTCGGCCAGCAGCGCGAGGGTCGCCGGGCCGATGCCGTAGCGGCCGGCGCGATAGACCAGCGGCGGGGTGCCGCTGATCGTCTGGATCACATGGGTCAGGCGGTCGAGCTTGGCGGCCTCCACTTCGCGCGGCAGGTTGCCGGCGAAGCTGTCCGCCGGGGTCAGCGTCTCGGCGAAGGGCGGGTTGACCCATGGGTGAAGCTGCGCGCCGAGCGTCGCGTGGCCAGTGGCGAGAATGGCGTGGATCGCATCAATCGCGAGTGGTTCGGTGACGACCGGATAGTCGACGAGATAGCCGACCTCCACACCGCGTGTCGCGAAGCGGGCGTGGGCTTGCGGCAGCGCCGCCATCGCGCTCACCCCCCAGCCGTCGCGGCGCAGCGGAGCGTTCCAGTCGAATTCCTCTTCGGTATCGACGAACAGGGTGAAGCGGGTGCCGAAGGTATCCGGCCAGTCGACCGGCGGGCCGTCGACGTGCGGCCGGAACGGCGGCGTCACCGCCGACCGACCTGCCCGGCCTCCATGCCCTGAACTGCGGGCAGGCGCAGCGTCAGCGTGGCGCTGCCGAACAGCAGCGCACCACCCAGTTCGTTGGCAAGGTTGCGGGCGAGGCGCAGCGCGAAGCCGGTGCCGAGCAGCGAGGCGTCCTCCTCGCTGTCGTCGACGTCGAACACGCTGTCGCCGGGCCATGCGGCGAATGCCGCCGGACGATCGAAGACGATCGCGACATTGCCGTCGCCCTCCATCCCCATCCGCACGTAGAGCGCTTCGCCGGTGGCGCTGGCCGATACCAATGTGGCGAGCAGGCGGGCGAGCAGCCGTTCGATCGCGCGGCGATCGCCCGACACGGTGACGTCGGTCGGCTCGATCTCCAGCACCGCGCCGCGCAGCTCGCACAATGTCGTCAGGTCGGCGACGATCGTCTGGAACAGCGGCCCCAACGCGACGCGATCGGCGCGCAGGTCGAGCGCGTCGCCATCGATACGAGCAGCGAGATCGAGGTCGTCGATCACCGCCACCAGTTCGCGCGAATGGTCGAGGATCGCCGCGGCGCGGGCGCGGTAGACCGGCGACACCGGCCCCAGCAACTGCGCCTCGATCATCTCGGCGAAGCCGGCGATCGCACCCGCCGGGGTGCGCAGTTCGTGGACCAACTGGCGCAACTGGGCGACGCCGGTGGCAGGCGGGGCGGCACGTTCGGCGCGTTC
The DNA here is from genome assembly GCF_001421635.1 of Sphingomonas sp. Leaf25. Classification (NCBI taxonomy): domain Bacteria; kingdom Pseudomonadati; phylum Pseudomonadota; class Alphaproteobacteria; order Sphingomonadales; family Sphingomonadaceae; genus Sphingomonas; species Sphingomonas sp. Leaf25. The sequence goes on from NZ_LMKU01000030.1 coordinate 20,431, forward strand.
GTCGCCGCGCGGGCGGCGGGCGGTGCCGCGATAACCGGTGAAGCGGCCCGAGGCGGGATCGAACACGGGCACGCCCGAGACGCGCCATTCGCCGCCGGCGTCGCTGTCGCCCAGCACGCTCAGGCGGGCGTCGCGGAAGGGGGTGCGGCGGCGCAGCGCCCCGGCGGCCACGCCGTCGAAGCCGGCGATGGTCGGGCCGCCCTCCAGCGCCAGCGACAGGCCGACCACGGCGGCACGGCTGACGCCGTCGACGAAGCGCAGCATGCCGGTGGCGTCGGTTTCGAAGCGGAACTGGTCGTGCCGGGGCAGCGGCGCGCGGGGGGCGGGTACGGCATCCTGAATGCGCTCGAACGCCACGATCCGGGCCATGACGTCGACGATGCTGAACGGGCCGGCGAGGTCGGGTCCGGCGATCGGGTCCGTCGCGTCGATCAACGGTTGCGGCTCGACCGGAGGCTTCGGTGGTGCCACCGGTTCCGCTTTGCCCACGGGTTGCGGTTCGATCACGGGCTGGGGGTCGGCGGTGGGTTCCGGCAAGGCCACAGGCTGCGGTTCGACCACCGGTTCGGCGTCGGCGCGGTCGTCGCCCAGCACGAGGTCGACGGGTCCGAAACTGTCGATCGCGAGGCGGACGGCGACGGGCAGGTCGCGACGGTTGCGCAGGACGCCGCGCGCGGCGGGGCCGAGCGTCGGGATCAGCGCGGTCCAGTCGGCGACCGACAGCTCGGCGCTGCGCAGCACCGGCAACGCCACCTCGATCGTGTCGGTGGCGAGCAGCGCGACCAGCGATGCCGGCGGGCCGGCGTGTTCGATGTCGCGCGCGCTGGCCATGCGGATCGTACGCGGCACGCTGTCGCGGATACGCTCCAGCATGGCGATCGCGCGGGGATTGGGGCTTGCCCGGCCGCGACCGATCAGGTCGACCAGTTGCCGCCATGCCGAGGCGCGTGCCCCCTCCCCCGACAGGTCGGAGGCCAGTACCGTTTCCAGGCTGTCGTCGAAGTGTACCATCTACTCGTCACCAGCCTTGCGCCGAATCATGGGCGTACCAACTGCTTAGCGCCCTCTCCGCCCGACCGGAACATGCCAAATCGGCACGTCGCAATGTGGGACAATTGCGCTTTCACGTAATTTTATAATGCGGTAGGCAGGGGTTTCTATCTTTTCCCATCCATGGAATCGCGACCAATGGCATTCGATCGTATCGACCGGCAGATCCTCGCCCTGTTGCAGGAAGACGGGCGGATGACCAACGTCGAGCTGGCCGAGCGCGTCGGGCTGACCGCGCCGCCGTGCCTGCGCCGGGTCCGCGCGCTGGAAGAGGCCGGCGCGATCCGCGGCTATCACGCGGCGCTCGATCCCCGGCTGCTGGGGTTCACCATCACCGTCTTCGCGCTCGTCAGCCTGAAAAGCCAGGCGGGGAGCGACCTTGCGGCGTTCGAGGCGCATGTCGCGACCATCCCCGAGGTTCGCGAATGCCATATGCTGAACGGCGAGATCGACTTCATCCTGAAGATCGTCGCCGCCGATCTGGAAAGCTTCCAGTCGATGCTGACCACCCAGCTCATCACCGCGCCCAATGTCGCGAGCGTCAAGACGTCGCCGACGGTCCGCACGTCGAAGGCGCTGCCGGGGATTCCCGTGTCGGCGGGGTGAGGCCAAAGTTTACAAAGTTTACACTAGCGGGCGTCGTGCAGGCGGCATCGGGGGCATCTTCGGGTCGAGGGAAACCCGTGGGTAGGCCGGGTGCGTCGTGTAGGACAGCGCTCCGTGCAAGACGTTGTTTTCGGTGACATTCATGCCAAAGGGGGCGGTAGCGTTCCGTGGGAGGTAGGGTGTCGGGCGCCCCCGGGCACGGCGTTTGCGGGGCGGTGGACCCCGAACAGGTCCGGGGTGACGAAGCGGGTGGGGCCAGGGGATGATGATCCACCCGCCGGTATGACGTTCGCCCCATCCTCATCGCGCGAATCGGGGCGTGCGATTGCGTGGCGGCCGCTCGACCGGTAGGGCCTGTGCGATGGCGAGACAGGCTGCGGCGGGCGAGGCCCCTGCCCCCACCCCGATGATGGCACAATATCTGGCGTTGAAGGCGGAGGTCGAGGACTGTCTGCTGTTCTATCGCATGGGCGATTTCTTCGAGCTGTTCCATGATGACGCGAAGGTCGCCGCCGCAGCCCTCGACATCGCGCTGACCGCGCGCGGCGAGCATGAGGGCGCGAAGATCCCGATGTGCGGCGTGCCGGTCCACAGCGCCGAGGGCTATCTGGCGCGGCTCATCAAGGCGGGGCACCGCGTCGCCATCGCCGAACAGACCGAAAGCCCCGAAGCGGCGCGCAAGGCACGCGGATCGAAGGCGCTGGTCCATCGCGCGATCGTGCGGGTGGTGACGGCGGGGACGCTGACCGAGGAAGCGCTGCTCGACGCGCGCGCCGCCAACTGGTGCGTCGCCATCGGCGAGGCGGCGGGCGGCGTGGCGATCGCCGCCGCCGATGTGTCGACCGGCCGGTTCGAGGTGATCGAAACCGACGCGACGGGTCTCACCGCAGCACTCGCCCGGTTGCAGCCGGTCGAGGTCGTCGCCGCCGACACCTCGGCCTTTGCCGAGGTCGCCACGCTGCTGCGCGGCAAGGGCGCGTTCGACAGTGCGGCGGGCGAGGCGCGGTTGAAGGCGCTGCACGGCGTCGCGACGCTCGACGGGTTCGGCCAGTTCAGCCGCGCGGCGCTGGCGGCGGCGGGGGGGCTGATCGCCTATCTCGACCATGCCGCTAGAGGGCAGTTGCCGTTCCTGCGCCCGCCGGTGTGCGCGGCGGACGGCGCGTGCATGGCGATCGACGCGGCGACGCGCGAGAGCCTCGAACTCACCCGCACGGCGGCGGGCACGCGCGGCGGGAGCCTGCTGGCCGAGGTCGACCGGACCGTGACCGGCGCGGGTGCGCGGTTGCTCGCCGCCGACATCGCCGCGCCGCTGATGGACCGGGCGGGGATCGAGGCGCGCCATGCGGCGGTCGGCTGGGCGCATGATGCGCCGGGACTGCGCGACGAATTGCGCACCGCCTTGCGCGCGCTGCCCGACATCGGGCGGGCGCTGGGACGGATCGCCGCCGGACGCGGCTCCCCGCGCGATCTGGGGCAGTTGCGCGACGGGCTGGCGGCGGCGTGGACGCTGGGCCAGCGGCTGGAGGCGATCGGCGAGGTGCCGCCGCTGATCGCGGCGCTGGGGCCGCGGCTGCGCGGGCATGGCGAGTTGATCGACCTGTTGCAGCGCGGGCTGGTCCCGACCCCGCCGATCGATGCGGCGGCGGGTGGTTATGTTGCGGAAGGATACGACGCCGCGCTCGACGCGCTGCGCGATACGGGCGCTGGCGGACGCCGGGCGATCGCCGCGCTGGAGGCGCAGTATCGTGGCAGCACCGGGATTTCGGCGCTGAAGATCCGCCACAATGGCGTGCTGGGCTATCATGTCGAGGTGCCCGCGCGCGCCGCCGACAAGCTGATGGCGGCGGACAGCGGCTTCACCCATCGCCAGACGCTGGCCGGAGTGGTGCGCTTCAACGCGCCCGATCTGCACGAAGCGGCGCTGAAAGTGACGCAGGCCGGCGCGCACGCGCTGGCGGCGGAGGCGGCGCATCTGGAGGCGTTTACCGAGGCCGCGCTGGCGAACCGCGAGGGCATCGCCGCGACCGCCGACGCGCTGGCGCGGATCGACGTGACGACTGCGCTGGCCGAACGTGCGGTCGAGGGCGGCTGGGCGCGGCCGGTACTGGTCGATCACCCCTGTCTGGAGATCGCCGGCGGGCGGCATCCGGTGGTAGAAAGCGCGGTGGCCAAGGCCGGCGGGCGGTTCGTCGCCAATGATTGCTGCCTGTCGCCTGCGTCGCGGCTGTGGCTGGTGACGGGGCCGAACATGGGTGGCAAGTCGACCTTCCTGCGGCAGAACGCGCTGATCGTGGTGCTGGCGCAGGCGGGCAGTTTCGTGCCGGCGACCTCGGCGACGCTGGGCCTTGTCGACCGGCTGTTTAGCCGGGTCGGCGCGTCGGACAACCTTGCGCGGGGACGCTCCACCTTCATGGTCGAGATGGTCGAGACGGCGGCGATCCTCGCGCAGGCGACGCCCCGGTCGTTCGTGATCCTCGATGAAGTGGGGCGCGGGACCTCGACCTACGACGGCCTCGCCATCGCATGGGCGGTGGTCGAGGCGATCCATGAGGACAATCGCTGCCGCTGCCTGTTCGCGACGCATTATCACGAGCTGACCCGGCTGGCCGAGCGGTGCGACGCGCTGTCGCTCCACCATGTCCGCGCGCGCGAGTGGAAGGGCGATCTGGTGCTGCTCCACGAACTGGCCGAGGGGCCGGCGGATCGCAGCTATGGCATCGCGGTGGCGCGGCTGGCGGGGCTGCCGCCCGCCACGTTGCAGCGCGCCAAGGCGGTGCTCGCGAAGCTGGAGGCGGGCAAGGCGAAGACCGGCGGGATCGCGGCGGGGCTGGACGATTTGCCGCTGTTCGCGGCGATGGCGGTGGTGGAGGAAGCGCCGGTCGATGGGCTGCGCGCGGCGCTGGCGGGGCTGGATGTGGATGCAATGTCGCCGAGGGAGGCGATGGAGGCGTTGTACCGGTTGAAGGGGCTGGTTTGATGTCGCAACGGAACGACGAGGCGCGACGACGATCGGATATACCGAATATAGGTCCCGGAATAGAGTCATCCGGGGGCGGTCGATGTTGATATGGGCAGTTGGCGTGATGTTGGCGGCTTCGGCACCCGCCGGCGTCACGCTGACGACGGACCCGACCAATCGCAGCATAAGGCAGGACGCACGGCCTCTGGTGCCCCATGTCGGTGGTCGTGTGGCGGTATCGCCGTCGGTTCCGTCGGCTCGAAAGGGGGCACGCGGCTACCGCCACCAGTGGCCGGCCATCTATTGGGAAGCGGCCTTTACGGGCGATCAGTTGCTGCTGAAGTTTGACGACGATAAAAACGAGTATCGGCTAACGGTCGATGGGGCAGCGCCCCGGCGACTGCCCCAACCGGGGCGGGTCGAGATGATCGTTCGGGGCCTCGGGCCGGGGCGGCACCGGGCGCGCCTCGACAAGATCACGGAAAGCGTCGACTCCGCGGGTACGTTCCATGGCTTTTTCGTTCCGCGGAGTGAGGCGGTGCGTCCGCCTCCCCTGCCCCGTGCCCGACAGATCGAATTCATCGGGGATTCGGGCATGACCGGATACGGCATCCGATCCGATACCCGCACCTGCACCAAGGAAGAGGTACGGTTACGCACCGACAGCTCGGCGGCGTGGCCGGCGATGGTCGCCCGTTCGATCGACGCGGACTATCAGATCAACGCGATCTCCGGGATCGGGCTGGTACGAAATTTCGAAGCTGTCATGCCCGGGCGTGCGATGTCCACGCTCTACCCCCGCGTACTGCCGGGCGCCCCGCAGGAATGGCGCGATCCTGCATGGCATCCGATGGTCGTGGTGATCGTGCTCTTCAACGACTTCGGGACGGCGTTGCATCCGGGCGAGCGTTGGTCGGATCGGGCCGCGTTGGTTGGCGACTATGTCCGCGCCTACCGGCAGCTCATCGATGCGATCCATCGGCAATCGCCCGGAGCGACGCTGGTGTTGCCGTGGATCGATCTGGACAAAAGCGATGACGCGGCACTGAAACAGTTCAGCGCCGGTGCGCAGGCTGCGATCCGCAGCGCCGCGATCGATGCCGGCGTCACACGCATCGAGTTTCCATTGCTTCCGTCTTTCGTGCCCGAGAATTCGGCGTGCGACTATCACGGCAGTCGCAACGATCACCGGCAACTGGCGGAATGGATGACAGCGTGGCTGAATGCCCGGCCAGCAGTGTGGAAGCGGCCCGATCGTCGTTGACGTCACGAACGCCGTTTCCGATCGGAAAACCGTGACGCAGGGGCGACATGTCGATTGCCCGCCTGCCGGATCGGTGGACGTGGCCGCTTCCCGTGTGGCAGGTCGATCGCCTACACCCACCCCATGAACCTCTCCGCCATCGTCGCAGACATCGCCGCCGAGATGGCCGACGCGCCCGACCGGGGCACGCCGGCCGATTATATTCCGCCGCTGGCCGCCGTTGATCCGAAGCGCTTCGGGATGGCGGTGATCGCGGCCGACGGGACATGCCATCTGGCGGGCGATGCCGAGGAGAGCTTCTCGATCCAGTCGGTGTCGAAGGTGTTCGCGCTGACGCTGGCGCTGGGTGCGGTCGGGGACCAGTTATGGAAGCGGGTGGGGCGCGAGCCGTCGGGCAGCGCGTTCAATTCGATCGTACAGTTGGAGAGCGAACACGGCATCCCGCGCAATCCGTTCATCAATGCCGGCGCGATCGTCGTCGCCGACATATTGCTCGGCCGGTATCAGCCGCGCGAGGCGCTGGGCGAGTTGCTGCGCTTTGTGCGCGCGGTGGCGGGCGAGGACGGCATCTTCATCGACGAGGGCGTCGCCCGCGCCGAACAGGATACGGGCTTTCGCAATCTGGCGCTGGCGAGCTACATGCGCAGCTTCGGCAATCTCGACCATGATCCGCCGGTGACGCTGGGGGTGTATTTCCACCAATGCGCGCTGGCGATGAGTTGCCGGCAACTGGCGCTGGCCGGGCGCTATCTGATGGCGGGCGGGGTCAATCCGTCGACCGGGCGGCAGGTGGTGTCAGCGCAGCGCGCGCGGCGGATCAACGCGCTGATGCTGACCTGCGGCCATTATGACGGATCGGGCGAGTTCGCGTTTCGGGTGGGCCTGCCGGGCAAGAGTGGCGTGGGCGGCGGCATTCTCGCGATCGCGCCGGGGCTGGCGTCGATCGCGGTGTGGTCGCCGGGGCTGAACGAGCGCGGCAATTCACAACTGGGGACGCTGGCGCTCGAACGGCTGGTGCAGCGCACCGGATGGTCGGTGTTCGAGCCGCGATAGGGGCATGGCGTCGTTCCCGCGCGGGCGGGAACGACGCGGATGTTACCGCTGCGGGGCGGGCTGCGGGGTGAAGCTCGTCACATTGGCCATGCCGTTCGCGCCGAAGGTGATGATGTGACGCGATCCTTCCTGGCAGGTCGCGACCCAGCTTCCCGGCTTGTCGCCGGGTTGCGATCCGGTGACGCCCTGACATGGCAGGCCGGCGTCGCGGATCGCACGGATGAACACGCCGTCGCGCTGGCCGGGGGCGAGCGCAGCGACCTTGGCGGCGGCTTCCTGCGCCTGTTGCTGGCTGGCCTGCGTCGCGGCGTTGGCGGCGGCCTGTTCCTGCGCGCTGGGGCCACAGGCGGCCAGCAGCAGCGATCCGGCGATCGTCATCACGAAACCACGCATCGTCATCTCCCCATTGGTTGTCGACCACGACAATCGCCGACCCGGCGTCCGGTTCCCGTCGGTCTGATCCGAAACGAGGACCGATCGAGCTTCAGCGAAATGCTTTCCCGACCTGCTCCCCTCCCTGACAAAAGTTTCGGGTCGGTCATGCCCCCGGCATGACCTGAACAGTGCGGGGCACTGTTCACCCGAAAC
>NZ_LMKU01000030.1:27990-43106 GCF_001421635.1 Sphingomonas sp. Leaf25
TACCGCTGATACGCCTTGGGCAGACCCTGTTCGGTCGGGACCAGATAGCGGTCGCGCAACCGCGTCTGGCGGTTGACCAATGGCTGTTCAACGCCGTCGATGAACACCTGCGTCGGCATCGAGCCGATCTCGAGCGGATCGCCGTCCCAGATCACCACGTCGCCGCGCCGGCCGGCCTCCAGCGAGCCGATCTCGCCGCCCATGCCGATCGCCTTGGCGGGCAGCGAGCTGATGGTAGCGAAGGCGGATGCCCAGTCGAGGCCCGACGCGCCAGGGATCTTCGACAGCGCCACCAGATTGCCGGCATATTGCTTGACCAGCCGCGCCTGTCGCGCCTCGTCGTCGCCGATCGTGCCGATCGCGACGGTGACGCCCGCTGCCTTCAACCGACCGATGTTGGACTGGGTCGCGGCCAGTTGCTCGAAGCTGGCGGGCAGATCGGCCAGCGGGCTGGCGATCACCGGCACCCCGGCGGCGGCGATGTCGCGGGCGACGGTCCACGCCTCGGTCGCGCCGACCAGCACCGGGCGCAGCGTGGCGAATTCGCGCTTGAGGGCAAGGACGCCGAGGATGTCGGAGGCGCGTTCGACATGGATCAGCAGCGGCACCTGCCCCGACAGCACGCCCTGCAACGCCTGCGCATCGGCGCGGGTGAGCAGCGCTTCCTTGCCGCGATCGGCGAAGCTGGCCGGGTTGCGGCCATAGGCCTGCGCCTCGAACAGCGCGTTGCGGAACATCGCCATCGCCGCCGGGCGGCTGCCGCCCGCCGCGCGTGCGCCGGCCTCGCCCCATTCCATGAACTGGAAGGCGCGCGGGCGGGTGATGGCGTCCATGTCGTTGCCGAGGTCGATGACCGCGCCCTGCCCCGCGAAGATCGACTGGCCGTTGTCGGGCGCGACGATCGCGCGGGTCAGCCCCTCGGCGCGGTTGATCGCGATCGGCGTGGCGCGCGGGTTGAGGCCGGCGGTGACGTCCAGCCCGGCGTTGAACACGCTGCCCGATGCCGAGGCGTCGTTGGTCGCCGACACGCCGTCGACCTCGATCAGCCCGAGACGGGTGAAGCCGGCGACGATGCCCGGGGTCACGAACCGCCCGCCGGCATCGATGATGCGCGCGCCGGCCGGAGGAACGATCCGCCCGGCGACGACGACGCGGCCGCCGCGCACGACGACGGTGCCATTCTCGATCGTCGGCGAGCCGTCGCCGATCACCAGCTTCGCGTTGGTGACGACCACGTCCTGTGCGAGCGCCGGGGCGGCGGTGGAGCCGAGGAGTGCTGCGGCGGCGAGGATCAGGCGCTTCACTTGACGTCCCCTTCGCCGGGCTGGCCAAGTTCGAAATCGGATACCGGGCGCAGCCGCGGATTGTTGGCGTCGTAGAGCAGCGCGCCGTCGACCCAGACCTTTTCGGGGCGGGTGTAGACGCTGAACGGATCGCCGTTCCACAGCACGACATCGGCCATCTTGCCGGCCTTGAGCGAGCCAGTGACGCGATCGATGCCGAGCGCGCGTGCCGGATTGATGCCGAGCCACGTCCACGCATGTTCGGGCGTCACGGCGATGCCGGCGCGACGGGCCGAGGCGATGACCTTGGCCACTTCCTGATTGAGCCGCTGGATGCCGTTGGCATCGTCGGAATGGATCATCGCGCAGGCACCCTGCCGGTCGAGGATCGCAAGGTTCTCGCCGACCGCGTCGTAGCTTTCCATCTTGAAGCCGTACCAGTCGGCCCACACCGCCGAACAGACGCCGCGCGCCTTCAGCAGATCGGCGATCTTGTAGCTTTCGACGGCGTGGTGGAAGGCGGTGACCTTGTAGCCCATCTCCTGCGCCATATCCATGACGATGGCCATTTCATCGGCGCGGTAGCAATGGTTGTGGACGAGGATCTCACCGTCGAGCACGCCGCGCAGCGTGTCCATCGCGATGTCGCGGGTCGGGGCTTCGTCGCCGCCGTCCTTCTCGTACTTGTCCCATTTACGGTCGTAATCCTTCGCGCGCAGCCATGTCGCGCGGTCGACCGCGATATTGCCCATCCGGGTCGAGGGCATCCGCCCCTTCGATCCATAGACGCGCTTGGGGTTCTCGCCGCAGGCCATTTTCAGGCCGTAGGGCGCGCCCGGAAACTTCATCGCCTGCATCGTGCGGCCATAGACGTTCTTGAGCGTGACCGAGCGGCCGCCCATCAGGTTCGCCGAGCCGGGGAGGATCTGAAGCGTCGTCACGCCGCCGTTGGTCAGCGCGCGGGCGAAGCCGGGGTCCTGCGGCCAGACGCTGTGTTCGGCCCAGACCTCGGCGGTGACGGGGCCGGTCATCTCGTTGCCGTCGCTGTGCGCGTCGACGCCGGGGCTGGGATAGTCGCCCAGATGGCTGTGGACGTCGATGATGCCGGGCGTCACCCATTTGCCCTGCCCATCGATCACGGTCACGCCGGCCGCCGGGGTTATCGTCTGACCGACCTCGACGATCTTGCCGTCACGGAACAGCACCGATCCGCCGTTGATCCGCCCGCCCTCGCCATCGAGGATGGTGACGTTGGTGACGAGCGTCGGCTGGCCGCTATAGGGGCGATAGGTCGAGGGATATGGATCATGGTCATAGCCCTTGCCCGCGCCCGGACCTTTCCGCGGCGCATCGGCCCCGGCCGAGCGGGTGTCGCAGCCGCCCGCATCGGCGCAGGCGGCAAGCCCCGCCGCCAGCGCAAGCATCGTCAATGTTCGGATCACGCGGATACCCCTTGTTCTTATTTCTCATGCGAAGACGTCGGCGAGCGCCTCGCCCGCCGAGCCTTCCTTGGCGACGCGCGCCTCGTGATAGACCGCCGCGATGCCGGCGGGGAGGATCATGCCCCATAGCGTGTTGCCGACGATGCCAGCGGCGATCACCAGCCACGGGTTCGTTCCCGCGACCACGCCCTGCAACACCCCGCCGACCATCGTCGCGACGAGCCACAGCACCAGTACCAGCAGCAACAGCGCCGCCAGCCGCCAGCGCATGCCGCGCAGCAGATCGGTCGATCTCCCGAAGCTGGCAAGGATGCCGCGGCGTTCGGCGGCGAGGACGGGCAGCGTGACGAACCAGTTGAGGAACAGCACGACGCCGGGCACGACCAGCAGCATAAAGCCGAGGAAGATGCCGATCCAGGTGAGGATCACCAGCGCGATGGCGAACGGCCACAGCCGCAGCGCGCGGCCGGCGGCGGCGCGGACATCGGGGCTGCGGCCGGCCAGCGTGTCGAGCGCGAGCAGCGTCAGCAGCGCCTGCCCCAGCGGCCAGAGCAACAGCCGGACCAGAAATATGCCGCCATAGGTGGTCGTCCATTGCCCGGCCATCGCCTCGATCGCCTGCGGCGACTGGTCGGTCATGGTCGTCATCGTCGTGAGTTGCGAGATAACGAACGCGCCGGGAATGGCGCTGAGCAGCACCGCGACCGCGAGGAAGGCGAGCGGCGCGCCGCCGATCGCGGTGAAGCTGTTCGACAGCACACGACCGATGCCGAAGGCAAAGGGCGAGTGCCGCCCCTCGCGCCATGCCGCGAACAGGATCACCGCACCTGCCAGCAACGGCATCAGCAGGACGAGGAAGCCGAATGCGATCATTGCCGTCGAAAACCCCCTAAACATCCGCCAGCCCCCCGGCGTTTCGTAAAGGGTGAAACGAAAAGCGTTGCATGTAAATCGCCGATTTGCTCCAACCGGTGCGACGCCACGACGGGCGTGCCGGGGGACGGGCGTGACGCGGGGTCGGGTGGTGGAGCAGACGGCGCAGGCGAGCGCGGCACCACCGCCGATCGACGGCGAGCGCGTGGCCGCCGCGTGGAAATCGATCCGCGCCGATCGCTCGATCCAGTTCGACCTGCCCGAGAAAGTCGTGCCGCCGCGCGAGCCGGCGCCCGCCTGGCTGGAGGCGGTGCTGCGCGGCATCGGGCGGTTCGTCGAATGGGTCGGCGGCGGGTGGCGCGTGTTGCTGTACGGCGTGCTGGCGCTGATCGCGATCGCGCTGGTCGTGGCGTTGGTGCCGGGGGTGCGCGACTGGTTCGCCGCATGGTTCGGGCGCAAGGAGACGGTCGAGGAACCGGGCTGGACCCCGGACGAGGGCAGCGCGCGCGCGTTGCTGGAGGACGCCGACGCGCTGGCGGCGGCGGGACGCTATGGCGAGGCGGTCCACCTGCTGCTGTTCCGCAGCATCGACGACATCGTCGCGTGGCGCGGCGACGTGGTGCGCGTGGCCGATACCAGCCGCGACATCGCCCGCGCCGACGCGCTGCCGGCCCATGCGCGCGGGGTGTTCGCCGGGATCGTCGCGGCGGTCGAGCGCAGCCTGTTCGGCGGGGCCGAACTGGGCGAGGCCGACTGGCGGCGGGCGCGCGACGACTATGCCGGCTTTGCGCTGGGGCGGCGGGCATGAGCCAGCCGTCGCCCTTCTCGACGCGGACGGTGCTGATCCTCGTGATCGGCGGCGCGTTGCTGATGCTGTCGGCGATCCTGTTGTCGGGGTTCGGCGACGAGGTATCACGGGTGGTGGGCGACGCGCCCGCCGCCGATCGCCGCGATGGCGCGGGCTATCATGCGTTTCAGCGGCTGGTCGACGCAGTGCAGCCGGCGGCGGCCGACGACGGCGATCCGATCGGCACGCCCGGCATCCTGATCCTGACGCCGACCGGGACGACCGGTCCGCAGGCGGTCAAGGCGATCATCGACCACCGCATCGAATTGGCCGACATGGCCAACGAGGAAACAGAGGGCACGCCCGATCGCTATCCGACCTTGCTGATCCTGCCCAAATGGGAGGTCGCGAAGATCCCGCTGGGCGGCGGGCGGGTCGAGCGGACCGGGCCAGTCGGCAGTTTCCGCACGCTCCCGCTCATCCCGGCCAGCGTCGAGGGGCATGGCGAGGAAGTGGGCGACACCGGGCCGATGGCCGATACGGCCTATGCCGGACTGCGCCCGTTCGCGATGCCCGACCGGCTGGTCGACGCGGTGAAGGGCGAGACCATCACGCCGCTGATCGGCGCGCGCGATGGCGCGGCGGTGCTGGGGCAAATCGGCAGCAGCGACACCTTCGTGCTGGCCGATGCCGATACCGTCAACAACCGCGCGCTGGCCGACGTGCGCAACGCGCGCGCCGCGCTGGCGATGCTGCGCGCGATCGATCCCGAACATGGCGGGCGGGCGCGGTTCGACCGGACGCTGCATTATGCGGCGGGCAATCGCAATCTGGTGAAACTGCTGTTCCTGCCGCCGTTCCTGGGCGTGACGCTGGCGTTGATCGTCGCGGCGATCCTTGCCGGCATCGCGACCGCGCGGCGTTTCGGCCCGCCCGCGCGCGAGCGCCGGGCGGTGCCGCCGGGCAAGCGCGCGCTGGTTGACAATATCGTGTCGCTGACGCGATTGGCGGGGCGCACCCGCCACGCCGGGCCGCGCTATGCCGACCTGATGATCGAGACGATCGCGCGTTCGCTGGCGCTGGGCGGTGCGGATGCCGCGACGCTGGAGCGGGTGCATCCCGGCTATCGCGACATCGACCGGCGGCTGCGTGCCGCCCGAACCGAACCGGAAGCGCTGGCGGCGGCACGCGCGCTCCACGCATGGAAAAAGGAAGCAGGCGCATGACGCTGGACGACGTACGCGCGCTGGGGCGCGCGATCGAGGAACAGATCGCCCGGGCGGTGGTGGGCCAGGCAGCGGCGGTGCGGCTGTTGACCATCGCGCTGTTTTCCGCCGGACATGTATTGCTGGAGGGGCCGCCGGGCACCGCCAAGACGCTGCTGGCGCAGAGTTTCGCGCGGACGCTGGGGCTCGATTTCGGGCGTATCCAGTTCACGCCCGACCTGATGCCGGGCGACATCATCGGATCGAACCTGTTCAATTTCCAAACGTCGCAATTCGCGCTGACGCGCGGGCCGGTGTTCTGCGAACTGCTGCTCGCCGACGAGATCAACCGCACCCCGCCCAAGACGCAGGCGGCGCTGCTGGAGGCGATGCAGGAGCGGCGGATCACGATCGACGGGCGGACCGAGCATCTGTCCGACCGCTTCACCGTCGTCGCGACGCAGAACCCGATCGAGCAGCAGGGCGTCTATCCGCTGCCCGAGGCACAACTCGACCGGTTCCTGTTCAAGATCACGATCGGCTGGCCGACCGCCGAGGCCGAACGCGCGATCGTGGCGCAGTACGGCACGCGCACCGGCACCCCCGCCCCGCAGGATTCGGGCGTCGAGCAGGTCGCCGACGCCCACGCCATCGCCGCCACGATCGACACGGTGGGCCGGGTCCGGCTGGTGGACGACGTGATCGACTATATCGTCCGGCTGGTGCGGGCGACGCGCGATCATGGCGACCTGTCGTCGGGCGCGTCGCCGCGCGCGGCGGCGGCGCTGGCGGCGGCATCGCGCGCGGCGGCGGCGCTCGACGGGCGCGACTATGTGCTGCCCGACGACGTGAAGGCGCTGGCGCCGGCGCTGCTGCGCCACCGGCTGATCCTGTCGCCCAGCGCCGAGATCGACGGACGGCTGGTCGACGATGTCGTCGCCAGCCTGATCGCGTCGGTGGACGCGCCGCGGTGATCCTGCCGACGCCCCGCGCCATCCAGTTGACCGCGCTCGCTGCGCCGGTCGGGCTGGCGCTGGGCGTCCTGAAACCGGCGGCGTGGATCGTCGCGCCGGTGTGGATCGGCGCGCTGCTGCTGCTGATCGTCGCCGATGCGCTGCTGGCGCGCTCCCCCGACAAGGGCGGCGTGGCGATGCCCGCGACGCTGAACGTCGGTGAGGAGGTGCGGCTGCACGACGACGGTCATGCCGCCGCTATCGACGGGCCGCTGGAGCGGATCGCGCCCGGCACGTACCGCGCGGTGCGGCGCGGGCGGGCGACGCTGACGCGGGTGTGGCGCAGGCGGGCCGGGCCGATGGGGCTTGCATGGCGGCAGACGAGCGCGAAGGCGGAAGCGTCGAGCGTGATCCTGCCCGACATCCGCCCGGTGCGCGATCAGGGGATGCGTCAGTTCCTCAACAGCGTGACCAGTGGCCAACGCATCCGCCGCGACCATGGCGACGGGCAGGATTTCCAGGTGCTGACCGAGTTTCAGCCCGGCATGGAGCGCCGCGCGATCGACTGGAAGGCGTCGGCGCGCCATGCGGCGCTGCTGGCGCGCGAATTCCATACCGAGCGCGACAATATGATCGTGTTCGCGATCGATGCCGGACGGTCGATGAGCGATCCGGTGGGCGACCTGCCCCGCGTCGACCGGGCGGTGTCGGCGGCGTTGCTCGCCGCGTTCGTGGCGCTCAAATCGGGCGACCGGGTGCGGCTGTTCTCGTTCGGCGCGCGACCGCAGGTCGATAGCGGCAGCGTGACCGGCGCGCGCGGCTTCGCAGCACTCCACCGCGCGGCGGCGGACATCGAGTATGGCACCGAAGAGAGCAATTACACGCTCGGCCTCGTCACGCTTGACACCAAGCTCGACCGGCGCGCGCTGATCGTGTTGTTCACCGAATTCACCGATCCGACCAGCGCCGAACTGATGCTGGCCGCCGCCGCGCGAATGCTCAAGCGCCACCGGCTGTTGTTCGTGCTGTTGCGCGATACCGAGCTGGAGGCGATGCGCGATGCGGTGCCGGACAAGGCCGACGATCTGGTGCGCGCGAACGTCGCGCACATGCTGTTGCGTGACCGCGCGATCGTGATCGAGCGCCTCAGGCGGATGGGGGTCGAGGTAATCGAGACGGTGGCGGACGCGATGGCGCTGTCGCTGGTCGAACGATACGTATCGCACCGGGAGCGCGGCAAATGAGCGTGATGTTCGCCGCGCGCCATTTCCGCGCCGAGCGCGAGGGCGACTGGGCCCGGCTGGAGGAACTGCTCGACCGGGTCGAGAAACAGTCGCCGCGCCGATTGTCCGACGCCGACCTGATCGACTTGCCGCGATTGTACCGCGCCACGCTGTCGGCGCTGTCTGTGGCGCGGGCGACCTCGCTCGACGCATCGCTGGTCGCGTATCTGGAGGCATTGTCGACGCGGGCCTATTTCATCCTCTACGGCGCGCGCGAGCCGTGGGGGCGGCAGGTCGTCGACTTCTTCGCGCGCGACTGGCCGCGCTCGGTGCGGGCGATCCGGTGGGAAGTGCTGCTGGCCACCGCGTTGCTGTTGCTCAGCGCCGTTGCCGGCTATCATCTGGTGCGCGGCGACCCGGCGTGGTTCGGCGCGATGATCCCGGGTGAGCTGGCGCAGGGCCGCGACATGGGCGCGAGCGCGGCGAGCCTGCGCGAATCGCTGTATGGCGAGCCGAAGGGCGGCGGGCTGGAGGTGTTCGCCACCACCTTGTTCACCCATAATTCGCAGGTCGCGATCCTCGGCTTCGCGCTCGGCTTCGCGTTCGGCATCCCGACGATGATCCTGCTGGTGCAGAATGGCGCGACCGGCGGCGCGCTGTTCGCCGCGTTCGTGCCGCATGGATTGGGCTGGGGCCTGTTCGCGTGGCTGATGATCCACGGCACGACCGAGCTGGCCGCGATCGCGCTGGCGAGTGCGGCGGGCATCCATATCGGGCGCGCGGTGGCGTTTCCGGGCGAGGCGTCGCGGATGGCGGCGGCGGCACAGGCCGGGCGGCGCGCGGCGATCGTGATGATCGGCGTCATCCTGATGCTGCTGATCGCCGGGTTGCTCGAAGGATTCGCCCGGCAACTGGTGCGCGACGATACCGCGCGCCTGGCGATCGGGGCGGCGATGCTGATGCTGTGGACGCTGTATTTCACCTTCGGCGGCCGGCGTGGCCAGGCGTAAGCGCCCGCCCCGTCCGCCGCGCACGCTGGTGCGGCAACTGGTGACGCCCGAGGGGGTGCCGCTGACCATTCGGCTGGGATCGGGCGGCGCGCGCGCGGGGGCGTTCGTTATCGACACGCTCATCATGCTGGTGCTGCTGATCGGGGTGTCGCTGCTGATCTTCTGGGCGGCGATCGGCGGCGGGGCACATGGGGCGACCTCGGCGTATCAGATCATCTGGCTGCTCGGCTATTTCTGCCTGCGCAACTTCTATTTCGTGGGCTTCGAGGCGGGACGGCGCGCGGCGACGCCGGGCAAGCGGATGATGAAGCTGCGCGTGGTGTCGCGCGACGGGGCGCGGCTGACCGGGGCGGCGGTGCTGGCGCGCAACCTGCTGCGCGAGATCGAGGTGTTCCTGCCGCTGACCTTCCTCGCCTTTGCCAATGCCGAGGGAATGGCCGACAAATGGACCGCCGTGCTGGGGTTCGGCTGGGCGGCGATCTTCCTGTTGTTCCCGCTGTTCAACCGCGACCGGATGCGCGCCGGCGACCTGATCGCGGGCACATGGGTGGTCGAGCGCGAGGTGCGCAAACTGGGCGAGGACCTGTTGATCGAGACGGCGCACGCCAGCGAGCGCGCGCGGATCGCGCCGTTCAGCGCGGCCGATCTCGACGCATACGGTGCGTTCGAGTTGCAACGGCTGGAGGAAGTGTTGCGGCGCGGCGACCGCGACGATCTGTATCAGGTGGCGAGCGCGATCCGGCGGAAACTGGGGCGGGCGGACGACCGGGCCGATCTGGCGTTTCTGGAGGCCTATTACGGGGCGCTGCGCGGGCATCTGGAACGCAAGCTGCTGTTGGGCAAGCGGAAGGTCGACAAGTTCGATCGTTGAGGTTGGCGGCTTGCGGGCCGGGTGGTCGGGGTCAGGTCGATGGGTTCGCGCGGAGGCGCGGAGGGGGTTGCGTTCGGGGGGTTGGTTCCGCCGTCGACTATGGGCGTCACCCCCGCGCAGGCTGGGGTCTTGGCAGGTCGGGCGCGACGGGAGCCGGTTGAGGCCCCAGCCTTCGCTGGGGCGACGTTGCCGGGCAGGAAATGCGCGATTATTCGTTCTTCAGGCGACGGCGTAGCCGGCCACCCGCCAGCGGGCGGTGCGATGGCCTGTAGCGATCCGCACCGTGCGACCGAGCGCGGCGAGGAGGCGGGCGTGGACCTTCGCCGGGTGCTGCGCCACGTCGCGAAAGGCGATGCGGTGGTGGGCGAGGACCAGCCGGCCACCGGGGCGGAGCGTCGCGGCGATCTCGCGGGCGAGCGCGGTCAAGTCGCAGGGGGTGAGGTAGTAGAGGAGCTCCGCCACCACGATCGCGTCGTAGCGGCGGCGGGGCAGACGGCCGGGGAGGATCAGTCGCGTCGCGGTGGCGCGGGGGTTCGCTCCCAGCGCCCGTGCGGTCAGCGCGACGGCGGTCGGCGCGCCGTCGGTCGCGTCGAGACGGAGCGCGCGGGCGGCCAGCGCGACGCTGTTCGATCCGTTGCCGCTGGCGAGTTCGAGCAGGCGGCCGCGTGGCTCCGGCCCCAGCGCATGGAGGATCGCGCGGCGTTTCAGCGCCTCGTCGCGCGCGGTGAAGGTCGCCCATGGATCGGGGTTGCCGCGAAACGTCGCCTCGAACCCGACGAGGGTGATCGCGCGGGTCATGGCAGTACCCGGTAGGATTCGTGTGGCGACAGGAAACGGCGGCGGGTGGCGGCATCGATGACGAAGCCGGCGGGGTCGTCGGTGATCCGCCCGAGCTGCGTCGCGTGCGCGGCGAGTGCGGTGGCCTTGCGCTGGCGATCCTCGCCCAGCGGCAGGCGGTGGGTCGCGCGGCCCCCGCCCCGCCCCGGCCAGACGCCATAGCCGATCCGCCGCGTCCAGCCGTGGCGGCGGTGGCAGGCGGCGGCGGTGTCGCGGTGGTCGGGATGGGCATCGTCGGGCAGCGGCATCGCCACCAGATCGGCACGAAACTGCGCGAGCCGCCGGACGAGGCGGAAGCGGGCGGCGCGGGCCAGCGTGTCGAGGCCGCCATCGGGCAGCGCCAGCAGGTGAAGGCGCGCGGCGGACACACCCAGCAGCATCGCGGCGCGGCGCGCTTCGGCGGCGCGGGTGGCGACCAGCCGGGCGCGCGGGAAGGTGGCGCTGTTCCGATGCGACGCGCCGCCGTCGGTGACGATGACGATGTCGACCCGCGCGCCCCGCCGCCGCAACCGCAGGATCAGCGCGGCGCAACCGATCGTCTCGTCATCGGGATGCGGCGCGACGATCAGCGCGCGGCGGACACGGCCGAGAGGCAGGATCATGCGCCCGGCTCGATCCGGCCCGCCGCCGCCGCCGCGCCCGCGTGGCTCCGCGCGCCGTCGGGATTGGGCTGGCGCAGATAGACGGTGAGGTCGGTGAGCGTGCGGGCGAGCGGATGGGTGCGCAGCATGCCCTGCACCCCGACCGCGCTCTGGGCGAGCGCCATCGCCTCGGTCGCAATATCCTCGAGCGCGCCGCGTGCCGCCGCGACGCGGGGAAGCAGGACATCGTCGTCGGCATTCCAGTGCGCGGCGACGCCGTCGATCAGTGCATAGCCGGCGTCCGCCAGCACAAACAGCCGGGCGAGGCGGTGCGCCTGCTGCGGATGCGCGGCGCGGTTGCCGGCGTTCAGGTGATCGCGGACGTGATCGAACAGCGCATGGACCGCGCCCGCCTGCACCGCGACGAAGCGCAATGCGCCGGCGCTGAAATCGGGCTGGCGCTGATAGTCGCCTGGGCCCCCGATGGCGTGTGCGGTGGCAAGCGGCACGCCGCCCAGATGGACGATATGCGTTTCGGAGCGGACCATGCCGATCGGGTGCCACCAGTCGCGGTCGATCTCCGGGTCGGCTGCGGCCATGTCGAGCAGCCACATCCGCGTACCGGCGGGATCGTTGGCGTCGGTGGTGACGATCGGATGGGTGACGAACCCCGCGCCCGAGGCGAAATTCTTGGCCCCGGCGAAGGCCCCACCCTCATGGCGCAGGCCGTCGCCGGGCAGGTCGGAGTTCCACACGCCGAGGATCGCGCCGTTCGCCAGCAGCGCGTCGATCGCGAAGGCCGGGGCGTAGCGGCGCACCAGTTGCACCGCGTTGACATGGCCGTCGAGGATGCGGCCGAAGGCGACATCGGCGCGGCCCGCCGCCGCCATCCGCCGCATCAGTGCGCGGGCCTCGCCCGGGCTGGCGCAGGTCGCGTCGTCGAGGCCGACGCTGCGCGCGATGGCGAAGGCGGCGGCCATCCACTCGCGCGGCGGCAGCGCGGGGTCGATCGCGCGGATCGCGGCAAGCGGGGTCATGCCGCCACCGCCGGGCGCGGGGCCTGCAACCAGTCGAGCGCGAGCGCGATCGGCGTGGGGCCGCCGCGCTCGCCGCCGGCATGATGGAACAGCGCTTCGGCACAGGCGGCGGAGGCCAGCGCCGCCTCGTCGATCCCGTACGCGGGGAGCGGCCGGCGCGCGGTCCAGGCGCGACGGATCGCGCCTTCGCGGGCGAAGCGGGCGAGGACGGCGGCGGGGTGTTCGACGAGGCCGGCGTCGGCCCCGGCCCGCCCGGCGCGGATCGCATCGGCAAGGCCACCGGTCGCGCGGCCGGTCGCCCGGCTGGAGGTGGCGACGCGGACGGCGGGGTCATGGCGGACCCGCAAGCCCCTGCGGCGAACGGCATCGACCAGCGCGCGATCCTCGCCGCTGGCCAGCATCGGCATGCCGCCGACGGCGCGATAGGCGGCGGTGGTCAACGCGATGCTGGCACCGCCTTCGTTCCAGTGCGGGTCGGGATCGTGCGCGATCGGATCGATCCGGGCGCGTGCCGCCGTCAGTTGGTCGAGATAGGTTTCGATCGGCCGCCGCCATGCGTCGCGCGCGGCGTCGCGGCGGCGGATGCGCCCGCATACCAGATCGGAGGAGCGTAGCGCGGCCAGCGACGTGGCGAGCCAGTCGGCGTCGGGCCGCGTATCGGCATCGGTGGTCAGCAATACGCCGTCCGGGGTGAGCAACGGCAGCGCGGCGTCCATCGCCGCGCCGCGCGCGCGGCCGGCGTCGGGCGACGACAGGCGGGAAATGGCGACGATCCGCGCGGCGAGCCACGGCACGTCGGCGAGCGCGGTCGCGGCGGCGGCGCGGGTCGCGGGACAATCGCCGTCGAGGCAGAGCAACAGCATCGTCCGCGCCAGCATCGCCCGGTCCTGCCGGGCGATCGCGCGGATCAGCCCGGCGATGTTGCGCCGTTCATCGCGCAGCGGAACGCAGATGGCGCTATCACAGGTTATTGATATTTGAGCGCTATCGTCCATCCGCCCCGCTATGCCAGCACCCTTCATGCTTGGCGACGTTAAAAGCGGGTGGGTACGGCTATGCTACCGGAATCAGGCAGGATAACCGGGGCGGTTCAACGACGGGCAGGAGCAGGCGGTTTGCGCGATGGATGGTATCGGGACCCACGGGTCGGGTTGATCCCGGCGTTGCTGACCGCACTGGTCGAGGGATGGGCGGCGGCGGCGGCCGGGTTGCCGGGCTGGCGCATCCTGCTGCTCGCGCTCGCCGCCTTCGCGCTGGTGGCGTGGGGGTGGTTCGCGATCCAGGGACTGGGGTATCTGTGGCAGCGGCCCGACCGGCGCGAGGTGCTGCGCGCGCTCCGGCTTCAGCGCAGCCAGCACGGGTTCAATCATGCCGCGTGGAACCGGTTCGATCGCGATGCCGGACTGCTGCGGCAGGTGATGGCCGAACGCGCGCTGCTGCCGGTCGAGGCGGAACTGCTGCGGCAGGCGGCCGAGGTCGAGCGGTTCGAGCGGGTGGCCGAGGTGCTGCCCGGCTTCTCGCGCGCGGCGGCGCATTGGTACGACATCGCCTCGCAGGGCCATTCCGGGCTGCCGAACGCGACCCCGGTGCCGAGTGCCGCCGCGCTGGAGGAGGCGCGCCGCGAATTGCCGCAGCGCGAGTGGAGCGAGGCGGACGCACAGGCGGCGACGCATTATCTGGCGGTGCGCAAGCGGCTGCTGTCCGACCGGGCGGCGGTCGAGCGCGAGCGGACGGCGGCGTTGCGCAAATTGTCGGCCCCGCCGCCCTCGGGGCCGGCCGAGGATTAGGTACTTTTATCCATCTGACCAGAAGCGTCGCCCCAGCGAAGGCTGGGGCCTCAAGCGGCTCCTGCTGCGCGCTACCACGGGGAGATCCCAGCCTTCGCTGGGATGACGCTTGGCTCAAACGGGATGGATCAACCGCCAGAGGCCGATCGCGCGCGATCGAAGCGGGCGCTATCCCGGCGCCGGGTCAGGGATGCGCTTCGGGAAAGCCGTGGCGGCGGTGGAGTGCGCGCAGGATCGTCTTGAGATCAGCGGCGAACCAGCTTTCGCCGTGGCGGCCATCGGCAAGCGTCGGGTCGGCGCCTTGCGCAAACACCAGCAGCGGCAAATTCTGGTTGGCGATGCCCGCCGCCTGCACCACGGCGGCGCGCGGGCGAGGATATGGCACGCGGATCACGTCCAGCCCGGCGGCGGCCTGTGGAAACAGCGCGAGCAGGCCGTCGATCGTTACGCAGTCGCGGCAATAGAAGCTGCGGCCGGGCAGCGCCGGATCGGCGAAAGTCGGGTCGAGCAGGAAAAGGCGATCGCGCATCATCGGTTCCGGTGGGAGGGCAAGGGTGTCGTCGGCGGTGACGGGGGCCGGCGGATCACGCGGGTCGGGCACCAGCCGCCCGGCGATCAGCGCGGCGGCGGCGGCGAGGTCGCGCTCGCTGACCTGCGCCATGCCGGTGGCGAGGCGAGCGGGATCGGGCGGCAGGTCGCCGCGCTTCGCGGCATTCTGGGCGACGCGCGCCTCGACCTCGGCCGTCACCCGTTCGACGGCGGCGAGGAATACGGCGAGCGCGGTGTCCGGCGGCAGGTCGGCGACCGCCTGGGCGATCGCGCCGAGCATGGTCTGCACCGCCGGGGAAGTGGTGGCGATGGGGGTCTGCGGCGTCGGCGACAGGGTGGGTGCGGTGTCCGCCGCGCGGGGCAGCGTGCCAGTGACGGGCGGCAGCGTCGGCCCGAGGCGCTGGATCGGCAGGTCGGCCATCACTCCTCCGCTCGTTGGTGCCCGTAGTGCGCATCGCTCTGCCGCGCTTTGCCGGGGCGCGCAACCGCCGTTGGGGGTTGCGACATATTCATGGTCCCGTCACCCCGGCGGAGGGCGTGGCACCTCCCCTCCCTGACAAGGGAGGGGCCGGGGGTGGGTCGGCCCGCGAGGAAACGGAAGCGCCCCACAACCAGCCAACCCACCCCCAACCCAGTTTCGGGTGAACAGTGCCCCGCACTGTTCAGGTCATGCCGGGG
>NZ_LMKU01000030.1:43118-71157 GCF_001421635.1 Sphingomonas sp. Leaf25
AGAGGGGAGCAGGTTACGACGGCGTTTCGGTGGATGTCGATCCGGCCTGGCGGCTCCTGCCGCGCGCTATCACAGGGAGATCCCAGCCTTCGCCGGGATGACGTTTGGTTCGGCGGGGAGAGACCCGCCCTCAGCGCAGCGCGCGGACCGCCGGGGTGTCCATGCAGGCGGGCACCGCGCGCCAGTCGACCGCTGGCGGCGCGACGACCTGTGGCGGGGCCGGTACGAATGCGATCGGCGGGATGCCGACCGGTCGGCCGATCGGGACCGCGCCGAAGCTGGCGCCGTAGCTGCCGGGCTCGCCTTCGCCGCCACAGGCTTTCGCGGCGGTGAGCAGGCGCGGCGGCGTCGCCCAACCTTCGTAGGACAGGCGGAACGTGCCCCAGTGGATCGCCATGCCGCGCCACGCGCCGAGCCGGTTGAAGACGCGCAGGGCATCGACCGGCCCGATATGCGCGCCGCTCGCCATCTGCCCCGGCTGGAACCGGAACGCGCCGATCGGGATGAGGGCGAGGCGGAAGGGGCCGAGCGCGCGTGCCTCCTCCACCCAGCCGCCGTCGCCGAGGCCGGTATCGCCCGCGAAGAACAGGTTGCCGCCGGGCAGGTCGACGGTGAACGCCGACCACAAGGCGCGGTTGCGGTCGGCGAACCAGCGGCTGCCCCAGTGGTGGTTGCGCACGACATGCACGGTCGCCCCGCCGAGGCGCGCCGCCTGTCGCCAGTCGAGCGCGATCGCGTCGATCCCGGCGCTGCGCAGGATCGCGTCGTTGCCGAGGCTAGTGACGATCGTCGGCCGGTCGCGTCGCCACAGCGCGGTCAGCGTCGTGAGGTCGAGGTGGTCGTAGTGATTGTGGCTGAGGAGGATCAGGTCGATCTTTGGCAGGTCGGCGAGCGCGATGCCCGGTGCCGCCACCCGTTTCGGGCCGAAACCGAACGGACCGGCGCGTTCGCTCCACACCGGATCGGTCAGGATGTTGAGGCGCGGCGTCTGCACCAGCGCGCTGGCATGGCCGATCCACGTGACGCGCATCGGCGTGCGCGCCGGATCGCGTGCCGGCAGCGTCGTGGGTGGCAGCAGTTCGGTGGGACTGGCGGGTGTGACCGGAACCGATGCCGGCCATGGCGGCCGCCCGTCGCTGCCGCTCGCCTGTCGCCACAGGAAGCCGGCCCGTCCGCCCGGCCCCGACGGATGGGTGGTATCGTCGACATCGGGGTTGAAGAAGCGTGCGCCGTCGAAATGGTCGCTGGTCGCGCCGCGATAATAGAGCCGGTCGAGGAAGCGCGGAACGATCACCGCCGCGAGGCAGAGGATTGCCGTGACCCACACCAGTCCCCAGCCGATGATCCGCGCGATCCGTTTCATGTGCCGCTCAACGCCATTCCCCCGCGAACGATGCGTAGTGCCAAAATACTTCGCATATGCGAAACGATTTCAGCGTGAACCGCGTTCAGGGGGCAATGGCGCATTTCGACCTCCCTCCCCCGCCCCCCGGCCTGCTCGACGATGCCGGCCTGTTCCTCGATTTCGACGGCACGCTGGTCGAACTGGTCGACCGGCCGGAGGCGATCGTCGTCGGCGATACGCTCCGCGCGTTGTTGCGGCGCGCGGCGGCGCGGCTGGAAGGGCGGGTCGCGATCGTCAGCGGCCGGTCGATCGCCCAGATCGACGGCTTTCTGGGCGAGACGATCCACGACTTCGCGGTGGCGGGCAGCCATGGCGCCGAAATCCGCCCGGCGGGCGGGCAGACGACCGTACCCGAGCGCCCGGCGAGCCTGACTGCCGCCGAGCGCGCCTTCGCCGGGGCGATGGGTGACGATCCGCGCATCGTGATCGAGGTCAAGACGCTGGGCGTCGCGATCCATTACCGCGCGGCACCTGAGCGCGAACAGGAAGCGCATGCGCTGGTCGAAGCGTTCGCCGCGCGTGACGGCCTGACCGTGCAGCCGGGCAAGATGATGATCGAACTGCGCCTCGACGGCCATGACAAGGGCAGCGCCATCGCGACCTTGTGCGAGGGCGCACCGTTCGCCGGCCATGCGCCGGTGTTCGTCGGCGACGACCTGACCGACGAACCCGGCATGGTGGTGGCGGCGCATCACGGCGGCGCGGGCATATTGATCGGGCCGATGCGCGACACCGCCGCGCGCTACCGCGTCGACTCAGTCGATGCCTTTCTTGAGTGGCTGGAGAACACCCTATGACCGCGACGATGGACCTCTGGCCGATCGGCAATTGCCAGGTATCGGCACTGGTCGACCGCAACGGACGGTTCGTGTGGGGCTGCCTGCCGCGCGTCGACGGCGATCCGGCGTTCTCGTCGCTGCTCGACGACCGGCGGCGGGCATCGGACGGGGCCTATGGCTTCTGGGAGATCGACCTCGACGGCGTGGTCGAGACGCGGCAATGCTATATCCGCAACACGCCCGTGCTGGTGACGACGCATGAGGACGCGGCAGGCAATGCGATCGAGGTCGTCGACTTCTGCCCGCGCTTCAAGCGGCACGACCGGATGTACCGGCCGGTCGCCTTCTGCCGGATCGTCCGTCCGCTGAAAGGATCGCCCCGCATCCGCGTGCGGCTGCGCCCGTCGATCGACTGGG
This sequence comes from Sphingomonas sp. Leaf25, assembly GCF_001421635.1. Taxonomy (NCBI): domain Bacteria; kingdom Pseudomonadati; phylum Pseudomonadota; class Alphaproteobacteria; order Sphingomonadales; family Sphingomonadaceae; genus Sphingomonas; species Sphingomonas sp. Leaf25. The sequence continues at coordinate 45,720 of NZ_LMKU01000030.1, forward strand.
GCAGCGCGCAGGCACCGCGCACCCGGGGATCGAACCATATCCGCTACCTGCTCGACCAGGAGGCGATCCGCCTGTCGACCAGCGCGCCGGTCGGCTGGATCGAGGACGAGCGACTGTTTCGTGTCGAGCGCACGCTGCATTTCTTCCTCGGGCCGGACGAGAGTTTTTCGGACGAGTTGCCGTCGTCGGTCGAGCGGATGCTGAAGAACACCATCGACGAATGGCGGCATTGGGTGCGCGGCCTCGCCACCCCGGTCGAATGGCAGCAGGCGGTGATCCGCAGCGCGATCACGCTGAAACTGTGCCAGCATGAGGAAACCGGGGCGATCGTCGCGGCGCTGACCACCTCGATCCCCGAACATGCCGGGTCGCAGCGCAACTGGGACTATCGCTACTGCTGGATCCGCGACGCCTATTACACGGTGCAGGCGCTCAACCGGCTGGGCGCGCTCGACGTGCTGGAGGGGTATCTCGAATACCTCCGCAACATCGTCGACAATGCCGCCGACGGGCAGATCCAGCCGCTGTACGGCGTGGGCGGCGAGGCGACGCTGGTCGAGCGCGAGGCCGAAGGACTGGACGGCTATCGCGGCATGGGGCCGGTGCGCGTCGGCAATCAGGCGTATGAGCAGGTCCAGCACGACGCCTACGGCCAGATCATCCTGTCGAACGCACAGGGTTTCTTCGACCAGCGGCTGTTCCGCGTCGGCAAACAGGCCGATTTCGAGGCGCTGGAGCCGATCGGCGAACGGGCGTGGCAAGCGTACGACAAGCCCGACGCGGGGCTGTGGGAGTTGCGCACCAAGAGCCATGTCCATACGTACAGCGCGGCGATGTGCTGGGCCGCGTGCGACCGACTGGCTAATGTCGCGGGGACGCTGGGGTTGGACGAGCGCGAGGTGTTCTGGCGCGACCGGGCGACCGCGATGCGCACCAAGATCGAACGCGAGGCATGGCGGCCCGAGACGAACCGCATGTCGGCGACGTTCGGCGGCGACGACCTCGACGCCAGCATCATCCAGTTGCTCGACCTGCGCTTCCTCGAACCCGGCGATCCGCGCTTCCTCGGCACGCTGGAGGCGGTCGAACAGGGGCTGCGGCGCGGCAGCCACATGCTGCGCTATGCGACCGAGGATGATTTCGGCCTGCCCGAAACCGCGTTCAACGTCTGCACCTTCTGGCTGATCGAGGCGCTGCACGCCACCGGGCGCGACGACGATGCGCGCGAACTGCTGGAAGAGATGCTCGACCGGCGCACCCCGGCGGGGTTGCTGTCGGAGGACATCGACCCCGAAACCGGCGAATTATGGGGAAATTATCCCCAAACCTACTCGCTGGTCGGCCTCATCAATTCGGCCGTCCTGTTGAGCAAGTCATGGAACATGGTCCGATGAGCCGGTTGATCGTCATTTCCAACCGGGTGCAGGCGCCGCAGCCGGGCACCGGCGGCGGCGCGCAGGGCGGACTGGCGGTCGCGCTCAATGCCGCGCTGGCGGAGGAAGAGGGCATCTGGTTCGGCTGGTCGGGCGAGACGAGCGACAACCGCGACCTGCGGTTCCAGACCTATGGCGGCGTCACGTCCGCCGTCATGGATTTGTCCGAACAGGATGTGGAGGAATATTACGACGGCTATGCCAACCGGACGCTGTGGCCGCTGTTCCACTACCGGCTCGACCTGACCGAGTTCGAGCGCGATTTCCAGGGCGGGTACGAACGGGTCAACCGGGTGTTCGGCGAGCGCATCGGCCCGCATATCCAGCCCGACGATCTGGTGTGGGTTCACGATTATCACATGATCCCGCTCGGCTGGGTGTTGCGCCAGCAGGGCGTGACCAACCGCATCGGCTTCTTCCTCCACATCCCGTGGCCGCCGCGCCGGCTGCTGACCGCGCTGCCCGATCACCGCCGCATGGTCGAGGCGCTGTTCGCCTATGACGTGGTGGGGTTCCAGAACGAGGAGTGGCTCGACAGCTTCTTCAACTATGTCCGCGAGGAGATGGGCGGGTCGATCGACGGCAATCAGGTGACGGTCGGCGGGCGCACGATCTGCGCGATCAGTTGCCCGATCGGGATCGAGGCCAAGGACTTCATGGCCGGCGCGAACGGCCCGGTCGCCAAGGCGGCACAGCTCAACCAGTTGGAAAGCGCGGTCGGGCGCAGCCTGATCGTCGGGGTCGACCGGCTGGATTACAGCAAGGGGCTGCCCGAACGCTTCGCGGGCTATGAACGGTTTCTCCAGAACCATCCCGACCGGCGCGCGCTGGTCTATCTGCTTCAGATCGCGCCGCCGTCGCGCACCGCGGTGCAGACGTATCGCGACATCCGCAATAGCCTCGAACAGATGTCGGGGCGGATCAACGGCGCCTATGCCGATACCGACTGGGTGCCGATCCGCTACGTCAACAAGGGCTATCCGCGCGAGGTGCTGGCCGGCATCTACCGCGCGGCGCGGATCGGACTCGTCACCCCGTTGCGCGACGGGATGAACCTCGTCGCCAAGGAATATGTCGCGGCGCAGGACCCGCGCGATCCGGGCGTGCTGGTGCTGTCGCGCTTCGCGGGCGCGGCGCAGCAACTGGCGTGCGGTGCGATCATGGTGAACCCGTACAGCGCCGAGGACATGGCCGACGCGATCGACAAGGCGCTGCGCATGCCACGCGCCGAGCGGATCGAGCGCTGGCAGCGGATGGTCGACAATGTCGTCGAGGAGGACGTGATCTGGTGGCGCAAGCGCTTCCTCGACGCGCTGACCGAGGAACGGGTGGCGGCATAGGCGGCATTGCCCGTCAGGGGTGGCGAAGGCGGACGCCAGCCTTTATGGAACGGGCATGACAGCCCGGATCATCGACGGAAAAGCCTTCGCCGCCACCCTTCGCGAGAAGGTGGCGACCCATGCCGCCGCGTTTGCCGCGCGCGCCGGGCGACCGGCGGGCCTCGCGGTGGTGCTGGTGGGGGAGGATGCCGCCTCGGCGGTCTATGTCCGCTCGAAGGGCAAGGCGACGCACGCGGCGGGGATGGCCGGGTTCGAGCATCGCCTGTCCGCCAATGTGTCGCAGGATGAACTGATCGCGCTGGTCGAGGCGCTGAACGTCGATCCTGCGGTCGACGGCATCCTCGTGCAACTGCCGCTGCCCGGCCACCTCGACACCGATGCGGTGCTGCTGGCGATCGACCCCGACAAGGATGTCGACGGGTTCCATCCGGTCAATGCCGGGCGGCTGGCGACAGGCCTGCCCGGCATGGTGCCCTGCACCCCCTATGGCTGCCTGTTGCTGCTCCGGGACGTGCTGGGCGACCTGAGCGGCAAGGACGCGGTGGTGATCGGCCGGTCGACTATCGTCGGCAAGCCGATGGCCGCGCTGCTGACCGCCGAGAGTTGCACCGTCACCCTCGCCCATTCGCGCACGAAGGACCTGATGGGCCATGTCGGGCGCGCCGACATCGTCGTCGCGGCGGTCGGCCGGGCGAATTTCGTGAAGGGCGAATGGCTGAAACCCGGCGCGACCGTGATCGACGTCGGCATCAACCGCACCGCCGACGGGCTGGTCGGCGATGTCGACTATGCCGGCGCGCTCAGCGTCGCGGGCGCGATCACCCCGGTGCCCGGCGGCGTCGGACCGATGACGATCGCCTGCCTGTTGCGCAACACGCTGGTCGCGGCGCACCGCCGCGCGGGGCTGCCGTTCGACGACGCGACGTTATGATCGAGCTGTTCGTCTCGTCGCTCGTCACCTTCTTCGTGGTGATCGATCCGCCGGGCTGCGCGCCGATCTATGCCGGTCTGACCAAGGGCGCGTCGGTCGTGCAGCGCCGGGCGATGGCGATCCGCGCGACCGCCATCGCCACGCTGATCCTGCTGGTATTCGCGCTGTTCGGACAGGCGTTGCTCAAGGCGCTGGGCATCAGCCTCGACAGCTTCCGCATCGCCGGCGGTATCATGCTGTTCCTGATCGCGCTCGACATGGTGTTCGAGCGCCGCACCCAGCGCCGCGAGGACCGTGCGCGCGAGATCATCGACACCCCCGAAGTGGAGGACGTGTCGATCTTTCCGATGGCGATGCCGATGATCGCCGGGCCAGGATCGATCGCCTCGGTGATGCTGCTGATGAGCCAGGTCGGCGACTGGGCCGCGCGCGGCGTGGTGCTGGGCGCGCTGGCGGCGATCCTGGCGCTGACGCTGGCGGCGCTCCTGGCGGCAGGGCCGATCATGCAATTGCTCGGCGCGCGGATCGAGGCGGTGATTACCCGGCTGCTCGGCGTGTTGCTGGCGGCACTGGCCGCGCAGTTCGTGATCGACGGGTTGCGGGCGAGTTTTCTGTGATATTGCCGGTCCAGGGCAGCAAGATTTTGAAGTAGTTGAAGATTACATACGTATTGCTTTAACAGACTCTCGGTTTCACTGTTGCATTACCGTTACACCCGAAACGAAAAACCGTCACTTTCCCGAAGCATTACGCCTCCACTGTTTACACTGCGGTGAATTGCGCTCGATACTCTTGCCCGCAGGCCGGTTCCGACGAACCCGGCGTGACGGACAGGCCCGATCAGGGTCGGTATAAAGGGGCGCTAATGATGATGTCTTCGATGCTGCGTGCTTCGCTACGCAACGGCACCGCCTTTTCGGCGATCGTTCTGGCCGGTCTGGGCACCGCTCCGGCATTCGCGCAGACGACCGAAACCGCTGCGGAAACACAGCCGGCGGCGGACGGAACGACCGGAACCGACGAAACCATCGTCGTCACCGGATCGCGCATCGCCCGCCCGGAAATCGATTCGCCGGTTCCCGTGACCACCGTCGACCGTGCGCAGCTCCTCCAGCGCGCCGCGCCGAACGTGTCGGACATCCTGAACGAACTGCCGCAGGTCGCGATCGGTTCGACCCGCACCAACACCAACTTCCTGACGTCGGGCACCGGCGTGTCGACCGTCAACCTGCGCGCGCTGGGATCGAACCGCACGCTGGTGCTGGTCAACGGTCGCCGCTTCGTCGGCGGGTTCGGCGGCGATACCGCGGTCGATCTCAACAACATCCCGGTCGACTTCCTCGACCGCATCGACAACGTCACCGGCGGTTCGTCGGCGGTGTACGGGTCGGACGCGATCGCGGGCGTCGTCAACTTCATCCTGCGGGACAGCTTCGAAGGGCTGCAGGTCCGCGCGCAGGGCGGCATCACCGAACAGGGCGACAATGGCCGCTATTTCGTCAGCGTCACCGGTGGCACCAAATGGGGTGCCGACGATCGCGGCAACGCGCTGCTCAACTTCTCCTACGACCGCGACAACGGCCTGAAATCCGCCGACCGCGCGATCTCGTCGCAGGATTGTTTCGGCGCGGTGTGCGGGCCGGGCTCCTACAGTTCGTTCGCGCCGCAAGGGCAGTTCCAGCTAATCTCTCCGACCTCGCCGCAAGGCGTAGGCCGCGTCCTGCCTGGCGGGGTGTCGAACTTCTCCTACCGGCCGGATGGGTCGCTGGCACTGCTCGGCGGCTATCAGTCGGGCGAGTTCGGTTTTAACCGCAACGGCCTGCGCCGTATCGCGGTGCCGCTCGAGCGCTATCTCGCCAGCGGTATCTTCAACTACGAGATTACCGACAACGTTCAGGCCTATACGGAAGTGACCTACGCCCGGACGAGCTCGAACGCCTCGCTCGAGCCTTTCGCGCTGGCGAATACCGACGTCTATGCCTCGGGTGGCATTCCGATCACGAATGCGTTCCTCCCGACATCGGTCGCGCAGGCGATCGCCGCCGCCAACTCGGACGCCAACCCAAACAACAACGTAACGTCGATCGGCTTCCGCCGTCGCCAGAATGACGTGTTCGACCGCAGCAACCGGGCCGAGCGCAACACCTGGCGCGCGGTCGCGGGCGTGCGCGGCGACCTCAGCTCGACGTGGAACTACGACGTCAGCTATGTCTACGGCCATCTGAACGATTTCAACTCGAGCCAGGACATCGACACCGCACGCTATCGCCAGTCGCTCGATTCGATTCGCGTCGGCACCGGCAACGTCGTCGGCACCGACATCGTCTGCCGCGACGCCGAGGCGCGCGCCAACGGCTGTATCCCGATCAACCTGTTCGGTCGCGGCACCGCCGATCCGCGCGCAGCCGCCTATGTCCAGGCCGTCGTTCCGAAGTCGGAGGACATCACCAACGAACAGCATGTCGTCACCGCGACACTGGCATCGTCGTCGCTGTTCGATCTGGGCGCGGGTGGCGTCGGCCTCGCCGTCGGGGTCGAATATCGTTATGAATCGGTGTTCGACGACCTCGACACGCTGACCAACACCGGCGGCAATTCGGGCAACCAGATTCCCGATCTCAGCGGATCGCAGGACGTTCGCGAAGTCTTCGGCGAAGTGAACGTGCCGTTGCTGTCCGACCGGGGGCTGTTCCAGTATCTTGGGGTCAACGGCGCGGTACGTTACTCCGACTATTCGACGATCGGCGGCGTGCTGAGCTGGAACGCCGGTGCCGAATGGGAACCGTTCGACGGCTTCCGCCTGCGCGGTCGTTATGCGGTCGCCAACCGTGCGCCGAACAACTCCGAGCTGTTCAGCGCGCCGTCGGAAACCTTTGCCGGCGTCACCGACCCCTGCGACGGCATCACCCGCACCTCGACCGGCGGCACCGATGCGGCATGCCGTGCGATCCCGGCGATCGCCGCCTATTTCGCCGCCAACCCGAACGGCACCTTCGCCTACACGCCTGCCGATGCACAAAGCATCAACGGCTTCGTCGGCGGCAACCGTAACCTGCAGGAAGAAACCGCCAAGACGATCACCGGCGGCTTCACCTACACCCCGTCGTTCGTGCGCGGCTTCCAGTTCACCGCCGATTATTTCGACATTCAGGTGGAGAACGCGATCGCCACGCTCGACCGGTCGGACACGATCGAAAAGTGCCTGCAGACCAGCGACGCGATCTATTGCAACAACGTCTTCCGCTATGGCCAGACCGGCTATCTCCAGACGGTCAACGCGCAGCTCATCAACATCGCCGGCTTCAAGGTGCGCGGCATCGACGTCGGCGTGCGCTACTCGACCGGTCTCGGCCTGAGCGCCGAGGATCGCTTCAGCCTCGTCGCCAACTATACCTATCTGCTCGACTACAAGACGCAGACCGACCCGGCGACGCCCGAGGAAGAGTTCGCCGGCACGTTCGGCAACGGTTTCTCGACCCACAAGCTGAACGCGCGCGCGACCTATACCACCAACGGCACCGGGTTTAGCTGGCAGACGACGTTCCTGAGCGGCGGTCCGTTCATCCGCAACGCCTTCATCAGCAACGATCCGGCGGTGCTCGCGCTTAACGACGTCAAGGATTACTGGCTGCACAACATCCAGATCAGCCAGGACGTCAGCGACAAGTTCACCTTCTTCTTCAACGTCGACAATCTGTTCAATACCAAGCCGCAGTATCTGCCGGGCTCGCCGTACGGCACGCCGACCGGCCTCGAAACCTCGGCCGACTTCGACCTGTTCGGACGGCGTTACACGGCGGGTGCCCGCTTCCGCTTCTGATCCGATCGCGGCGATCATGCCGGGGGGCGCTTCCATTGCGGAAGCGCCCCCTTTTTTTCGTGCTTCAACAAGGCGATACCGCGTTGTAACCGTCTGTTGCTGTTTGGTTACACACGTTATCAAAAGCGACTCAATAACGTTATACGTATTTACTGAACCCGGAACGCGCTCGATACCGCTGCCGTTGATGACGTGCCTAGGGAGGCCGTCTGCCAACGATACCGTCCGATACGGACCAGTGAAGGGGTTCATCGACCGATGATTTCTACCATGCTGCGCGCAAGCCTGCGCACCGGCGCCGCCGGATCGGCGCTCGCCATCGGCCTGCTGGCGTTGCCCGCGGCTGCCCAGACGACGACGCCGACCAACGATCCGACCGCGCTCCAGGCCCCCGCGCCTGCCGAGGCGCAGGATCAGGAAATCGTCGTCACCGGATCGATCCTGCGCACCACCGCACGCGAAACCCCGTCGCCGGTCACTGTGCTGACCGCCGAATCGTTCGAACAGCGCGGCATCACGACCACGCAGGACGCGATCCAGCAGCTTACGTCGAACAACGGCCCGGCGCTGACCAACTCGTTCACCGCCAACGGCGCGTTCGGCGCGGGCGCGTCGGCGGTGTCGCTGCGCGGTCTGTCGACCAGCTCGACGCTGGTGCTGTTCGATGGCCTGCGCGCCGCTTACTATCCGCTGTCGGATGACGGCACGCGCAACTTCGTCGATCTGAACACCATCCCCGACGACATCGTCGAGCGGGTCGAGGTGCTGCGCGATGGTGCATCGTCGAGCTACGGCGCCGACGCGATCGCCGGCGTGGTCAACATCATCACCAAGCGCGAATACAAGGGCGTCGGTGGCCGTGCCGAAGCCGGTATTTCCGAGCGCGGCGATGCCGCCAACTATCGCCTGAGCCTGACCGCCGGCACCGGCGACCTGTCCGAGAATGGCTACAACGCCTATATCAGCGGCTTCTACTTCCGCTCGGAAGGCGTGATGAACCGCGAGCGCGGCTATCCCTACAACACCGACGATCTGCGCGGCGTCTGCAACGACGGGCTGTGCGGCCCGAACAACGTGCTGAACGGGCTGAACGCGGCGGGTGGTTTCCGCAACGGCGGCTTCTCGCTCAACACCAGCAACTTCTATGTCCAGCCGGTCGACCCGTCGAACACGACCACGCTCGGCCGGTTCCAGAAGCTGAACCCGACCCTCGCCTGCGATCGCGGCTCGGCCTATAACCTGACCGCCGCCGAACTGCTCGGCAGCAGCAACCTGAACGCGCCGACCACGGTCTGCTCGCAGGACGTGACGCAGGAATTCGGCAACATCACCCCGAACATCGAACGCTTCGGCGGTTCGGCGCGCGGCACCTTCCAGGTCGGCGACAATGCCGAAGCCTATGCGATGGTGAACTTCCAGCAGAGCACGGTGAACTACACCGGCCTGCCCGCCACCATTCGCGGCAACGCGCCGGCCGGCATTCTCTTCCCGCAGTACTCGACCGCCGCCGGTGGTGGTGCCTTTGCCGCCGGATCGGCCGCGCTGGTCCTGCCGGTCTTCGTCTGCGCGACGGGCGTCAACTGCGCCACCGCCGCCGACCGTCGCCTGAACCCGAATAACCCGTTCGCCGGCGTTGGCCAGCTTGCCCGCATCGGCGGTCGCCTGCCCGACATCCAGGAATATAACGAGACGCGCAGCCGCGTGTATCGTGCAGCTCTGGGCATCAACGGCACATTCAGCGACGACTGGAACTACTCGGTCAACGCGACCGCGATGCACACCGACCTGCGTCGCTCGTCGAGCGGCTATGTCTATATCGCGAACCTGCTCAGCTCGATCGCCACGGGGTCGTACAACTTCGTCAACCCGTCGCAGAACAGTCAGGCGGTGCGCGACTTCATCGCGCCCGACAACATCACCGACTCGTCGTCGGATCTGTACCAGGCCGAAGCCACGATCGGTCGCGAGCTGTTCCAATTGCCGGGCGGTCCGCTCCAGCTCGGCGTCGGCGTCGCGATCCGCTACGAAGCGATCGAGGCCCCCAGCGCCAACCCCGACACCAACGGCCCGACGCAGCGCTATTTCCGCCTGAACGCCTTCGGCACCGAGGGCGACCGCACGGTCTATTCGGCCTTCGCCGAGTTGAACGCGCCGGTATTCGAGCAGCTCGACGTCAACCTGTCGGGTCGCTACGACAAATACAGCAGCGGGCAGGACGCCTTCTCGCCGAAGATCGGTGCGAAGTTCACCCCGATCCCGCAGTTGGCGATCCGCGGCACCTATTCGCGCGGGTTCCGCATCCCGTCGTTCGCAGAAGCCAACGCGCTGCCGACGACCGGCTATGTCACGATCCAGCCGAACACCCTGCCGGCCAGCTTCCGCGCGCAATATGGCGCGGCCTGCGCCACCACGCCGACGTCGTGCCCGACGTATCTGACCACCTATTCGCTGGGTCAGACGACGCTGGCCTCGCCGGACCTGCAGCCCGAGAAGTCGCGCAGCTTCACCGGCGGCATCATCCTCGAACCGATCCGGGCGATCACGATCACGGTCGATTACTATAACATCAAGAAGACCGGCGCGATCACCTCGGCCGACAATACCGATGCGATCGCCGCTTACTATGCCGGCCAAGGTCAGCTCCCGGGCTTCAACGTCATCGCCGACGCGCCCGATCCCAACTTCCCGACCGCGCTGCCGCGTATCGCCTTCGTGCAGTCGCAGCTCGTCAATTCGGACACGATCCGTTCGGAAGGGATCGACGCGGCGGTCACGGGCCGGTTCGACCTCGCCGATGGGGTGCGCTTCACCACGGCGGCGACCGCCAGCTACATCATCGACCTGTCGACGACCTTCGCCACCGGTGAGACGCAGCGCTATGCCGGCACGCTCGGCAACTTCAACCTGACCGCCGGCAACGGCACGCCACGCTGGCGCGCGTCGTGGCAGAACACGATCGACACCGACACCTTCTCGGTGACGGGCGTCGCCAACCTGTTCGGCGGCTATGATCTGTCGGCCGAGGACCAGGGCGATACCGCGGGCGACTGCGGCCAGAACCCGGGCTATGTCGAATGCCACATCGCGCCGTACATCACGGTCGACGGCACCGCGACGTTCAAGGTGAACGACAAGTTCAACTTCTACGTCAACGTGCTGAACATCCTCGACGACATGCCGCCGCTCGACCCCGTCACCTATGGCGCGCACCTGTACAATGCGGTGCAGGGCGGCAACGGGATCATCGGTCGCGCCTACCGCGCCGGCGTGAAGTTCAACCTGTAACGAACCGGTCTTCGGGCCAAAAAACGGGGGCGCTTCCACATCGGAAGCGCCCCCTTCTTTTTGACTGGATGCGGGCGGTGCGAGATCAGCCCACTGACAGCGTCAGCGCGCCGTCACCCTCATCGACATACACCGTCGACCCGTCCTTGACCGACCCGCGCAGGATCAGGTCGGCGAGCGGGTCCTGTAAATAGCGCTGCACCGCGCGCTTGAGCGGCCGGGCACCATAGACCGGATCATAGCCGACCCGCCCCAGCCATGCGCGCGCAGGCTCGGTGAGGTCGATCTTCACCTTGCGATCGGCGAGCAGGCGGCGGACGCGAGCGACCTGAATGTCGACGATCGGCGCCATGTGATCGGCCGCCAGGCGGTGGAACAGGATGATCTCGTCGAGCCGGTTGAGAAATTCCGGGCGGAAGTGCGACCGCACGACCTCCATCACCTGCGGCTCGACGCTTTCGACCCCCTGCCCGTCGCCGAGGTTGGTCAGATACTGGCTGCCAAGGTTCGAGGTGAGGATGATGATCGTGTTCGAGAAATCGACCGTGCGCCCCTGCCCGTCGGTCAGCCGCCCGTCGTCGAGCACCTGCAACAGCACGTTGAACACGTCGCCGTGCGCCTTCTCGACCTCGTCGAACAGCACGACCTGATAGGGCCTGCGCCGCACCGCCTCGGTCAGCACGCCGCCTTCCTCATAGCCGACATAGCCTGGAGGGGCACCGATCAGCCGGGCGACGGCGTGCTTCTCCATGAACTCGCTCATGTCGATGCGCACCATCGCGCTGGGATCATCGAACAGGAATTCGGCCAGCGCCTTGGTCAGTTCGGTCTTGCCGACGCCGGTCGGCCCCAGGAACAGGAACGAGCCGAGCGGCCGGTTGGGGTCCTGCAATCCGGCGCGCGAGCGGCGGACGGCGGTGGCGACCGCGCGGACCGCTTCGGCCTGACCGATCACCCGTTTGCCGAGCGCCTCCTCCATCGCGAGCAGCTTCTCGCGCTCGCCCTCGAGCATCCGGTCGACCGGGACCCCGGTCCAGCGGCTGACGACGGCGGCGATGTCGTCGGCGGTCACTTCCTCGCGCAGCATCGCGCCGGCCGACGCACCGGCGGCCTCGGCCAGTTGCTTCTCCAGCGTCGGGATGGTGCCGTAGGTCAGCTCCGACATCTTCGCCAGATCGCCCGAGCGCTGCGCCTGTTCCAATGCCATGCGCGCGGCGTCGAGCTGTTCCTTCAGCTTCGCTTCGGAGGCGATCTTGTCGCGCTCGGCCTGCCAGCGGGTGGTAAGGCCCGCGAGTTGCTCCTCGGCATTGGCCAGTTCCTCCTCCAGCGTGTCGAGCCGGTCGAGGCTGGCGGCGTCGCTCTCGCGCTTCAGCGCCTCGCGCTCGATCTTCATGCGCAGGATACGGCGATCGAGGCTCTCGATCTCCTCGGGCTTGCTCTCCACCTCCATGCGGATGCGGCTGGCGGCCTCGTCCATCAGGTCGATCGCCTTGTCGGGCAGGAAGCGGTCGGTGATGTAGCGGTTGCCGAGCGTCGCCGCCGAGACCAGCGCGCCGTCGGTGATGCGGACGCCGTGGTGGAGTTCGTATTTCTCCTTGAGGCCACGCAGGATGCTGATCGTGTCCTCCACGGTCGGTTCGCCAACGAACACCGGCTGGAACCGCCGCTGGAGCGCGGGGTCCTTTTCGACATGCTTGCGATATTCGTCGAGCGTGGTCGCGCCGATGCAGTGGAGTTCGCCGCGCGCGAGCGCCGGCTTCAACAGATTGCCGGCATCCATCGCGCCTTCGGATTTGCCCGCGCCGATCAGCGTGTGCATCTCGTCGATGAACAGGATGATCTGACCCTCGGCGCCCTTCACCTCGTCGAGCACGCCTTTCAGCCGTTCCTCGAACTCGCCGCGATATTTGGCACCCGCGATCAGCGACCCCATGTCGAGCGACATGAGCGCGCGGTCCTTCAGTCCTTCGGGCACGTCGCCATTGGCGATGCGCAGCGCGAGACCCTCGGCGATCGCGGTCTTGCCGACGCCGGGTTCGCCGATCAGCACCGGATTGTTCTTGGTCCGCCTTGCGAGGATCTGGATCGTGCGGCGGATTTCCTCGTCGCGGCCGATGACGGGGTCGAGCTTACCGTCGCGCGCCGCCTGCGTCAGATCGCGGGCGAATTTCTTGAGCGCGTCGTAGCGGTCTTCCGCACCCGCCGTGTCGGCGGACCGGCCACCACGCAGCTTGTCGATCGCGGCGTTCAGGCCCTGCGGCGTGACGCCGGCGGCGGTCAGCGCCTTGCCCGCCGGCCCTTGCGACAGCGTCAGCGCCAGCAGCAGCCGTTCGACGCTGACGAAGCTGTCACCCGCCTTCGCCGCGATCTGTTCGGCCTGATCGAGCAGGCGGACGAGGTCGTTGTCGAGGCCGGGCGACGATTGCGCGCCCGATCCCGACACCGCCGGAAACCGGGCAAGCGCGGCGTCGGTATCGGCATTGACGCGCCGCGCGTCGCCACCGGCGGCGGCAATCAGCCCCGATGCCATGCCCTGATCGTCGTCGAGCAGCGCCTTCAACAGATGTTCGGGGGCGATCCGCTGATGGCTGTTGCGGATCGCCACGGTCTGCGCGGCTTGCAGGAAGCCTTTCGCGCGGTCGGTGAATTTTTCGAGGTTCATGGGCGTTCCCCTGTGATGTTGGCCGCGATATGGTGTGGTATATCGGCAACACAAGAGGCGTCGTTAGGGGGTATTGCCCATCATCGTCACCCCGGACTTGTTCCGGGGTCCACCTATCGGCGGGCGATGCCGGTCAGGATCGGACCGCATCGTCGGCGGCGTGGTGGACCCCGGAACAAGTCCGGGGTGACGTTGGGGCAGGTGAAAGGGCACAACCATGCCCCGCCTCCAGCCTCACGCTCCTTCGAGCAGCCGTTCGCGCTTGATCTTCTCGCGCCAGACCAGGGGCGCGAGGTGGTGGACGTTCTGGCCTTCGCTGTCGACCGCGACCGTCACCGGGAAGTCCTCGACCTCGAACTCGTAGATCGCTTCCATGCCCAGATCGGCGAAACCGACGACCTGCGACCCCTTGATCGCGCGCGCCACCAGATAGGCCGCACCGCCGACCGCCATCAGATAGGCCGACTTGGCCTCCGCAATCGCCTTGGTCGCATCGACGCCGCGTTCGGCCTTGCCGACCATCGCCAGCAGGCCCTGATCGAGCATCATGCGGGTGAACTTGTCCATGCGGGTGGCAGTGGTCGGACCGGCGGGTCCGACGACTTCCTCGCCGACCGGATCGACTGGCCCGACATAATAAATGACGCGCCCGCGGAAATCGACCGGCAGTTCCTCGCCCTTGGCCAGCATGTCGGCGATCCGCTTGTGCGCGGCGTCGCGGCCGGTCAGCATCTTGCCATTGAGCAATAGCCGGTCGCCATGCTTCCACGTCGCGACGACTTCGGGGGTCAGCGTGTCGAGATCGACGCGGATAGCTGCCTTGTCCGGTGTCCAGTTGACGTCGGGCCAGTCGGACAGCTTGGGTGTCTCCAGATACGCCGGCCCCGATCCGTCGAGCGTGAAATGCGCGTGGCGGGTGGCGGCGCAATTGGGGATCATCGCCACCGGCTTGGAAGCGGCATGCGTCGGCCAGTCGAGGATCTTGACGTCCAACACGGTCGACAGCCCGCCCAGCCCCTGCGCGCCGATGCCGAGCGCGTTGACCTTGTCCATCAGCTCGATGCGCAGCGCCTCGATATCGTTTTGCGGTCCGCGCGCCTTCAACTGCGCCATGTCGATCTGGCCCATCAACGATTCCTTGGCGAGCAGCATCGCCTTTTCGGCGGTGCCGCCGATGCCGATGCCGAGCATGCCGGGCGGACACCAGCCGGCCCCCATCTGCGGCAGCATCTCCAGCACCCAGTCGACGATCGAATCGCTGGGGTTCATCATCTTGAACTTCGACTTGTTCTCGCTGCCGCCGCCCTTGGCCGCGACGTCGACATGCACCTTCGTGCCCGGCACCATCTCGACATGCAGCACCGATGGCGTGTTGTCCTTCGTGTTGCGCCGGGTGAACGCCGGATCGGCGAGGATCGAGGCGCGCAGCTTGTTTTCGGGGTGGAGATAGGCGCGGCGCACGCCTTCGTCGACGACCTCCTGCAACGACCGGTCGGAGGCGAGGCGGCAGTCCTGGCCCCATTTGACGAACACGGTGACGATGCCGGTGTCCTGACAGATCGGGCGATGCCCCTCGGCGCACATCCGGCTGTTGGTCAGTATCTGCGCGATCGCGTCCTTGGCGGCCGGGCTCGTCTCGGCGGCATAGGCGTCGCCCAGCGCGCGGATATAATCCATCGGGTGATAATAGCTGATGAACTGGAGCGCGTCGGCAACGCTGTCGATCAGGTCGGCTTCGGTTATGGTGACGGTCATCGGCGGGTCCATGGCAAGCGGTTTGGCGTCTGTCCAAAAACGCGCGGATGCGCGTTTTGCGGTGCCGGCCCGCTCCCCCACCCGGCCACCCACACGGTATCCTCGATGGGTGGCCGGGTGGGGGAGCGGGCCGGCACCGCACAAGAAACTCGCTCTTCCGCGAGTTTCCAGACGGACTCTTGTCTGCCGTCCTACAGGGTGCGACGCCTGCCTTGCAAAGACTTCGTTCACCTCTGCGCGCTATCGCTTCCTGTCGGATCAAGGGGACGGACGTTGCACCACGGCGGACTGAAGGCGGCGTTGCGATCGTGGGTACAGGGATCGGACGATCCCGCCCGCGGCGATGCCGGCCGCGCGCTGCTGCTGCTGCGCGAGGCGGAGAACCATGGCCCGACATGGTTCTGGCAGACCGACCGCATCGGCCGCCTGACCTATCTCAGCGGCAAGATCGCCACGGTGTTCGCCGACCATGGCCTCGATCCGGTGGGGATGCCGCTGATCGACCTGTTGCGCATCGCCGGCGGCGCCGAGCGCGGCGGCGACGCCGAACGCACCATCGCCTTTCATCTGAGCGCGCGCACCGCCTTCGCCGACTATGCCGTCACCCCGGCGATCAAGGGCAGCGGCGACTGGCACTGGACGGTGTCGGGCAGCCCCGCCACCGATCCCTATGGCCGCTTCGAGGGCTTCGTCGGCACCGGCAGCGATACCGGATCGATCCGCCAGTCCGATGCGGCGATCACCCGCCTCGCGCTGTTCGACAGCCTGACCGGGCTGGCCAACCGCCAGCGGATGCGCATGTCGCTCGAACAGACGCTGGCGCAAGGGGGGTATGACGGGACCGCGCTGTTCCTGCTCGACCTCGACCGGTTCAAGGCGGTGAACGATACGCTGGGCCATCCGGTCGGCGACGCGCTGCTCAAACAGGTCGCGGCGCGGCTGACGCGGGCAGTCGGCGAGGCCGGCCTCGTCGGGCGGCTGGGCGGCGACGAGTTCCAGGTCGTGTTGCCGCGCATGGGCGACCGGGCGGCGATGGCGACGCTGGCGCAGGGAATCATCGCCGCGCTGTCGCAACCCTTTTTCATCGGCGAGGCGTGCGTGTCGATCGGCTGTTCGATCGGCATTGCGGTTTCGCCCGAGCATGGCGATGGCCCCGATACGCTGGTGTCGCATGCCGACCTCGCGCTCTATGCCGCCAAGGGCGCGGGGCGCGGCGTCCACCGCTTCTTCCACGACGCGCTGCTCGACGGGGCCCGGTCGCGCCAGCAGCTCGAAACCGAATTGCGCCAGGCGCTGGCGCTCGACCAGATGCGGCTGGTCTATCAGCCGGTAGTGGCGACCGCCGATGGCGCGATCACCGGCTATGAGGCGCTGCTGCGCTGGGACCATCCGCAGCGCGGGCGGATGCTGCCCGCCGATTTCCTGAGTGTCGCCGAGGAATCGGGGCTGATCGAACCGATCGGCGAATGGGTGTTGCGCACCGCGTGTCGCGACGCGGCGCGCTGGGGCGGCGAGACGCATCTGGCGGTGAACCTGGCAGCGACGCAGTTCGCCAATCCGGCCTTGCCCGCGATCGTCACCAACGCGCTGGCCCGCGCCGGCCTGCCGCCCGACCGGCTCGAACTAGACGTGGCGGAGGCGAGCGTGTTGCGCGATCTCAACGCCTCGGCGACGATCTTCGCCGCGCTCAAGACGGTCGGGGTGCGGATCGCGCTCCATGATTTCGGGGCGGGGCCGGCGTCGCTCGGCTGCCTGCGCCGCCTGCCGTTCGACCGGATCAAGATCGATCGCAACTTCGTGCGCGGTGTGGGCGACGTGGCCGGGCGCAACGCAGCGGTGGTGCGCGCGATCACGACGCTGGCCAATGCACTGGCGATCGAGACGACCGCCAAGGGCGTGGAATTCCACGACGAGATCGCCGCCGTGCGCGACCTCGGCTGCGACAGCGTGCAGGGTTTCGTCTATGGTCAGCCGCTGGAAGCCGAGGCGGCGATCACGCAACTGCGCGCCGGCGGCGTCGCCGAGAGCAGCGGCCTGAAATCCAATCGCGCGCCGCGCACCCGCATGTTGCGCAGCGCCACGATCGAGATCGCCGGCGAACGCCGCATCGCCCGCATCCGCGACCTGAGTTCGACCGGCGCGCTGATCGATTCGATCGTGTTCGACGACGATCTCGTCGGCGATCGCCTGCGGATCGAGATCGTCGATGGCCAATGGGTGGCGGCGACGCTGCGCTGGGCGCAGGACGGCCGCGCCGGGCTGCATTTCGACCAGCCGATCGTGATCGACCGGCGGATGATGAACCGCCGCCGGGGTTGATCGCAAACCGTTACCGGGGTTAGCCACGGCGCATGACCGAGTTGCCCAAGACCGAGGCGGACGCCGCCGCCGAGCTGACCGATCTCGCTGCGCAGATCGCCCGTGCCGACGCGCTGTATCACGGCGAGGACGCGCCCGAACTGGACGATGCCGAGTATGACGCGCTGGTCCGCCGCAACCGCGCGATCGAGGCGGCCTTTCCGCACCTCATGCTCGCCGATTCCCCGTCGCGCCGGGTCGGTGCCGCGCCGTCGGGGCATCTGGCGAAGGTCGCGCATGCCCGGCCGATGCTGAGCCTCAACAACGCCTTTGCCAACGACGACGTCGCCGAGTTCATCGCCGGGGTCCGCCGTTTCCTGCGGCTGGCCGACGATGTCGCCGTGGCGCTGACCGCCGAGCCGAAGATCGACGGACTGTCGTGCTCGCTGCGCTATGAAGGGCGGCGGCTGGTGCGCGCGCTGACGCGCGGCGACGGATCGGTCGGCGAGGACGTCACCGCCAATGTCGCGACGATCGCCGACATTCCGCAGACCTTGCCCGAAGGCGCGCCCGACGTGTTCGAGGTGCGCGGCGAGGTGTATATGGCCAAGGCCGATTTCGCCGGACTGAACGCCCGCCTGCTGGCGGACGCGCCCGATCCGGCCAAGGCGCGCCAGTTCGCCAATCCGCGCAACGCCGCCGCCGGATCGCTGCGCCAGAAGGACGCCGCCGTCACCGCCGCCCGCCCGCTCAAATTCCTCGCGCATGGCTGGGGCGAGGCGAGCGCGCTGCCCGCCGAGACTCAGGCCGGGGTCGTCGCGGCCTTGCGCGACTGGGGCTTCCCCATCGCCGAGGCGTTCCGGCGGTGCGAGGGCACGGCGGAGGCGCTCGACGTCTATCGCGCGATCGAAGGGCGCCGCGCCGACCTGCCGTTCGACATCGACGGGGTGGTCTACAAGCTCGACCGGCTCGACTGGCAGGAGCGGCTGGGCTTCGTCGGCCGCGCGCCGCGCTGGGCGATCGCGCATAAATTCCCGGCGGAGCGCGCGCAGACGACGCTCAGGGCGATCGATATTCAGGTCGGGCGCACCGGCGCGCTCACCCCGGTCGCCCGGCTGGAGCCGGTGACGGTCGGCGGGGTCGTCGTCACCAACGCCACGCTGCACAACGCCGACGAGATCGAGCGGCTGGGCGTGCGCGTCGGCGACCGGGTGGTGGTACAGCGTGCCGGCGACGTCATCCCGCAGGTGGTCGAGAATCTGACCGCCGGCGAGCCGCGCGACGCCTTCGTCTTTCCCGCCGAATGTCCGGTGTGCGGGTCGCTCGCCGAACGTGGTGAGGGCGAGGTGGTGGTGCGTTGTACCGGTGGGCTCATCTGCCCGGCGCAGCGGGTCGAACGGCTGATCCATTTCGTGTCGCGCCATGCGTTCGACATCGCCGGGCTGGGGCTGGTGCGGGTCGAGGAATTCTTTCGCGACGGGCTGATTTCCTCGCCCGCCGATATTTTCCGGCTGCACGGAAAACGCGCCGAGCTGGTCCAGCGCGAGCGCATGTCCGACCTCGTCGTCGGCAAGCTGCTCGACGCGATCGAGGCGCGGCGGACGATCGCGCTCGACCGGTTCCTGTTCGCGCTCGGCATCCGCCATGTCGGCGAGATCACCGCGCGCGACCTCGCCCGGCGCTACGGCACGATCGAGGCGTTCCGCGAGATGATCGACCGCGCGCTGGCGGTGCGCGCCGAAACGGTTCCGGCGATCGGCGAGAACGACCGCAAGTTCGTGCTGCGGCGCGGCCGGGCGCTGGTCGCGGCGGTCGAGACGCAGGGCATCGGCCCCGAAGTCGCCGACGCGCTGCTCGCCTTCTTCGCCGAGGAGCATAACCGCGCGGTCGTCGACGATCTGCTGGGCGAAGTCCGCCCCGCCCCGGTCGAACACACGACCGTCGCCTCGGAACTGACCGGCAAGACGGTGGTGTTCACCGGCAAGCTCGAAACGCTCAGCCGCGACGAGGCCAAGGCGCAGGCCGATGCGCTGGGCGCGCGGGTCGCGGGATCGGTATCGAAAAAGACCGATCTGGTGGTGGTCGGTGCCGATGCCGGATCGAAGCGCGCGAAGGCCGAGGAACTGGGCATTCGCGTGATCGACGAGGCGGCGTGGAACGCGATCGTATCGAATGCGACGTGATGTTTTTGCAACGCACCAACAGAGACTTGGCCACCCCCTTTCGATTGTCAGAAAATAGAAATATGCGACGTTCATTGGCGCTGGGACGGTGAAGCGCACCGCCCGAACCAACTGACGAGTCGCGCCAAAAATATTGCGATTCAAAGGGGACTTATGAACACCAAGCTCTTTGCCGGCGTGGCCTTTGCCGCGCTCCTCCTGCCTGTCTCGGCCTTTGCGCAGTCGACCGGTTCGACTGATTTCGAATCGGAAGACATCGTCGTCACCGGTTCGCGCGCCGACAACGGCGTCGACGGCATCAAGATTCCCGACGGCCCCAAGGCGCGCGTCGTGCTGGATCAGGAATTCCTGGCGAAGCAGACCCCCGGCAACACGGTGCTCGACGCGCTGAACATCGTTCCCGGCGTCAACTTCACCCAGAGCGATCCGTTCGGCTCGTCGGGCGGCAACATCCGCATCCGCGGCTTCGACGGCAACCGCGTCTCGCTGACGTTCGACGGCTTCCCGCTGAACGATTCGGGCAACTATGCGATCTATTCGAACCAGCAGCTCGACCCCGAGCTGGTCGACGAGATCAACGTCAACCTCGGCGCGACCGACGTCGACAGCCCGACCGCATCATCGTCGGGCGGCACGATCAACTATCGCACGCTGATCCCGTCGGAAACGCTGTCGGCGACGCTGGTCGCTTCGTACGGCGATTTCGATTTCCACCGCGTGTTCGGCCTGATCGAAACCGGCAACCTGACCGCGTCGGGCACCCGCGCGTTCCTGTCGGCGTCAAAGGCCTCGAACGACAAGTTCCGTGGCACCGGTGAAATCCGCAAGCAGCAGTTCAACGCCGGCATCTACCAGCCGCTGGGCGACAACGGCGACTTCATCCGCATCTCGGGCCACTATAACGAGAACCGCAACAACCAGTTTCGCAACCCGACGCTGAGCGACATCCGCAATGCGCTGCCCGCCGGCGTCGTTGCGGCGAACGCCGCGGCATCGCCCGAAAACCCGATCCGGCTCGACTTCACGAACAGCCAGTTCGCGGTCGTCAACGGCATCGAGAATGACGCGCTCTGCTCGACCCCGACGCCGGTGAACGGCACGGCACAGGCGGCGGCCAACTGCTCGAACTATTACGGCGTCCGCATCAACCCGTCGAACACCGGCAACGTGCGCGCCAATTCGCGCTTTTCGCTGACCGACCGGCTGACGCTGACGCTCGACGGGTCGTACCAGTATGTCCTCGCCCATGGCGGTGGCAGCACGACGCTGAGCGAGAGCGATCCCCGTGCCAAGGGCAGCCTGACCGCTTCGCAGGGCGTCGACTATAACGGCGACGGCGATTTCCGCGACACCGTGCGCTTCTTCACGCCGAACATCACCAACACCAACCGCTACACCGGCATCGCCTCGCTGCGCTACGACTTCAGCGACGACCAGCGCGTTCGCGTCGCCTATACCTATGACAATGCGCAGCATCGTCAGACCGGCGAATGGGGCTATCTCTATTCGAACGGCATGCCCGAAAATCCGTTCGCGGGCCGCAACGGCCGCCCGGTGCTGGCCGCCGACGGCTTCGTCATCACCCAGCGTGATCGCAAGTCGGTGGCGTTGCTGAACCAGATCTCGGGCGAATATATCGGCCGCTTCTTCGACCGCAGTTTCACCATCCAGGCCGGTCTGCGCGTGCCGTTCTTCAAGCGCGATCTCCAGACCTACTGCCCGGTCCAGGCACGCGACGGCTTCGCCTATTGCTCGTCGCAGCCGATCCCCAACCCGACCGTGGTCGGCACCCAGCCCTATGTGATCGTGCAGCCGGGCGCCGCCTTCACCAGCACGGGCAATCCCCAGCCGCTGTATGCGCCCTATGCGCAGGAATATACCTACGACGCGCTGCTGCCCAACGTCGGCTTCACCTACAACTTCGTCGACACCAACCTCAGCATGTTCGGCAGCTACGCCAAGGGCCTCTCGGCGCCGCGCACCGACAACCTGTACCGCGCGCCGTTCATCGACGTGCAGCCGGAAAAGACCGACTCGTTCGATCTCGGCCTGCGCTACAACAGCCGCATGGTGCAGTCGCAGGTCACGGGCTGGTACATCGGCTACAAGAACCGCATCGTGACCTCGTTCGATTTCGAACAGGGCATCTCGTTCGACCGCAACATCGGCGCGGTGGAAAGCTATGGCTTCGACGGCACCGTCACCGTGCGTCCGGCGCAGTGGGTCGGGCTGACGGCGATCGCGTCGTACACCCATACCGAGCTGCTCTCGAACGTCCGCACCACCGGCACGCAGGTCGTCGCGACGCGCGGCAAGAAGGTCACGGAAACGCCTGAGTGGCAGTTCGGTGGTCGTGCCGAGTTCAACTATGGCCCGGTCAACCTCGGCGTGCAGGGCAAGTGGGTCGACGAGCGGTTCGCGACCGACCTGAACGACGTGGTCGTCGGTGCCTATACGCTGGTCGATCTCGACGCGCGTTTCAGCCTCGAGGATTACGGCCTCAAGCGCACCAGCCTGTCGCTGAACGTCCGCAACCTGTTCGACGAGCGCTATTTCGGCAACATCAGCACGCAGGTCGACGCACGCTCGGGCAACCCGAACTTCTCGGTCGGCTATCCGCGTACCGTCATCGGCTCGGTCAAGTTCGGCTTCTAAGCCCTACCGAACCCGGCCATCCGCGAAACCGCCGTCCCGGAAACGGGGCGGCGGTTTTCGTTTGGGGCGGGTTTCCGCTACACACCCGCTTTGCAACCCGCCCCCCGCAGCCTAGAAGCGGACAGGGGCAGAACGATGTGACGGAGCGCATGACGCTAAAGCCCGCCATTTTCTCGCGACCCTTCTTCGAACAGAAGAACCGTGCCTTCTGGCTGCTGCAGGCGGCCGGGTGGACCGGCTATCTGATCCTGCGATCGGTTTCGACGGTGGCGAGCGCGGCGTCGCTCAAAAGCGTGCTGGGCAACATCGTCGAGGTGATCGTCGGCTATTGCCTGACGCTGCTGATGAGCGTGCTCTACGGCTATTACCGGTCGATGCCGCGCCTGCCGGCGATCTTCCTGACGATGTGTACCCTGTCGGCGGCGACCTTCGCCTATTCGCTGATCGACGCCTTCGTCTTCACCTTCATCCGCAACGTGTCACCCGACGTCAGCTTCTCGCTGGTGCTGGGCACGCTGTTTCTGAACTTCACCGTGCTGGCGGGCTGGTCGGCGCTGTACTTCGGCATCAACTTCTATCTCGTGGTCGAACAGCAGGTCGACGAGATGCAGATGCTGGAGATGCAGGCCTCCTCGGCGCAGCTCGCGATGCTGCGCTATCAGCTCAACCCGCATTTCCTGTTCAACACGCTGAACTCCATCTCGACGCTCGTCCTCCTCAAACAGACCGAGAAGGCGAACGTGATGCTCAGCCGCCTCGCCTCGTTCCTGCGCTACACGCTGGCGAACGAGCCGACCGCGCATGTGACGCTCGAGCAGGAGGTTGAAACGCTCAAACTCTATCTCGATATTGAAAAGATGCGGTTCGAGGAGCGCCTGCGCACCAGTTTCGATGTCGACGCGCGCGTCGCGCACGCGCGGCTGCCCTCGCTGCTGCTGCAACCGCTGGTCGAGAATGCGATCAAATATGCGGTCACGCCGCAGATCGAGGGGGCCGACATCACGCTTACCGCTCGGCTCGCCGGTAACCGGGTGCAGATTGCCGTATCGGACACCGGCCCCGGCTTGATCGACGGCCCGAAGCGGCCGACGCTGTCGACCGGTGTCGGGTTGCAGAACATCCGGGACCGGCTGGCACAGGCCTATGGTCCCGATCACCGGTTCGACACCCGCTCCGGCGCGGGTGGCGGCTTCGTGGTCGAGATCGAACTGCCGTTCCAGACGCAAGACGTTACCAAAGAGGCCGCATGACCATCCGTACCATCCTTGTCGACGACGAGTCCCTGGCGATCCAGGGACTGGAACTGCGGCTGCAAGCGCATGACGATGTCGAGATCATCGACAAATGCACCAACGGACGCGAAGCGATCCGATCGATCAAGACCCACAAGCCCGACCTCGTCTTCCTCGACATCCAGATGCCCGGCTTCGACGGCTTCTCGGTCGTCCAGGGGCTGATGGAGGTCGAACCGCCGCTGGTGGTGTTCGTCACCGCATACAGCGACCATGCGATCCGCGCGTTTCAGGCCGATGCGGTCGATTATCTGATGAAGCCGGTCGAGGAATCGCGCCTAGCCGACACGCTCGACCGGGTGCGCCAGCGCCTGTCGGAAAAGCGTGGGCAAGCCGAGGTCGAAAAGCTGAAGGAAGTGCTGGCCGAGGTCGCCCCCGACACGGCGGCCGAGATGGAAGCCGCCGATGGCGGCGGCGACGACGCGGTCGGCGCCAACCGGTTCGAGAAACTCATCAACATCAAGGATCGCGGGCAGATTTTCCGCGTCGATGTCGACACGATCGAGATGATCGAGGCGGCGGGCGATTACATGGTCATCAACACCGGCGACAATTCGCTGGTGCTGCGCGAGACGATGAAGGACCTCGAAAAGCGGCTCGACCCGCGCCGGTTCCAGCGGGTGCATCGCTCGACGATCGTCAACCTCGACCTCGTCAAGCAGGTGAAGCCGCATACCAACGGCGAATGTTTCCTGATCCTCGAATCGGGATCGCAGGTGAAGGTCAGCCGCTCGTATCGCGACGTGGTGGCGCGCTTCGTCCACTGATGACCGAGATTACCGTCGCGGCGCTGTACCGCTTCGTTCCCGTGGCCGATCCGCCGGCGCTGCGCGCCGCGCTGGAGGCGGTGCTGGCGGCCCATGGCGTGCGCGGCACGTTGCTGATCGCGGGCGAGGGGCTGAACGGCACGATCGCTGGATCGGCGGCGGGGATCGACGCCGCGCTCGCCGCGATCCGCGCGGTGCCGGGGTGCGAAGACCTGGCACCCAAGTTCAGCCATGCCGCGACGATGCCGTTCCACCGGCTGAAGGTACGGCTGAAGCGCGAGATCGTGACGATGGGCGTGCCGGGCACCGATCCGAAGCGAATCGTCGGCACCTATGTCGCGCCGGCCGACTGGAACGCGCTGATTGCCGATCCGCAGACGGTCGTGATCGATACCCGCAATGCGTACGAGGTGAAAGTCGGCACCTTTGCCGGGGCAGTTGATCCGGGGACCGACAGCTTTCGCGACTTTCCCGACTGGTTTCGTGCCAATCGCGACGCGCTGCTGGCGGGCAAGTCGAAGGTCGCGATGTTCTGCACCGGCGGCATCCGCTGCGAGAAATCGACCGCGTTCCTGAAAAGCGAGGGCGTCGAGGAGGTCTATCACCTCGACGGCGGCATCCTGAAATATCTCGAAGCGGTGCCGGCGGAGGACAGCGCGTGGCAGGGCGAATGCTTCGTGTTCGACGAACGGGTTTCGGTCGGCCACGGACTGACGCCCGGCACGCACGCGCTGTGTCGCGGATGCCGCAGGCCGGTCAACAACGCCGACCGCGCCTCGCCGCTGTACCGCGAAGGGGTGGAGTGCCCCGCCTGTGCCGGCACCCATGATGCGGCAACGCTGGCGGGCAAGGCGGAACGCCACCGGCAAGTCGCGCTGGCCGCTGCGCGGGGGGAACGCCACGTCGGTGCGCGGATGGAGCGTGACGGGGACAACTCCCCTCCCTGACAAGGGAGGGGTCGGGGGTGGGTCGGTCGGCGAGGAAACGCTGCGGCTCCCACTACCCTACCCCCCCCCC
>NZ_LMKU01000030.1:71168-77721 GCF_001421635.1 Sphingomonas sp. Leaf25
CTCCCTTGTCAGGGAGGGGAGTGTGGGACTTACTCGCCGTCGGCGGCTTTCGTTTCATCGGTGTTCGCCTCGGCCTGTCCGGCATCATCCGCCGCATCCGCCACCGGCGTCTGGAAATAAGCCTCCACCGGGCCGGTCAGCTTGATCGTCAGCGGCTGGCCCTTGCGGTCCATCTTCTTGCCGAGCGCGACGCGGATCCAGCCTTCGGACATCGAATATTCCTCGACGTCGTTGCGTTCGGCGCCCTTGAAGCGGATGCCGATGCCGCGCTCCAGCACCGGCTGGTCGAAATGGGGGCTGCGCGGATTGATCGAGAGGCGATCTGGGGGCGTATCAGTCATGGGCGCGGCCCATGCCGTAAAACCGCGCGCGCGCCAAGCGCAAAGGGCGGGGGATGCCTCCCCCGCCCCGCCCGTCCGGTCAGTTACAGACGCGGACGCGAACATTCTGGTCGTAATAGGGATCGTAGCGCTGCTCGATCCAGCACCGCTGATAATCGCGGTAGCGTGAGGCGTAATAGCCGTCGTTCGGATAATAGCCGCGCTGGCGATAATAGCGGTCGTCGTAATTATACGCATAGCCGCGATCGCGGTAATAGCGGTCGCGCGCATAGCGATCGCGCGGTCCGCCCGATGCCAGCGCCGCGCCGATGGCGAGGCCGGCGATCCCCGCCACCACGGCGGTGCCGGTATTGTCGCGGTCGCGATAATAGCCGCGACGCCATTGCGCGTCGGCGGGGGCGGCAGCGGTCAGCGTCGTCGCGGCCAGTACCGCGCCCAGACCGGCCTTTGTCAGCAAGGTCGTCATGCCCGTTCTCCTGTCATTTCCCGGCGGGTTTCGGCAACCGCGCCGGGTCGACGCATCCACGTCGATGATGGCAGTCTTGCCACGCCGCGACTGAACGCTCGCGGAACCGCTCATTCACAGGCGGTTTATCGAAGGCGAGAGGACGGGCGATGGCGTATTGGCTGCTGAAATCGGAACCGGACAGCTATGGCTGGGACGATCTGGTGCGCGACGGCGGCACCGAATGGGACGGGGTGCGCAACCATGCCGCTGCCAACCACTTGCGCGCCATGCAGGTCGGCGACGAGGCGCTCTATTATCATTCGGGCAAGGACAAGGCGGCGGTCGGCGTGGCGCGGATCGCGCGCGCTGCACGGCCGGATGGCGGGGACGGCTGGGTATCGGTGCGGATCGAACCGCTCCGTCCCTTGCCCCGCCCGGTCGAACTGAAGGCGATGAAGGCGGACGACGCCTTGGCGGGCATGGCGATGCTGCGGCAATCCCGCCTGTCGGTTTCACCGGTCGGCGACGCCGAATGGGCGGTGCTGCTGCGACTGGCGGGGGAGTAGCCACTCCCCCGCCGGCCGGTCAGTCGGCGTCGACCCGGGCGAGGCGCGGCGACAGCAGATGCACCGCCAGCAGCGCGACGAAATAGGCCGATCCCGCGACGAAGAACAGCGGCGCATAGCTACCGATCCCGTCGAGGACGTAGCCCGCATATTTCGCCATCATCATGCCGCCGATCGCGCCGACCGTCCCGCCGATCCCGACGACCGATCCGACCGCCGCACGCGGGAACAGGTCGGAGGGGAGCGTGTAGAGATTGGCCGAGAACGCCTGATGCGCGGCGGTGGCGATACCGATGACAAGCACGGCGACCCACAGATTGTCGATCGACTGGGCGAAGAGCACCGGCAGGACCGCGAAGGCGCAGACCAGCATCGTCGTCTTGCGCGCGAAGTTGACGGTGCGCCCGCGCGCGATCAGCCGCGACGACAGCCAGCCGCCGGCAACACTGCCAAGGTCCGACAGCAGATAGATGGCGACCAGCGGCGGCCCGAAGCTCAGCAGGTCGAGGTCGTAGCGGTCGCCAAGATAGCCCGGCAGCCAGAACAGGAAAAACCACCAGATCGGGTCGATGCAGAATTTGCCGAGCGCATAGGCCCAGGTCTCGCGCTTCGTGACCAGCCGCTTCCACGCGATCGGCTTGACCGGGTCGGCCGGGTCCTGCTCGATCCACGCCAGCTCGCCGCTCGACAGCTTCTTGTGATCGCGTGGGCTACGATAGAAGATCAGCCACAACGCCAGCCAGACGAGGCTGACGACGCCGGTAACGACGAACGCCATCCGCCAGCCATAGGCGACGGTCAGCAGCGGCACCGCCATTGGCGTGATGATCGCGCCGACGTTCGCCCCGGCGTTAAAGACCCCGATCGCGAAGGCGCGTTCCTTGGCCGGAAACCATTCGGTGACGGCCTTGATCCCCGCCGGGAAATTGCCCGATTCGCCCAGACCCAGCCCGAAGCGCGCCATGGCGAACTGGGTAACGCTGTACGCGCCGCCGTGCGCCATATGCGCGATCTGCCAGATCACGAAGGCGACGGCATAGCCCATGCGCGCCCCGATCACGTCGACGATGCGACCAAAGCCGATATAGCCGATCGCATAGGCGAACTGGAAAAAGAAGATGACGTTGGCGAAGTCGGTTTCGGTCCAGCGCAGGTCTTTCGACAAGGTGGGCTTGAGCACCCCGATCATCTGCCGGTCAACGTAGTTGATGCACGTCGCCATGAACAACAGGCCGACGATGCCCCAGCGATAGCGGCCGGCGCGCGCTACCGCGCGGTCGATACCGTCATTCTGCCTCGCTTGCATGCCGTAGCTCTCCTTGCATCCCCTGCGCGGGCCTGGCGGCGTCGATCGCGCAGCTCACCCGCAGACTTCCGAATTCGGCATCGAAGCGCTGTCCGGGCGCCACCGGATGAACCCCGGTGACGGCGCCGGACGATACCCATTGCCCCGCTGCCAGCGTTAGACCACGAGAGGCGAGGCAGTCGATCAGAAACGACACCGCGCCGATCGGTCCGTCGAGCATCGTGCGCGCGCTCGCTTCGCCGATCACCGCGCCGTCGATCCGCGACACGACCGGCCAGTCGATGAAATCGCCATCACGCCAGCCGGGAATCTCCGCGCCGACCAGCAGGCCGTGGTTGTTGCCGTAATCGCTGATCGTCACCAGCGGGCCATCGGCGTTGATGCCGGGATAGGGTGAACTGGCGATCTCGATCCCGACATGGACCGCGTCGATCAGCTCCAGCACCGCGTCGTGCGACAGGCCGGTCGCACCGGGCGCGGGGCTGCGGGCGATGCGGATGCAATATTCGGCCTCGGCCGCCGCGAACCCGTCGGCGATCACCGGCAGGACGGGCGTGGCGTCCAGGAACAACTGATCGGCAAAGATCGGTCCGGCCAGCCGGTTGGCCCCCAGTTGCGTATCGAGTGGCGCGTTGATCTTGCCGACCTTCCACCCGCTCACTGTCCGCCCGTCGAGCGCGATCGCCCGGTCCTGCACGCCATAGGCTTCGCCCAGCGTCGTCGGACGATCGCCCGGATACTGCGCAAGTCCGCGCGCATCACGCCGCGCGGCGACGAATGCCTGCGCAATCCGGTCACGGTTCTCCATACACGGCCCCTCTCCTTTAATTGCCACCGGCGTATCGGAAACCGGTGTCACTGACAAGCGAGCGAATTGCGCGACGGGGACATTGGCGTGCGCGCCACCCCGCGCTATCGATTGCCGATGAAACGCAGCGGCCAGCCCACGATCAACGACGTCGCCCGACTCGCCGGCGTATCCAAGAAGACGGTCAGCCGGGTCATCAACCGGTCGCCCCTGCTGGGAGGCGAAACGCGCGAGCGGGTGGAAGCGGTGATCGCCGAACTGGGCTATATCCCCAATCCGCAGGCACGCGCACTGGCGCTGCGCCGTAATTTCCTGATCGCGCTGATCCACGACAATCCCAATGCGCAGATGGTGCTGAACGTGCAGCAGGGGTTGCTGGAGGTGCTGCGCGATACCGAGTTCGAATTGCTGGTCCACCCGGTCGATCGCGGCGCGCCCGATATGGCCGACGAGATCCGCCACTTCCTCGAACGCCAGCGCCCTTACGGGGTGATGCTGCTCCCGCCGATCTCTGAGAATGATGCGCTGGCGGCGCTGTGTACGCAGATCGGCTGCCGTTATGTCCGCATGGGATCGGCCTCGTTCGACGAGCACGCCCATATGGTATCGTCGAACGACCGCGAGGCGGTGCGTGGCGCGATCGACCATCTGTTCGCCGCCGGGCATCGCCGCATCTGCATGATCGCCGGGCCGCATGGCTTCCGCTCGGCGTTCGAGCGGCAGCAGGGCTATGAGGAAGCGATGGAGGCCGCCGGGATCGGCATGCAGCGGACGTGGATCGCGCAGGGCGACTATACCTTCGAATCGGGGATGCGCGCCGCCGAACGCCTGCTCGATCTGTCACCGCGCCCAACCGCGATCTTCTCGTCGAACGACGAGATGGCGGCGGGGGCGCTGCATGTCGCGCGACAACGCGGGCTGGAAGTGCCGCAGGATTTGTCGATCATCGGGTTCGACGATACCTCGATCGCGTCGCATCTATGGCCGCCACTGACGACGGTACGCTGGCCGATCGCGACGATGGCGCGGGCGGCGGCGCTCAAGCTGATCGAGGATGGCGAGGAGATCGGCGAGCCTCCGGAAGAAGCGATGTTCGTCTCGACGCTGATCCGCCGCGCCTCGGTCGCGCCGCCCGCCGGGTGACTTGCCCAGCTCGATGACACCGATTACCTTCCCCCCAACCGGCGTATAGCGCCGGACGGGAGAGGTACGATGCAGATCGACAGGCGCACGATCTTGGCGGGCGGCGCGGCGCTGGCCGCCATGCCCGGTGCGGCGCGAGGGGCGACCGATCCGATAGCATGGGGTCCCTGCGGTCGCTGGCAGGGGCTGCGGGAAGCGAGCGTCTCGGTCTTTCGCGGCATCCGCTACGGCGTCGACCCCGGCACCTATCGCTTCCAGCCGCCACGCGCACCGATCGCGTCGCATGACGTGCAGCGCGCGATCGCCTTCGGCCCCACCTGCCCGCAGCGCGGAACAGGACCCGACCGGGCAGAGGACTGCCTGTTCCTGAACGTCTGGACCCCTGAAGCGCGGCCGGGCGCGCGGCGGCCGGTGATGGTGTACTTCCACGGCGGCGCCTATTCGGGCGGGACGGTCGTCGAGCCGATGGTGTTCGGCGACCGGCTGGCAGCGGCGGGCGACGTGGTGGTGGTGACGGTCAACCACCGGCTGAACGCGCTAGGCTATCTCTATCTCGCCCGGCTGGACGCGCGCTTTGCCGACAGCGGCAACGTCGGCCAGCTCGATCTGGTGCTGGCGCTGCGATGGGTACGCGAGAATATCGCGGGCTTCGGCGGCGATCCGGCGCGGGTGATGGTGTTCGGCCAGTCAGGCGGCGGGGCCAAGATCGCGACGCTGATGGCGATGCCCGCCGCCAAAGGACTGTTCCACGCCGCCGCGACGATGAGCGGCCAGCAGGTGACGGGGTCCGGCCCGGTCAACGCCACCCGCCGCGCCCAAGCGTTCCTCGCCCGGCTGAAGGCGACCCCGGCGCAAGCGGCGACGCTGCCGGTCGAACGGCTGGTCGATGCGCTGGGCGCGGAGGACCCGATCCTTGGCGGCGGGGTCTATATGGGGCCGGTGGTCGACATGCGGTCGCTGTCGCGCCACCCGTTCTGGCCCGACGCGCATCCGCTCGGGGCGACGATCCCGCTGATCCTCGGCAACACGCGCGAGGAAACCCGCGCGTTCATCGCGCCCGACGGTCCGGCGTTGCGTGGGATCGACTGGAGCAACATCGCCGCCCGGCTGGCCCCGCAACTGCGCATCGACGTGCATCCCGAATGGCTGGTCGCGCAATATCGCCAGCATTTCCCGGCGATGACGCCCGCCGACCTGCTCTATGCCGCCAGTACCGCCGGGCGAAGCTGGCCGGGACAGGTGATCGAGGCGGAGGCGCGCGCCGCCGCCGGGGTGCCGGCATGGGTGTATCAGCTCGATTATTCCTCGCCGCTGCGCCCCGGCGGCGGCGCGGCGCATACCGACGACATTCCGCTGGTGTTCGGCACGCTCGACGCCCCCGGATCGGTCAGCGGCACCGGCGCCGATGCGCGCACGGTATCGGCGCGGATGATGGCGGCGTTCGTCGCATTGGCGCGGAGTGGTAATCCCGGCTTGGACTGGCCGCGCCATACCCTGCCCCGCCGCGCGACGATGGTCTTCGACCGGGTCAGCCGGGTGGCGGACGATCCGCGCCGTTGGGAACGGGAACTGTTCGCGCAGTTTCCCTATGTTCAGCCGGGGACGTGAGGCGAACCGGCGACCTGTGTCGACCATTCCGCCGCTTGCGCGGCGGCGCTAGAAAGCGACGTTCGTAACTGGAGCGAGATGTGTCCGACAATTCTTGGCTAAGCGCATATGGTGAGTTGTATGACCCCCGCCCTGCGATCGAAGCCTGGCGTGCCGGTGAGGAAGATGCCGCACGGGAACTCTGGGAACAACTTTATCACCAGGGGACCGTCAATACGGCCTCCTATGCCGCCGTGGGTGAGATTGTCAGGATGATGCAGGCACACACCTAGCCTGACTGGAATGCCTACGCGCTGATTTCGTCGATCGAGGAAGGCAGATTGGCAGCCGGAA
>NZ_LMKU01000030.1:77730-79344 GCF_001421635.1 Sphingomonas sp. Leaf25
GGCCTTGCGCGATCTTGGAAAAACGACCGACGATCTTGTTGTCGTCGGCGCGCTATCCGCTGTTGCTCATGCCAAGGGACAGCATCTCTTGGCGGAGATCGCCCTTTTGACAGAGGACGAACGGGCGGAAATACTGGGCAGGTAGCGTTCGTTCCGCGCCGTTTCCCCCGGAAAACCGCCAAACTGCCGACCGGCGCTCAATCGCGCCCCTGTTCCGCCGCCAGCGGATAACTGACGATCAGCGCCAGCGGCTTGGTGCCGCGCTGCGCGATGCCCACGACCGCGCCGTCGTAGAG
Source organism: Sphingomonas sp. Leaf25 (assembly GCF_001421635.1). Taxonomy (NCBI): domain Bacteria; kingdom Pseudomonadati; phylum Pseudomonadota; class Alphaproteobacteria; order Sphingomonadales; family Sphingomonadaceae; genus Sphingomonas; species Sphingomonas sp. Leaf25. The sequence continues at coordinate 78,027 of NZ_LMKU01000030.1, forward strand.
ATACACCGTCGTCCCCGCGCCCACCCGCCGGGTCACGCCGTCGCTGGTCACGTCGCCCTCGCCCGAAACGACATGATACACCTCGTCATGCGCGATGGGGTGCAGGCCGATCGCCGCGCCCCGGTCGAGCGTGCGGCGGCGGAACTCCATCGTGCGGCCGGGCACCTTGTCGGTGATGCGCCATGCGGTGCTCATGCCGATGTTACCGTGCGGCACCGGCTGGCGCACGCGCGTGCCCTCGTCGTCGATCACCACCATCGCCGGCGCCTTCGCGCGGCCCGTCGCCCAGCCGAGGCCACCCGCGACATGCGCCAGCACGCGCGCGTCGCTCCAGCTTTCGCGGCGATGGCCAAGGCCGGTATAGAATACCCGCCCCTTGCCGACGCGGTGCGCCCACGCGAGCGGTTTGGGGTTCACCTCGCTCGAACCGATCGACTGTGGGTCGACCGTCAGCAGATGATCGAGGTCGGGCGACAGGTCGTTGAACCAATACCATTCGTCGGCGATGCGGAACGCCGTGGGCAGCGTCGCGGTCGCGGCGTGGCGGTGCGCGGTGCGAGACACCGCCGCCTCGGGCGTGCCCTGCGGATGTCGCGCGAAGCGACCGCCGATCAGCCGGGCATACCATGGCCACCCATAATGCGAATCGGCGGCGGCATGGATCGCCACCACCCCACCGCCGTCCTCGACATAGCGTTGCAGCACGGTCCGCCGCGTGCCGGTGAACCATTCGCTTTCGGGTCGTTTGGAATCGGTGGTGGTCGACACCAGCACGACCGCAGCGACATCGGTGAGCGGCGTATCGAACACCGCCGGATCGTCGCTCGCCACTGGTTCCAGCCCCTGCGCGCGTGCCATCGCCTCAACCGCCGCGACGCCCTGCGGGATCGAGTCGTGGACGAAGCCGGTCGCGTGGTGGAAGATCAGCACGCGCGGGGCGGCGGCGGCCGGCACCGCACCAAACAGCAGCGCGCCGGCGACGACCAGCCGCGCGATCATTGGCGCATCGCCCGGTCGCGCGCCGACAGCGATTCCTGGACCGGCCCCTTCTGTCCCGGATAGCGGCCCGATTTCGGTTCCATCGTGGTCAAATCCCATTCGGCGTCGACGAACGGCGCGCCGGTCTGCACCGGATGGGGATATTCGCTCACTTCGCGCTCGTCGTCGATCACCTTGCCGCGCCCCTCGGCGACGAAGAACAGCACGCGGATGTCGTCGGCATCCCGGTCCCACGGCCGCGCGCCGGCATTCGCCAGCACATGCGTCTCGACCTCTTGCGACGGCAGCACCGGCAGGCCGGTCGGCCAGACCGGCGGGG
>NZ_LMKU01000030.1:79359-131837 GCF_001421635.1 Sphingomonas sp. Leaf25
ATGCCGGTCGACCGCGACATTGTCGCGCCCGTGATAGCGCAGGTCGCCATCGCCGCCGAGCATGAGGAACGGCAGCCGCTCGTCGGTCGAGGGACCACCGCGCATCACGTTGCCGACCGCCGACAACTGCCCTTCCTGATAGGCATGGCCCGCCCATTCGAGCGCCATCAGGTTGTAATGCACCGCGCGCTTGGCGGGATCGTAGATCAGGTTGTTGACCACCGCCGCCTGCACCCCGCCTTTCAACAGCGGGCTGCGCTCGACATTATGGGCATAGACGTTGCGCCAGATCAGGATGCCGCTGGCATTGTCGTGGATCAGCGACCCCTTGCTATGCTCGCCCTTGGGATGGCTGGCGTCGGCCAGCCCCTCGGCCAGCAGATTGTAGCTGAAGGTGATGTTGTGGCTGGTGTTCCGGCGCCACTCGTCGGGGGTCGCTCCCTCGAAACGCGGACCGGAGGCCGAGAGATTCTCGTCGAGCGCCCATGTCATGGTGCAATGGTCGACGATCACGTTGCGCGCGGCGACGGTGTTCATCGCATCGACCTCCCAGCCCGAGCGTTTGGCCTGTCCGTCGAGGCCGGGGCGCACGCGGATGTGGCGGACGATCACGTCGTGCGCGCGAATGTCGATGCCGCCGCGGATCAGCGTGATGCCGGGCGAGGGCGCGGTCTGTCCGGCGATCGTCAGAAACGGTTCCTTGATCGTGATCGTCGTGCGGGCGAGGTCGATCACGCCGCCGACCTCGAACACCACGATGCGCGGTCCCTTCGCCTCCAGCGCGGCCTTGAACGATCCGGGACCGTCGGCGGCCAGCGTCGTCACGCGCAGGATGCGGCCGCCACGGCCGCCGGGCGTCACCGCCGCCCATCCTTGCGCCCCCGGAAAAGCGGTGGTGGTGGCCGGCGTCGCGGCCGTCCCCTGCGCCACTGCGACCGGCGCGGCCATGGCGGCGGACAACAGGCCGCACAGGACCAGACGGGCAAATCCGTTCATCTTCATTCCTCTCCGAGCGGTTCTTGACAGCTTCGTCGTCAGCGCACAATGTCGCTTTGACACCGGTTTCTCAAGCCAAAAAGGCAAAACCGGCAATCTGCGGCGGCAACGGCCGTCGCGGACCGTCCCACGGGCGAAACAGGCGGTATGGCCTGTGCCCGTCGGCAGGGTGATCGATATTGCGGGCACATCGATGCGCCCGGTGTCATCGCAGCAGGGAGAGGATTGACCATGCGCTATCACGACCATCGACGCACGCTCGCGGTGCTGCTCGCCGCGACCGCACTGACCGCCTTTACCGGCATCGCCCAGGCGCAGGACGCGCCGGAACAGCCGGGTGCCAGCCAGCCCGCCGAAGGTGACAATGTCGAGGAAGACATCATCGTCACCGGCTTTCGCGCGTCGCTGAACGCCGCGCTGAACGTGAAGCGCCAGTCGGTCGGCGCGGTCGACGCGATCGTCGCCGAGGATATTGCCAAGTTTCCCGACCAGAATCTCGCCGAATCGCTGCAACGCATCCCTGGCATCGCCATCCAGCGCGACGGCGGCGAGGGCCGCGCGATCACCGTGCGGGGTCTGGGGGCGCAGTTCACCCGCGTCCGCGTCAACGGCCTCGAAACCGTCACCACGTCGAGCGACGGGGCATCGGCCAACCGCGACCGGTCGTTCGATTTCAACGTCTTCGCATCCGAGCTGTTCAGCTCGATCGTCGTCCACAAGACCGCCTCGGCCGATCTGGACGAAGGGTCGCTGGGCGCGGTCGTCGATCTCAACACCGGCAACCCGCTGGCGGGCAAGGCGGGCTTCACCGTCGCCGCCTCGGCGGTCGCCAACTATAACGACCTGTCCGAAACGGTCGGGCCGCGCTTCGCCGGGCTGATCGGGTGGAAGTCGCCCGACGGCACCTTCGGCGTTTCGGTATCCGCCGCCTATCAGGACACCGTCACCAAGGAGATCGGCAACAATACCGTCCGCTGGGCACAGGCGCGGTTCGATTCGGTCGACGGCACCCGCTGCTGGACCGCGCCCAATCGCGGCGGCACCTATATCGCGGGCGCGGCGTGCGACCGTGCCGCGCTGTCGTTCCACCCGCGCATCCCGCGCTATGGCGAGGTGACGCATAACCGCGAGCGGCTGGGCCTCACCGGCAGCGTGCAATGGTCGCCGGGCGATGCGACCAAGGTGTCGATCGACGGCCTGTATTCGCGCTTCCGCGCCGATCGCCGCGAGAAATGGGGCGAGGTGCTGCTGCGCTCGAACGAGCGGCAGATCGACGTCGTCGGCCCGACCTATGACGACAGCAACAACATGGTGTCGGCGACGCTGAACGATGCGTGGGTCCGCACCGAACATTATTTCCGCCAGTCGCAGACCGAATTCTACCAGATCGGCGGCACCTGGGATCAGGACCTGTCGGACAAATTCCGCTTCACCCTGCTCGGCGGCTATTCGAAATCGGATGCCAGCGTGCCGGTGGAAACCACGCTGGTGTTCGACGATCGCGACGCGCAGGGCTATCGCTACGACTATAGCGACAAGGACGCCCCGGTGCTGACCTTCGGCACCAGCGTCACCGATCCCGCCAATTTCCAGCTCGCCGAAATCCGCGATCGCCCGTCCGACGTGGTCAACCAGTTCAAGACCGCGCAACTGCGCACCGAATGGGACGTGGCCGAGGGGTTTCAGGTCAAGGCCGGCGGCATGTGGCGGCGCTACGACTATGACATCACCGCCTTCACCCGCGACACGGCGGTGTGCGGCAACGGCGGGCGCGACCTTGTGCTCGGCACGATCACCTGTTCGGCGACCACCGCCTTCGGTCCGGGCACCATCTATGGCTTTCAGGCGACGAACGCGCTGTCGGAACTGTTTACGCTCAAGGGATCGAACGCACCGTCGGGCACCACGACCCAGTGGCTGATCCCCAACCTCGATGCCGCGACCGCGTTCACCGGGCTCTACAACCGCCCGCTGGCGCTCGACGTCGGCAACAATCGCGGCGTGACCGAGGAAACGAAGGGCGGCTATCTCCAGTTCGATGCCAAGGGCACGATCCTCGGCCTCGACTATGCCGCGAACGGCGGCATCCGCTACGTCCGCACCGACCAGTCGTCCTATGGCATCAACAGCGGCGTAGCCGTCACCGTGAAGCGCGATTACGAGGACTGGCTGCCCTCGATGAACGTCGCGCTGTATCCCACGCCCGACATCATCCTGCGCGGCGCGATCGCCAAGGTCATTACCCGCCCGTCGCTCGGCAATCTGACGCCGGGCGGATCGGCCGATGGCTTCAACTTCCGCGTGACCAGCGGCAATCCGTTCCTCGAACCGTTCCGTGCGACCAATTACGATCTGGCGGCCGAATGGTATTTCGCCCCGCAATCGGCCTTTTCGGTTGCGCTGTTCCGCAAGGACATCGCCAGCTTCCCCGTAGCGATCAGCCGCAGCGGCACCTTTACCGAAACCGGCCTGTCGCCGAACGTCCTCGTCTCCTCCTCGCCCGCCGCGCTCAACCCAGCGTTGCAGGCGCAGGACATCTGGACGATCGCAACGACCGGCAACGGTGCCGGCGCATCGCTGGAAGGGATCGAGATCGCGCTCCAGGCGCCGTTCCGCTTCCTGCCGGGCGTGCTGCGCAACTTCGGCGGCATCGTGAACGCGACGTTCGTGCGATCGGAGGCGGATTATACGCAGCAAGGTCCGGCGACGGTGCCCGGCGGCACGCTGCCCACCGTCACGCGCACCGAAACGCTCTACAATGTGTCGAAACGCCAGTTCAACGCGACGCTCTATTACGAGGACGCCCGGTTCAGTGCCCGGTCGTCGGTCGCGTATCGCGGCCCCTATGTCGATGCGGGATCGGGCACCGGCAACATCTTCGAGGGGTATGATTCGATCGCGAACGTCGATGCGTCGGTCCGCTACAAGCTGACCGATTTCCTCGAACTGTCGGTCGAGGGGACCAACCTGACCGACGCCTATCGTCGTCGCTTCGTCGACGTCGATGCGCGCCGCAATTACGAGAACAACCACTTCGGCCGCACGCTGCTGGTCGGTGCGCGCGTCAAGATATGAGCGAGGGCCGCCGTACCCGGTTTACGGGTACGGCGGATGCTGATTACTCGCGGATGTCCCTGGCGCTGCACCCACTGATGCGCACCGGATTGCACCGCGCCATCGCGCCGCCGGGCAGCGTCACGGTGAAGCGCAGTCCCAGCGGATCGGGTGCGCCGGGATAATAGTCGGTGCTGATCGCCTGCGCGCCGCTCGCCGCCGCCGCATTCGCCTTGGCATAATCGTTCGCCCGCGCTTCCACGGTGTTCGCATCGGTCCGCGTGCGCACGATCACCCCGGCCCTTACCCAGTCGCGGATGCGCGCGCCGTCGACCAGCGGGTCCTGCACGATCTGCACCGCGCTTTCCGCCTCACCCGCCGGATACCAGCCGAACATCGCCCGGCCGTTCAGCGAGCTATGACCCGCACGATAGGCGTCGGACACTGCGGCGCGCACGTCGAACAGCACGTAGATCTTGCCGCGTGCCGCCTCCAGCGAGGGCCAGCCGCGCGTTCGCACCGCTTCGGCCAAGGTCGCCGCATTCCCGCGCACCATGTCGGGCGTGAGCAACCGCGTGCCCAGCGCCGCGCGAATCTCGCCATCGAGCGCATCCAGCAGCGCCGCATCGTCGAGCGGCAGCGGCGCGGCGATCTCCGGCCGGGTCGACGGCGTGTCGGCGGCGTTGATCGTCAGCATGATCGGCAGGTGGCGCGGATGACGGCGCGACCATGCCGCCACTTCGCCCAGACACCCGGCCAGCGTCGGACAGGTGCTCAGATAATCGACGTCGGGGATGTGGAACACCTTGTACCCCGGCCGCAGCATCGCCGCGCGGTCGAAGCCGGTCGTCTCGCCGGCGGCGCGGGCGATCACCTCACCCTTGGGATCGGCGTAGCGGCCGCCGTTCGGATCGGCGAAGATGTCGATCTCCAACTGCCGCACGCCCCGGTCGAGCTGCGCGGTGAGCGAGGGATGATAATAATCGAGCGCATCGGCCATGCGGGCGTCACGCGCGCGGATCGTCCGCAGCACCGACGCCGGAATGCGCGCCTTGAAGCTGTTGTGCGACCCGACGACCTGCACATCGGCCATCGTCGGACGGGGTGCGGGAGCGGCCGCGACGGCCGCCCCCATCACCAGCGGAAACACAAACGTGCGCATCAGAACTCCGCCCGCACGCCGAACAGCAATGTACGCCCGTAATAGTTGATCTCGCCGAACCGCAGCTTGCTGTCCTGATAGCTGTACGCGCGCGCGCCGGCGATGTTGATCGCCTCGATGCTCGCCAAGATACGCGGCGTCAGCCGGTACGAGAAGTTGCCGTCGAGCGACCCGAACGGCGCGACATAATTGGGCGCCTGCGTCGTGCTGCCGGTGCCCGCCAGATAGGCGTCGCGCCACACATAGGACAGCCGCGTCGACACCGGCCCCTTATCGTAGAAGCCGACGAGGTTGAAGCTGTTCTTCGACAGGCCGATCAACTGGTCGACGATCGCGCGCGCGCCCGCCGTATAGTTCGCCTTGACCGAGGTGTGGGTATAGGACGCCTGCACGCCCAACCCGTCGAACGGCGCGGGGAGGAAGGTGAAGACCTGATTATAGGCCGCCTCCACGCCGTACACCTTGGCATCGCCGCCGTTGACCTGTGTGCTGAGCAGCACGGTGCCGCGCCCCGGAATGTCGATGTTGACGTTCTGCGCGGTGATGTAATCGTCCATCGCCTTGTAGAACACCGCGCCGGTCAGCGCGCCGGTGGGGGCGAAATACCATTCGAGCGATCCGTCGAACTGTGTCGCGAGGAACGGCTTCAGTTCGGGGTTGCCGCCGCTGGCGGTCGGGGCGTCGGTCGACACGGTGATGCGCGGCGCGCTGTCGGTGACGTTGGGGCGGGTCAGCACCCGGCTGGCAGCGAGGCGGCCGACCAGCGTGGGCGTGATCTCGGCGCGCAGGTTGGCGCTCGGCAGGATGTTGTCGAACGTCCTGGGGAAGCTGACCGCGCGCGGCGTGGACCCCAGCGTCAGCGTGCCGTTCGCGACCTGATCGGTATGGACATAGCGCGCGCCGACATTGCCGGTGACGGCGACGTCGCCGATCGGGAAGCCATAGTCGGCACGCACATAGCCCGCCGTGATCTTCTCGCGCGTCACGAACGACGACCGCAGGTCGCCCGCCGTCAGCGGCGCGGCGGCGATGGCCGGGGTGAACAGCCGGTCGAAGAACGTGCCGGTGTCGGGCACCAGCCAGCTACGCGGCGTGTTGCCGTCGACGTCCTTCAGGAAATCGTCATAGGGCAGCGGCAGCAGCGCGCCGTTGCCGAGCGCCGATACCGGCTGGCCGGTCAGTGTGTTGATGTTGAAGTCGCGGCGGAAATAGTCGCGCTTGCGCCAGTGATATTCACCGCCGGCCGCCAGCTTGGTGACGAACCCGTCGAAGTCGCGGGCGACGTCGATACGGGTATAGGCGTCCCAGTCCTTGCTGTCCTTGGGCGCGATGTTGAACGTCTGCACGACGAAATTATTCGGATCGGTCAGGCTGCGCGGCGTCGTGATCGTCGGCAGCACCTTGTACCCGCCCGAGGCGTCGTAGCTGAACGGCGCGAAGAACATCGCGCGGCTGCGCACCGTGCCCTCGCGGAAGCTGGGGTGAAAGCTGTGCGCCGCCGACCAGTTGGCGGTCGCCGACACATGCCAGCGGTTCGGATTCCATGCCTGCTTCAACCCGATGGTCAGCAGGTCGTGGCGGTTCATGCTGTATTCGCGCGACGCCATGAAACGCACGTCGTTGATCGTCGCGGCGACGACGGTATTGCCCTCGATCTTCTGCGATCCGGCGACCAGCACCGGGCGGTGGCCCGCAACGCTGGTATCGTCGGGATAGATGTCGATGCCATATTCGTAATAGGCGACGTCCAGCCGCGTCGCGATCACGTCGAGCGTGGTCTCAAAGTCGGCGCCCGGCCGCCACTGTGCGGAGACGATCCCCGACACGCGGTCGCGCTTCTCGGTTTCGATCGTCGGGCGGGTGCGGGTCGGCGTGTAGAAGCCGTCGCCCAGCACGCCGCTGAACCGGTTAAGGTTCCAGCCGAAGTTCAGGAAGCGGTCGTTGCGCACTTCCTTGCCCCAGTATTGTACGCCCGCCAGCACGCCGAAGGTGCCGTCGTCAGTGGTCGCGCTGTGCAGCATCGTGGCGTTGGGGCGGACGCGGTGCGTCTGCCCGGTATAGGTGCCGCGCAGGTTCAGCGTGGTCTTGTTGCCGATGTCGAGCGGGCGGAAGGTCGCGACGTCGATGTTGCCGCCCAGCGCGCCTTCGGTCATGTCGGCGGTCGGCGTCTTGACCACGTCGATCCGCGCGACGAACTCGGCGGGCAGCATCTCGAATCGGAACGAGCGGCCCTGCGCGCCGCCATTCTCGATCAGGTCGTTGAGTGCGACCGACCGGCCGTTCAGCAACGTGTTCTGAAACTGCGGCCCCAGCCCGCGCACGCTGACATACAGCCCTTCGCCGCGCGGACGGGTAATCGCGACGCCGCTGACGAGTTGCAGCGCCTCGGCGACGTTCTGCGCGGGGAATTTGCCGATGTCGGTCGAGGCGATCGAATCGACGCCAAATGCCGCCTGCCGCTTGGTCTGCGTCGCGGTGGCGAGGCTGCGGGCGTAGGAGCCGGTGACGACAATATCGTCGCCCTCCTGATCGGCGGTGGCGGCCTCGGTCGCCTGCTGCGCATGCGCCGGCACGGCCACCGCCAGCGCGGCGAGCGTGAACGGCAAGGTCGCGCCAAGCGCGCGGGACATGGTCTTCATGGTCGGAAATCTCCCCCTCGCGCGAACCGCGCGACGTCAGGCGGCGGCGGGTAGGAGGACAGGATGACAAACCGACGCAATTACGATTACAATTTTACGAATTGCCCGCTGGCCGGCGCGACTTGCATCGAAGGGACGATCGCCGCATGGGGCACGGGCGCATTGGAGAAGCCGCCATGTCCCGTCGGTCGACCGCTCATGGCATCCCGCGCCGTTCGATGGCGATCGCCGCCTTTTCGACCGTGGTCGAATGGTATGATTTCACGCTGTACCTCTACCTCGCGACGGTGCTGTCGCGCGTTTTCTATGGCGGGGGCACCGCGTCGCTCGCGCTGACGCTGGGCGGGTTCGCCGTCGCCTATCTGATGCGGCCGCTGGGTGCGATCGTGTTCGGGTGGATCGGCGACCGGCATGGCCGTCGCGCGATGATGCTGGCATCGATGGCGCTGATGACGGTGGCGATGCTCGGCATCGCGCTGCTCCCCACCCGCGAGACGATCGGCCCGGCGGCGGGATGGCTGCTGCTGGCGCTGCGCTGTGTCATGGCCTTCTCGGTCGGTGGCGAATATACCGGAGTCGTCGCCTATCTGTTCGAGGGGGCCGCTCCCGACCGGCGCGGACTCGTCACCTCGTCCGCCTCGGCGGCGAGCGAGGTCGGTGGATTGCTCGCGGTCGGCGTGTCGGCGGCGACGGTCAGCCTGATGAGCGCCGAGGCGCTGGCGGCATGGGGCTGGCGCATCCCGTTCTTCCTGGGTGCGGGACTGGCCGGCGCGGTCGCGCTCGCCCGGTCGACGTTGCAGGAATCGCCCGAGTTCGAACAGCAACGCGCGGCCGGCACCATTCCCGATGCGCCGCTGCGACAGGTGCTGACGCATCACCGCCCCGCGATCCTGCGCGGCTTCGCGATCTCGGCGCTGGGGTCAATCACCTATTATGTCGGCATCGTCTATGTTCCCGCCTTCCTGACCAGTGTCGGGGCGATGGGCGAAGGCGCGGCGCTGTGGCTGTCGACCGCCGCGGCGGTAATGGTGATCGCGGTGACGCCGTTCGCCGGCGTCCTGTCCGACCGGATCGGGCGCAAGCCGGTGCTGCTGGGCATCTGCGCCGCCGCCGCGCTGCTGCCCGCGACGATGTTCGCGGTGATGGCGAGCGGCGGGCCGGTGGTGGCGCTCGGCGGCGCGCTGGTGCTGGCGGCACTGGGCGGGGCGATGAGCGCGGTCGGCGCGGTGGCGACTGCCGAACAATTCCCCGGCGAAGGTCGCCTCAGCGGCCTCGCGCTGGGTGCGACCGCCGCGACCGCGCTGTTCGGCGGCTTGGCGCCGCTCGTGTCGCAATTGCTGCTGGAGCGGACCGGATGGCCGATGGTCCCGGGCATCATGATCGCGGTGGTGGCGCTGGCGGTCGCGCCGGTGCTGATCGGCCTGCGCGAAACCCGGCCGGTGCTGCCTGCGCGATAGCATCTGATTCCGCCGACCGGACGCCGATTGGTCCGCTCCGCACCGATCCACTGGTTCATACCTTCGGCGGGTATACCATCCGGTTTGCGTTAACCGGTATTTATCCCGCGCCGTCCTAACCAGCATCAACGCGCAACACGGCGCGATCGATGCGGGGGGAATGGAAGGATGCTTCACTGGTTTCGGGCGACGGCACCGATCCGTCGCAAGTTCGACTTGATGCTGGTCGTCATGGTCGGGCTGGCCGCCGTGCCGGTCGGGACGACGTGGATCGCGATGTCACGCGACGATCCGCCGGGCGTGCTGCTCGGGATCGCGCTGGCCGCGCTGACGGCGGTCGCCGTCGTGATGCTGACCGCCAAGCGGCTGGTCTGCGATCCCTATGTCACCACCGTGGTCCGCATGGAAGGGATGGCCGCGGGCGACCTCGATTCGCCGGTACTGTTCACCGACCACACCGACTGCGTCGGGCGGATGACCCAAGCGATGGATGTGTTCCGGGCGCATGGCGAAGCGGTTCGGGCCGCCAACGTCGCGCAGCAACAGGTCGTCACCGCGCTGGGCAACGGCCTGTCGCGGCTGGCGGCAGGCGACGTCACCCACCGCGTGACCGATCCGTTCGCGAACGATTATGACCGGCTCCGCATCGATTTCAACGCGGCGATGGAGTCGATCGCCGACATGCTGCGTGCGGTCAGTTCCGCCAGCTATGGCATCAACAACGGTGCCGACGACGTCCGCCAGGCCTCCGACGACCTGTCGCAGCGCACCGAGCAACAGGCCGCGAACCTGGAACAGACCGCCGCCGCGATGGAGGAAATCACCTCGACGGTGCGCGAAACCGCCGCCGGAGCCGTGCGCACCAACAGCGTCGTCCGCGACACCCGCAGCGAAGCCGAACAGTCGGGCGACGTCGTGCGCCGGGCGGTGGCGGCGATGCAGGGAATCGAGCGCGCCTCGTCCGAGATCGGCGCGATCATCAGCGTGATCGACGGGATCGCGTTCCAGACCAATCTGCTGGCGCTGAACGCCGGGGTCGAGGCGGCACGCGCCGGCGATGCCGGTCGCGGTTTCGCGGTCGTCGCGTCCGAAGTACGGGCGCTGGCGCAGCGATCGGCCGACGCCGCCAAGGACGTGAAGGCGCGCATCACCGCCTCGTCGGATCAGGTGGCGACCGGAGTCGCGCTGGTCAGCGAAACCGGCGACGCGCTGCAACGGATCATCGGCCGCATCGGCGAGATCAGCACGCTGGTGGCAACCATCGCCACCGCCGCCGAGCATCAGGCGAACGGGCTGCAACAGGTCAACATCGCCGTCGGCGCGATGGACAGCGTGACGCAGCAGAATGCGGCGATGGTCGAGGAAGCGACCGCCGCCGCCCGCAGCCTTGCCGAAGAAGCCCATGCGCTGGCCGTGCAGGTAGCGCGCTTCAAACTCGACGATCGGGCTCCGCTCGCACCGGAAGCGCCCGCCGTCCACCGGCTACAGGCCCGCGCCGCGCAGGCGGGACGCGAGATCGCCCGCACCGCGCGTCGCCGCAGCGTCGCCACCAGCATCGGCAGCGCCGCCGTGGCCGGTGACGACTGGTCCGAATTCTGATCGCCTCGATCCGGGAGCATCGCATGACCCCCCTTCCCCTGTCCGCCGTGCTCGATACCGCCGCCGCCCCGGCGCTGCGCGACCTGCTCGTGGAGCGCCTGTCGGCGGACGAACCGCTGCTGCTCGACGGATCGGGGGTCGAACGGATCGGGCAGGCGTGTCTGCAGGTGCTGATCGCGGCGGAAACGGCGGCGCGGGCCGCCGGCATGACGTTCGCGATCGACGCCCCCAGCCCCGCGCTGGCCGACATGACCGCGCTCGCCGGTCTTTCCCCTCTTCTCGCCGCCTGAACGGAGCGCGCCCGTGGATCTCGACGCCATCCAGCAGATTTTCTTTCAGGAATGCGACGAAGGACTCGCCGGCATGGAGGCGAACTTCGCCCTGCTGCGCGAGGGGGACCGCGATCCCGAAACGATCAACGCCGTGTTCCGCTGCGTCCATTCGATCAAGGGAGGCGCAGGGGCGTTCGGCCATGAGCGGCTGCAAGCCTATACCCATGAATATGAAACGCTGCTCGACCTGATCCGCAACGGCACGCTGTCGCTGGGACCGGACCTGCTCGACCTGACGATGCGCGCGTTCGATGTGCTTGCCGATCATGTGGCGGTGGCCCGCGACGGCGGCCGCCTGCCCGACGACGCGGCGATGCTCGCGCGGCTGACGGCGGCGGCGAAGGGCGATGCGCCGGCCCCGGCTCCAGCCCCGACGGCACCCGCGTTCGACGACGGGTTCGACGATCTGATGGCGATGCTGGACGATGTGGCCCCGGCCGAACCGGTCGTGGCGGACTGGTCGCTCACCTGCCGGCCGACGCCCGGCGCGTTCGACCATGGGTCCGAACCGCTGCTGCTGCTGCGCGAACTGGCGCTGCTCGGCGGCACGATCCTGTCCTGCGACCGGTCGGCGCTGCCGGCACTGGCCGAACTCGATCCCGCGACGCCGTATCTCGGCTGGCAGGTGGCGTTGCCCGGCACGCTGGACGAGGACGACATCCGCGCGGTGTTCGATTTCGTCGATGCCTGCGAGGTGACGCTGGCGCGCGCCGATGCGGTGGCGGCGGTGGCGGTGGCGGCGGCCGATCCCGACATCGACGATCTGCTGGCGATGCTGGCCGATCCGGAACCCCTGCCCACCCCCGAACCCGACATCATCGTGGAAGCGGTCGCACCGCCGGTCGTCAGCGACGAACCACTGGCCAAGGCGGTGGCGACCGGCGGTCAGACGATCCGCGTCGACCTCGACCGGCTCGACCGGCTGGTCAATCTGGTCGGCGAACTGGTGATTACCCAGGCGATGCTGGCGCAGCGCCTGACCGAACACCGTCTGGGCGACATATCGGAACTGAGCGACCTCGAACATCTGACGCGCGAGTTGCAGGAATCGACGATGGCGATCCGCGCGCAGCCGATGAAGACGGTGTTCAGCCGCGTGCCGCGCATCATCCGCGAGCTGGAGGGCGAAACGGGCAAGCGCGTCCGGCTGGAGGTCGAGGGCGAGATGACCGAGGTCGACAAGACCGTGGTCGAACGCATCGGCGAGCCGCTCACCCACCTCATCCGCAATGCCGTCGACCATGGGCTGGAGACGCCCGACGTACGCGCCGCCGCCGGCAAGCCGGCCGAGGGGCTGGTGCGGCTGTCGGCCGCGCATCATTCGGGGCGGATCGTCATCACCGTCACCGACGATGGACGCGGCATCGACCGGCGGGCGGTACTGGCCAAGGCGATCGAGCGCGGCATCGTCCTGCCCGATGCCGCGCTGAGCGACGACGAGATCGACAATCTGATCTTCGCACCGGGCTTTTCGACCGCCGCCGCCGTGTCCAACATTTCCGGGCGCGGCGTGGGGATGGACGTGGTCCGCCGCAACATCCAGGCGCTGGGCGGGCGGATCGGCATCCAGTCGCGCGAGGGCCATGGCTCCAGCTTCTCGCTCAGCCTGCCGCTGACGCTGGCGGTGCTCGACGGGATGATCGTGACGGTCGGCAGCCAGACCTTCGTCATCCCGCTGGGCGCGATCGTCGAGAGCCTGCGCCCGACCGAGGCGATGCTCAACCGGTTCGGTCCCGACGCCGCGCTGCTCGACGTGCGCGGCGCCTATGTGCCGGTGCTGCCGGTCGCACGGCATCTGGACATCGGCGGGGCCGAACGCGACGCGACACAGGCGGTGCTGATCGTGGTCGAGGGCGATCAGGGACAGGCGGCGCTGCTGGTCGATTCGATCCAGGACCAGCGGCAGGTGGTCGTCAAAAGCCTCGAGGCGAATTACCGGGCGATCGACGGCGTTTCGGGGGCGACGATCCTCGGCGACGGGCGGGTCGCGCTGATCCTCGACGTCGATGCGCTGACCGCGCACAGCCGCGCCGGCATCCGCGCGCCGCTGGCCCGTGCCGCATGAACGCCCCTGCCGCCCAGCCCGCGCCCCGCACCCGCGAGTTCGGCTTCTGCAAGGCCGATCACGAGGCGATCGCCGCGATCGCCCATGCCGAGGTCGGCATCCTGCTGCCCGAGGGCAAAGCGCAGCTCGTCTATGGCCGACTGGCGCCGCGCGTGCGTGCCTGCGGGCTGACCAACGTCGGCGACTATATCGCGCTGATCGGCCGCGATCCCGCCGAGCGCGCCCGCGCGCTCGACGCGCTGACGACCAACCACACCAGCTTCTTTCGCGAACCGCATCATTTCGAGGATTTCGCGCAGCGGCTGTGGCCGACGCTGGCGGCGCGGCTGACCGCCGGCGATCCGGTCCGGCTATGGTCGTCGGCCTGTTCCTCTGGCGAGGAGCCCTATAGCTGGCTGATGGCCGCGCTGGGCGAGGACCGCGCGAACGCCGCGCACCTGCTGCGCCGCGACTTCCGCATGCTCGCCACCGACATATCGCCGAGCGTGCTGGCGACCGCCCGCGCCGGCAGCTATCCGCGCGATGCGCTGGCCAATGTGCCCGCGACGCTGCGCAGCGTCTGGACGCAGGGGCGCGGCGACATGCTGACGGTCGATCCGCTGCTGCGCGACGCGATCGCGTTCAAATCGCTCAACCTGCTCGGCGACTGGCCGCTCAGGCGGCGGTTCGACGCGATCCTGTGCCGCAACGTCATGATCTATTTCGACGAACCGACCAAGGAACGGCTGCTCAGCCGGCTGGCCGATCATCTCGAGGTCGGCGGCATGCTGTACATCGGCCATTCCGAACGGCTGATCGGGCCGGTCGCGCGCCGGTTCGAACTGGTCGGGCGCACCGCCTATCTGAAGGTCGCGGCATGAGCGTCCGTACCCTCGTGATCGACGATTCGCGCACGATGCAGGCGCTGATCCGCCAGCGGCTCGCCGCCGATCCGTCGATCGAGGTGATCGGCACCGCCGCCAGCGCCGACGAGGCGCGCGCGCAGATCAAGGCGCTCGACCCCGATGTCGTGACGCTCGACATCGAGATGCCGGGAATGAACGGGCTCGATTTCCTCGAACGGCTGATGCGGCTGCGGCCGATGCCGGTGGTGATGGTGTCATCGCTGACCTCGGAACGCGCCGATACCACGCTGGCCGCGCTGGAACTGGGCGCGTTCGATTGTTTCGACAAGGCCGGGTTGCAGACGCGACAGGCGGGCAGCGTCGATCTGGCCGAACTGGTCCGCGCCGCCGCCGCCACCCGGCCGCAGGCGCGCGGTGCCGCCGCACCCGGCACCGCGACCAAGGGCTATACGCCGCGTGGCGGTGCGATGATCGCGATCGGCGCATCCACCGGCGGCGTCGAGGCGCTGATCGAACTGCTATCAAGTTTTCCGGCCAATTGCCCGCCGACCGTCATCGTCCAGCACATGCCCGCCAGCTTCACCACCAGTTTCGCCGCGCGGCTGAACCGGATGTGCGCGCCGACCGTCGCCGAAGCGCGCGCCGGCGCGGTCCTGTCGGTCGGTACGGTCCATGTGGCGCCGGGCGGCGAACGGCATCTGGAAATCGGCGGCAGCGGCGAGCGGCGGCACTGTCGCCTGATCGAAGCGGACAAGACCAACGGGCACCGCCCCTCGGTCGATCGGCTGTTTCATTCGATCGCGCGTCACGCCGGCGCGGATGCGGCAGGAGCGATCCTGACCGGGATGGGCGGCGATGGCGCCGAAGGGTTGAGAACGATGCGAATGGCGGGGGCGATGACGATCGGACAGGATGCGGCGACCAGTATCGTCTATGGCATGCCGGCGGTCGCGCACCGGATCGGTGCCGTGGTTGAACAACTTCCCCTGCGCCGCATCGGTCCGCGCCTGCTGGCGGCATGCGCCGCATGAACACGCCCGATTTCCCGTTCCGCCGCATCACCGTCGCGCAGGGCGAGACGCAGGTGAGCCGCGCGCCCGACGTGGTGCTGACGACCGTGCTCGGCAGTTGCGTGGCGGCATGTTTCTACGATCCGGTCGCGCAGGTCGGCGGCATCAACCATTATCTGCTGGCCGACGGCAGCGCGACCGACACCGCGTCGATGCAGCGCTACGGCGTCTATGCGATGGAGGTGCTCATCAACGCGATGCTGGCGGTCGGCGCGGCGCGGCACCGGCTGAAGGCGCGGATCTTCGGCGGGGCGATGATGCGGCAGGGATTTCGCGATTTCGGAGCGGCCAACGTCACCTTCGCCCGCGAATTCCTGCGGGCCGAGAATATCCCGCTGGTCGGCGAGGACGTCGGCGGCGCCTGTGCCCGCCGGGTCGAGTTCCGCGCCGCGCTCGGCCTCGCCCGGTGCCGGTCGGTGATCGACGTGATGGCGCCGCTGCGTCCCGTGCGCGCGGCCGTACCGATCGCGGCATTGGGCGGCGATGTCGAATTTTTTAACTGATCCATGTCTATTCAGGGAGTTGCACAATGAACAAGACCATTATGACCGTTGATGATTCCCCTAGTATGCGCATGCTGCTACGTATCGCGCTGACCGATCTCGGCTATCGCGTGATCGAGGCGGAGGACGGCGTCCATGCGCTCGAAACGCTGGGCGGGGTCGAACCCGATCTGCTCATCACCGACATCAACATGCCGCGGATGGACGGCTTCGGCCTGATCGCCGAGGTGCGTGGACAGGGCCGCAGCAGCCTGCCCATCCTGGTGCTGACCACCGAAAGCTCCGACGACAAGAAGGCGCGCGCGCGTGCCGCCGGCGCGACCGGATGGATCGTCAAGCCGTTCAACCCCGACAAGCTGGCCGCGGCGATCCGCCGCGTGCTGCACTGATCCAACCCCGCGAGGTCCGCCATGTCCCGTCAACTCATCACCTTCCAGCTCGGCGAGCAGATTCTCGGCGTCGACATCATGGCGATCCGCGAAATCCGCGCATGGTCGCCGGCGACGCCGCTGCCCAACGTGCCGGCGCATGTGCGCGGCGTGGTGAACCTGCGCGGGGTGGTGCTGCCGGTACTGGACCTGCGTTGCCGGCTGGGATGGGGCACGACCGATCCGACCGCACGCCACGTCATCATCGTGGTCCGCATCGGCCAGCAGTTGCAGGGGGTGATCGTCGATGCGGTGAACGACATCGTCACCGTCGCGCCCGAAGCGATGCAACCGCTTCCCGACATGGGCGATACCGAAGCGTCGCGCTTCCTCGAAGGGCTGGCGACGATCGACGACCGCATGATCCTGGTGCTCGCACTCGACCGGCTGGTCGAGCCGGTGGCAATGGCGGACGCCGCCTGACCCCGTCATTCCTCTTTCGCCGAAGGTTCGGCCTGTGCCCGTAACAACCAAAGTAATCGTGGTCGATGATTCACTGACCATGCGCGCCCTGATCGCCGGGGCGCTGGAGAGGATTGCCGGAGTGGAGGTCGTCGGACTGGCCGACGGCGCAGCGGAGGCACGCGAGATGATGGAGAGCTTACGCCCCCACGTCATGACGCTGGACGTCGAGATGCCGGGAATGAGCGGGATCGACTATCTGGCCGAAGTGATGGAGCGGCGGCCGATGCCGGTCATCATGTTCTCGACCCGCACCACCGACGGTGCGTCCGAATCGATCGAGGCGCTCCGGCTGGGCGCGATCGACTGTTTCCCCAAACCGCGCGTCGCCGCGCCGGCCGAACTGGACGCGATCATCGCGCGGCTTGGCAAGCGGATCAAACAGGCGCGCAACATGGAGCTCAAGGCCGTCCGTCCGGCCGCCGCGGTGACGAAGGTCGCGCCGATCGACTGGAACGGCCGGCTGGTCGTGGTCGGCGGCGATGCGTCGAGCACCGCCGCGATGTTCGAGATGTTCACCGCCTTTCCGGCGAACTGCCCGCCGGTGCTGATCGTCCAGCATCTGGCGCCCGGCCTGCTCGACAGCATGGTCGCCAAGCTGGGACAGCAGATCGCGCCCAAGGTGACGGTCGCCGCCGATGGCATGGCGATCGAGCAGGGCACGCTCTATTTCGCGCCGCCGGGCGATCATCACCTGATCGTCGATGCGTGGCCGAACGGGCGCGTCCGACTGCTCGCGCGCGATCCGGTGGCGGGCGAGCGGCCGTCGATCTCGCTGCTGTTCGCCTCCGCCGCCAAGGCGGCGGGCACCGACGTGGTTGGTACGCTGCTGATCGACGGCAGCGAGGACGGTGGCGGCGGGGTGAAGGCGATGACAGCGGCGGGCGGCTACACCATCGCGCCGGCGGCGGGCGGCGGCCATGTCCTCGCGCGCGGCATGGTGTCGCAACCGGTGGCGCGCGATGCGCTGGCGCAGGCGGTGCTCAAACTATGCTCGCGGTAACGCCCCCCGCCCCCCGCTGCGAGCGGGACACGCTGGCGCTGGCCATGGCCGACGAACTGCTGCTCGCCTCGCAGCGGCTGGCCGACCTCGCCTATGATCTTGCCAGCGACGAGGTGACGCTGCGTCGCCACCTGACCAGCCTGCAGGAAGTCGACCGGGTGACGCAGATGCAGTTGGCGATCGCCGACCTGCTGCGCGCCGGGCCGGACGCGCCGGCGGCGGTGAACGCGGTGACGCTGGACGAGATGCGGCAGCGATTGTTGCGGCGGATGGACGGTGTCGGCGGCTGACCGTTTAACCCGCTGTGAAGATTGACGCGCTACGCCGGGGAAGAATCGAGGGGTTTTTACACCGGGGGCCACCATCCAAATGCAATCGTTACCCATCGGCAAGCGCATCGCCGGCGCGTTCGGCGTCCTGACGCTCAGCGTCCTTTTGATGATCGGCATCCTGTGGTGGGCGCTCGACCGGATCGGGACGACCAGCGCCGACAGCGTCCGCGCCCAGGACATCCATAGCGAGGCGCAGGCGATGGAAGCCGCGATGCTCGCACAGAACAGCCAGATGCGCGGCTTCATCATCGCCGGCGATCCGCAGAATATCGCCGATTACCGCGAGGCGGTCGACCGCGAGCGCAAGGCCGCCGACACGCTTGGCCAGTTGCTGGCGGGGGACGCCACGGCACAGCGCGACATCGTCGAAACCCGGCAGCGGATGGACGAATGGCGGCGGCAGTTGATCGATCCGGTGATCGCGCTCGCCCGCACCGACCGCGAAGCGGGGCGGCGCCTGCTGCTCGGCCGCAACGAATGGGCGGTGCGCTTCTGGGTGGACACCGTCACCCCGCCGCTGCACGCGGTACGCGATGCGCAGGGCGCGACGATGCAGCAGGTCCGCCTGGCCCGTACCGAAGCGATGCACACCGGCATGCTCACGCTGCTGGTCGGCGGCATCGCGCTGGTCGCGGCGACGATCGTGCTGTCGATCCTGCTGGCGCGCTCGCTCGCCCGGCCGATCGTGCGGCTGACCGACGAGATGGAGGCACTGGCGACCGGCGATCACGGCGTCGCGGTGGCCGATGCCACGCGGGGCGACGAGATCGGCGCGATGTCGCGCGCGGTGCTGGTGTTCCGCGACGCCGCCGTCGCCAAGGCGCAGGCCGACGCCGAACAGCAACTGGTCGTCGACCGGGTCGGCGCGGCGCTCGCCCGCCTTTCCGCCTTCGACCTGCGCGCGCGGCTGCACGGCTTCCCGCCGGCCTATGCCACGCTGGAGCGCGACTTTAACGCATCGGTCGCACAGCTCGGCCAGGCGATCGCCAGCGTGCGCGACGGCACCAGCGGCATCGTCGAGAACACTGCCGAGATGCAGGCGGCGACCGACGACCTCGCCCGCCGTGCCGAGCAACAGGCCGCGAGCCTTGAGGAAACATCCGCCGCGATCAACGAGATGTCGGACACGGTGCGCGAGAATGCGGTGCAGGCCCGCAGCGCGCAGGACGTGGCCGGCAAGGCGCGCGAGGATGTGAAGGAAAGCGAGGAGATCGTCCGACGCACCGTTGCCGCGATCGGCGACATCGAACGGTCGTCGAACGAGATCGCCGAGATCATCTCGCTGATCGACGGGCTGTCGTTCCAGACCAACCTGCTGGCGCTGAACGCCGGGGTCGAGGCGGCCCGCGCGGGCGACGCCGGCAAGGGCTTTGCGGTCGTCGCGTCCGAAGTGCGCGCGCTGGCCGAGCGATCGGCCGATGCGGCGCGTGACATCAACCAGCGGATCACCGCCACGGTCGGACGGGTGCGCAACGGCGTCGACCTCGCCCGGCAGACCGACGAATCGCTGCGCGGCATCGCCACCGACATCAACCAGATCGCGACCTTCGTCACCGCCATCGCCGGCAGCGCGTCGGAACAGGCGGCGACCATCCAGCAGATCAACACCGCGATCGGCGAGATGGACAGCGTGACCCAGTCGAACGCGGCGATGATCGAGGAGATCAACGCGGCGGTCGGCGCGCTGGGTGACGAAACCGCGACGCTCGACGCGCAGGTCGGCCGCTTCGTGGTCGACGACGCCCCTGCCCCGACAGCCCCCGTCGCGCAGGTCGTCCCGTTGCGGGCGACACGGCCGATGGCGCCGCCGCCGCCGCCAAAGCGCGTGGCCCGGCCGGTGCGCGGCAACACGGCGATCAAGGCCGACGAGGACGACTGGAGCAGCTTCTGACGGTGGATCCATCCGCATTGGAACAGACGTCATCCCAGCCTTCGCTGAGGCGACGTTTCGATGCAGTCGAATTAATGGTAACGGATTGACGAGCCGGGGCACTCCGCCCCGGCTCGTTTCGATCAGATCAACGCGCCGCGCACGTTCCCGCCCGGTGCCAGCGCGGCATACGCCTGGCGTACCGCGTCGGCGAACGCCGTATCGTCGCCCAGATCGCCGAAGATGTCGCGCATCGCCAGCAGCGCATCGACATCGCCGGCGCGTGCAAGCAGCGCATCCCCGCGCGGATCGACCAGCGTCTCGCCGCTGGCCTTGCGCAGTTCGAGGAAGCGGAACCACGCCGCGATCGGCACCGCCAGCCGCGTGACGCTACGCCCCGCCGCACGGGCATCGCGCACCGTGTCGAGCAGGCGATAGGGCAGCTTCTGCGACCCGTCCCACGCGATCTGCGCCAGTTGGTGCGCGATCGCCGGATTGGCGAACCGCCCGAGCACCGCCGCGATATAGGCGGACAGGTCCATTTCGGCGAGTGGCACGATCGACGGCGCAATATCCTCACGCATCAGCCGTTCGACGAACCCGGCAAGCGCCGCGTCGCGCATCGCGTCGCGCACCGTGCCTAGGCCCAGCAGCAATCCGACATAGGCGAGCGTCGAATGCGCCCCGTTCAGCAGCCGCAGCTTCGCATTCTCGAAACCGCGCACGTCGCGGGTGAACTGGACGCCGGCCAGGTCGAACGGCGGCCGGTCGCCGGCGAAATCATCCTCGATCACCCATTGCGCGAACGCCTCGCGCTGGATCGGCCACGCATCGTCGAGGCCCGTCGCGGCGCGGACGGTGTCGCGCAGGGCATCGTCGGTCGCAGGGGTGATCGAATCGACCATCGCGCAGGGGAAGCGGACGTTGTCGTCGATCCACATCGCCAGATCGGGATCGCGCGCGGCGGCGAGATCGCGCACCGACCGGCGGAAGCGATGACCGTTGTCCGCCAGATTGTCGCATGACAGCAGCGTGATCGCGCCCCCGCCGCTCGCCCGCCGTGCCGCCAGGCCGGCAACGAGCCAGCCCGACAGCGTCGACGGCTCCGCCCCATCGAGTTCGCGCACGATCGCCGGCGCGTCGAGATCGAGCGCACCATCGCCGGTCAGGTGATAGCCCTTTTCGGTCACGGTCGTCGTCACCAGCCGCGTCGTCGGCGCGGCGAGCCGCGACAGCAGCGCGTCGCGGCGGTGCGCGGTCNCGCGGAACCGCGTGTCGCTGTCGAGCAGCGCCAGCGTGTAGAGCCCGTCCTGCGGCCCGAGCGCTTCGGCGACACTGGTCGAGTTCAGCGCGACCGCGCTGATCGCCCAGCGCGGATCGGCCTTGAGGATCGCATCGACATAGGCCGCCTGATGCGCGCGGTGGAATGCGCCGGGACCGATGTGGACGATGCCGGGCGTCAATGCGGTCCGGTCATAGTCCGGCCGCGCGACCATCGGCGCGGCCTGCGCCAGCGTGGCGTTCGACAGTTTCACAGCTTGTACGCCTGTTTGACGAGGGCATAGGTCAGGTCGTGCGCGACCGCATGCGCCTCGTCGAGCGCCAGCCGGTGTTCGGCGACCAGCCGGGCAAGGAACGCGCAATCGACGCGGCGGGCGACGTCGTGCCGCGCCGGGATCGACAGGAAGGCGCGCGTATCGTCGTTGAAACCGACGGTGTTGTAGAAACCGGCCGTCTCGGTCGTCATCTCGCGGAAACGGCGCATGCCCTCCGGGCTGTCGTGGAACCACCATGCCGGCCCCAGCCGCAGACACGGATAATGGCCCGCCAGCGGGGCCAGTTCGCGGGCATAGGTCGTTTCGTCGAGGGTGAAGAGGATGATCGTCAGTTCGGTGCTGGTGCCGACCACGTCGAGCATCGGCTTCAACGCCGCGACATAATCGGTCCGCGTCGGGATGTCGGCACCCTTGTCGCGGCCATAGGCGTCGAACAGTCCGCGATTATGGTTGCGGAACGATCCTGGGTGGATCTGCATCACCAGCCCGTCGTCGATCGACATGCGCGCCATTTCGGTCAGCATCTGCGCGCGGAACAGCTCGGCATCAGCGGCGTCGGCGGTGCCGCCGATCACCTTGGCGAACAACGCCTCGGCCTGCGCCGTCGACAGGTTGGCGGTGCGTGCCGTCGGATGGCCGTGATCGGTCGAGGTCGCGCCGGCGGCGATGAAATCTTGCCGCCGCTTGGCGTGGGCGGTCAGATACCCCCGCCAGTCATGGACATCCTCGCCGGTCAGGTCGGCGAATTTCAGCAGCGCGGGGCGGAATGCCTCATGCTCGCAATCGATCACCGCATCGGGGCGATAGGCGGTGACGACACGCCCGCCCCAGCCGCTTTCCCGAATGGCGCGGTGGTGGAGCAGCGGGTCGTCCGCGCCTTCGGTCGTCGCGATCAGTTCGATGCCGAACCGGTCGAACAACGCGCGCGGGCGATAGGCGTCGCTGGCGAGCAGGTCGCCGATCCGGTCGAAATAGGTGTCAGCATTGGCGGTGGTCAGCGCTTCGTCAAAGCCGAACACCTCGCCGAACACATGGTCGAGCCACAACCGCGACGGCGTGCCGCGGAACAGATGCTGGTGCGCGGCGAACACGCGCCATGCCGCGCGCGGATCGGCGGTGATGCTGCCGTCGCGACGCGGCACCGCCACATCGTCGAGCGCGATGCCCTGGCTGTAGAGCATCCGAAAGATATAATGGTCGGGCGAGAGCAGCAGCTCGGTCGCATCGCGCCACGGCCGGTCGGTCGCGAACCACGACGGGTCGGTATGACCGTGCGGGCTGACGATCGGTAGGTCGCGGATTTCGGCGTAGAGTTCGCGTGCGAGGCTCCGCGTCGTCGGATCGGCGGGGAACAGGCGATCGGGGTCGAGCAGCAGGGCAGGCATCATACTCTCCTTTTGCCAATGCCCGATGCGGCATTGTGCCAACGGTGGCAACAGACTATTTCAGCCTCATGCTCGAAATCCTGTTCACCGCCGATTCCCGCCCTGCCCCCGCCCGATCGGTCCGGGTCGACGGCGATGACGACGTCGCCGTCCTGCTCGCTCCGGTCGAGGCGGGCGATGCCGTGGCGGTCGACGATATTATCGTTATCGCCCGCGACGCGATTCCCGCCGGGCACAAGATCGCGGTACGCGCCGTGGCGCAAGGGGCGCCGGTGCGCCGCTATCGCGCGCCGATCGGCCTTGCCCGCCAACCGATCGCGGTCGGCGAACATGTCCATGTCCATAACGTCCGCACCGCGCTCAGTGGCGAGGATGCCTATCGCTACGAACCGGTCGCAGCCGAAGCGGTGCCGGTGCGCCGCGAGCCGGGCTTCATGGGCTATGTCCGCGCCGATGGCAGCGTCGCCACCCGCAACGAAATCTGGATCCTGCCGACGGTCGGCTGCGTCGGCCGGCTGGGCGAGCGGATCGCGGCAGCGGCGGGGCCGCGCCATGCCGGGCGGATCGATGGCGTGCATGCGTTCAACCACCCGTTCGGCTGTTCGCAATTGGGCGACGATCTCAACCGCACCGGGGCGATCCTCGCGGCGCTGGCGGCCAACCCCAATGCCGGGGGCGTGCTGTTGCTCGGGCTGGGCTGCGAATCGAACCAGCTCGACGCGATGCTGGCGCGGATGCCCGACACGGTACGCGCCAAGGTCGCCCATGTCCGCGCGCAGGCAAGCGGCGACGAATTCGCCGAGGGGCTGGCGGCGGTCGATACGCTGGTTGAGGCGGCGGTGTGCGAGCGCCGGCCGGTGCCGCTGTCGGCGCTGCGGCTGGGGGTGAAGTGCGGCGGGTCGGATTCGATGAGCGGCCTCACCGCCAATCCGCTGATCGGGCGGATGACCGACCGGGTAGCGGCCGCCGGCGGCACCGTCCTGATGACCGAAATCCCCGAAATCTTCGGCGCGGAGCGGTTGCTGATGGCGCGCTGCACCGACGAGGGCGTGTTCGACCGGCTGGTCGAGGTGACGAACCGCTTCAAACGCTATTTCCTCGATCACGGCGAGCCGGTGTCGGAAAACCCCAGCCCCGGCAACATCGCGGGCGGCATCACCACGCTGGAGGAAAAGTCGCTGGGCGCGGTGCAGAAGGGCGGCGTCGCACGGGTAAGCGACGTGCTCGATTATGGTGAGGCGGTGCGCCGGTCGGGGCTGTCGGTGGTCGATGCACCGGGCAATGATGCGGTGTCGACTACCGCGCTGGCGGCGGCAGGGGCGACGATCACGCTGTTCTCGACCGGACGCGGCACGCCGCTCGGCTCGCCCGTGCCGACGATGAAGATCGCGACCAACCATGATCTTGCGACGCGCAAGTCGGGCTGGATCGATTTCGACGCCGCCACCGTGCTCGACGACGGGCAGGACGCGGCGGCCGACGCGCTGCTCGCCCGGATCGTCGCGGTCGCCTCGGGCGAACCCGCGCGCAACGAAACGAACGACGAACGCGCGATCGGCATCTGGAAGTCGGGGGTTACGCTTTAGGATCGGGGTGACGTGTCGGCTATGGGCCGCAGTTCCCCACCATACTGCGCCGCCTTCGCCACATAGACCGCCGCCGACAGCCTCAACCCGGCAAGCTGTTCGTCGGTCAGCATCCGCACCGCCCGCGCCGGGCTGCCTACGATCAGGCTGCCGGGCGGAAAGCTCTTGCCCTCCGTTACCAGCGCGCCGGCCCCCACCACGCAATCGTCGGCGATCACCGCATGGTTCAGGATCGTCGCGCCCATGCCGATCAGCACGCGGTCGCCGATGGTGCAGCCATGCAGGATCGCGCGGTGGCCGATGGTGCAATCCTCGCCCAACGTCAGGGGCGCGCCGGGATCGCCGTGCAGCACCGCGCCGTCCTGCACGTTGCTGCGCGCGCCAACGATGATCGGGCCATTGTCGGCGCGGATCGTCGCGCCGAACCACACGCTGGCCTGCGCGCCCAGTCGCACCGCGCCGATCAGATCGGCCGACGGCGCGACCCACGCATCGGCGGCGAGATCGGGGACGGCATCGGCGAGGGCATAGCAAGGCATGGCGGCGATGCTATCACCGCGCGATCACCGGGGCGAGCTTCGCGCGCAGCAGCAAGTCGAACCGCTCGACCGAACAACGCTTCGCGCAGCCGGGGATCGGCAACGGCCGGTCGACGACGACTGCTCCGCCCGAGCGGATCACGTCGAGCGGCTGCACCCGGTACGACAGCGTCACGAAGCTGCCGCGCGCATCGCGACGGCGGGTGAACACCAATGCCCCGCCTGGAGCCACGTCGTTGCGCGCAAACCCCGGCGCGTCGAGATCGACGCCGAGCGCCGCACCCAGCGCGGTGACGTTGGTGTCGTGGCCGATCAGTGCCTCCAGCTTGGGTCCGTCGGACGCCCCGAGCGTCGCCAGCATATGCGCGCCGATCGGCCCGGCCTGATGCGCCGCCATATACGGGCTGCGGGTGAACACGTCGAACAGCGCGGCATGGAGCGCGCCGATCCGCCGGATCGTCGCGGCATCGGCGCGACCGAAACCGACGTCGCGGATCGGCATGCCCTCGGCATATTGCAGCAGGATCACCTGCGCCGTGCCCGAGGTCGCGCGGATCGGGCCGGTGAACTCGATTCCCCGCCCGTTCGCGCTGGGCTTGAGCGTCGCCGGGCCGGGCGTGCTGCATCCGGTGGGGCTACCGCAGCCGAGCACGCGGTCGAGGTCGCGGATCGCGCCGGCATGGCGCGCGGTCAGCGCGTTCACGCCACCGGTATAGGCGGTGATCGCCGCCACCGCCTGCCCCGCATCGAACGCGGTGGCCCCGGCACGCAGCGGTTCGAACAGCGGATCGACCTGCGCCGCGGTCAGATGGCCGACCGGCAGCGCGCAGCCGGGAGCAAGGCCCTCGGCATAGGCGCGGCCGGTGGCGATCGTCCGCTCGGCGGTATTGGTCCAGATGCGCACGTCGCCGGGCGCAGGGCAGCCGGTCGTCGTCAGCCAGCGCCGGTCATGGCGACCGATCTGGCGGATTGCCGCCGCGCCATGCGGCGTCAGATGCTCCGCCGCCACTGGCCAGCCGGGCCAGCGATCGTCAACGCGGGTGTCGGCGGGTGCCTCATCGTCGATCGGCGCACGAACGCCGTGCCGCATCAGCAGCACGACCCGCTCGATCGTGCTGCCCTTGGCGGCGACCGGCGATGGGGCAATCGCCAACATGGCACCGAGTACGACGGCGGAGCGGAACGGCATCGGGAAACTTCCTTCTCGTTGCGTCCTCCCGGCGCGAGCCGGGAGGACGCACAGGCTTAGAGACTGTTTGAAAATGCGTCGAAACGCATTTTTCCGGTTCCGGCCCGCTCCCCCTCCCATCCACCCATCGAGTGTATCGTGTGGGTGGATGGGAGGGGGAGCGGGCCGGAACCGCCACGAAACTCGCGCTTCCGCGAGTTTCCAGACAGACCCTTACATCTTCATCGTCAGGCTGAACTGGAACACCCGGCCGGTCTTGAGATAGCCGCCGTTGCGATCGTTCGAGATATAGCGCTCGCTCTTTCCGACCGTCGCCCAATAGCTGTGCTGGTCGAGCAGGTTGCGCGCCGACACGCCGATTTCCAGATTGTCGGTGACTTCATACGCCGCGCCGAAGTTCAGCTCGCCCACCGGCTGGACATAGATGTCGGGCTGGCTGTCCTGCACCGCCGCCAGGATCTTTCCGGTGTAGTTGTACCACAGGTTGGTGCGGAACGCGCCGCCGGCATAGAACACCTCGGCATTGTAGATCAGGTCGGGTGCCTGCGGCAGCGCGCTGGTGCGCGTGGTGCGCACGCCGTTCAGCGGGATGACATAGGACGCCTCGGTCTGCTGATAGGTGACGTTGCCGCCCACGCCGAAATTACCGAGAAAGGCCGATCCGACCATGTCGCCGACGGTGAAGCGGCCCGATGCCTCGACGCCTTTGGCCTTGCCGCCGCCGCCGTTGATCGGGCGGGTATAGGTGATGCCGTCGATCGTTTCGCCCGCCGTGCGCGTCGCGGTGTTCACGACGAAGTTCGACAGATCCTTATAGTAGCCGGCAAGCTGGAAATAACGGCCGACGCCGCCGTAATAGTCGACGCCGACGTCATAGCTCCATGCCGATACCGGCTTCAGGTCGGGATTGGGCTGGCTGATCGCGATGATCGCGTTGTTGCGGCCCGGATCGCGGGTGATCCGCGTCGGACCGGCGATCAGGTCGAACGATGGCCGCGCATAGCTCGACCGCGCGGCACCGCGCACCACGATGCGGTCGTTCGGCTTCCACGCCGCCAGCACGCTGGGATCGACATGATCGTAATCACGACCGGCCGAGATGAAGCGCGCGCCGTCGGCGTCGTTCAGATAATAGGTCGCCCGGAAGCCATTGTCCTCATAGCGCACGCCCGGCATCACTTCGAGCGCGCCCAGTTTCAGCGTGGCCGTGGCATAGAGCGCCTTGCGCTTCTCGTTGCCGTCGAGCAGCCCCTGGTTGATCGTCGTGGCCGACACCGGGATCAGCGGCACATAGTCGCGCACCTGCGCGTCGAGCTGCGCGCGCGACAGCACTTTCAGCGGTCGCGCGGGATAATAATCGAGGAAGTCCTTGAGCACATACCCCAGATACTGGTTGATCGACGGTCCCTGCACCGTGCCCGACTGCAACGGCGTCAGGAAGCGGTAGCGGGTATTGTCCGGCGCGAGGTTGCGGCCCTTGCGGTCCGAATCCTCGTACAGCCCGCCGACCTCGACATGGCCGAGAAAGCCGTCGCCGTCCCAGCCGATGCTGGCCTTGGCGGTCTTCTTCACCTCGTTCAGATAGTCATAGCCGCTCTGGACATAGAGCTGCGTCGGCCGGTCGAGCGAGGAGACATAGGCGATCGCGCCGTTCGACAGCACCGGACGCGGCGACTTGCGGTTCGACAGGTCGACGTTGACGCCTTCGGTCGCGGCACCGGTATTTCCGGTCGCGCCGTTGTACGCGATGCCGCGGAACGCCGCCTCGATCCGGGTCGGCTGATCGAAACGCCCGTCGGCATAGGCCCCTTCGAGGTTCGCGAAGAAACCGTCCCAATGCGTCTTCGCGCCGACCTGTGCCGAGAACAGTTCCTGCTCGACATCCTCGGTGCGGAAATAGCTGGCCGGATTGATACCCTGCGGGTTGTAGATCCCCGCCGCGTTATAGGCACGGGTCGTGCTGCCGTTGCGCAGCGTCCGCAACGGGTTGCCGCTCGACTGGCCGCTGGTCGTCTCGTTGCGCAGGCCGGTCTGGTTCATCGTATTGGTGTTCAGATAGGTCGCATAATTCACGCGGCCGTACAGTTCGATCGCCTCGCTCCGGAAATCGAGCGATCCGGTCGCGCCATAGCGCTTGATCTTGTTGTTGTAGAAGTTCCACTGCACGCCATTGGCCGACAATGCGTTGGGATTGTCGCGCGCGGTGCCGACATCGAAATTGGTCGTCTGGTAATCGCTCTGCACCGCCGTCGATTCGGCGGCGTTGCCGCGCTCCTCGAAATAGCCTGCCAGATACACGCCGAACTGGTCATCGGTGCCGAACCGGCGCGCGGCGTCGATGCCGATCGCGCCACCGAACGCTTCCTGCTCGCGGTCGAGCGCGAGGCCGGCAACCTGGCCCAGCACGCGGGCGCGGGTGAAGCTCTGCGCGAAATCGAACGCGGTCGGGGTGCGCAGGTCGATGATGCCGGCGATGCTGTCGGCATCCTTGGCGGCGCCCGGCGTCTTGTCGGCGGCGATCCCGCCGATCGCGAACGGCGAGAAGAGGTTGAGCGAGATCGCACGGCTGCTGCCCGCCGTCTGCGGCAGGCGTAAGCCATCGAGGGTATAGGCGTTGTAGCCGGTGTCGAAGCCGCGAATGGTGACGAACTGGGCTTCGCCGGTCGCGCTCTGGTTGCGGCCCTGATCGCGGCTGACCGAGATGCCGGGCATCTGCTTGGCGAGATCGGCGATGTTGGTCTGCGAATGGATCGCGACGTCGCCGGTGGTCACGATGTCGATCGTGCCGATCGCGGCCTGTTCCTCGTTCAGCGCGCTGCGCTGGCGACGGCCGTTGACGACGATGTCGTCGGTCAGCGATTCGCTGGCGGTCTGCGCGCTCGCCTCGGCGGTGGCGGGCGACGCCTCCTGCGCGAAGGCGACGGCCGGCAGCGTCAGCGCGGCGATGGCGACGCCGGTCGACAGGACAAGCGCATGGGCGCGCTGCCGGCGTACCGGCGACGGTTGGAACGACGTCATGGATTTCCCCCCTCGGGACTATGTCTGGGATGCCGGGGCTGTTCCCCGTTGGATGGCGCGCCTAACGCTCGTTTGCGTAGTTTTTGTGACGAAACAACGTTGGTATACAAAAATACCATCGGTATTTGTGGGAATGGCGGGGATTGCCGATGATATATTGATGATATTGCCACATGGCGGTTGCGCTCGACCATGTAGGCGATATGCTGGACACCGATGATGAAGCGCCGCGACCGCCGCCAGGAAATCCTCGACCTGCTCGCGCAGGGTGATGCAATGGGCATCCACGGGCTGGCGCAGGTGCTGGCGGTGTCCGACGAGACGGTGCGGCGCGAATTGCGGCTGCTGGAGAGCGACGGGCTGATCGAGCGCATCCATGGCGGTGCCCGGCTGGCGAAGTCGGTCGAGGAAGGCCCGTTCGAGGCGCGGCTCCACCGCAATGCCGCCGCCAAGCAACGCATCGCCGCCGCCATCGCGCGCGGGGTGGCCGATGGCGATTCGCTCTATCTCGATGCCAGCTCGACCGCGTTCCACGTCGCGCAGGCGCTGAAGGGCAAGCGCGACCTGACCATCGTCACCAACGCGCTCGACGTGGCGGCGGAGTTGGGCGGGCGCAGCGGCAACCGGCTGTATCTGGCGGCGGGCGAGCTGGACGATCGCTACCGCGCGTTCTTCGACGAAACGGCGCGTGCCTATCTGGCGCAGTTCCGGCCCGCCGCCGCGATCGTCTCGACCGAATCGGTCGATACCGCGACCGGCTTCACCGACTATCACGTCGGCGAAGGCGCGCTGTGCCGACAGATGATCGCCCAGTCGCGCTTCGTCACCATGGCGCTCGATGCGTCGAAATTCGACCGGACCAGCGTGGTCGCGGTCGCCACCTTCGCCGACATCGACCGGATCGTCACCGACCGGCCGATCGATCCGGCCTATGCCACCGCCGCCGCCGGTGTCGACTGGATCACCTGCGACTGACCCCTGTCCCGGAGCCTTCCTTCGTGTTCACCCGCCTGACCCTGTGCCTGTTGCCGGCACTCGCGCTGATCGCCCCCGCCGCCGATGCGCGCGACCTGACGGTGATGAGTTTCAACATCCGCTATCCCAGTCCCGAGGACGGCCCCGACCGGTGGGAAACGCGCGCGCCGATCGCGATCGACATGATCCGCGCGCAGGATCCCGACCTGATCGGCACACAGGAACTCTATCAGCGGCAAGGCGATGCGATCGTCGCCGCGCTGCCCCGCTTCCGCTGGTTCGGACGCGACCGGCGCGGCGCGCATGCCGACGAGCATATGGGCATCTTCTACCGCGGCGACCGGCTGCGGCTGGTCCGAAGCGGCGACTTCTGGCTGTCGGACACGCCCGACCAGGTCGGCAGCAGTAGCTGGGGCGTCGATCTGCCGCGCATGGTCAACTGGGGCATGTTCGAGACGCGCGAGGGCAAACCCCGCCGCTTCGTGCTGTTCGACACCCATTTCGCGCACCGCGATACCGACGACGAGGCACGGCGCAAGTCGGCCGAGTTGCTGCTGTCGCGTATCCCGGCGATCGCCGGCACACTGCCCGTGATCGTCACCGGGGACATGAACGCGACACCCGACAGCACAGCCTATGCCGCCTTTACCGCCCGGCTGCGCGACGCATGGACCGGGGCAGCGACCCGTGACGGACCCGAGCGGACCTTCCACGCCTTTACCGGCACGGCGGACCGGCGGATCGACTATATCTTCGTGCGCGACTTCGCACCGCTATCGGCGCGGGTCGTGACCCACAACCGCGCCGGGCGTTACGCCTCCGACCATTTCCCGGTCGTGGCGACGCTGCGCCCGGCGAAGTAACTCAGCCGGTCCGGCGGACCAGCCAGACGGTATCGCCCGCGTCGTCGACCACGAAGATCGCCCCGTCGGCGCGGGTCTGCACGCTGACCGGGCGGCCATGGACGGTGCCCTTGGCCTTGTCGGCGACAAAGCCGGTCAGGAACGGCTGCGGATCGCCGGTCGGGCGACCATTGGCGAACGGAACGCTCAGCACGTCATAGCCGATGAAGTCGGCGCGGTTCCACGATCCGTGCCGCGCGACATAGGCGGTTGGTGCCCCCTGCTTGGCGAAGGCGATGCCGAGCGCGGCGGCGTGCGGCCCGACCGCGACGTCGGGCAGCAACGTGGTGGCGAGCAGTTCGCGCTTCTCGTTGGCGTGGCGCGGGTCCTGCTTGCCGTAATAGCTGTAGGGCCAGCCGTAGAAGCCACCCTCGCGTACGCCGACCAGATAGTCGGGGCTGATGTCGTCGCCGATTTCGTCGCGCTCGTTCACCGCCGTCCACAGCGTCGCGGTGCCGGGCACGAAGTCCATCCCCACCGGATTGCGCAGGCCAGAGGCATAGAGCCGCTCGCGCCCGCTGGGCAGGTCGATCGCGAGGATCGCGGCACGGCGCTTCTCTTCCTCCATGCCGTGTTCGCCGACGTTCGACGCCGACCCGACCGAGACGTACAGCGTGCGCGCATCGGGGCTGAGCAGCAGGTTGCGCGTCCAGTGGTTGTTGTATCCGCCCGCCGGCAGTGTCGCGATCTGCCGCGGCTGCGCGGTGATCCGCGTCTCGCCCAGCGTATAGGGGAACACGACCACGCCATCGGTGTTGGCGACGTACAGTTTGCCCCCGGCATATTGCATCCCGAACGGCTGGCTCAGCCCGTCGCGCAGCACGAACCGCTGTTCGGCGACGCCGTCGCGGTCGGCGTCGCGCAACAGGGTGATGCGGTTGGCGCTGAACCCGGTCGTCTTCGACAGCGCCTGCCCGCGCGCGACTTCGGGGTCGGCGTCGAGCTTGGGCAGCGTCCGTGCTTCCGACACCAGCACGTCGCCATTGGGCAGCAGCAACGCCTGGCGCGGATAGTCGAGGCCGCCGGCGAACTTCACCACCTGCCACCCGGCGGGAGCGGCGGGCTTGCGCCCCTCGGGCCAGCCGATCGTGACCGGATGGTTGACCACCGATTTCGTCGCGTAGGGCTCGGGCTGCGCCTTCAGCCCCGGAATGGGTTTCGGCGCTTGCTGCGCGGACGCAGTGGTGGCGCACAACGCGGCCACCGCCGCGCCCAGGATACGGAGTTTCATCGCATTTCCCCTGACTGTCATCGCGGCGACAACCGGGGGCGGCGGCGCGGGGTCCGCCGGCAACGAAAAGATACGCGCCTGGGTACGCGAACCATCCTCCCCGCGCCACGGGGAGGAGGAGCGTCGGCTATTCGACCGTTACCGACTTGGCGAGGTTGCGCGGCTGGTCGACATCGGTGCCCTTGGCGACCGCGACGTGATAGGCGAGCAACTGCACCGGCACCGCATAGACGATCGGCGCGATCAGCGGGTGGACCTTGGGCATGGTGATCGTCGCGATGCAGTTGTCGCCCGCCGCCTGGATGCCGTCATAGTCGGAGATCAGCACCACCTTGCCGCCGCGCGCCTGCACTTCCTGCATGTTGCTGACGGTCTTGTCGAACAGCGGCCCCGACGGCGCGATGACGATGACCGGCACATGTTCGTCGATCAACGCGATCGGCCCGTGCTTCATCTCGCCCGCCGCATAGCCCTCGGCATGGATATAGCTGATTTCCTTAAGCTTGAGCGCCCCTTCCAGCGCCAGCGGATAATCGGTGCCGCGCCCGAGATACAGCACGTCGCGTGCCGCTGCGATCACCCCGGCCATCGCCTCGATCGACTCGTCATACGCCAGTGCGCCGTTGATTGCGGCGGGCGCCTCGGCCAGATGCCGCACCAGCGCGCGCTCCTCCGCCTCGCTCAACCGCCCCTTGGCCTTTGCCAGATTCGCCGCCAGCGCCGCCAGCACCGCCAACTGGCAGGTGAACGCCTTGGTCGACGCCACGCCGATCTCGGGGCCGGCATGGGTCGGCAGCAACAGGTCGGCCTCGCGCGCCATCGTGCTGGTCGGCACGTTGACGACGGCGGCGATCACCTGCCCCTCGGCCCGCGCATGGCGCAGCGCCGCCAGCGTATCGGCGGTCTCTCCCGACTGGCTGATGACGATCATCAGCCCGCCATCCTCCATCACCGGCGTGCGATAGCGGAACTCGCTGGCGACATCGAGGTCGACGGGCACTCGCGCGAACTGCTCGAACCAGTATTTGGCGACCATCCCGGCATAGAAGCTGGTGCCGCAGGCGACGATCGTGACGCGCTTGATGCCCGACAGGTCGAAATCGGGGATCGGCAGCGTGACCTTGCCCTCCAACCGGTGAAGATAGGCGCGCAGCGTCTGCGCGACGACGATCGGCTGCTCGTAGATCTCCTTCTGCATGAAATGGCGATGGTTGCCCTTGTCGATCAGCGCACCGGTGACGCCCGACAGCGTAACCGGTCGCTCGACCGCCGCATTGTCGCGGTCGTATACCTGCGCGCCGTCGCGGGTGCAGACGACCCAGTCGCCTTCCTCCAGATACGCGATCCGCTGCGTCAGCGGCGCCAGCGCCAGCGCGTCGGAGCCGAGATACACCTCGCCCTCGCCATAGCCGACGACCAGCGGCGATCCCAGCCGCGCGCCGATCAGCAGGTCGGGATGCTGGCGGAACAGGATCGCGAGCGCGAACGCCCCGTGCAGCCGCGGCAACACCGCCTTCACCGCATCGGCGGGGGCAAGGCCCGCCTCCACCTGCTCGCTCACCAGATGCGCGACGACCTCGGTATCGGTTTCGCTGGTGAACACCCGGCCGCGCGCCTGCAATTCCTCGCGCAGCGGCTTGAAATTCTCGATGATGCCGTTGTGGACCACCGCGACTTCATCCGTGGCATGCGGATGGGCGTTGTTGGTCGTCGGACCGCCATGCGTCGCCCAGCGGGTATGGGCGATGCCGACGTCGCCCGGCAGCGGATGCGCCGCCAGTTCGGTCGCGAGATTCTTCAGCTTTCCTGACGCGCGCCGCCGCTCGATCGCGCTGCCATCGATCGTCGCGATGCCGGCCGAGTCATAACCGCGATATTCGAGCCGCTTGAGCCCGTCGAGCAGCCGGTCGGCCACCGCTTCGGTCCCGATGATTCCTACGATGCCACACATGTGATTCTCCGGGACTGTCGGTGATTATTTCGCGGTCTTGGCGGCCTTGGCCGCCTTGCGCTGGGCACGGAAGCGCGCCGCCCAGCCGGGGCGATCGGTGCGGTCGGCGCGGACGAGCGTCAGCGCATCGGCCTCGACGTCGCGGGTCACGACCGATCCGGCGGCGACGATCGCCCCCGCGCCGATGGTGACGGGGGCGACGAGCGCGCTGTTCGATCCGATGAACGCACCCTCGCCGATCTCGGTGCGGTATTTGAAGAAGCCGTCATAGTTGCAGGTGATCGTCCCCGCGCCGATGTTGCTCCCCGCGCCGACGGTGGCATCGCCGAGATAGGTCAGGTGGTTGGCCTTCGCCCCCTCCCCCAGCACCGCGTTCTTCACCTCGACGAAATTGCCGACGCGGCTCTTTTCCTTCAGCACCGCGCCGGGGCGCAGCCGCGCATAGGGGCCGACATCGGCGTGGGCGGCGACGGTCGCGCCCTCCAGATGGCTGAACGCATGGATCATGACATGGTCGGCGATCGTCACGCCGGGACCGAACACGACGTTCGGCTCGATCGTCACGTCGCGCCCGATGACCGTGTCGTGCGCGAACCACACGGTGTCGGGCGCAATCAGCGTTGCGCCCTCCGCCATCGCCCGCGCGCGGCGGGCACGCTGCCACTCGCTCTCCAGCGCGGCGAGTTCGGCACGGCTGTTGACCCCCGCCACCTCGACAGCGCCGGTTTCGATCACCGCCGATCCGCGCCCGTCGGCCGCCGCCAGCATGACGATGTCGGGCAGATAATATTCGCCCGCCGCATTGTCGTTGCCGACCCGTGCCAGCAGGCCGAACAGATCGGCGGCGCGCACCGCCATCAGCCCCGAATTGCACAACGTCACCGCGCGTTCCGCTTCGGATGCGTCCTTATATTCGACCATCCGTGCGATCCGCCCGGCATCGTCGGCGATCACCCGGCCATAGGCACCGGGGTCGGCCGGGCGGAAACCAAGCACGACCACCGCCGGCGCATCGTCCCCGTGCAGCCGGTCGAGCATCCGTCGCATCGTATCGGCGCTGACCAGCGGCACGTCGCCATAGAGGACGATCACGTCGCCCGTGAACCCGGCCAGCGCCGCCTCCGCCTGCAACACCGCATGGCCGGTGCCGAGCTGCTCCTCCTGCGCGACGATCGTCGCGCCCAGCGGCGCAACCGCCGCCGCTACCTGCTCGCGCCGCGCGCCGACGACGACGGCGGTGTGCGCGGGCGACAGGCCGGCGACGCTGTCCAGCAGATGCAGCAGCATCGGCCGCCCGGCGATGGGGTGCAGCACCTTGTGCAGATCGGACTTCATGCGCGTGCCCTGGCCCGCAGCAAGGACGATGGCGGCGACGGTGTTCGGTTCCATGGCCGAGCATCTGACACAGCAACCTTGCCAATTCCATATCGCGGGCGGCAAAGCAGACAACATGACCAAGATTTCATTCGATATTGTCGGCTTCGATCTCGACGGGACGTTCGTCGATACCAGCGGCGACCTGACCGATTCGGTGAACCATGCGCTGGCCGATGCCGGACGAGCGCCGCTGTCGCGCGAGGCGGTGATCCCGATGATCGGCGGCGGCGCGCGCCATATGCTGGCGCAGGGTATGGCGGCGACCGGCGGCCATGACGACGCCGCGCTCGATCGCGGCTACCGGCTGTTGCTCGACTATTACGAAAACAACATTTCGCGGCATTCGCGCCCGTTCCCCGGCGCGATGGCGGCGCTCGACGCGCTCACGGCGCAGGGTGTGAAGGTCGCGATCGTTACCAACAAGCTGGAACGACTGGCGAAAAAGCTGCTCGGCGAACTCGGCATCGCCGACCGGTTCGGCTGCATCCTCGGCGGCGACACGCTGGGACCGGGCATGGCCAAGCCCAATCGCGCGCCGATCGATGCGATGATCGAACGGCTGGGCGGCGGGCGTGCCGCGTTCGTCGGCGATTCGCATTTCGATATCGATGCGGCGCGTAACGCCGGGGTGCCGGGGATCGCGGTGTCGTTCGGCTTCCTGATGCAGCCGGTCGAGGAATTGCGCGCCGACGCGGTGATCGACCGCTATGAGGATCTGCTCCCGACGCTCGAACGGCTGCGGTCGTGGGAACCGGCCGCTACCGCCGATCGCTCCGCCGCCACGCCGTAACAAAGGAACGACCATGACCCGTCCTGCCGCCCTCATCACCGGCGCATCGTCCGGCATCGGCCTCAGCTTCGCGCATCATCTGGCGCGGACCGGCCACGACCTGATCCTCGTCGCGCGTCGCGAGGACCGGCTGCGCGCGATCGCCGAGGAACTGTCGGCCGAACATTCGATCGACATCGAGGTGATGGTCGCCGATCTGGCCGATCCCGACGACCTCGATCTGGTCGAGGAACGGTTGCAGGACGGCGAACCCGTCTCGCTGTTCGTCAACAACGCCGGCTTCGCCGCGTTCGGCAAGGTGGGCGAGGGCGACCGCGAGGACATGACCGACATGCTGCTGCTCAACGTCGTCGCGTTCAGCCGGCTGGCCGATGCGGCGATGGTGGGCATGCAGCGGGCCGGTCAGGGCACGATCATCAACGTCGGGTCGGGCACGTTGTTCACCAAGCTGCCGGGCTATGCCGGCTATGGCGCAACCAAAGCCTATGTCGCCTATTACACCCGGGTGATGCAGGTGGAGGCGAAGGACAGCGGCATCCGCGTCCAGTTGCTGATCCCCGGCGTCACCGCCACCGATTTCCATGCGGTCGCCGGGCACAGCGTCGACGATTTCCCGCCCGAACGGGTGATGGAGGCCGACGATCTGGTCGTCGCGTCGTTGCGCGGGCTGGAACTGGGCGAGGCGGTGTGCATCCCCTCGCTGCCCGACAGCGCCGACTGGGACGCGCTGGAGGCCGCCGAGGCGAGGATCGCGCCGAACGCCTCGCGTGACAAGGTGGCGGCGCGCTATCACGGCTGATCGCGCCGTCGCCGCCTTGCCCATCAATTGTTAAGTCCTCGGGGCTAGGCCAGCAGGTGTAACCGGCCAGCCCCAGGATCCCGATGCCCGACCCCGTATCCCGCGTCGCGATCGTCTTCGGCACCCGGCCCGAAGCGATCAAGCTGTTCCCGCTGATCCACACGATGCGCGCCGACCCGCGCTTCGCGGTACAGGTGATCGTGACCGCGCAGCACCGCGCGATGCTCGATCAGGTGCTCGACTTCGCCGGGATCGTGCCCGACACCGATCTGGACATCATGACGCCGGGCCAGTCGCTCGACGCGCTGACCGCGCGGCTGCTTGACGCGCTGGGGCCGGTGTTCGACGCCGGGCGGTTCGACCGGGTGATCGTGCAGGGCGACACCGCGACCGCGATGGTCGCGGCGCTGGCCGCCTATTACCGCAAGGTGCCCGTCGCCCATGTCGAGGCGGGCCTGCGCAGCCACGACATCTACCAGCCATGGCCCGAGGAAGTGAACCGCAAGATCGTCGGATCGATCGCCGACCTGCATTTCGCGCCGACGCAGACCGCCGCCGACGCGCTGCTCGCCGAAAACGTGCCGGCCGGGCGCATCCACGTCACCGGCAACACCGTGATCGACGCGCTGCACATGGCGCGCGACCGGCTGGCCGCCGATCCGGGGCGGACGCAGGCGCTGGACGGTCTGGCCCGTCGCTTCGCGGGCAAGCGGGTCGTGCTGGTGACGACGCATCGCCGCGAGAATTTCGGGCCGGGCATGGCCGCGATCGCCCGCGCCATCGCCCGTATCGCCGCGCGCGAGGATGTCGGCGTCGTCTTTCCGGTCCATCCCAATCCGCAGGTGACGGAGGTGATGGACGCGATCCTTGGTGACAATCCGCGCGTCGCGATGATCGCACCACAGGATTATCCGCATTTCGTCCGACTGCTCGACCTGTGCCACCTCGTCCTGACTGATTCGGGCGGGGTGCAGGAAGAGGCACCGGGCCTCGGCAAGCCGGTGCTGGTGATGCGCGAGACGACCGAGCGGCCCGAAGGCGTGATCGCCGGCACCGCGAAGCTGATCGGCGCCGACGAGGACCGGATCGTCGCGGAGGTCGGCGCGTTGCTCGACGATCCCGCCGCCTATGCCGCGATGGCGCGCGCGCACAATCCTTTCGGAGACGGCCATGCGTCGACCCGCATCGTGGAGACCCTCTGTGCTTGAACAACGCATCACCGCCGCCGACACCTACGACGTCTGCGTCGTGGGGCTGGGCTATATCGGCCTGCCGACCGCCGCCGTCGTCGCCCGGTCGGGCGCGCGGGTGATCGGGATCGACGTCAGCCAGCATGTCGTCGACACGGTGGCGCGCGGCCATATCCATATCGAGGAAGCCGATCTCGACACGCTGGTGCGCGACGTGGTGCTGCTCGGCCGCCTCGCGACCGCCATCGCCCCCGCGCCCGCCGATGTGTTCGTCATCGCCGTGCCGACGCCGTTCGGGCCGGGCCACGCGCCCGACCTGTCCTATGTCCTGAACGCCACCCGCGCGATCGCGCCGGTGCTGCGTCCGGGCAACACCGTGATCCTCGAATCGACCTCGCCGGTCGGCACCACCGAACAGATCCGCGACCTGCTCGCCGACCTGCGCCCCGACCTGTCGCTGCCCGGCCTGTCCGAAACGCCTGATGTCTATGTCGCCTATTGCCCCGAACGGGTGCTGCCTGGCCGCATCATCCTCGAACTGGTGTCGAACGAACGCTCGATCGGCGGGATCACCCCGGCCTGTGCCGAAGCCGCCTGCGATTTCTACCGCCGCTTCGTCGAGGGGGCGTGCACTGTCACCACCGCGCGCACCGCCGAGATGGTCAAGCTGGTCGAAAACACCAGCCGCGACGTCGCCATCGCCTTCGCCAACGAACTGTCGATCGTGTGCGACCGGATGGAGTTGAACGTCTGGGACGTGATCGACCTCGCCAACCGCCACCCGCGCGTCAACATCCTGAAGCCCGGCCCCGGCGTCGGCGGGCATTGCATCGCGGTCGACCCATGGTTCATCGTCGATGCCGCACCCGACGAAACCCCGCTGATCCGCACCGCGCGCGAGGTGAACGACGGCAAGGTCGACCATGTCGTCGCCCGCGCTTCGGCAATGCTCGATGCCGCGCCCAGCGCGCGCGCGACGCTGCTCGGCCTCGCGTTCAAGGCCGACATCGACGACCTGCGCGAAAGCCCGGCGGTGAAGGTCGCGCAGGGGCTGTTGGCGGCCTATGGCGACCGCATCGATCTGGTCGAACCGTTCGTCGACACCCTGCCCCGCGCGCTGGGCACCGGACGGCTGGTGCCGCTGGAGGCGGGGCTGGCCAACAACATCCTCGTTGTGCTGGTCGACCATAGCGTGTTCAAAACGGTCCCGGTGCAAGCCCGCGCGGGCAAGCAGGTGTACGACACAAGGGGGATGTGGCGGTAAACTTCCCCCGTCATTCCGGCGAAGGCCGGAATCCATGGATGGGGTGACGGCTCGGCTGGGTCGAGAACACCCGACACAATGGATTCCGGCCTTCGCCGGAATGACGGATCGCTATGTACGCCGCCACTTGGTCCACAAATGCCGCGCGAGCATCGCCGGCGGCATCCGCATCCAGTGCGAGCGGACATAGAAGCCGAACTCGGTTTCCTTGTGCCGCAACCGCCCCCACCCGTCGCGCGCCAGCAGCCGCCGGGCGAACAGCGCGTCGGACGGCCTAGGATCGAACCGGACCCTCGCAGGGGAATCATACGCCCGCAGCGGCGTGCCATACACTCGCCGCGCCAGCCGGAGCGCCCGCAAGACCGCCGGCACCAGTTGATGCCGCGCCGCCCGTTCGACCACGCTCAGGCAGAAATCGGGATCGCCCTCCGAAAACTCGCGCACCAGCCGGTCGATGTCCCACAGGTTGCGCAAGCCGCCCTGCAAATCGCCATCGGCCAGCAGGTGCGCGGCGGCATGGACCACCATGTCCTCGCGCGACAGCACGAACAGCCCCTTGTCCAGCGGCACCGCATCGGCGATCAGCGCGGCGGCATCGGGCGTCGGCCGGGCGGTCGGCGGCAGGATCGTGTGATGCACGTCGATCATCTTGTCGCGCGCGGCATGGACCAGCGGCGGCAGCTCGTGCATCCACCGCCGGTAATAGGCGTCGTCATAGGGGTCGGGCTTGACCCATTCCCACCCCCCGGCCAGCAGCGCGCGCTCGACCCGGTCCAGCCCGTCGCGCGGCACCAATATGTCAAGATCGCCGATCGACCGTCCCCGCCCGGCGTCCAGCCCGGCGGCGACGAACGCCGTGCCCTTGAGCAACACGATCGGCAGATCGAGCGGCGCGAGCACCCGCCGCGCCGCCTCCGCCTCCCACAGCGCCGCGCTCCGTCCGACCTCGGCGGAGGCGCGAGCATCCGCCATTACCCGTTCGGCGGCGGGCGGCAGCGGCAAGCCATCGAGCCGCACCGCGACACTACCGATCAACTGTTCGGCCCGCGCCGCCGCGATCAGCGCGTTCCACCCCAGAGGATCGAGCGTCAGCGCGCTTGCCGGATCGCGCAGCACGCGGGCGACGAGCGCGCCACTCATGCCAGCGCCGTCCACAATGTCTCGACCATCGCGATGGCCGCATCGGTATCGGGATAATCGATCGCCCGCGCCGGAACCCCATGCACCAGCCCGGTCAGCGCACTAAAGCCCCGCTCGCCGAGTTGGACATAGTTGGTCGAGGCATGGGTCAGCCGCACGAACGTCTCGGCCGGCTCGACCAGCCGCACCTCGCTCGCCCCCCCGAAGGTCGGGAACAACAGCAGCGCCGGCACGGCCGGCACGTCCATCGCCGCCAGCGCGGGCGCATCGGGCACCAGATGGCGGATGTCTCCCTTGGGCGTGCCCACCAGCAACGGCCCGAACCGGGCGTCGCGGGCGGCGCGCTCCAGCACGTCGATGCCGGCGTTCTTCAGGCTGACCAGCCGGGGAAAGCCGCGGACCAGCCCGGTCGCGGGATCGAGCAGCACGAACTCGTCACCCATCAGCCGCCAGCCGAGCGTCATCAGCAGCGCCGCCAGCGTCGACTTGCCCGCCCCCGACACGCCGGTCATCAGCAACGCCCGCCCGTCCCGCTCGACGGCCGAGGCATGGAGCAACAGATAGCGCCGCTGCCCCAGCGCCATCTGCAAATTCATCCCCATCTCCGCCGCCAGCAACCCTTGCGCCAATGGCAGCGGCGCGGCGTCGGCAATGGTGAAATCGCCGCCGATCATCACCGACGGGCGCAGCACCCGCCGCCACGGCCGCGCCGCGAACAATCGCACGGTGAAATCGGCGATGCCGCCCTCGGGCGCTGGATAGTCGCGGTACAGGTCCCGCACCTGATCGATCGGCAACCGCCAGTCGCTGCCGATGCGGAACCCCACCGGCCCGATGCGGAGCTGCGCGACATGCCTCATACCCGTTCGACCAGCCCGGTTCCGACCAGTTCGTCCAGCCGCGCGACCACCGCCGCCTCGTCGCCATCGGGCAGGTCGTAGGCCGCCGCCAGCGCGGCCAGCACCTCGCGCGCCGTCATCGCCCGCCCGGCGAGCAGCGCCAGCATCTCGGGCACCGGCGGGGCGACGACATGCGTCTGCCCCGATGCGCGGTGATAGACGGCGCTCAAATCATCGAGCGGCACTATGCACAGCGCGTCCGCCGCCGGGGCGCGGTAGCGCGGCACCGCGGTCAGCCGCGCGGCATCTGGATCGATGCGAAGCAGGTGAAGCCGCTCGTCCCCGATTGCAGGCGACGGATATAGTTGGTGTAGGCGCGCGTGCGCTCGCCATCGGCACCCGGCAGGTTCATGCCCTGACCGGCGCGGCGCACTTCCTCGCCGGTGAACGGGCGGTTGGCGGGCGGCACCGCGCCGGGCGTGCCGGGCGCCACG
Organism: Sphingomonas sp. Leaf25; assembly: GCF_001421635.1. Lineage (NCBI taxonomy): Bacteria > Pseudomonadati > Pseudomonadota > Alphaproteobacteria > Sphingomonadales > Sphingomonadaceae > Sphingomonas > Sphingomonas sp. Leaf25. Next base: position 121,402 of record NZ_LMKU01000030.1, read on the forward strand.
ACCGATCCGTCGGCGGCGATATAGCGGCCCGCGCGCGCCTTGTCGGGCACCGGGATCTCGCAGTTCATCACCGATACCTGCGTCTGCGCCAGCGCCGGCCGGATCGACACGACCGCCGAGGCGCTCGCCGCCCCGATCAGCAGCGTCCGGCGGGCGACCGTGCCCGCCGGCTTGTTGTCGGGCGGGGAAAGCGGATCGTCGGCCATGGCCCAGCATGTGCCCCGAAGCGCCGTCCCCATGCAATCGCAAATCCATGTCCCGCCCGTCCGGCAACGGGGCACCCCGCCCGACAAAGGCTGGCGCGAACCGGAACTTGCGCCTAATCGAAGGCGAATGGATGGATTTGCCCCCCGCCTGCCGCTTGCGATCGGCATCACGATTGCGGTCGCCATCCTGGGGTTCCTGCTCGGGGCCGGCGTGAATGCCAGCGCGGTGATGCTGGTCGGCGGGATCGTCGCGGTGCTGGTCGCCGCGTCGCAGGCACACGATACCGCCACCCCCGATCAGCCCGACGCCTCGCACGGCCACGCCGCCACCGCGACGCAGGACGTGATCGACGCGGTCGACGAACCGATCCTGATCGTCGCCGGCGGCGCGGTGGTCGCCGCCAATCCCGCCGCGCGCGCGCTGCTCGGGGCGCATATCGTCGGCGGCGACGTCCGTCTCGCCATCCGTCATCCCGCCGCCGCCGAACGGCTGTTCGGCGAGCGCGACGATGCCGAACCGGTCAGCCTCGTCGGTCTCGGCGCGCGCGACCAGAGCTGGGAGATGCGCCTGCGCCCGATCGGCGAGGGCCGCCGCCTTGTCCACCTCGTCGACCGCACCGGCAACCGCGCGACCGAACGGATGCGCGTCGATTTCGTCGCCAACGCCTCCCACGAACTGCGCACCCCGCTCGCCTCGCTGCTCGGCTTCATCGAAACGCTGCGCGACGAGGCGGGCGAGGACCCGGGCGTGCGCGAACGCTTCCTCAAGGTGATGAACGACGAAGCGCGGCGGATGCAGCGGCTGATCGATGATCTGATCTCCCTGAGCCGGATCGAGGCCGACAAATACCGCCCGCCCGATCAGGCGGTCGACTTCTCCGCGATGCTGGAGCGGGTCTGCGAAGAACTCGCATCGACCAACCCGGCGCGCGGTCGCGACGTGGTGCGTGACGCGCCGGCGGGAATCGCGGTGATCGGCGACCGCGCGCAATTATCGCAGTTGCTGCACAACATCATCGGCAACGCGATGAAATATGGCCGTGCCGGCACCCCGGTCGAAATCCGCGTCAGCGAAGGCGCGACGATGGCCGAGCTGGTGGTGCGCGACCATGGCGAGGGGGTCGCGATCGAGCATCTCCCGCGGCTGACCGAACGCTTTTATCGCGTCGATTCAGGGCGAAGCCGGGCGCTGGGCGGCACCGGCCTCGGCCTTGCCATCGTCAAGCATATCGTCGAGCGGCATCGCGGGCGGCTGGATATTGGCAGCGTGGTCGGCGACGGCACCACCGTCACCATCCGCCTGCCGCTCGCCACTGTCATCAAGCCGTAACCCCGCGGTAACACAGGGCGCACGAGCGATGCGAATGAGCGTATCCCACAACAGTCGAGGTCGCATGTACCGCCGGATCGCGCCCATGGTAGCGCTCGCGCTGGCGCTCGCCGCGTGCGAGCCGCAGACGTCGCGCGACCATATCAAGGTCGTCGGCTCCTCGACCGTCTATCCCTTCACCACCGCCGTTGCCGAAGGACTGGTCAACGCCAACCCCAATCTGCGCGCGCCGGTGATCGAATCCACCGGCACCGGCGCCGGGGCCAGCCTGTTCTGCGCCGGGGTGGGGCCACAGCATCCCGACATCCTCAACGCCTCGCGCCGCCTGAAGAAGTCGGAATACGAAACCTGCCTGAAAAACGGCGTGAAGGATGTCATGGAGGTGCAGGTCGGCGTCGACGGTGTGGCACTGGCCGAATCCAACGCCGGGCCGAAACTGCGCCTGACTAAGCGCGACGTCTATCTGGCGCTGTCGGCCAATCCGCTTGGCAAGCCCAACATCGCCCGGCTGTGGCGCGACGTGAACCCCGCGCTGCCCGCGATTCCCATCCAGGTGTTCGGCCCGCCGGCCACCAGCGGCACGCGCGACGCGCTGGTCGAACTGGTGATGGTGCCGGCGTGCGAGGCGGCGATGCCGCAGGTCAAGGCGCTGAAAGACAGCGACAAGGACCGCTATGCCGACATCTGCACCCGCATCCGCGACGACGCCGCCTATGTCGACAAGGGCGAGAACGACAATCTGATCGTGCAAAACCTGTCGACCAATCCCAACGCCGTCGGCATCTTCGGCTACTCCTATCTGGAAGAGAACAAGAGCCGGCTGCACGGCGTGCCGATCGAGGGCATCACGCCGACCTACGACAGCATCGCCGACGGCAGCTATCCCGGCGCGCGGCCGCTGTTCATCTATGTGAAGAAGGCGCATATCAAACCGGTGCCCGGCATGACTGACTTCCTCGCCGCCTATGCCCGGTCGTGGAACCCGGGTGGTCCGCTGACGCGCCGGGGCATGATCGCCGCTCCGCAAGCGGTCCGCGCCGAGTCAGCGGCGGAGATCTCCAGCCAGACCGCGCTCGATCCGGCGGGGTTGCACTGATGCACGGTTTCGCGCTGATCCTGCTCGTCCTGGGGTTCGGCGGCATCGGCTGGATGGTCGCGCGTGCCCGCGCCGCGCGCTTCGCCAAGCCGGTGACGGCGGCGCAGCGGCCCAATTCGCTGCCCGGCCAGCATGGCTGGCACATGGCGATCTGGATCGCCGCGCCCGCGCTGGTCTTCCTCGCCGCGTGGAGCCTGACGTCGCCCGCGCTGGTGCGCGAAAGCGTGCTGGCGACGCCCGCCGCCGCCGGCCTGCCCGGTCCGGGCTTCGAACGCGCGGCGATCCTTGCCGAAGCGCGTGCGCTGGCCAGCGGCGATGCCTATGGCGCGTTCAACCCGCAGGCCGAAGTCCTTGCCCCCGCCTATGGCGCGGCACAGGCACGCTACGACTGGATCGGCACTGCGCTGGCGCTGCTGCTCGCCTTTGCCGGCGGGGCCTATGCCTTCACCCGCATCCGCCCCGATTTCCGCGCGCGGACCAAGGTGGAGCGCGCGGTGATGCTGGCACTACTCGTCGCCTCGCTGATCGCGATCCTGACGACGCTCGGCATCTTCCTGTCGCTGGTGGTCGAAAGCGTGCGCTTCTTTCGCATCGTGCCCATCACCGATTTCCTGCTCGGCACCCATTGGAGCCCGCAGGTGATCCGCGCGTCCGATCCGGGCGCGACGCTGGGCGCGGTGCCGCTGTTCTGGGGCACGTTCTTCATCGGCGCGGTGATCGCGATGATCGTCGCCATCCCGTTCGGGCTGATGAGCGCGATCTATCTGACGCAATATGCCAAACCGGCGGTGCGCAAGTGGATGAAGCCGATCCTCGAGATCCTCGCGGGCGTGCCGACCGTGGTCTATGGCTATTTCGCCGCGCTGACCGTCGGCCCGGCGATCCGCGACGTGGCGGTGATGCTCGGCATGCCGTTCGCCAGTTCGGAAAGCGCGCTGGCTGCCGGGCTGGTCATGGGCGTCATGATTATCCCGTTCGTGTCGTCGATGGCCGATGATTCGATCGCCGCCGTGCCGCAATCGATGCGCGACGGCAGCCTCGCGATGGGGGCCACCACCAGCGAGACGATCGCCAAGGTGCTGCTCCCCGCCGCGCTGCCGGGCGTGGTGGCGGGCGTCCTGCTCGCGGTCAGCCGCGCGATCGGCGAGACGATGATCGTGGTCATGGCCGCCTCGGGCGCGGCGTCGATCACGCTCAACCCGTTCGAAAGCACGACGACCGTCACCAAGCAGATCGTCGACCTGCTGACCGGCGAGGCGGAGTTCGACAGTCCCAAGACGCTCGCCGCCTTCGCGCTCGGCCTGACGCTGTTCGCGATCACCTTCCTCCTGAACGTCGTCGCGCTGCGCGTCGTCAAACGGTATCGGGAAGCCTATGAATAGCCCCAGCCTCGTCGCCGGGAGTCCCGCCGTCGAACGCGACGCCGCGCCAGAGCGCGTGCCGACCGACTGGAAGACCGGCGTGATGCAGAAGCGCATCCGCCGCCGCTATGCCGCTGAACGCCGCTTCCGCTTCTTCGGTCTTTCGGCGGTGGTCCTGTCGGGCGGATTCCTCGCCTTCCTGCTCGTCACGATGCTGATGAGTGGCCTGGGCGGCTTCCAGCGCACGCTCGTCCAACTGCCGATCGATTTCCCGGCGGCGGGGATCGAGGTTCAGCCGGCACAACTGAAGGGGCGCGGTGCCGATCTCGCGCTGGCCGGGGCCGGCGTCGAGAACGCCGTCGATGGCGCGGCGGCGGCGACCTTCGGCGAGGAAACCCGCGTCATCTCCGACAGCGCGTGGCTGACGGTGCGCGACGCGATCAAGGCCGATCCGTCGATCCTGTCGCGCAAGGTGACGATCGCCGTCCCCGCCGCCCCGGATATAGAGGAAGCCGCTAAGGCCGACGGCACGCCGCAGGCCGAAGCGATGGTCGCCCGGCTGGAACGCGAACAGGCGATCTCGACCGGGTTCAACACCGACTTCTTTCGATCGGCGGATTCGACCGATCCCACGGCCGTGGGCATCTGGGGCGCGCTCAAGGGCTCGCTGATGACGATGCTTATCACGCTGCTTATCGCCTTTCCGGTCGGCACGCTGTCGGCGCTGTACCTTGAGGAATATGCGCCCCGGAACCGCTGGACCGATCTGATCGAGGTATCGATCAACAATCTGGCGGCGGTGCCCTCGATCATCTTCGGCCTGCTGGGTCTGGCGGTGTTCCTCGGCACGCTCAATTTACCGCGCTCGGCGCCGATCGTCGGCGGGCTCACGCTGGCGCTGATGATTATGCCGGTCATCGTCATCGCCGGGCGCAACGCGATCAAGGCGGTGCCGCCGTCGATCCGCGACGCGGCACTCGGCATCGGCGCGTCGAAGGTGCAGGTGGTGTTCCACCATGTCCTGCCGCTGGCCCTGCCCGGCATCCTGACCGGCACGATCATCGGCATGGCGCGCGCGCTGGGCGAAACCGCGCCGCTGCTGATGATCGGCATGCGCGCCTTCATTTCGCAAGCGCCGCAGGGCTTCGCCGATCCAGCGACCGTGCTGCCGGTGCAGATCTTCCTGTGGTCCGATCAGGTCAGCCGCGGTTTCATTGAGAAGACCAGCGCCGCGATCCTCGTGCTGCTCGCGTTCCTCCTCGCGATGAACGCGCTCGCCATCTATCTCCGCAATCGCTTCGAGACCCGCTGGTAATGACCGACACCCATCTTTCCAACGTTGTCCCGAAACTGTCGGCGCGCGGCGTCGACGTCTTCTATGGCCAGAAACAAGCGATCAAGGATGTGTCGATCGACATCGCCATGGAGCATGTCACTGCCTTCATCGGTCCGTCGGGCTGCGGCAAGTCGACCTTCCTGCGCACGATGAACCGGATGAACGACACCGTCGCCTCGGCGCGAGTCACCGGCGACATCCGGCTGGACGGCGAGGATATTTATTCGCCGGCGATGGACGTGGTGCAGCTTCGCGCCCGTGTCGGCATGGTGTTCCAGAAGCCGAACCCCTTCCCCAAATCGATCTACGAAAACGTCGCCTATGGCCCGCGCATCCATGGCCTCGCTGGCCCCAAGTCGGAGATGGACGGCATCGTCGAACGCTCGCTGACCCGCGCCGGGCTGTGGAACGAGGTGAAGGACCGGCTGACCGACAGCGGCACCGCATTGTCGGGCGGGCAGCAGCAGCGGCTGTGCATCGCCCGCGCCATCGCGGTCGACCCCGAAGTGATCCTGATGGACGAGCCCTGCAGCGCGCTCGACCCGATCGCCACCGCCAAGATCGAGGAACTGATCCACGAGTTGCGCGGCCGCTACGCCATCGCGATCGTTACCCACAACATGCAGCAGGCGGCGCGCGTGTCGCAGCGGACCGCCTTCTTCCATCTCGGTACGCTGGTCGAATACGGCCGTACGTCCGACATCTTTACCAACCCCCGCCAGGAGCGCACAAAAGACTATATCACGGGGCGTTATGGTTGAGGGGAACGATATGGCGACAGGCCACGAACATACGGTCAAGGCGTTCGACCGCGACATCGGCCATCTGCGCGCGCTGATCTCGCAGATGGGCGGGCTGGCCGAACAGGCGATCAGCGACGCGATGCTGGCGCTCGCCCGCAACGATCCCGCGCTCGCCAGGGAAGTCCGCGCCAAGGACAAGGCGATCGACGCGATCGAGGCGGAGGTGGAAAAGCTGGTCGTCCGCGTCATCGCGCTGCGCGCACCGATGGCCGACGATCTGCGCGAGGTGGTGGCCGCGCTCAAGATCGCGGCGGTGATCGAACGCATCGGCGACTATGCCAAGAACATCGCCAAGCGCGTCGCCTCGATCCATGGCGACACCCATGATCCACGCATCGAACCGCTGTCGATCCTGCCGGCGATGGCGCAGCTCGCCGCCGACATGGTCCATGACGTGCTTAACGCCTTTTCGGCGCGCGATGCGCAGGCGGCGGTCGAGATCTGCAAGCGCGACAATGCGCTGGACGATTATTACAACAGCATCTTCCGGGTGCTGGTGACGTACATGGTCGAAAATCCCAAGACCATCAGCCAGGTCGCGCACCTGCTCTTCGTCGCCAAGAATCTGGAACGCATCGGCGACCATGCGACCAACGTCGCCGAAATGGTCTATTTCGCCGCCACCGGTCAAACGCTGGCGGAACGCGAAACCCTCGGGGTGGCAGGATAATCATGGGCAAGGCACGGATGTTGCTGCTGGAAGACGATGCGGCACTGGCCGAACTCATCGCCTTCCATTTCCAGCGCGAGGATTTCGAGGTCGTCCGCACCCACGAAGGCGAGGAAGCGCTGCTGCTCGCGCGCGAGGCGACGCCCGACATCGTCCTGCTCGACTGGATGGTCGAAGGACTGTCGGGGATCGAGGTGTGCCGCCAGCTTCGCCGCCAGGCCGAGACGCAGAACGTGCCGATCATCATGCTCACCGCGCGCGGCGAGGAGGAGGACCGGGTCCGTGGTCTGGAGACCGGTGCCGACGATTATGTCACCAAACCGTTTTCCCCGCGCGAGCTGGTCGCGCGCGTCAACGCGGTGCTGCGCCGCGTTCGCCCAGCGCTGGCGGGCGAGGCGCTGAGCTATTCCGACATCGAGATGGACACCGTCGGCCACCGCGTCCGTCGCGGCGGTGAGGTCGTACCGCTCGGGCCGACGGAATTCCGCCTTCTCAAACACTTCCTCGAACATCCCGGCTGGGTTTTCTCGCGCGAACGACTGCTCGATGCGGTGTGGGGCCATGATTCCGACATCGAGTCGCGTACCGTCGACGTACATATTCGCCGGTTACGCAAAGCGATCAATGTCGGCGACCGGCCGGATATTATCCGTACCGTGCGTTCGGCGGGATATGCCCTCGACGCGGCGGGATGAAAACTTGGGGGGAAACCTTTTCGACTTTGCTCGTTTGGACCGCAGCCTCAACGAAGCTAGTCGCTAAGGAGTTTTTCCGATGAAGACCGTCGCTTTCATGGCCGCCATGCTGCTCGGCAGCGCCGCGCTCGCCCAGACCACGCCGCCCCCCCCGACCACGCCCGACAGCACGATGCAGCCGGGAACGCCGGACCCGGCGATGCAGCCCGGCGCGCCGATGGCCCCGCCCCCGCCGGCCGATGGCACCACGCCACCGCCCCCGCCGCCGGCACCGGCGGATGGCATGACACCGGGCGCGCCGATGGCCCAGCCGATGCCGGGCCAGCCGATGGCCGCACCGGGCAACGTGCAGTTCGCCCCGCCGGTGGCGACCCCCGCCCCGGCGCCCAAGGACAGCTATCCGGTCTGTTCGCGCACGGTGCGCGATAGCTGCCGGAACCCCGGCGGCAAGTAAGCCCGCCTGCGGCATTCGCCGACGCAAGAGCGCCCCGCCCCGACCGGCGGGGCGCTTTTCGTTGGGGGGACAGAGTGATAGGTTGCGGAAAACAACCGGAGTGCCCCCCATGCAGTTCACCGATCGTGTCGCCATCGTCACCGGAGCGGGCGGTGGGCTCGGCCGCGCCTATGCGCTCGAACTGGCACGGCGGGGGGCGCGGGTGATCGTCAACGATCCGGGCGGCGCACGCGACGGCGCCGGTGGATCGGGCGCGGCGGACGCGGTGGTCGCCGAGATCGCGGCCGCCGGCGGCACCGCGCTCGCCGATCATGGCAGCGTCACCGATATGAACGCGATGGAGGCGATGGCCGCGTTGGCGCTCGACCGGTTCGGGCGGATCGACATCCTCATCAACAACGCCGGCATCCTGCGCGACCGCAGCTTCGCCAACATGACCCCCGCCGATTTCGACGCGGTCGTCGCGGTCCACCTGACCGGCACCGCCAACGCCACCCGCGCGGTATGGGGCACGATGCGCGCGCAAGGCTATGGCCGTATCCTGATGACCGCCTCGTCCAGCGGCCTGTTCGGCAATTTCGGGCAGGCGAATTATGGCGCAGCGAAACTCGGCATCGTCGGCCTCGCCAGGACGCTGCATCTGGAGGGGGCGAAATACGATATTCGCGTCAACACCCTCGCTCCTACCGCCGGCACGCGGATGACGCAGGATATTCTGCCCGAGCAGGCCTTCGCCGCGTTGACCCCGGAAAGCGTGGTTCCCGCCGCCGTCTTTCTCGTGTCCGAAAACGCTCCCGCCAGGGCGATCGTGGGTGCCGGCGCGGGGGTGTTTCAGTCCGCTTATGTCACGCTTACCCCCGGTATCCGCCTGAGCGGCGACACACTGTCGGCCGAAGGCGTCGCCGCGCACTGGGCGGCGATCACCGACCGGCGCGGCGAGATCGTCCCCGGATCGGGCGCGGAACAGGCGCTCAGCATTTTGCGGCAGCTCGGCTGAACCAAATCTCCTTGCGAACTGCACCCAATCTGTATTGCGTAACCAATACACCAGTGTCATACTCGCCCAATACAGGGAGGTAATGGCATGTACAGCGAGAGTGACCTGAATGCGGCGGTGGAGGCAGGCGCGCTGTCACGGACCGCGGCCGATGCGTTGCGCGACCATGTTGCCGCCGCGCGCCGCGCGCCGGTGGTGGACGAAGAGCATTTCCGGCTGCTGACCGGGTTCAACGACATCTTCGTCTCGGTCGCGCTCGCGCTGCTGCTGGTGTCGCTGGCCTGGATCGGCGGCTCGATCCTGACACCGCTCGGGGGGCTGGGCGTTGCGGGGGCGGCGTGGTTCCTCGCCGAATATTTCACCGCGCGACGGCGGATGGCGCTGCCCAGCATCCTGCTGCTGCTCGCCTTCGTCGGCGGGGTCGCGGGCACGCTGTTCGGCATCGTCATCGAAGCCGGTCCGCAGAATCTCTCGCCGCGCGCGACGGCGGCGATCTTCGCCGGCATCGCGCTGGTCGCATCGGGCGCGGCATGGGCACACTGGAAACGCTTCATGGTGCCGATCACCGTCGCGGCGGGGGCAGCGGCGCTGGTCGCGGTCGTCGCGGCGCTCGCCGTCGTCGCCTTTCCGCAGCTTGCCGAGAATTTCTATCCGATCACGCTGATCGGCGGCATCGGCGTGTTCGTGGCCGCGATGCGCTGGGACATGAGCGACCGCGAACGCCGCACCCGCCGCAGCGACGTCGCCTTCTGGCTGCACTTGGTCGCCGCACCGCTGATCGCCCATTCGCTGTTCCAGTTGCTGGGCGTGTTCGGGCCGACCGTCACCCTGCCGATGGCAGTGGTGGTGATCGCGCTCTACGTGGTGTTCGGCGTGGTCGCGCTGGCGGTCGATCGTCGCGCGCTGCTCGTCTCCAGCCTCGCCTATGTCCTCTACGCGCTCTACGCGCTGTTTCAGCAGGCCGGCGCGGTCGAACTGTCGGCGGCGTTCACCGCCTTCGTCATCGGATCGGCGCTGCTGACGCTCTCGGTCTTCTGGCAGCCGATGCGGCGCGGCGTGGTGTCGCTGCTCGGCGACCTCGGCAACCGCCTGCCGCCGGTGGCGATGGCGTAGCGTTCCGGTTTCTTGAAGCCCCACTCACGGCTCCGGGCAACCGGGGCCGTTTTTTATTCGTCGACCAGTTTCATCAGCCGCCGCTCGACCGGGGCCAGCACCGGTCCCAGCTCATGTCCGCGCTTCACCACCGCGCCCGCTTCGCCGACCAAGGCCCACATGCCCTGCTTGTTGCGCAAGGCAGGCCGCTTCTCGATGCGGAACTCGGGCCGTTCGGTCGCCCGGCGGAACGCGCTGAATACCGCCGCTTCCTTGCCCAGATCGATCGCATAGTCGCGCCAGTGTCCCGCAGCGACCATCCGGCCATACAGGTCGAGGATGCGGGTCAGTTCGGCACGTTCGAAGCCGACCTGCCCCGGCTGACGCTGCGCAGGA
>NZ_LMKU01000030.1:131958-132117 GCF_001421635.1 Sphingomonas sp. Leaf25
GGCGGCGTCGCTCGTCGGTCACGATGCCATGGCATCGCTCCGCTCCTCGCTTCTTGCCCCGGATCAAAATCCGCTCCGTCACGACGCTTCAATCTCCGCAGGACAGACCCTAAGCGCGGTCGCGGCGGTCCTGTTGTTCGGCGAGTACCTCGTCGAGCC
>NZ_LMKU01000030.1:132158-133805 GCF_001421635.1 Sphingomonas sp. Leaf25
GCTTGCGCAGCGATTCGAGTTCGCAGCGCAGCAGTTCGACCCGCTGGGTCTGCGGATCGAACATCTCGCGGCACGGCGTGCCATAGGGCACGAAGCGCGGATTGCCGGCCTGCCCGCCCTCGACCACGGTCGGACGTGCCGGGATGCCGACGACGGTCGTCGCCTCGGGCACGTCCTTCGTCACCACCGCATTGGCGCCGACGCGCGCGCGCGGCCCAATCACGATCGGTCCCAGCACCTGCGCGCCCGACCCGATGATCGCGCCGTCGCTGATCGTCGGATGGCGCTTGCCCGCGACGCCGTTGTCGGGGCTGGTCCCGCCGAGCGTCACATTCTGGTAGATGGTGACGTCGTCGCCGATCTCCGCCGTCTCGCCGATCACGACAAAGCCGTGGTCGATGAAGAAATGCCGCCCGATCGTGGCGCCGGGATGGATGTCGATCGCGGTCAGGAAGCGCGACCAGTGGTTGACGGCGCGCGCCGCGAAATACCACCGGCGCTTGAACAGCCGGTGGGCGATCTTGTGATATACGAGCGCCCAGACGCCGGGATAGGTCATAATCTCGAGCCGCGACCGGGGCGCGGGATCGCGCGCCTTGATCGAATCGAGATAGCGCAACAGCCGCGCCGTCATGGGCAGTCCCCTTCTCACGTCAGGGTCATGTAGGAGCGCTGCCGCCCGTCGCCAAGCCATGCTGTAGGCGTAACAAACCCCAGCTATCTTGTCGGAATTGCCATTTGCCGTCATCACGGGCCGCGCATACGCCGACATTGAAGGACACCGGATGCTCGAAAACCTGGACTGGGCGCGCCTTGCGGAATTCATCGCCGCCGGTTTCGCCGCCCAGATCGTCGATGGAGCGCTCGGCATGGCGTTTGGCGTGATTTCCTCGACCCTGCTCATCAGCGTGCTGGGCGTACCGCCCGCCACCGCCTCGGCCAGCGTGCATCTGGTGGAATGTTTCACGACCGGCGTGTCGGGGATCAGCCATGCGCTCCACCGGAACGTCAACTGGAAGCTGTTCTGGCGGCTGGTCCTGCCCGGCATCGCCGGCGGCGTGACCGGGGCGTATCTGCTCTCGACGATCGACGCATCGGTGACGCGGCCGTTCGTGATGACCTATCTCGCGCTGATCGGCGTGTATCTGCTGTGGCGCGGCCTGCGCCACCCGCCGACGCCGAAGGAGCCGAAGGTCATCGCGCCGCTCGGGCTGATCGGCGGGGNTTCCTCGACGCGGCGGGCGGCGGCGGCTGGGGGCCGGTCGTCACCTCCAACCTGCTGGTGCAGGGATCGACCCCGCGCACCACCATCGGCACGGTCAACACCGTCGAATTCTTCCTGACGCTGTCGGTATCGCTGACCTTCCTGATCCACCTCGGCGTCGCCGCGTTCACCACGGCGGTCAGCGGCCTGCTGATCGGCGGCATCCTCGCGGCCCCGTTCGGTGCGATCATCGCCAAGCGCGTGCCGGCACGCACGCTGCTGATCCTCGTCGGCATCGTGTTGACGATCACCAGTGCCTACAGTGTGTACAAGGCGCTGGCGTAAGAGGAACTGGTCCAACCAAACGTCACCCCAGCGCAGGCTGGGGTCTCTATGGCGTAGCGCGATGCAAGAGCCGCGAAAGACCCCAGCCTGCGCTGGGG
>NZ_LMKU01000030.1:133824-139729 GCF_001421635.1 Sphingomonas sp. Leaf25
CGCGTGAACCGATCTTACGCGACCGCAGCGTGAACCTTCGCCACAGCCTGCAACACCGCGCCGATCCGCACCGCGCCTTGGATGACCTCGGCCTTCACGCCGTGCTTCTTCAGGACATCCTCATGCGCGTCGATGCACATGCCGCAGCCGTTGATCGCCGATACCGCGAGGCTGAACAGCTCGAAATCGACCTTTTCGATCCCCGGCGCGGCGATGACGTTCATCCGCAACTTGGCGGGAAGATTGCCGTATTCCTTGTTCTTCGCGAGGTGGACGAAGCGGTAATAGACGTTGTTCATCGCCATCACTGCCGCCGCCGCGCGCGCCGCATTGGCGGCCTCGGGCGACAGCTTGTCCGCGACTTCCGCCTCGGCCGCATCCACCAGCGGCTTGTACCCGGTGGCATGGGCGCAGGCGAGCATCGTGCCGAACTTCTTCTGCGGATCGAGGACCGTCTCGTTCAGCAGCGATCCGACGTTGAGGCGGATGTCCTTGGCGAAATCGGGCAGCGCCGATGCGAATTCCTTGAGCGACATGGAAGTAATCTCCGTCAGATACGCAACACCCCAGCCGACCGGGCGCAAGGGCCGGGTCTGCGCTGGGGCGTCGAAGAGTGGGGCGGACCTCGGCCCGCCCCGCCAAAAATCAGGCCGCGACCTGAAGGACGTCGTCGCCCTTGTTCCAGTTGCACGGGCACAGTTCGTCGGTCTGGAGCGCGTCGAGCACGCGCAGCGTCTCCTGCGGGTTGCGACCGACGTTCAGGCCGTTGACCTGCACCGCCTGGATGACGTTGTCGGGATCGATGATGAAGGTCGCGCGGAACGCGACATGCTCGTTCTTGTCGAGAATGCCGAGCTTGCTCGCCAGCACCGCGCCATTGTCGGCGATCCACGGGAAGTCGGCCGCCGCCAGATCGGGGTCCGACTTGCGCCACGCGAGGTGGACGTGCGCGGTGTCGGTCGACGCGCCGATCAGCACGGCGTCGCGATCGGCGAAATCGTCCTTCAGCTCGCTATAGCCGACGATCTCGGTCGGGCAGACGAAGGTGAAGTCCTTCGGCCAGTAGAACAGCACCTTCCACTTGCCCGGAAACGCATCGTGGCGGAGCGTCTCGCCGGCGGGCAGCGCGTCGGTGCCCTGCTGGACGGGAACGGTGAATTCGGGGAGCGTATCGCCTACGGTCAGCATGGGGTGGCCCTTTCGTTGTGGTGCGTTGCGGCACCATGAATTGCTGCAATGCGATATAGGGTCCGCTATGGACCGTTCCAATCGAAATTGCCCTTGGGATTGATCGACGCAGCCGATAAATAGGCTGGCATGTCCGTCTACCTGCCGACGCTCAAACAGCTTCAATATCTGGTCGCGCTGCGCGACGCGGGCCATTTCGGACGCGCCGCCGAGGCATCGTTCGTCACCCAGTCGACGCTGTCGGCGGGCATCCGCGAACTGGAAACGCTGATCGGCATCACGCTGGTCGAACGCACCCGCCGCGTCGTGCGCTTCACGCCGCTGGGCGAGAGCATCGTCGACAAGGCGCGCAAGGTATTGCGCGAGGCCGAGGAACTGACCGACATGGCTCGCGCCGCCGGCCGGCCGCTGTCGGGCGATCTGCGGATGAGCGTGATCCCGACGATCGCGCCGTTCCTGCTGCCGCGCCTGCTGCCGCGCCTGCGCGCCGATTATCCCGACCTCAAACTCTATCTGCGCGAGGAGCCGAGCGCGGCGGCGTGCGAGGGGCTGCACCACGGCCGCACCGATTGCGTGCTGCTCGCCCTCCCCTATGGCTGTGGCGAGGTGGAGGTGGCCCCGCTGTTCGACGACCGGCTGCTGCTGGCGGTGCCGCAGGGGGAACCGGCGATGCCTGCCGGATCGCTGGTCGCCGAGGATATTGACCCCGAACGGCTGCTGCTGCTCGAGGACGGCCATTGCCTGAAGGACCATGCGTTGCGCGCCTGCGAACACCCCGAAACGCGGGGACAGGCGATGATGATGGGCACATCGCTCCACACCATCGTGCAGATGATCGACAACGGGCTGGGCACCACCATGTTGCCGCAAATGGCGATCGATGCCGGTATCCTCGACAATACCGGGGTGATGGCACGGCCGATCGAATCGAACCATGCCTCGCGCCGGATCGCGCTGGTATGGCGGCGCGCCTCGCCGCGCGAACGCGATTTTCGCCTGCTTGCCGACGTGCTTGCCGCCGCGCGCGGTTGATCTGGATCAGGACCGCGAGGGAACCGTTCGGCCAAGCCAACCGTATTTCCCGCGTCGGTGCCATCGGCGCACCGCGTCCATTTCCACGCAGCCACGGGAGATTCCCATGATTCGCGCTTCGATTTCCACCGCCGCCCTCGCCCTGTCGCTGGCCGGCGTCGCCCATGCCCAGACGACCACGCCGCAGCCGGCCCAGCCCGGCACCACCGCGACGACCGGTGTCCGCACCGGCACCACCGCCACGGTCCGCACGCCGCTCGGCACGGTCCAGACCGGCGCGCAGGTCGACGCCGGCGTAACCGCCAATGCCGCACCGGTCATCGTCGGCGGCGCGCCGATGCTGCCGACCGCGACGATCGTCGCCAATGCGTCGAAGGCGAGCAACCTCACCACCTTGGTGAAGGCGGTGCAGGCCGCCGGTCTGGCCGCGACACTGTCGGGTCCGGGTCCGTTCACCGTGTTCGCCCCGACCGACGAAGCGTTCGGCCGCCTCGCCCCCGGCACGCTCGACACGCTGCTCAAGCCCGAGCAGAAGCCATCGCTGACCAAGCTGCTGACCTATCACGTCATCGCGGGCAAGCTCGACTCGGCGGCGCTCAAGTCGCAGATCGAAGCCGGCGGCGGCACCGCCACGCTGACCACGGTCGAAGGTCAGCCGTTGAAGGCCACGCTGGAAAACGGCGCGCTGGTGCTGACCGACGTCAACGGCGGCAAGAGCTATGTCACGCAATATGACGTCAACCAGTCGAACGGTGTTGTTCATGTCGTGAACGGCGTGCTGGCCCCCAAGCTCGGCTAAGATCCCACGTTTTGGCGTGCACGACGGGGTCGGCCTTGCGCCGGCCCCGTTTCAGTTCCAGCGCGCCGCCGCCACGTCGTCGCCGGCGCGAGCCTCCACCCAGCGCGCATCGCCGCCGCGCCGTTCGCGCTTCCAGAACGGCGCCCCGGTCTTGAGCCGGTCGATCAGGAACGCGCAGGCGTCCAGAGCCGCCCCGCGGTGCCGCGCGGTCGTCGCCACGAACACCACCCGGTCGCCCGGCACCATCGGCCCGACGCGGTGGACGATCGTCGCCCCGGCAAGGCTCCAGCGGTCGACCGCTTCGTGACACAGGGTTTCCAGCGCGCGTTCGGTCGCGCCGGGATAATGTTCCAGCGCCAGTTCGGTGACGCCGTCGTCGCCGCGCACCAGTCCGGTGAAGGTCGCGACCGCACCCGCGCCCGGCGCTTCGGCGGCAGCGTGTTCGGCGGCGATGTCGATCGGTGCGTCCTGCACCACCACCCGGATCATCCGCCCGTCACCGGCGGAAAGATCGCGACCTCGCGCGCACCGGCGATCGGGGTGTCGAGGCTAACGAACACTTGATCCACCGCCGCGCGCAACCGGTCGCGGTCGACGAAGGCGGTGGCGTGGCCCTCGCTTCGGACGGCAAGCCAGTCGATCAGGCCGGCGACGCTCGTCACCGTATCCGGCACCTCAACCCGTTCCGCCCCGGTCCCGATCGATTCGCGGACCCATGCGAAATACAGCACGTCGATCGCCATTAACTGTCCATATGCTTCAGGCCGACCCGCAGATAGTCCCAGCCGGTGATCGCGGTCAGCGCCGCCGCGCCCCACAGGCAGATCAGCCCGGTGACATGGACGAAGCCATGCTGCGGCACCGCCCCGGCAAGGATCAGCGCGCCCAACGCCACCAGTTGCAGCGTCGTCTTCCACTTGGCGAGCTTCGATACCGGCAACGACACCTGAATGCCGGCGAGGAACTCGCGCAGCCCCGACACCGCGATCTCGCGCAGCAGGATAACGAGCGCGGCGATCAGGTGGATGCCGGTGATGATCGCCACGTCGTGCCGTGTGCCGACCAGCATCAGGATGACGGCGGCGACCATGATCTTGTCGGCGATCGGATCGAGGAACACGCCGAGCTTCGATACCGTCCCCTGCGCGCGCGCCAGATAACCGTCGAAATAATCGGTGATGCCCATCAGGCAGTAGAGCGCGAAGGCGATGGCATAGCCCGCCTGCCACGTCGGCCACCACAGCAGCGCGACCAGCAGCGGCACCGCAAAGATACGCGACAGCGTCAGGATGTTGGGAAGCGTCAGCACTGGTCCACGCTGTAGAGCCTGTTTGGAATCCCGCCAAGGGCAAGGCTCACGATAATCGGCGATTGAAGCGGCGGCCCACGCTCGGCTACACCGCCCACGCGATCTCCCGTTCCGGGCCAGGAAGTCAGAATGAACAATGCGCTGGGCCTGCTGACGCAGCGCCGTTTCCTGCCGTTGTTCGCCACCCAGTTTCTGGGCGCGTTCAACGACAATCTCTACAAGCACGCCATGGTGCTGTTCGCGACGTACCAGTTGTTCGGCGATCCGGCGAGCGAACAGAATTTCAACGCACTGGCCACTGGCCTTGCCATCCTGCCGTTCGTGCTCCTGTCGGCGCTGTCGGGCCAGCTCGCCGACAATCACGACAAGGCGAAGATCATCCGCATCGTCAAGACGGTGGAGATCGGCATCATGCTGTACGGCGCGGCGGGCATGCTCGTCGCGCGCGGCGGCCATCCGACGGTGGGGGTGGTGATGATGCTGAGCGCGGTCGTACTGCTCGGCATCCATTCGACCTTCTTCGGCCCGATCAAATACGCCATCCTGCCGCAACATCTGAAGGAGGATCAGGTGCTGGGCGGCACCGGGCTGGTCGAGGCGGCGACGTATCTCTCGGTGCTGACCGGCACGATCGTCGCCGGCTGGGTCAGCGTCGAATGGGCGGCGGGGCTCGTCGTGGTCGTCGCGATCCTCGGCTGGTTCACCGGGCGGATGGTGCCCCCCGCCCCGCGCAGCGGCCCCGAACTGGTCATCAACTACAATCCCCTGACCGCGTCGTGGCATCTGATCGCGGCGACGATGCACATCCGCCGCCTGTTCCTCGCGATCGTCGCGATCAGCTTCTTCTGGACGATCGGGTCGGTGCTGATCGTGATCTTCCCGGTGCTGGTGAAGAACGTGCTGACCGCCGACAAGCAGGTCGCCTCGCTCACCATCGCCATCTTCTCGATCGGGGTCGCGATCGGATCGGTCATCATCAACGCGATGCTCAAGGGGCGCATCTCGGCGCGCTATTCGCCGGCGTCGGTCATCGCGATGGCGGTATGCGTGCTGGCCTTCGCGCTCCAGGCGCGTGCGTGGACCCCTGCGCCGGCCGGCACGCTCTATGGCGCATGGGCGTTCGTGACCCATCCACAGTCGCTGTTCGTGCTGCTCACGCTGGCGATGATCGCGATCTTCGGCGGCATGTTCGTCGTGCCGCTCTACGCCTTCCTGACCACCACCGTGACCAAGGACCAGACCGCGCGGACGGTCGCCGCCAACAACGTGGTCAACTGCGCCGCGATGTCGCTCGGCGCGGTCGGGGTGATCCTGCTGACCTCGGCCGGCCTTGGGCCGATCGACATGCTCCTGATCGTGGCGGCGATGTGCCTGATCTCGGCATGGCTCGCATGGCGCCTGCACCGCGCCTGCGAGGAAAAATAGGCCGAACCGGGTCTACAGCAGGAACGTGTAGAAGCAGATGAAGAACGCGGTGAAGCTCACCGCGAACAGCTTCAGATCATCCTCGCCCGCGCGGGCGGCGGTTTCGACGCGCTCCCCGACCAAGCGGCTGCGGAACGGGTGGCGGCGGGGGG
>NZ_LMKU01000030.1:139744-157201 GCF_001421635.1 Sphingomonas sp. Leaf25
CCCATCGTCCAGTTCCGGGACAGCCGCCGTCTCATGCCGGCACGGCATGTTCCAGATGGAGATACGCCGGCGTGAACTGCGCGACCTCGCACAGCGCATCGAGGTCGAGGATCGTCAGCGACTTGCCCGCCCATTCGATCAACCGGTCGCGCCGCATTTCCTGCACCATCCGGTTGACGTGAACCGGGGTCAGCCCGGTCGCATCCGCCACATCGGCCTGGGTCAGCGGAAATTCGCACGCCTGCGTCGGGCACAGGCCGATCAGGTTCAGCCGGAAATAGACCTCGCAGAACAGTTGCGCGATCCGCTCGCGCGCCGATCGCAGTCCCAAGCTCACGATCCATTCGCGGTGTGTCGCGGTCGTCACATGGCCGTTCCACCGCACCGCCTGCGCCACCGCCGGAACATGCAGTTGCAGGTCGTGGAGCGCCTCCGCCGATACTTCGGCGACGGTCATCTGCGTGATCGCGCCGATCGCGTGATCCATACGGATCGCCACCTGCCCGGTCACGTCGAACACGTCGCCCGGCAGGATCACCGACAGGATCTGCCGCCGCCCGTCCGACATCTGGCGATAGCGACAGCCCCATCCCTCCAGCACGACATGGACGAAGCGCGGCACCTCGCCCTCGCCCAGCACGTCGCGCCGCGCGGGCACCACCTGCCGCCGCTGGTCGAGCAGCGTGTCGATCTGCCGGCGATCGGCATCGTTCAGTCCTGAATAGGCGTGCAATCTTGTGCGCCGCCGTACGATATTGGCCCCGGTCATAGGGCACGTCAGCTAACGGCTGTTCCGCGACCGCACGATATACTGGTTTAAGCGGCGAAAATTCATCGCTTTTTCCGATCGGTCACGCCGACCCGCCAACCATCGGATAATAGGAATAAATCAATGCCTTGCGCCGTAAACCGGCCTGCCATCCACAACAAAAAACCCCGCATCGCTGCGGGGTTTTTGAAAGAATTGGTGGAGCCGAGGGGGATCGAACCCCTGACCTCTGCAATGCCATTGCAGCGCTCTCCCAGCTGAGCTACGGCCCCATCCTTTTCACGACACCGCTGCTCGTCGGCGGTGGTCGCGTCCCCGTCGGGGAGGAGCGCCCTCTATGCGGAGGGCGCCGGTTTGGCAAGCGCCTTTTTGCGCCTGCCGCCCCGAAAAAACATCAACGCTCGGCGTCGCTGTCCTCGTCGGTGGTGTCGACGCCCAGATCGTCGTCACCGCCCAGGTCGACATCGTCGTCGGCCGACGGCTCGTCGTCACCCTCGATGTCCAGATCGTCGCCCAGATCGGCGTCCTTCGCGCCTTCCTTCTCGACGCCCGGCTTCACCTGCTCGAACGGCATCGGCTGCTTGGACTTCAGGATCGGTTCCGGGGTCCAGTGCACGCCGCAGTTGATGCAGGTGACGGGTTCGTCGTTGCCAAGATCATAGAAGCGCGTCGCGCATTTCGGGCAGGTACGCTTCGTACCCCATTCCGGCTTCACCATGGGTAGCCCCAAACCTTTCGGTGCTGTGTAAAAAAAGGGGGCCATCAGCCCCGCATCGGGCAGCGCCTTGCCATAGCGGGCACGCGCTGTCAAAGCCGCGCCCGATGCACGCGACCACCCCCACCCCCCTCGCCGTCGCCGCCAGCGGTCCGCTCAAGGGCACTGCCCCGGTTCCCGGCGACAAGTCGATCAGCCACCGCTCGCTGATGCTCTCCGCGCTGGCGGTCGGCACCAGCCGCGTGACCGGGTTGCTGGAAGGGGAGGACGTGCTGTCCACCGCCGGCGCGATGCGGGCGATGGGCGCGCACATCGTGCGCGGGGCCGACGGAGTCTGGACGATCGACGGCGTCGGCGTTGGCGGGCTGCTGCAACCGGCCACGCAGCTCGACATGGGCAATTCGGGCACTTCCACCCGGCTGCTGATGGGCCTCGTCGCCTCCCACGCGATTACCGCGACCTTCGTCGGCGACGCCTCGCTCAGCAAGCGGCCGATGGGCCGGGTCATCGATCCGCTCGGCCAGATGGGTGCCGAGATCACCGCCAGCCCCGGCGGTCGCCTCCCCCTCATGCTGCGCGGCATCGTGCCCGCCGTGCCGATCGACTATACGCTGCCGGTCGCCTCGGCGCAGGTGAAGTCGGCGATCCTGCTCGCCGGGCTCAACACGCCGGGCATCACCCGCGTCGTCGAGCCGGTGCCGACCCGCGACCATAGCGAGCGGATGCTGACCGGTTTCGGCGCGAAGCTCACCGTCGAGCAGACGCCGAAGGGCCGCGTCATCGAACTCCATGGCGAAGCCGAATTGAAGCCGCAGACGATCGTGGTGCCGGGCGATCCGTCGTCGGCCGCCTTCCCAGTCGTCGCGGCGCTGCTGGTGCCGGGCAGCGCGGTGACGATCACCAACGTCGGCCTGAACCCCACCCGCGCCGCGCTGTTCGACGTGCTGCGCGCGATGGGCGGCGACATCGCGTTCGAGAATCCACGCGACGTCGGCGGCGAGCCGGTCGCCGACCTCGTCGTCCGCGCCTCGTCGCTGACGGGAATCGAGGTCGATCCGGCGGTCGCCCCAGCGATGATCGACGAATTTCCGATCCTGTTCGTCGCCGCCGCGCTGGCGAAGGGCCGCACCATTACCCGTGGTCTGGAAGAACTGCGCGTCAAGGAAAGCGACCGTATCACGACGATGGTGCAAGGGCTGCGCGCGATCGGCGCGACCGTCGAGGAGACCGAGGACGGACTCATCATCGACGGCACCGGCGGCGATCCGCTGCCCGGCGGCGGCACCATCGACGCGAAGCTCGACCACCGTATCGCGATGAGCTTCGTCGTCGCCGGTCTCGTCAGCCGCGAACCCGTCACCATCGACGACATGGCCCCGGTGGCGACCAGTTTCCCCACCTTCACCACGCTGCTGCGTGGTCTGGGCGCACCCTTGTGATTATCGCGGTCGACGGCCCCGCCGCCTCGGGCAAGGGCACCATCGCCCGCGCGCTGGCGCGCCACTATGGCCTGCCGCACCTCGACACCGGGCTGCTCTACCGCGCGGTCGCCGCGACCGTGCTGCGCGAGGGGATGGACCCGACGCGCGAGGCGGACGGCGTGGCGGCATGCGACTTTCCCGATACGCTGCTGGACGACCCATGGCTGCGCACCGACGATGCCGGCAAGACCGCCTCGATCGTCTCGGCCCACCCACTGGTGCGCGCCGCCCTCTTCCACCGCCAGCGCCGCTTCGCCCAGCAACCGGGCGGCGCGGTGCTTGACGGGCGCGACATCGGCACGGTCATTGCGCCAGATGCCGATGCCAAGCTGTTCGTGAAGGCCACCCCGTCGATCCGCGCCAAGCGCCGTCATGCCGAACTGCTGAAAACCGATCCCACGACGCTCTACGACCGCGTGCTGGCCGACATCCGCGCCCGCGACGAGCGCGATTCGGGCCGCAGCACCGCGCCCTTGGTGATGGCCGCCAACGCCGCTCCGCTCGACACCAGCTTCCTCTCGATCGACGCCGCGATCGACCGCGCCATCGCCATCGTCGAGGGGCAACGGGCGAAATAGGCCGGGTGCGGCGGCACCGCCGCAACCCCGGCCCCGGCCGATCGTTTCGCCGCCATGGCCACGATCCACGCCCCCGCATCCCGTCCCGTCGGCCCGGTGATCCTCGCCCCCGTTGCCGCCGCGCTGTTCCAGATCCTGACCCCGGTGCTGCCCTCGCTCGGCATCGGCGCGCCGATCGGATCGCAGTCGGACAGCGTCTCGACGCTCGTCACCCCGGCGGGCTGGGCGTTCGCGATCTGGGGGCCGCTCTATCTCGGCACGCTCGTTTTCGCGGGGTACCAGGCGTTGCCCGCGAACCGGTACGACCCACTGCTCGCCCGGCTGCGCTGGCCTGCCGCGGGCGCGTTCTTCGGCAACGGCCTGTGGGCGCTTTACACCCAGTCGTTCGGCCTGAGCATCGTCTCGGTCGCGATCATCCTCTTCACGCTCGGCTGTCTGCTGCGCGCCTATCGGACGCTGGCGGCATGGCCGACGCGCTTTTCCGCCGGCGCGCGCTGGTGCGCCGTGCTGCCGCTGTCGGCGCTGACGAGCTGGCTGACGGTTGCCTCGACCGTCAACATCGCCGCCGCGCTGCGCTTCCACGGCGTCGACGCCGGCGAATCGGCCCCGCTGATCGCCGCCGCCGTCATGATCGTCGCCAGCGCGATCGGCGCGCTGGCGCTGCTGCGGAGCGCCGGCAATCCGCCCTATGCGCTGGTGTTCCTGTGGGCGCTGACCGCGATCCACGCGGCGGGCGGCAGCACGTCGGCGCCGGTCGCCCTCGCCGCGCTTGCCGGGGGCGCGCTGATCGTCGTCGCCACGCTGATCGGCCTCGTCCGCGGCGGCCGCCGCAAATGGTTCTGAGCGGCGGATTGCGCGCGTCACGCTTCCGCAACCCACCCCGCCGGCCTATAGCGCGCCCATGTCCATGATCCCCGGTTTCGACCTCTCCACCTTCATTCGCGCCACGCTTGCCGAGGATATGGGCGAGGCGGGCGACATCACCGCCGCCGCCGTCATCCCGGCCGATGCGATCTTCTCGGGCGTCATGGACAGCCGCGACGCGATCACCGTCGCCGGCCTCGACATCGCCGCCGCCTTCTTCCGCCATCTCGACCCCTCGGCCGAACTTGAACCGCTGGTGGCGGACGGCGACCGGGTCGCCGCCGGCACCGCCCTGCTGCGGCTGCGCGGCAACGCCCGCGCGCTGCTCACCGCCGAACGCTCGGCGCTCAACACCGTGCAGCATCTCTCGGGCGTGGCGACGCTCACCGCGACCTATGTCACCGCGATCGAGGGCACCGGCGCGACGCTGCTCGACACCCGCAAGACCATTCCGGGTCTCCGCCGCCTCGAAAAATACGCCACCCGCATGGGGGGCGCCACCAACCACCGCATCGGGCTGTGGGACGCAGCGATGATAAAGGACAATCACGTCGCCGTCGCCGGATCGGTCGGCGAAGCCACCGCCCGCGCGGTCGCCGCCGGGATCGAACGGATCATCGTCGAGGTCGATTCGATCGACCAGATCGAACCCGCCATCGCCGCCGGCGCCACCCATCTGCTGCTCGACAACATGGCTCCCGCCACCCTGCGCGAAGCGGTGACGCGCGTCGCCGGGCGCGTGCCCACCGAAGCGTCGGGCGGCGTCCGGCTCGACACGATCCGCGCCATCGCCGAAACCGGCGTGAACTATGTCAGCGTCGGCCGCCTCACCCAATCCGCCCCGGCAGCCGATATCGGGCTGGATTTCACGCTCGACGCCCCATAACCCGGGCGGCATCACGAATCATTTGGGGAAAGCGCACATGGTGCGTCCGGCTTCGATCGTCCGGTTCGATCGCTTCTATCTGCTGGCGATCGTCGTCGGCCTGATCGGCACGATCCTGCAATGGCCGCAACTGATGGCGATGATCGAAACCGATCCATCGTTCGCGCCAGTCCGCTCGGCAGGAGTCGTGCTGGCGGTGGTGTTCGCCGGGGCGGGCATCCTGATCTCGCTGCTGCTGTGGTATCTCGTCGCCCGGCGCGGCAGCACCGTCGCCAAATGGATCGTCACCGCCTTCACCGCGCTGTCGCTCGGCAGCCTGCTGCTCGGCATTTCCTCGGGCGCGGTGGCGAGCGACACAACCGGCATCCTGCGGATGGTCGCCGTCGTCCTGCAACTGATCGCGGTCATCGCGCTGTTCCGCCGCGACGCCCGGCCATGGTTCGACCACACCTACCCGGAGGACGTCGCATGAAGCGCCTCGCGCTCACCCTCGCCGCACTGCTGGCACCCGCCTTGGCCGGGGCGCAAACGCTCCAGTGCAGCGCCCCCGCGCAGGTCGAACGTCCCCGCCCCGACAGCCCCAGCCCCCAGCAGCCGCGCCGCGTCCTGCCGATCGGCAGCTACACGCTCGCGATCACCTGGAGCCCCGAATATTGCCGCACCCGCCGCGACAGCGCGCGCGACGGCTTCCAGTGCGGTGGCGACAACCGCTTCGGCTTCACCCTTCACGGGCTGTGGCCCGACGGCACGGGCAAGACATGGCCGCAATATTGCAGCGCCGCGCCGATCCTACCGCAAGCGGTGATCCGCCAGAATTTGTGCGTCACCCCCTCGGCGCAACTGCTCCAGCATGAATATGCCAAGCACGGCACCTGCATGGGCGTGACCCCGATCGCCTATTTCAACGAATCGCGCGCGCTGTTCCAGCGGTTGCGCTTTCCCGACATGATGGCGCTGTCACGCCGCCCCGGCCTCACCGCCGGGCAACTCGCCAGCGCCATCGCCCGCGCCAATCCGGGCATCACCGCCGATTCGATGCGGATCACCACCAACCAGCGCGGCTGGCTCGACGAAGTCTGGCTCTGCCTCGACAGCCGTCGCCGCTTCGCCCGCTGTCCGGCGCATCAGGGCGGCGTGACGCCCAATACCCCGATCAAGATCTGGCGCGGCGGCCGCGACGCGGGATGATTACCGCTCGACCGTCACCGTCGCGGGATGGTGGCGGTCGAGATGCTTGCGGATGATCGCCAGATTGCGCGTGTTCGACCGGAAGAAGAAATCGGGGATCGCCCCGACCAAGGGAATCGCACCCAGCGCCCAATCGACGCCGACATTGCCCGCCATCCGCGTCATCTGCCACTTCG
Organism: Sphingomonas sp. Leaf25; assembly: GCF_001421635.1. Classification (NCBI taxonomy): domain Bacteria; kingdom Pseudomonadati; phylum Pseudomonadota; class Alphaproteobacteria; order Sphingomonadales; family Sphingomonadaceae; genus Sphingomonas; species Sphingomonas sp. Leaf25. Next base: position 146,402 of record NZ_LMKU01000030.1, read on the forward strand.
ACATTCCCAGATTGCGCGCTTCCCACAGCATATAGCTGCCCATCGCCGCGCCGATAAAGCTGCCGACCACGGGAATCAGGTTCAGCAGGAAATCGAGCCCCACCGGCTGATTGGTGCCGGGAAACGTCATCGATCGTTCCATCAACCGCTCGATCGCCACCACCCGGCGACGGACGGCGGCGGGATCACGGTCGAGGTGTCCGGCGATACGGTCGAACATGTCGGGCGAGATGCGGGTCGGCTTGGCCATGAACCCTATCTGGGATCGCGACGCAGATGGTTCAACGGATGCACCCCGCGCGCATTGGTCTGAAACGCGCCCAGCCGCCGCGCGACCAGCGACCAGCGCCACGGCCGCGCAAGGGTCACGAACGCGACATCCGCCGCCAGCGCCGCGTCCGCCGCCGCCAGCCGCTGCGCACGCACCTCCAGCGTCGCGGCATCGCGCGCGCCGGCGATCAGCGTCAGCGCCTCGATCGAACACGGCCGGCACGCATTGGCGAGATACCAGCGCGCGCTGTCATAGGGCGCGACCTGATCGATCAGCCGCAGATCGGCCGGCGCATCGATCGCCACCCGCCGCGCCGCGATGCCGATCCGGGCGAGCACCCGCGCCGTCCGCCCCCACACCAATGTCGCCCCCGGCCCGTCGGGCAGCGCCACGCGCACCGTTACCGGCCCCGCGAACCCTGCAACCTGCGCCCGCGCAGTCTGCCAACGCTGCTCGGTCGTCAGGTTGCGCCACGGCGGCAGCGCCGGATCGCTTGCCGAATCGAGCCGTTCGGGCAGCACCGTCGTCGCCCCGCCCCACCCTGCATCGATCGCTGCCGGAATCTCTCCCGACTGCAATGCCATCGCCACCGCCGCACGCCCCAGCGGCTGCGACAGGAACCCGCTACGCGCGGCAAAGGCGAAGCCGAACAGCCCCCGCGCCGGATCGACCCGGAGGTCCGCCGGCGTCGGCGCGGCGGCACGGACGATCGACCAGTCGGCCACGCCCCCGCCCAGCACCAGATCGGAGCGCCCCTCGACGAACCGCGCGATGGCACGGCTGCCCCGTTCCCCCCGCAACCGGATTTCGTCGGCGGCGACCGGCGGCGGCGCGTCGGGATCGGCCGGCGCGCGCAGCCACACGCCCGCGCGCTGCAACCGGCGCAGCGGCCCGCTGCCATGCGGTCCCCGGATCACCGCCAGTTCGGGTTGCGCCAGCAGCGTCAGCAATTCGGTGTTCGGCCGCTTCAGCCGCACCTCGATCACCTGCGGCGTCATCGCGACGATCTCGTCGATCGATCGCAGGAACGGGCTCAGCCGGTGCCCGGCATCGGGCCGCACCGCATGGCGTAGCGCCTGTACCACCTGCCCGGCGGTGACGGGTCGCCCGTCGCTCCACGTCGCATCGCCCAGACGAAAGATATAGCTGCGCCCACCATCGAGCATGTTCCACCGCGCGGCGATCGCCGGTTCGACCTGACCCGCCGCATCGAACCGCACCAGCCCCTGCGCCACCGCGCCGCGCAGCACCGCCCGCTCGGCATCGCCACCCCGGCCCTCCTGCACGACGCTGACCACCACCGGCCGATCGTCGGCACCCCGGTCGCAGGCGGAGAGCATGAGGAACAGCGGCAGAAGGATACGGCAGCGCATGCTATGCCAATGCCACGGATCGCAGGACCGCCGCCAGTCGCGAGTACGGTTGCCGTTGGTGCGGACGGTGGGACTTGAACCCACACTCCCTGAGGGAAGCGGATTTTAAGTCCGCTGCGTCTACCGATTTCGCCACGTCCGCGCGCTGACACAGAGCAGAGCAAGCGCAGCTTGATCGTCACCGTGTCGAGCCGGCCGGCGACCGAAAGGCCGTCCGACGTCATGCGATCTACGCGCATGACAGCGCGATACGCCAGCGGTTTCGACAATGACTTGGCGGAAAATCGCGTGCCGTTGGAGGCTGTCCCAGACCCCCTTCGCGCCGCGGCAAAGCCCATGTCGTCACGTCGAACCTTGCTTGCAGCAAGGCCGGCCGGCGTGCGGCGAGTCTGCGGGTAGCGCCGCTATCCGCCGCCGCCTTACGCTACGTTCAGCCGCGCGCGCATTTCCTTGCCGGGCTTGAAATAGGGCACGCGCTTGGCGTCGACCTCGACCGATTCACCGGTGCGCGGGTTGCGGCCGGTGCGGGCGTCGCGCGCGCGGGTGGAGAAGGCACCAAAGCCGCGCAGTTCGACGCGGCCTTCGTCGCGCAGCCGCTCGACGATCGAATCGAAGAAGGTGGCGACGATCCGTTCGATGTCCCGCTGCGGCAGACCGGGGTTATCCTGCGCGACCAATTGCACCAGTTCGGATCGGATCATCTTGCCCTCGACTTGCACGCCCCGATCACCCGGCGGCCGCGCCCCACGCCCGTTATACGATTGTCACGCTTAACTTATATGTAGTCGCGCTGCCAATTGGTCTTTTGAATGAACGAAAAACGGGGCGCTTCCGTAGTGGAAGCGCCCCGTCATTTTCGCCGGTTGGTGGACCGGAAGCGGACTTACTTCTGTTCGGTGCGCGCCTTGAGCGCCTCGCCCAGAATGTCGCCCAGCGACGCGCCCGAATCGGACGAACCGTACTGCGCCACGGCCTGCTTCTCCTCGGCGATCTGCATCGCCTTGATCGAGAAGGTCGGCTTCTTCGAACGATCGAAGCCCGTCACCATCGCGTCGAACTTCTGGCCGACCTGGAAGCGCTCGGGGCGCTGCTCGTCACGGTCACGGCCAAGGTCGGTGCGCTTGATGAAGCCGGTCGCGCCATCGTCGCCCTGCTGCACTTCGAGGCCCGCGTCGCGGACTTCGAGCACGGTCACGGTCACGATCGCATTCTTGTTCAGGCGATCACCCGCCTGCGCGACGACCGGGCCACCACGCTCGAGCTGCTTCATGCCGAGCGAGATACGCTCCTTGTCCGGCTCGACCGCGAGCACGACGGCCTGGACCGTCTCGCCCTTGCGGTGCAGGTTGAGCGCGTCCTCGCCCGAAATGCCCCATGCGATATCCGACATGTGGACCATGCCGTCGACATCGCCGTCCAGACCGATGAACAGACCGAATTCGGTCGCGTTCTTGACTTCGCCCTCGACGGTCGACCCGACCGGGTGATCCTCGGCGAACTTGTCCCACGGATTGGCCTGTGCCTGCTTGAGACCCAGCGAGATGCGACGCTTGTCCTGATCGACTTCCAGGACGATGACGTCGACTTCCTGCGAGGTCGACACGATCTTGCCCGGATGGACGTTCTTCTTGGTCCAGCTCATTTCCGAAACGTGGACGAGGCCCTCGATGCCCGGCTCCAGTTCGACGAACGCACCATATTCGGTAATGTTCGTGACGCGGCCCGACAGCTTGGCGCCGATCGGATACTTGGCGCCGGCGCCATCCCACGGATCGCTCTCGAGCTGCTTCATGCCGAGCGAGATGCGCTGCGTGTCGCGGTTGATGCGGATGATCTGCACCTTCACCGTATCACCGATGTTCAGCACTTCGCTCGGATGACCGACGCGCTTGTAGCTCAGGTCGGTGACGTGCAGCAGGCCGTCGATGCCGCCCAGGTCGACGAACGCACCGTAATCGGTGATGTTCTTGACGACGCCGTCGATGATCTGGCCTTCGGCCAGCGACAGGATCAGGCCCGAACGCTGCTCGGCGCGGGTTTCTTCCAGCACGGCGCGACGCGACACGACGATGTTGCCGCGCTTGCGGTCCATCTTCAGGATCTGGAACGGCTGCGGGATGTCCATCAGCGGGGTGACGTCGCGCACCGGACGGATGTCGACCTGCGAACCCGGCAGGAACGCGACGGCGCCCGACAGGTCGACGGTGAAGCCGCCCTTGACCCGGCCGAAGATGACGCCCTCGACACGCGCGGTCTTGGCGAATTCGGTTTCCAGCTTGTCCCATGCGGCTTCGCGGCGGGCGCGGTCGCGGCTGAGCATCGCTTCGCCGTTCGCATTCTCGACGCGGTCGACATAGACCTCGACTTCGTCACCGACCTTCAGATCGGCCTTCTGGCCCGGTGCTGCGAATTCGCGCAGCGGCACGCGGCCTTCCGACTTCAGACCGACGTCGATGACCGCCAGATCGTTCTCGATGCCGGTGACGGTGCCGATGACCACACGGCCCTCGAAGCTTTCCGAAGCACCGAACATGTCGTCGAGCATCGACGCGAAATCGTCACGGGTGGGATTTGCCATGCTGGCCATACAGATATTAATTCCTAAACGTACTTGTTTCCGGCCGGCCGGTTGAATCCGGCGGTCTTTGACCGGGAGTGCCGCAGCGACCGAACGTCGATTGCGGCATCCGGCGAATCCTTTGTCGCGAAAGGCGTGGCCCGGCGGTGCGGAATGGGCGCATGACACGCCCGGCCTTCGCGAGTCTGCACTCGTCGAACCGGCGCGCCATACGCTTTTTGGCAATAGCGTGCAACGGGAGGACTTCGGCGCGAAGAAGAAAGAAGATCGGTTCACGCGGAGGCGCGGAGGCGCGGAGAAGGTTGCGCGCGCGGACAGCAATCGCCGCGTCAGCGGCTGTCATCGCTTGTTGCAGCGAGGCTGAAAGGCTCCGTCGGACAGGCAACGACTGCCCGAATCGAAACCACTCCGCGCCTCTGCGCCTCCGCGCGAACCAACCTTCTTCTTCCTTCGCGTCCCAGCGTAAAAGACCCGATCAGCTCCGCCGCGCGCCCGGCCGGTACGGCTTGGCCGCATGCCGCGGCGGCGCGCCTTGCGGGCGGCGCTGCGGCATCGCCGGCGGGCCGGCCATCTGCTCGAACATCAAATCTTCGTCGGGCGTCGCCGTCCGCTTGACCGATGCGACGAACTTCGCCGCGATCGCTTTGGGGATTTCGAACGCCGATTCCTCGTTGCCGATGCGGATCGCGCCGATCTCGCTCTTGGTGATGTGCCCGCGACGGCACAGCAACGGCAGCAGCCAGCGCGGGTCGGCATTCTGCCGCCGGCCGACGTTCATGCGGAACCACACCGTATCCTCGAAGCCCGCGCGCGGACCTTCCGGCCGCTCGCGCCGCTCGGGCGCGCCGCCTGCCGACAATTCCTCGGGCGCGGGCAACTTGGCGCGGTAGGCGCGCACCAGCAGCGCGGCAATATCCTCGGGCGACTTCTCGGTCAGCAACCGCGTGCCCAGCTCGACATCCGCCTCGTCGAATTCGACCGGTTCGGCCAGCTTGGCGAGCAGCCGGTCGCGATCGGCGGCGTGAATCTGGTCGGGGGTCGGCACGCCGATCCATTCGGCGTTGATCTTGGCGTCACGCAGCAACCCCTCGACCCGGCGACGACGCTGGAACGGCACGATCAGCGCGGCGATGCCCTTCTTGCCCGCGCGGCCGGTACGGCCCGAACGGTGCTGGAGCGCCTCGGCATCGCGCGGCAGCTCGACATGGACGACAAGGCTGAGCGACGGCAGATCGATGCCCCGCGCCGCCACGTCGGTCGCGACGCAGACCCGGGCCCGGCGATCGCGCAGCGCCTGCAACGCATGGTTGCGCTCCGACTGCGAATGCTCGCCCGACAGCGCCACCGCATCGAACCCGCGCTCGACCAGATTGGCATGCAGGTGGCGCACCGCCTCGCGCGTGGCGCAGAACAGGAAGGCGGTATCCGGCTCGTGCAGCCGCAGCAGGTTGACGACCGCATTCTCGATGTCGTTCGGCGCAACGGTCATCGCCTGATAGCTGATGTCGCCGTGGCCGCGCTCCGCCTCGCGCGTGTCGATGCGATAGGCGTCCTTCTGGTAGCGCTTGGCCAGCGCCACGATCGGCTTGGCAAGCGTCGCCGAGAACAGCAGCGTGCGCCGCTCGGCGGGAGTACGGTCGAGAATGCCTTCGAGATCCTCGCGGAACCCCATGTCGAGCATCTCGTCGGCCTCGTCGAGAATGGCGACCTTGAGCGCCGACAGGTCGAGCGCGCCGCGTTCCAGATGGTCGCGCAGGCGGCCAGGCGTGCCGACGACGATGTGGGTGCCATGGCTCAGGTTGCGGCGTTCGCGCGCCGCGTCCATGCCGCCGACGCACGACACGATGCGCGCGCCGTTCTCGCCGTACAGCCATTGCAGTTCGCGCGCGACCTGGAGCGCCAGTTCGCGCGTCGGCGCGATGGCCAGCGCCAGCGGTGCGCCAGCACGCGGCATCTTCGCATCCGCGTCGAGCAGGTCGGGCGCGATGGCGAGGCCGAAAGCGACGGTCTTGCCGGAACCGGTCTGGGCGGACACCAGCAGGTCGCGCCCCTCGGCTTCGGGGGTCAGGACGGCGGCCTGGACGGCGGTCGGGGATTCATAACCACGCGCGGAAAGCGCCGCGGCGAGCGGTTCGGGCAACTTAGAAAAGGGCATGGTGCGCCAGATGGCCCTAAATTGCGGCCACGGCAAGGCCGCGCGCGTTGTTCTTGGCCATTCGCTGCGTTAGGTTGCGACGAAAATCAGGAGAGAGTCGTCATGATCGCACGTTTGGCGCTGGCAACGCTGTGCCTGTCGGGGTCCGCGCTGGCCGCCGATCCGCCGCGTGGCAGTTGGGGTCGGGCCGGCGTGAGCCTCGACCAGTATCGCACCGATGCGGTCGAATGCGGTCGCGCCGGGCTGTCGACCGACGTGTCGCAGATGAAGGCGGTCAAGACGCTCATCACCGCCTCGCGCCAGCTCGATTCGGTGCTGACCAACCAGCCGTCGGGCGGTGGTGCCGCGCCGCCCCCGTCATCCAGCGGCGCGGGCATGCTGGAGATCGATCCGGTGGCGCTCAACACCGCGCAGCAGGTGGCGCGGATCACCGAAGGAGCCAACCCCCGCGCCCGCTTCCGCGAAGTCCGCACCGCGCTCCAGACCACGACCGACCAGTGCCTGACCGGAAAAGGCTATGTCCGCTTCACCCTGACCCGCGACCAGCGCGAGCATCTCGAAGCGCTCAGACGCGGCACCCCCGAACGTCACGCCTATCTCCACGCGCTGGCGAGCGACCCCGACGTGCTGGCCCGGCAACGCGCGAGCGTCGAGGTGCTGCCAGCGCAATAGGGTCACGCGAAGGCACGAAGAAGGTTGGTTCGCGCAGAGGCGCAGAGGCGCAGAGAGGTTGCGTGCAAGGCGCTGTCCGCCTGTCCGGCAACGCCTCTCAACCCGGCTGCAACGAGCAATCACGGCCGCTTACGCGGCAAGGCATAGCCGCGAACGCACCCTCTCTGCGCCTCCGCGCCTCCGCGCGAACATAAGGCTTCTACTTCTTCGCGTGACCCAGCAGCAGTCAGTCCCCGGTAACGCGCAACGGCCCCAGATCGCCCAGCCCCACCGTCCCGCTCGCCATCGCCAGCATCCGTTCGAGCGACACCTTGGCCTTCAGCCGCAGCCCTTCCTCGATCTCGATCCGCGGGCTCAGGTCACGCAGCGCGATGTACAGCTTCTCCAGCGTGTTGAGCGCCATATACGGGCAGATGTTGCAGTTGCAGTTCCCGTCCGCGCCGGGCGCACCGATGAAACGCTTGTGCGGCAGCGCCTTTTCCATCTGGTGGATGATATGCGGCTCGGTCGCGACGATCAGCGTGTCGCCGGGGAAGTCGGCGGCATAGGCGAGGATGCCGCTGGTCGATCCGACATAATCGGCATGGTCGAGGATGATCGCCGGACATTCGGGATGCGCCGCGACCGGCGCGGTCGGATATTGTGCCTTGAGCTTGAGCAACTCGGTTTCGCTGAACGCCTCGTGGACGATGCACACGCCCGGCCACAGCAGCATCTCGCGCCCGGTCTTGCGTGTCAGATACCCGCCGAGGTTGCGGTCCGGCCCGAAGATCACCTTCTGGTCGGCGGGCAGTTGCGACAGGATCTTTTCCGCCGACGACGAGGTGACGATGATGTCGCTGAGCGCCTTCACCTCGGTCGAACAGTTGATGTAGGTCAGCGCGATATGATCGGGATGCTGCGCGCGGAACGCCGCGAACTGTTCGGGCGGGCAGCTATCCTCCAGCGAACAGCCGGCATCCATGTCGGGCAGGATCACGGTCTTGTCGGGCGACAGGATTTTCGCCGTCTCCGCCATGAAGCGCACGCCACAGAAGGCGATGACATCGGCATCGGTCGCCGCCGCCTTGCGGCTGAGGTCGAGGCTGTCGCCGACGAAATCGGCAAGGTCCTGAATCTCGGGCCGCTGGTAATAATGGCCGAGGATCACCGCATTGCGCTCCCGGCGCAACCGGTCGATCTCGGCCAGCAGGTCGGTGCCGGTGGGCAGTTCGGTGCGCGCGTTCATCATCGTCTCCCTGAAGTGCCGCCCCTAGCGGCGCGCGTGGGAAATGTCATCGGCGATTGGCGACCACGTCCGCCGGATTGGCCGAAACGTCCCAGCGCTCGGCCGCACGCGTTCCCCGTTCCGCCGGAAACGTCACCAGCACCCGCGCATCGCCATACCCCAGCGTCGCGAGCGGCGTGCCGAGCAGCGTTGCCAGTGCGCCGCGCGCCTTTTCGCGCGCCTGCGCCAGCCGTTCGGGGCTGCCCGCCTCGGCCTGCGCCTTGGTCTGCGCGGCGGCGGAGGTGCGCTGGAACAACGCCTCCGATGCCTCGCGGCTGACGTACAGCCCCTGCGTGCGCACCAGCGTCCGTGCCGCCTCGTCGACATTGGGTGCCGCGACGGTCACGTCGGGCGCGTCGACCACCAGCGTCCGGCTTTCGGGCGACCAGGTGACGTCGGCCGACGTGATGCGCGACACATCGACGAAATAGTCGACCGAATAAGGCATCTTCACCACCTGATCCGATTTCAGGAAGCCGAACGCCCGCGTGTCGGTGGCGCGCGCCTGCAACGTGCCAGAGAGGGTCGCGACCTTCAAACTGCTGCTGCCCGACAGTCGCGCGGTGATGATCCGCGTCACTGCCTCGCCGCTGTCAGGCTCGGTCGTCACCGCATAACGCTCGGCATAGCGCTGATAGCCGAGCCACGCCCCGACCCCGACGACGACTGCCAGCACCAGCGCTACCGTGGTGCGCAGCACGCCCGGCCTCACATGCGTCGCCATTCCTCGCCCTCCGTCACCACAACCCCGCGCCGCTTCAGATCGATCAGATGCGCCAGTACCGATCGCCCCGCCGCGCCGACCAGCTTCGCATCCAGCCCGACATACATCGCCGCCACCAGTTCGGGCACGCTCGCCAGCCCACGCTCCAGCCCGCGCAAAATCTGCCCCTCGCGCTGCTTGCGGTGGCCGAGCATGCCGCGCACCAGCCGCCGCGGGTTCTCGACCGCGCCCCCATGGGCCGGATAATAGACCCGGTCGTCACGCTGGAGCAGCTTGTCGAGGCTGGCCATATACTCGCCCATGTCCCCGTCGGGCGGCGAGACGATCGTCGTCGACCAGCCCATGACATGATCGCCGCTGAACAGCGCGCCGCTTTCGGGCAGCGCGAACGCCAGATGGTTGGAGGTATGCCCCGGCGTCGCCACCGCGATCAGCGTCCAGCCGTCGCCCGCCACCGCCTCGCCATCGTGCAGCACGCGGTCGGGGCGGTATTCGGTGTCGAACGCCGCATCGGCGCGCGGGCCGACATCGTCCATCGTCAGGGCTGCGCAGCCGATGATCGCCGCCCCGGTCCGTGCCGCCAGAGGGGCCGCGCCGGGGCTATGGTCGCGGTGGGTGTGGGTACACAGGATCGACGCGACCTCACGCCCGGCCACCACGTTCAGGATCGCGTCGAGATGCGCCGGATCGTCCGGCCCCGGATCGATCACCGCCACCGCGCCGCTACCGCCGACGACGAAACTCTGCGTGCCCGTATGGGTATAGGGTGAGGCATTGCGCGCCAGCAGCCGCGTGACCAGCGGTTCGAGCGGCTGGGCGATACCGGGAGGAAAGTCGGCCATTGCTTGTGGCAGATGGCGGCGCGACCCCCCTTATGCAACCGCCGGCACGAGAACGGGGACCGACCACCTTTGGCGGCCGGTCCCCTTTCCACCGAACGAACGGGGCAGGACGTTCGGGGAAACCGGATCAGTCCTGATCGGCCATTTCGGCCTGCAATTCGCGCATCCCCTCGTCGATGCCGGCCAGCGCCTCGCGGCGGGCATCGGCGGGCATATCGGTCTGCGCGAAGATCGAAGCGCGGGCGGCGCGCAGCGCGGCCATTCCGGCGCGCAGGCCGGACAGGGCGGCCATCCGGCCCTGCGCCTCGGCGCGTACGCCGGCGGCGGCGGCACGGCGACCGGCTGCTTCGGCCTGCGCTTCGGCGAAGGCGGCGGAGCGTTCGGCGAACGCGGCCTCCCTCGTCGCGACGCTCGCGATACGCTGGACGCGGTCCTGGCACACGATCGTTTTGGCCCGGCCGTTCTCGGTGCGGGTGATCGTCACCTGCCGGTCCGCGCCGGCCGGGCCGCCGGTGCCGCAATTGGCGCTCACGATCTCGGGAATGTCGGTCAGGCTCTCGCTCAGCACCGTGCCGTCGTCGCCGATCTGGCGGACCATGATCTTGCGCACCTCGCTGCGCGCCGGCGCGGCGGGCTGCGATGCCGTGGCCGGGCCGGCAGGTGTGGCGGGACGCGCGGCCGGGTTCGGCCCGGCGACCGGCACCACCGGCAGCGGGGCGGCCTGCGCCGGCATGATCGGTGCCAGCGCCCGGACCGGGGCCAGCGCCTCGGCCGCCTTCGCCTCGACCTCGGCGATCTCGACGCCGGTCGCATGTTCCATCTTCGTGCGGATCGTCTCGGCGGCCTGCGTCCCCGATGCGGTGAGGCCAAGCCCCGCGACGGCCAGCGCCAGCGTGGCGGTGCCGGCGATGCGGCGGG
>NZ_LMKU01000030.1:157228-159814 GCF_001421635.1 Sphingomonas sp. Leaf25
GTGAAGGTGGCAGGCGGCCGACAATGCCTGGCCATGCGCCGACTTGACGATGGCGGTGGCATAGGCATGGCGGACCCCCGGCGTGGCGCGGGCGAGGATCATCGCGTCGCACGCCATCTCCTGATCGGCGCGGAACGCCCGGAACGCACGCCACGCGACCGGATTGAACCAGTGGCAGCCAAGGATGACGAGCGCCGCCCAGTTGGCGGCAAGGTCGCCGCGCGCATGGTGGCCCAGCTCGTGCGCCAGCGCCAATGCCTGTTCGCGATCGTCATAGCGTTCGCGGAAATCGATCGGCATCGCGACGTAACGGCGGACCACCCCGAAGGCGAGGGGACCTGCGGCATGCGGCGTCTCGATCATGCGGACATGGCCCCCCGCCACCCCCTTCGACCGGCCCGACGCCAGCACCTTCGCGCAGAACCGGCGGTGCTGCACGACATGCCATCCGACGAAGCCGATCGTGCCGAGAAACCACAGCGCGACCACCGCCAGCGGCACGTCGGCCATCCCCCACCCCTGCGGCAACGCGGGCACATCAATCACCGGTACGCCCAGCATCACCACGCCCGGTTCGGTTGCAGCGCCGATCGGCTGGAACTCCACCGGACGCCACGCATCGGGAATGGGCGGCAGGATCATGCGCAGCGCAGGCAGCGCCCACAGCGCATAGGCCACCTGCGGCCCGAAGCGCCGCGCGACCGGCCCCCGGACCGCCAGCACCAGCAGCATCAGCAGCGTCGTCGCCGCCAGCGTTTCCACCGCCCATCCGATCATTGTTTCAGCGCCTTTAACAGAGCTTCGATCTCGTCGATTTCCTTCGCGCTCAACTGGTCCCGCTGGGCCAGATGGGCGACCAGCGGGGTCAGGCTCCCGCCGAACAGCTTGTCGATGAACCGTTGCGATTCACCCGCGACATATTCTTCGCGCGCCACCAGCGGACGATAGCGATAGCGCCGGCCATCCTCTTCCGCCCCGACCACGTCCTTGGCGAGCAGTCGCCCGAGCAGCGTCTTGACGGTGTTGGCGCTCCATCCCCGGCTCGGCGCGGCGCGTTCGACCACCTCCTGCGCGGTGAGCGGGGCTTCGTCCCAGAGCACTTCCATCACGGCATGCTCGGCATCGCTGATTCGTTCGGCCATGGTCGATGACTACACCCGTGGTCGTTACGATTACAAGCGTAAACTTGAAGCCCTATTGACGCCGTCGCAGCACTTGCGGAAGGTCCGGTCCACGGGCCAACAGCGGACGCCCGTTCAGGCGGTATTCCCGCCCAAGCTCCGCTCCTGTCGTCGTGCCCTAGCGCGACGGTATCGGAGCGTATGATGCCGGATACTACCCCTGCCCCACCCGCGATCGGGCTGGTCGCGCTGTTCCTCAAATTCCTCCGTTTCGGTGCGCTCGCCTTCGGCGGACCGGTGGTGCAGATCGCGATGCTGCGCGACGCGCTGGTCACGCGCGAACGCTGGATCGATTCCGCCCGCTTCAACCGGCTGCTCGCGGTGTTGCAGGTCCTGCCCGGCCCCGAGGCGCATGAACTGTGCGTCCATCTGGGCATGATCGCGCGCGGGCGGATCGGCGGGCTGCTCGCCGGCCTTGGCTTCATGCTGCCCGGCCTGCTGCTGATGCTGCTCGCCGGCTGGGCCTATGTCCGCTTCGTCGCGGGCATGGCCGCCTTTGCCGGGCCGCTGCTCGGGGTGCAGATCGTCGTGCTGGCGGTCATCGCCCGCGCGGTATCGCGGATCGGCCAGCATGTGATCGAGGGGCCGGCGCTGGGCGTTCTCGCGCTTGCCGCCTTCGCCGCGACGTTTGCCGGCGGGCCGTTCTGGATCGTGCTCGCGGCGGCGGGCGCGGTCTATGCGTTGATCGCGCGCCGGCTGGTCGTCGTCGGCATCGTGGTGCTGGCGGTGACGCTCACGCTGGTCGTCCAGCCGTTTGGCCTTCGCCCGGCGACGCTCGCCGCCACGACACCGACCGTCGGCCTGTTGTTCCTCGCCGGCTTGAAGGGCGGCCTGCTGACCTTCGGCGGGGCGTATACCGCCATCCCCTATGTCCGTGCCGACACCGTCGGGCGCGGCTGGATCGGCGATGCGGCGTTCCTCGACGGCATCGCCATCGCCGGACTGCTGCCAGCCCCACTGGTGATCTTCGCGACCTTCGTCGGCTATGTCAGCGGCGGGCTGTGGGGGGCACTCGCGATCACCGCCGGCATGTTCCTCCCCGCCTTCGCCTTCTCGCTGGTCTTCTACGAACGGCTGGAGGCGATCGTCGCCCATCCGGCGTTGCAGCGCGCGCTGACCGGCGTCGCGGCGGCGGTGATCGGCATCATCGCCGCGACCTTCGCCGGCCTCGCCACCGCCACCGCCGGCCGGGTGACAGGGCTGCCGATCGCGATCGCGCTGTTCGCCGCCGCGCTGCTGGCGGCGATCCGGCTGAAAGGGACTTGGGTAACGCCCGCGATCCTCGCTGCCGGCCTGCTCGCGGGCGCGCTGCTGCCTTTGTAGCGCGCCGCTCTCCCCTCCCTGACAAGGGAGGGGCCGGGGGTGGGTCGGCCCGCGAGGAAACGCCGGCACCCGCCCCAAGCCC
>NZ_LMKU01000030.1:159819-205291 GCF_001421635.1 Sphingomonas sp. Leaf25
GTCAGGGAGGGGAGCATCGCCTCCCGACTGTCGGAAAATCTTACGATCGCGCCATCCCGTCGAACCGCGTTAACGATCCGAACCCGCCAAATTCCGCCATCCCCGGCAACTGGCACGCCGACTGCATCCTATCGCGTACCCCGATGCGTTCGCGCCTCGACGGGCGGATCGGTTCTCTCCAGTCGCCGATCCGCCCAACCCGGGGCCTCCCCACCGCACAGCAAAAAGCCCGACCGCACCACCGTGCCGCCGGGCCATATCATATCCTTCTCTTTCGTCATTCCCGCGAAGGCGGGAATGACGGGGAGGATTATTCCTTGCGTCCGAGCCTCAGGCCGCCTTGTCGCCCAGCAGTTCGGCAAGCTCACCGCTCTCGTACATCTCCATCATGATGTCCGATCCGCCGACGAATTCGCCGCCGACATAGAGCTGCGGGATCGTCGGCCAGTCCGAATAGGCCTTGATGCCCTGACGGATGCCCTGATCCTGCAACACGTCGACGCTCTCGAACTCGGCGTTCAGGTGGTTCAGGATCGCCACCGCCCGGCTGGAGAAACCGCATTGCGGAAACAGCGGGCTGCCCTTCATGAACAGCACCACGTCGTTGTTCTTCACCACCGCATCGATGCGGGCGTTCGTGTCGTCGGTCATGGTCTTGGTCCTCAGGCCGCCGGAACGGCGGTGGTCAGTTGCAGCGCATGGAGCACGCCGCCCATGCGCCCGCCCAAAGCGGCATAGACCGCGCGCTGCTGCGCGACGCGGCTCAGCCCACGGAATTGTTCGGAGGTGACGCGCGCGGCATAATGGTCGCCGTCACCGGCCAGATCGGTGATCTCGACCACCGCATCGGGAATGGCGGCGACGATCAGCGCCTGAATGTCCTCGGCTGCCATCGGCATGTCACATGCTCTCCAGCAACTGGCGACGTGCCTCGACCGCGGCATCGGCCATCGCCTGCCGAATCTCGGCTTCCTCGAAGGTCACACCGGCGGCGGTCAGGTCCGACACCAGCTTGCGCACCACGTCCTCGTCGCCGACTTCCTCGAAATCGGCCTGCACGACGGCGGTCGCATAGGAATCGGTTTCTTCCGGGGTCAGCCCCATGCGGCCAGCCGCCCAATGCCCCAGCAACCGGTTGCGCCGCGCCGTCACGCGGAACGCCATCTCACCGTCGCGAGCGAATTTCGCCTCGAAAGCGCGTTCCCGGTCGTCGAACATGGTCATGGCGGTCCCCTGTGGTCGTTACGCACCAGATAGGTCCGCCGACGCCCCCGTGCAACGCCGTAGCGTCAGCCACCACCGTTCAGCCACGGCCGCGCCGTCGCGACCTGCGCCTCATAGCCGCCGATCGCCGTATCCCGCGCCAGCGTCATGCCGATCTCGTCGAGCCCTTCGATCAGGCACTTGCGCCGGAACGGGTCGAGTTCGAACGTAAAGCGATCCTGAAACGGCGTCGTCACCGTCATCGTCTCCAGATCGACCGCGATCGTATGCTCGCGCGCCACCTCGACCAGCCGGTCGACCGCGTCCTGCGGCAGCACGACCGTGACGATGCCGTTCTTGATCGCGTTGCCCGAAAAAATGTCCGAGAAACTCGGCGCGATCACCGCCTTGACGCCCATGTCGCCCAGCGCCCATGCGGCATGTTCGCGGCTGGAGCCGCAGCCGAAATTCTCACCCGCGATCAGCACCGGCGCGCCGGCATAGCGCGGATCGTCGAACAGATTGCCCGGCTCGGCGCGCACGCTCTCGAACGCGCCCTTGCCCAATCCCTCGCGCGTCGTGGTTTTCAGCCAGTGCGCCGGGATGATGATGTCGGTGTCGATATTCTTGGCGCCCCACGGATAGGCGCGCCCCTCGACATGAACCACCGGTTCCATCAGCGGGCCGATGCCGGGAAGGCGGGCAGCTTCGCCACGTCCCCCGCCTCGTGCTGAAGGATCACCGTCGCCTTCAGATTGCCCGCCAGCCGCTTGAACCGGTCGAGCGAGGCGAGCGACTGCGCGCGATCGACGTTGAACGGCGGAATGCCATTGCTGCCGTAATTCTCGCGGAAATGCGCGGTATCGCCCGAAATCAGCACCGGCCCTTTGCCCTTCAACCGCACCAGCAGCGCGTGATGCCCCGCCGTGTGGCCGGGCATGGTCAGCATCGTGACGCTGCCGTCGCCGAACACGTCCTTGTCTCCCTCGACACCCTCGATCTTCGATCCGCCACCGAACCACGGTTTGAGCGGTTCGGCGCTCGTGCCCGGCGTGCCGGCCTTCAGCGCGTCGACATCGCCCTGCCCGATCAGCAGCGTCGCGCCGGGAAAGCCCGCCGCCTGACCGCTATGGTCGAAATGATAATGGCTGATGCCGACGCGGCCGATCTTCTCGGGCGCGACGCCGATCTGCGCCAGTTGCCGCTTGATCGTGGTGGTCAGCACCGGCGACATCGCGTCGGTGGTGTTCGGCGCCTTGCCCAGCACCGCCTCGGGCAGCCCGGTGTCCCACAGCATATAGTCGCCGCCATGCCGGATCAGATAACAGCTCGCGACCAGCCGCTTGGTCCGGCCGGTATAGGCCAGCGTGTCGGAAAAGGCGTTGAGGTCGTTGACCTGCACGCCGCCGCAATCCAGCCGCCACAGCTCGACGTCGGCCGCCTTGGGAGCGGGTGCCTGCCCCATCGTCAGCAGCAACGCGGCGACCGCCGCGATCCGTGCGATCACGAACGCGCATCCTCGCGCGGCGTGATCGGCTTGCCCGTCGGGCGCACGCTCGACGCATAGGCCGCCGCCATGCCGCTCAGCACCGCGCCCGCGATCAACGCCATCAACACCCGCTTCATGCCATCTGCTCCGTCACCAGTTCGCGCACATCGGCCAGCCGCCCCGTCACCGCCGCCGCCGCCGCCATGGCGGGGCTGAGCAGGTGGGTGCGGGCACCCGGTCCCTGCCGCCCTACGAAATTGCGGTTGCTGGTGGAAGCGCAGCGTTCGCCCGGCGGCACCTTGTCGGGATTCATCGCCAGGCACATCGAACAGCCCGGCTCGCGCCACTCGAACCCCGCCTCGGTAAAGATGCGGTCGAGCCCCTCGGCCTCGGCCTGCCGCTTGACCAGCCCCGATCCGGGCACGACCAGCGCCTGCTTCACGCCGCCTGCGACCCGCCGCCCCTTCACCACGCTGGCCGCCGCGCGCAGATCCTCGATCCGGCTGTTGGTGCAGCTACCGATGAAGATATAGCTGACCGGCACATCCTGCATCCGCGTGCCCGGCGTCAGCCCCATGTAATCGAGCGACTTCTGCGCCGCGACGCGCTTGCTCGGATCGGCGAAGCTGTCAGGCGACGGCACGACGCCGGTGATCGGCACCACGTCCTCGGGGCTGGTCCCCCAGGTCAGCGACGGCGCGATGTCGCTGGCGTGGAGGCGCACGACCTTGTCGTACACCGCGCCCGCATCGGTCGGCAGCGTCCGCCAGTATTCGACCGCCCGATCCCAGTCCGCGCCCTTGGGCGCCATCGGCCGGCCTTTCAGATAGGCGAAGGTCGTCTCGTCGGGCGCGATCAGCCCGGCGCGCGCCCCCCCCTCGATCGACATGTTGCTGACCGTCAGCCGTCCCTCGACCGACAGCGCGCGGATCACCTCACCGGTATATTCGACGACATAGCCGGTGCCGCCCGCCGCACCCGTCTTGCCGATGATCGCCAGCACCACGTCCTTGGCCGACACGCCATAGCCCAGCGTCCCGTCAACGCGGATCTCCATCGTCTTGGAGGGTTGCAGCAACAGCGTCTGCGTGGCCAGCACATGCTCGACCTCGCTGGTGCCGATGCCGAACGCCAGCGCACCCAGCGCCCCGTGCGCGCTGGTATGGCTGTCGCCGCAGACCAGCGTCGTGCCCGGCAGGGTGAAGCCCTGCTCCGGCCCCACGACATGGACGATACCCTGCTCGGCCGCCGTCGCGTCGATATAGCGGATGCCGAAATCGGGCGCGTTCGCCTCCAGCGCCGCCAACTGGCTGGCGCTCGCCGGATCGGCGATCGGCAACCGGTTGCCCGCCGCATCCCTGCGCGCGGTTGTCGGCAGATTATGGTCGGGCACCGCCAGCGTCAGGTCGGGCCGACGCACCCGCCGCCCGGCGGCGCGCAGCCCGGCGAACGCCTGCGGGCTGGTGACTTCGTGGACGAGATGCCGGTCGATGTAGATCAGGCAGGTGCCGTCGTCGCGGCGTTCGACGACATGATCGTCCCAGATTTTCTCGTACAGCGTGCGCGGGATGGTGCTCATGGCCCTGCCGTTAACCGAAAACGCGCCCGATCGAAAGGCAAGGCAACATTTTCTTGCGTAAAGACCCGGTTCGGGAAGCCGAAACCGCCCCCGGCTCCCCGAAGCGATGGCAGGCGTGATGATGACCATCGCCATAGTCGAGGTGGCGCTGCTGTCGGGGTCAGGCTGCACGATACGGCAAGGCGATAGTCTGGTTCACGCGAAGGCGCGAAAACCGTGTGCGGCACAGGGCAGTCGCGACAGCGACCCTTCACCCCCGCCGCAACGAACATGAAGGCTTCGCCCGACAAACCACAGCCGCCCGGAACGCAACCTCTCCGCGCCTCTGCGCCTCCGCGCGAAAACTACCTTCTTCCCGCTACTCCGCGCCTCCGCGCGAACAACCCCTCCACCTTCGTATCTCAGCGCCCTCGCGTGAACCGAAATGGCCTACTCGACATACATCGCCGTAGTCTTCGACCGAACATCCTCGCGCGTCACGCCCGGCGCGCATTCGATCAGCCGGAACGGGCTGTCATGGTCCGCCCGCTGGAACACCGCCAGATCGGTGACGATCATGTCGACCACGCCCTTGCCGGTCAGCGGCAGGGTGCATGCGGGGATGAACTTCGCATCGCCGTTCTTAGAGGTGTGCTCCATCACCACGATGATCTTCTTCACCCCCGCGACGAGGTCCATCGCCCCGCCCATGCCCTTCACCATCTTGCCCGGAATCATCCAATTCGCGATGTCACCGTTCTCGGCCACTTCCATCGCGCCCAGCACGGTCAGGTCGATGTGCCCGCCGCGGATCATCGCGAAACTGTCGGCACTGCTGAAATAGGCCGACTGCGGCAGTTCGCTGATCGTCTGCTTGCCGGCGTTGATGAGGTCGGGGTCCTCCTCGCCGGCCCACGGAAACGGCCCGATGCCGAGCATTCCGTTCTCCGACTGGAGCGTCACCTCGACCCCGTCGGGGATGTGGTTCGCCACCAGCGTCGGGATGCCGATGCCGAGGTTGACGTAGAAACCGTCCTTCAGCTCGCGCGCGGCGCGTGCCGCCATTTCATCGCGGGTCCATGCCATGCGGGCTTACTCCTTGCGCGCGCCGGGATCGCTCCAGCGCAGATCATTGGGGAACACATCGTCGAAATCGCCCGCCAGCGCGGTGCCATAGACGGGGTTGGGCAGCACGAACCAGCCATTGCCCCACAGACTGGCGATCGCCGGCGCATTGGCCGCCGCGCGCCGCTCGGCCGGTTTCAGCCCGGCGTTGAACAGGTCGCTGAAATCGCCGAGCTGATCGCCGACCAGCGCTACGACGCAATAGCGTTTCGCGATCATCGCCCGCCGCGCATCCTTGGCCGACCCGCCCGGCGTATCGCCTTTCAGGAACAGCGTTTCGCCATGCTTCGCCGGGCCGAGGCCCGCCCGATGGAGCGCCGCTTCGGTGAACCGTGCGGTCGCGGCATTGCGGTTGGAATTGAACACCACGGTCGCCCCCGCCGCCCTGAGCGCCGCCAGCGCCTCGACCGCGCCGGGCACCGCCTGCGTCGCGCGTCCGTCGGACCGCTCCCACCGTTCCCAGCGCGTCGCATCGTACGACAGCCCACCGCGCGCATCGGAATATTCGTAACCGGTGTTCAGCAGCACGGTTTCGTCGACGTCGAACACCACGGCCGCCGGCCCGGTGCAGGGCAATTGCCCCGGCTCGGCCAGCGTCGCGCCGGGCGTCAGCACCGCCTGCAACGGCATCCGGCGCAGCGTCATCCGGTCACGCTGATATTGCTGCACATAGCGCACCAGCGCGGCATAGGTCTGGCGACTGGCCGCCGCCGCCTCGCCCGATCCATAGAGATACTGCATCCCCGACGGCACGCCGGCGACGGTCGCGGGGGCGACCGGGGCCGACTGGTTGCCGACCGCGACGACACACCCCGACAGCGCAAACGCCGCAGCGCCTGTAGCAAGCGCGCGGATTACCCCCCGCCCCATCGTCACCTCGGACTTGTTCCGGGGTCCACCGTGCTGCGAAAGCAACGCGCGTTGTGGCCGTGGATCAGCGGCCCCCGGAACAGGTCCGGGGTGAAGGCGTGGTTGCGGAACACGCTCGTCCAACCGCATCACGCCCGTTCCCGCACGGTACGAAACTCGATCTGCTTGTCGTACGGGCTGCCGACGATCATCCGCTTCACATAGATGCCCGGCAGGTGGATCGTGTCGGGATCGAGGCTGCCGACCGGCACCACCTCCTCGACCTCGGCGACGCAGAGGTTGGCGGCGGTCGCCATCGGCTGGTTGAAATTGCGCGCGGTCTTGCGGAAGATCAAATTGCCGCTCTCGTCGGCCTTCCACCCCTTGATGATCGACAGGTCGGCGCGGATGCCGCGTTCGAGGATATACTCCTCCCCGTCAAACGACTTCACTTCCTTGCCCTCGGCCACCAGCGTGCCGACGCCCGTCTTGGTGTAGAAGCCCGGAATCCCTGCCCCCCCTGCGCGACACCGCTCGGCCAGCGTGCCCTGCGGGCAGAACTCGACCTCCAGCTCGCCCGAGAGATACTGCCGCTCGAACTCCTTGTTCTCGCCGACATAGCTCGAGATCATCTTGGCGACCTGTCGGCTGCGCAGCAGCTTGCCCAGACCCTGCCCGTCGATCCCGGCGTTGTTGCTGGCGATCGTCAGGCCTTTGACCCCCGAGGCCTCGATCGCGTCGATCAGCCGTTCGGGGATGCCGCACAGGCCGAAGCCGCCCGCGCAGATCGTCATGCCGTCGTGGAGCAATCCGTCCAGCGCCGCCGTGGCATCGGGGTACAGCTTCTTCACTCGCTCTCTCCTCTGGTCGCTCGGATCGGATTAGGCATGGGGGCCACACCGGGTCAAGCAGCCGGACCGGCCTTCGATTTCGTCGAATACTGGCGCTGCTCTGGCGCAGGCGATAGCGTGGGGTCATGACAAGTCCACGACCCGGCGGCCGCATCCTCGTCGACGCGCTGCGCATCCATGGCTGCGACCGCATCTTCCACGTTCCGGGCGAAAGCTTCCTCGCGGTGCTCGACGCGCTGCACGACACGCCCGCCATCGATCTCGTGACCTGCCGGCAGGAAGGCGGCGTCGGCTTCATGGCCTGTGCCGATGCGGTGCTTACGGGCAAGCCCGGCGTCGCCTTCGTCACGCGCGGCCCTGGTGCCACCAACGCCTCGATCGGGGTGCATGTCGCGATGCAGGATTCGGTGCCGATGCTGCTGTTCATCGGCGACGTCGACCGCGCGATGCGCGACCGGGAGGGGTTTCAGGAAGTCGATTTCCTGACGATGTTCGCTCCCTTGGCCAAGCTGGTGCTGCGCATCGACGATCCGGCGCGCATCCCCGAATATATCGCCCGCGCGTGGCGCACCGCGACCTCCGGCCGCCCCGGCCCGGTGGTGATCGCGCTGCCCGAGGACATGCTGGTCGAGCAGGCGGTCGCCACCGACCGGCCGCCGCTGGCGAAACTCGAAGCCACGCTCTACCCGGCGGACTTCGCCGACGTGCTGGGTCAGTTGCGCCGCGCCGAACGCCCGGTCGCGATCGTCGGCGGCGCAGGGTGGGACAAGGCGACCGGCGCCGCCTTCGCCGCCTTCGCCAAAGACTGGGGCCTGCCCGTCGCCGGCGCGTTCCGCCGGCAGGACGCGATCGCCAACGATCATCCCGCATGGGCCGGCAACCTCGGCTACGGCCCCTCGCCCAAACTCGTGCAGCGGATCAAATCCGCCGACCTGCTGCTCGTCGTCGGCGCGCGACTGGGCGAAGCGACGACCGACGGCTACACCCTCATCACCCCCGACCATCCGGGCCAGACGCTGATCCACGTCCATCCCGACCCGGCCGAACTCGACCGCGTCTACCGCACCGACATCGCTATCGCCGCCGATCCGTTCGCCTTCGCCGACATGCTCGCCCGCGCCGAACCGCCGGCCAATCCGCATCCCTCGGGTGCCGAAGCCCATGCCGAATGGCTCGCATGGTCGACCCCCGCGCCGCGCGACGTCACGCTCGACCTCGGCCAATGCGTCGCGGCGATGCGCGAGCGGCTGTCGGGCCACGACACGATCATCTGCAACGGCGCGGGCAATTTCTCGGGCTGGTGGCATCGCTATTGGCACTATGGCTGGTCGGGCACGCAGCTCGCCCCGACCTGCGGCGCGATGGGCTATGGCGTCCCCGCCGCCGTCGCCGCAGCCCTGCGCGAACCCGACAAACTGGCGGTCGCGGTGGCGGGCGACGGCGATTTCCTGATGAACGGGCAGGAACTGGCCACCGCCGTCCAGCATGGCGCCGACCTGCTCGTCATCCTCGTCGACAACGGCGGCTACGGCACGATCCGCATGCACCAGGAACGCGAATACCCCGCGCGCCCGAGCGGCACCGCGCTCGCCAACCCCGATTTCGCCGCGCTCGCCCGCGCCCATGGCGGCTGGGCCGAAACCGTCGGCACGACGGCGGAGTTCGCCCCCGCGCTCGACCGGGCGCTGGCGCGAAGCGGCGTCCGCCTGCTCCACCTGAAAACCGACATCGAGGTCATCACCCACGGCACCACCATCGCCGCGATCCGCGCGCGATAGGCCAAAACGAAAAGAGCCGCCCCGGTTTCCCGGAGCGGCTCTTTG
Organism: Sphingomonas sp. Leaf25; assembly: GCF_001421635.1. Taxonomy (NCBI): domain Bacteria; kingdom Pseudomonadati; phylum Pseudomonadota; class Alphaproteobacteria; order Sphingomonadales; family Sphingomonadaceae; genus Sphingomonas; species Sphingomonas sp. Leaf25. The sequence goes on from NZ_LMKU01000030.1 coordinate 168,718, forward strand.
ACACCATTCACCACTACATCGGCGATACGCGGTGCCGTACGGCTCAGATTTTGTCGCCGAGCGCGCCCTTGACGCTGCCCTTGACGTCCTGGCCGGTGCCCTTGACCTGCTGGGCCTCGCCCTCGGCTTCCAGGCGCTCGTTGTCGGTCGCCTTGCCCACGGCTTCCTTGACGTTGCCGGCGATCTTGTTGCCGGCGGCGGCGAGCTTGTCGGTGAATTCACCCATGATTGGCTCCTTCAGATTGGCGAAGTTTCCCTCGCTGGATTGCGAAGTTACAAACCGCCACCGCCACCACCGGTTCCATTAAACTTAATTCATATCAGCCCGGCGAGCGGACTCGACGGGTCGGCGTAGCGCCGCCGCTGCATGCGTCCCGCCAGATAGCCCATCCGTCCGCCCTCGACCGCCGCCTTCATCGCGGCGGCCATCAGCACCGGGTCCTTCGCCTCGGCGATCGCGGTGTTCATCAGCACCCCGTCGCAGCCCAGCTCCATCGCCACCGCCGCGTCGGACGGCTGGCCGACGCCGGCATCGACCAGCACCGGCACCTTCGCCCCCTCCACGATCAGGCGGATGGTGACGAGGTTCTGGATGCCCAGCCCCGATCCGATCGGCGCGCCCAGCGGCATGATCGCGACCGCCCCGGCATCCTCCAGCCGTTTCGCGGCGATCGGATCGTCGACGCAATACACCATCGGCAGGAAGCCCTCCTTCGCCAGCACCTCGGTCGCGCGCAACGTCTCGACCATGTCGGGATACAGCGTGCGCGCCTCGCCCAGCACCTCCAGCTTGACGAGGTCCCAGCCGCCCGCCTCCCGAGCGAGGCGCAACGTGCGGATCGCGCTGTCGGCATCGAAACACCCGGCGGTGTTGGGCAGGTAGGTGATCTTCTTCGGGTCGATATAGTCGGTCAGCATCGGTGCTTTGGGATCGCTGACGTTCACCCGCCGCACCGCGACGGTCACGATCTGCGCGCCCGATGCCGCCACGGCGGCGGCGTTCTGCTCGAAATCCTTGTACTTGCCGGTCCCGACGATCAGCCGCGAGGTGAAGGTCCGGCCCGCCACGCTCCACGTATCGGCCGCCCCATGATCGCCGCCGCCGACGAAGTGGACGATCTCCAGCTCGTCGCCATCCTCGACCTTGACGCTGGCCAGCGCCGATCGCGGCACGACCTCCAGATTGCGCTCGACCGCGACCTTTTCGGGCACCAGTCCGATCTGCGCGGCCAGTTCGGCCAGCGTGATCCCGTCGCGCACCCGCCTGTGCTCGCCGTTGACCGTGATGGTGATGGTGCCGTCGCTATGCATGTCGTCTCCTGTCGGGGCACGCCAAAGTCTCGACTTGCGCCCCCCGGTCCGGGTATGGTGCGCTGCATATAGGGACCGCGCCCGCGCACCCGCAACCGAAAGCCGCCGTCCGTGCCATCCCCCGCGCCCGCCATCGTCTATGTCCTGAACGGTCCGAACCTGAACCTGCTGGGCCTGCGCGAACCCGAAATCTACGGGTCGGACACGCTGGACGACATCGCAGGGATGCTGGAGGACCGGGCGCGCGAACTGGGCCTCGCCATCGACCTGCGCCAGTCGAACCACGAAGGCCATCTGATCGACTGGCTGCACGAGGCGCAGGCCGAAGGGGCGAAGGCGGTGCTGCTCAACGCCGGCGGCTTCACCCACACCTCGGTCGCGATCCACGACGCGATCAAGGCGGTGAAGACCCCGGTGATCGAGGTCCACCTGTCCAACCCGCACAAGCGCGAGGACTTCCGCCACACCAGTTTCATCGGGCGCGCGGCACGCGGCACCGTCGCCGGGTTCGGCGCGCTCTCCTATCTGGTCGCGCTTGAAGCGGCCGCCCGCATCTGACACAGGCGCGGTTTTTTGAGAATCGTTAAGGGGTAGGCATGGCAGACGACAATCAGGGCGAAGGAACGCCGTTCACCAGCCACGCGATGCGCGTCGACATCGATCTGGTCCGCGCGCTGGCGCAGGTGCTCGACGAAACCGATCTTACCGAGGTCGAGGTCGAGGACGGCGCGCGCAAGGTCCGCGTGGTGCGCAAACATGCGCCGGTACAGGCGGCAAACTATGCCCCGGCCTATGCCCCCGCCCCCGTCCAGCCGCAACTGGCGGCCGCCACCACCACGATCGAGGCCGCCGCCGCCGTCGCCCCGGTCAGCGCGGTGCCGCCCGTCACATCGCCGATGGTCGGCACCGTCTATCTGGCGGCCAATCCCGAAGCCAAGCCGTTCGTCGCGGTCGGCCAGAAGGTGTCGGCCGGCGACACGCTGGTCATCATCGAGGCGATGAAGGTCATGAACCCGATCGTCGCCCCGGCGGCGGGCACCGTAACGCAGGTCCTGGTATCGAACGGCCAGCCGGTCGAATTCGACCAGCCGCTGGTAGTCGTCGAATAACATGCCCGACATCAAGAAACTGCTGATCGCCAACCGCGGCGAAATCGCGCTGCGCATCCACCGCGCCTGCCACGAAATGGGGATCAAGACGGTCGCGGTCCATTCGACCGCCGATGCCGACGCGATGCACGTCCGCCTGGCGGACGAGGCGATCTGCATCGGCCCGCCGTCGGCGACCGACAGCTATCTGAACATCCCCAACATCATTTCGGCAGCGGAGATCAGCGGCGCGGACGCGATCCATCCGGGCTATGGCTTCCTGTCGGAAAACGCCAAGTTCGCCGAGATCGTCGAGCTGCACAATCTGATCTTCGTGGGGCCAAAGCCCGAACACATCCGGGTGATGGGCGACAAGGTGGAGGCCAAGCGCACCGCCGGCAAGCTCGGCCTGCCGCTCGTCCCCGGTTCCGACGGCCCCATCGCCGATGTCGAGGAAGCCAAGGCGATCGCCGCGTCGATCGGCTATCCGGTCATCATCAAGGCGGCCTCGGGCGGCGGCGGTCGCGGCATGAAGGTCTGCAACGGCGAAGACACGCTCGAAACGCTGATGCAGCAGGCCGGGTCGGAGGCGAAGGCCGCGTTCGGCGACGCCACCGTCTATATGGAGAAATATCTTGGCAACCCGCGCCACATCGAATTTCAGGTGTTCGGCGACGGCAACGGCCATGCGATCCATCTGGGCGAGCGCGACTGTTCGCTGCAACGCCGCCACCAGAAGGTGCTGGAGGAAGCCCCCTCCCCCGTCCTGTCGGAGGCCGAGCGCAACCGCATGGGCGCGGTCTGTGCCAAGGCGATGGCCGACATGGCCTATCGCGGCGCGGGCACGATCGAATTCCTGTGGGAAAACGGCGAGTTCTATTTCATCGAAATGAACACCCGGCTTCAGGTCGAACATCCGGTGACGGAAATGATTACCGGCATCGACCTGGTGCGCGAACAAATCCGCGTGGCGGAGGGGCATGGCCTCACCTGTCGCCAGGAACAGGTCCGCTTCCACGGCCATGCGATCGAATGCCGCATCAATGCAGAGGACCCACGGACCTTCGCGCCGTCGCCCGGCACCGTGAAGCATTTCCACGCGCCCGGCGGCATGCACGTCCGCGTCGACAGCGGCCTGTACGCCGGCTACCGCGTGCCGCCCTATTACGACAGCATGATCGCCAAGCTGATCGTCTACGGCACCACTCGCGAACGCTGCATCATGCGCCTGCGCCGCGCGCTGGAGGAGTTCGTGATCGAGGGGATGAAGACCACCATCCCGCTCCATCAGGCGCTGATCGACGATCCGCAGTTCAACCAGGGCGACTATACGATCAAGTGGCTGGAGGAATGGCTGGCCCGCACCCCGGAGTGACCCTCTCCGGCGGGGAGGGCACGGTCCTCCCCGCCGGAACCCGCATATCCCGATCGCCGCCAACGTCATCCCGGCGAAGGCTGGGATCTCCCGGTGACAGCACGCGACAGGAACCGCGAGAGGCTCCAGCCTTCGCTGGGGCGACGTTTGGGGAAAGCCCGGATCGATCGCCGCTCAGCGGCAACCATGAATGTTCGTCATTCCCGCGCAGGCGGGATCCATAACTGCCGACGTTTCAGCCAGACCCGCAACGCTGGCGCATATGGACTCCCGCCTGCGCGGGAGTGACGACGTATGATGGAGCAAGTCGCCGGCACCGGCGAACAGAATGTCGATCGGACTTAGAGAACGCCATGAACGCGACGATCTATCACAACCCGCGCTGCTCGAAATCGCGCGCCGCGCTCGCGCTGCTCACGCAAGCCGGCGCGACCGTGACCGTCATCGACTATCTCAAGACCCCGCCCGACGCCGAAACCCTCGGCGCCCTGTTCACCCGCGCCGGCATTACCGCACGCGACGCGCTGCGCACCAGCGAAGCCGACGCAAAGGCATTGAAGGGTGCCGACGACGCCGCGATCCTCGCCGCGATGGCTGCACATCCGATCCTGATCGAACGCCCGATCGTCGCGACCGACAAGGGCGTCGTGATCGCCCGTCCGCCCGAACGGCTGCTCGACCTGCTCTGAAGCGCTGTCCTACACCGGCGCGCCCTGCCATGCTCGCCGCCTTCGCGTGCGGCATGGGCCGGCGCATCGATCGGGGGAGGCAGGAACAGCAACGAAACACGTCGTTAGTGTAAACTTTGTAAACTTTGGACCGGGCGCATTGACTAACCCGCCGTAATCGCTTGGAACCGTAACGTTTGCCTGTCATTGCATCGGCCATGGCGCTTCATACCCCTCCGCTCGACCCGAACCGCAACTGCTGGCGGATCGAGCAGGCCACCCGCGCGACCGTACTGGTCGATGCCGACAATTATTTCGCCGCCGCCCGCGCCGCGATGCTGAAGGCCAGGAAACAGATTCTGCTGATCGGCTGGGATTTCGACGCGCGCATCCGCTTCAAGACCGATCCGGCGAGCGAAGGCCCTGAAAAGGTTGGCGAATTCATAAGCTGGCTGGTCCGCCGGACACCGGGGCTTCAAGTCCATATCCTGCGATGGGACACCGGCGCGATCAAGACGCTGTTCCACGGCCGCACCCTGCTGCGCCTCGCCAAATGGATCAAGGACCCACAGGTCCACCTCCGGCTCGACGGGCATCATCCGGTCGCCGGATCGCATCACCAGAAGGTGGTGGTGATCGACGACGACGTCGCCTTCTGCGGCGGCATCGACATGACCGTCGACCGGTGGGACACGCGCGAGCATATCGATGACGATCCCCGCCGGATCGAACCCGACGGCACCCCCTACAAGCCGTGGCACGACGTCACCACCGCCCTGGAAGGGCCGATCGCCGCTGCGCTCGGCGACATGTGCCGCGCCCGCTGGCAGGTATCGGGCGGCGAGGAACTGCCCCGGCCGACCGATGCCGGTGGCTGCTGGCCCGACGGACTCGAACCCGACTTCACCGATGTCGAGGTCGCGATTGCCCGCACCATCCCCGAGATGGCCGAACAGGTGCCCGTCCACGAGATCGAGGCGCTCTACCTCGACCTGATCGCCCGCGCCGAACGTTTCATCTATGCCGAGAGCCAGTATTTCGCCTCGCGCAAGGTCGCTGAGGCGATCGCCCGGCGGCTCGACGAGGCCGATGGCCCCGAAGTCGTGATCGTCAATCCGACCACCGCCGAAGGCTGGCTGGAGCCGATCGCGATGGATTCGGCGCGCGCCCGGATCTTCCAGGCGCTCAAGGAACGCGACCGGCACGACCGGCTGCGGCTCTATCATCCCTTCACCGCCGGCGGCACGGCGATCTACGTCCATGCCAAGGTGACGGTGATCGACGACCAGTTGCTGCGCGTCGGCTCGTCCAACTTCAACAACCGTTCGCTCCGGCTCGACACCGAATGCGACGTGACGATCGACGCGACCCGCAGCGCCAACGCCGACGAACGCAGCACCATCGCCGGCATCCGCGATTCGCTGCTGGCCGAACATCTCGACGTGACCTGTCAGGTGGTACAGGACACGCTGGCGTGCACGAACTCGCTGATCGCGACGATAGAGGAACTGCGTGGGGACGGCCGCTCGCTGCGTCCCTATGAGATTCCCGACCTCAACGGCGTCATGGAATGGCTGGCCGACAACAAGGTCCTCGATCCCGAAGGTCCCGAGGAGATGTTCGAGGCATTCTCGACCCGCAAGCCGCTGCTGCGCCGGCTGGCGAAGCACCGCCCGCATCTCCACCGCGCCGACGACACCCTGTCCCCGGTGGTAACGGCGGTCGCGGTCGGCGGCGTGGTGGCCGGCGGCACGCTGGTCGGCATGATGTTGTGGCAGGCGTGGCGCAGGCGCGATACCGGTCAACCATCATAACAATGGCGGAGTGAGAGACATGCTGGCGTGGATCGTGGCGGGGCTTGCGTGGACCATGGCGGCGACGTCTTTGCCGGTCATCCAGCCCCATGTTCCGCAGCGAACGGTGCAGATCGTTACCGGCGCGGCGCTGATGGGCTTTCTGCTGCTCTGCCTGCAATGGTGGCACGCCGATTTCGCGGCGACGGAATGGAACGACAGCGCGTTCGCGATACAGGTGCTCGGACTTGCCGCCGACTCCTGCATCCGCTCCGCCACGCGGCGATCGAAGGCCGATCTGTCGGCCTGAACGATCGCGGACGATGCGGAAGTACGGGGAGCCGCCGGCTCCCCGTACCGACCCGGACTTAGTTGCTGTCCGAGTTGTCGTCGTCGACCGCGATGTACACGCCGCCGGCGACGATCGCCGCTGCGAGCAGCAGGAACACGATGCCGCCGCCGGCCAGCTTGTTCGATGCCTTCTGCGGCGCGCTCGCGCGGACCGACTTGGCGACCGACAGGGCCGACGCGTTCTGGGCGTTGGCGGCGATCGGGGCGGCGACCAGCGCAGTTGCAGCAAGCGCGGTGAGGAACTTCGAAACCATGGCATTATCTCCCTTGCCTCGGCCCGACGCCACGACGTGTGGCGTCGAATACCGACCAACAGGACGATAACGGGTTCCATTGACGGGACAATGGAATTGCCGGGAATCCGCCGGAATGGATGCGGTTGCGCACCGATTGTAGCTTTGCTGCAACGCACGGAGCGGTTCGGGGACCATAGTCGCACCAAAACTTGCTGCACATGCACAATGATCGAGACGCCACCCGCCGCACGAAACCCGCTGGCACCCGCGACCTCCGCGCGCTAGAGGCGCTGGCCATGACCCAGATCACGCCCGAGATCGTCGCCGAACACGGCCTGAGCCCCGAAGAATATGAGCGCGTGCTCCATGCCATGGGGCGCGAGCCGAACCTCACCGAACTCGGCATCTTCTCGGTCATGTGGTCGGAACATTGCAGCTATAAATCCAGCCGCATCCACCTGAAGAAGCTGCCGACGACCGGGCGGCAGGTCATCTGCGGCCCGGGCGAGAACGCCGGCGTCATCGACATCGGCGACGGACAGGCGGCGATCTTCAAGATGGAGAGCCACAACCACCCGTCGTACATCGAACCCTATCAGGGGGCGGCGACCGGCGTCGGCGGCATCCTGCGCGACGTGTTCACGATGGGCGCGCGCCCGATCGCGAACCTCAACGCGCTGCGCTTCGGCCGGCCCGATCATCCCAAGATGCGCCACCTGATCGCGGGCGTGGTCCACGGCATCGGCGGCTATGGCAATTGCGTCGGCGTGCCGACCGTCGGCGGCGAGGTGAACTTCCACCCGGCCTATGACGGCAACATCCTCGTCAACGCGATGACCGTCGGCATCGCCGATACGGACAAAATCTTCTATTCGGCTGCCAGCGGCATCGGCAATCCGATCGTCTATGTCGGTTCCAAGACCGGACGCGACGGCATCCACGGCGCGACCATGGCCTCGGCCGATTTCGGCGAGGATGCCGAGGAAAAGCGCCCGACCGTGCAGGTCGGCGATCCCTTCACCGAAAAGCTGCTGATCGAGGCGTGCCTCGAACTGATGGCGTCGGACGCGATCGTCGCGATCCAGGACATGGGCGCGGCCGGCCTCACCTCCTCGTCGGTTGAAATGGCGTCGAAGGGCGGGGTCGGCATCGAATTGGTCATGGACGACGTGCCGCAACGCGAGCGCGGCATGACCCCGTACGAGATGATGCTGTCGGAAAGCCAGGAGCGGATGCTCATGGTGCTGAAACCCGGCCGCGAGGATTTCGCCAAGGCGATCTTCGACAAATGGGAACTGGACTTCGCGGTCATCGGCCATGTCACCGACACCGGCCGCATGGTGCTGAAATGGCAGGGCGATGTGGTGGCGGACATTCCGCTGGGGCCGCTTGCCGACGACGCACCGCTCTACGACCGGCCGCATGTGCCAACGCCAAAGCCCGCCGAACTGACCGACGTGCCCGAATCCACCGATCCGGCCGCCGATCTGCTGAAGCTGATGGGATCGCCCGACATCGCCAGCCGCCGCTGGATCTGGGAACAGTATGACCACATGGTCGGCGCCGACACGGTGCAGCGCCCCGGCGGCGACGCGGCGGTGGTGCGGGTGCATGGCACGTCCAAGGCGCTGGCGATGACCACCGACTGCACCCCGCGCTATTGCTTCGCCGATCCGGTCGAGGGCGGGAAACAGGCGATCGCCGAGGCGTATCGCAACCTTACCGCGGTCGGCGCGACGCCGCTGGCCGTCACCAACTGCCTCAACTTCGCCAACCCGCAGCGCCCCGAAATCATGGGCCAGATCGTCGGCTGCCTCGACGGGATGAGCGAGGCGTGTCGCGCGCTCGACTTCCCTATCGTGTCGGGCAATGTCTCGCTCTACAATGAATCGAAGGCGACCGGCGGTGGCTCGGCGATCCTGCCGACCCCGGCGATCGGCGGCGTCGGGCTGTTGGCGGATTGGGAAAAGTCGGCGACGATCGCGTTCAAGCAGACCGGCGACATCATCCTGCGCGTCGGCGACCGCACCGGCCCGCTCGGCCAGTCGCTGTGGCTGCGCGAACTGCACGGCCGTGAGGAAGGCCCGCCACCGCCGGTCGACCTCGATGGCGAGCGCCGCACCGGCGGCTATATCCGCCAGGCGATCCTGTCGGGTCAGATCACCGCATGCCATGACGTGTCCGACGGCGGCGTCGCGGTAACGGTCGCGGAAATGGCACTCGCCGGGAACGTCGGTGCGATCCTCGACCGCAAGCTGCCGTTCGACGACATCGCCCGCTCGCTGTTCGCCGAGGATCAGGGCGTCTATATCGTCACCGTCCACGACCATGCGCTGCTTGGCTTCCTGCAGGGCGCGGAAAAGGCCGGGGTCGATGCCGAGCCGATCGGCCGGACCATCGGCAGCCGGATCATCTTCGAACTGGCCGACGGCGATTTCGCGGTATTGCTCGCCGATCTGCGCACCGCGCACGAGGGCTTCTTCCCGGCGCTCATGGGTGCAGACGCCGCCCTTGCCTGACCTTCCCCCCGCGCAGCGTATCGCCACGCTCGATACGGTGCGCGGGGTGGCGGTGATGGGGATCGTGTTCCTCAACATCGTGTCGTTCGCGATGCCGGAGGCGGCGTATCTTTCGCCGCGCGCCTATGGACTGGACGGGCCGGCGGATCGCTGGACCTATTATGCGGTATTCGTCGCGTTCGACGGCAAGATGCGCGGGCTGTTCTCGTTCCTGTTCGGCGGCTCGCTGCTGCTGATCGCCGATCGTGCCGGGGACAATGCGGCACCGGTCCATTACCGGCGCATGGCGTGGCTGCTGGTGCTGGGGCTGGCCCATGCCGTGCTGCTGTGGTCGGGCGACATCCTCGTCCACTATGCGCTGATCGGGTCGGTTGCCTTCCTGTTCCGCCATCATGAACCGTGGCGGCTGGTCGCGTTCGGCGTGACGCTGAGCGTCGTCGACCTGCTGCTCATGGGATCGATACCGCTGTCGTATCTGACGATGACAGCGGCCCATACCGCGCAGGCCGCCGCCAGCCTTCGCGAGTTTGAGGAAGGCTTCGGCGTGCCCGATCCGACCACGATCGCCGCGCAACTGGCGCTGTTCCGCGGCGGGTTCGGCGGCATCGTCGCGCATAATCTGAACCAACTGGCGATCAACCTGTCGAACACCGTCCTCATCGGATGCGAAACCCTTGCGTACATGGTGTTCGGCATGGCCGCGCTGCGATCGGGCATGCTGACCGGCGCGTGGTCGCAGCGGCGCTACCTCGGCTGGGCCATCGCCGGTATCGGCCTCGGCGGTGGCGGCTATGCGCTGATCGCGGCATGGATGGCGTCGCGCGACCTCGACACGCTGGCGATCGCGGCGGGGCCGCTGGTGCTGGCGATCGTGCCCCGCGCGATCATGATCGCCGGCTGGGCGGCCGTCCTCGTCCTGCTCGGCCGGGCACAGCGACCATTGGCACGGCGGCTGGCCGATGTCGGGCGGATGGCGCTCAGCAACTATCTCGCGACCAGCATCGTGATGTGCTTCCTGTTCTACGGCTGGGGGCTGGGCCTGTTCGGACGCTTTTCGCGTGCGGGTCTCTATCCGTTCGTCGCGGTGATGTGCCTCGCCATGCTGCTCTGGTCGCCGTGGTGGCTGTCACGCTTTCGCTATGGCCCGTTCGAGTGGCTGTGGCGGTCGTTGTCGCGGTGGCAGGTGCAACCGATACGGATCACCACCTGCTGAAACTTGCGATTGAAACGCAATAAGTGTTGCGACCGATTTGCACTAGCGCTATCAAGCCCCTGTCCAGAGCGAGGGGTCGATCATGGTCGTGTGCGTCTGCAATGCCATTCGGGAACGTGATGTCCGCCACGCGGCGCGCTGTGGTGCGAACACCACCTGCCAGGCCTATCGCGCGCTCGGCTGCCAGGCGAAATGCGGCCAGTGCGTCCCGTTCGCGCGAGCCATTATCGATTCGGAACGCGCGGCTGCGTAGCGTTCGCAACCGCCCAAAGTCGCGGATTTCCGCCGATTTTTGGCTGTCACATTGCCGGCGATGCGCGTAGAACGATACCGATCATCAGATAAGGGACGGTATCCGTGAAGGGCGACGCCAAGGTCATCGAATTTCTTAACGAGGCGCTCAGGAACGAGCTTACGGCGGTCAACCAATATTGGTTGCACTATCGCCTGCTCGACCATTGGGGCGTCTACAAGCTCGCCCAGTTCGAACGGCATGAATCGATCGACGAGATGAAGCACGCCGACCGTCTGGCGGAGCGCATCCTGTTTCTCGACGGTCTGCCCAATTTCCAGCTTCTGGGCCGCCTGCGTGTCGGTGAGACGGTCGAGGAAGTGCTCAAGGCCGATCTCGCGATCGAGGTCGAGGCGGTGGCGCAGTTGCGTGAAGCCGTCGCCTATTGCGAAAGCGTGCGCGACTTCGTCAGCCGCGACCTGTTCGCCGAAATCCTCATGAACGAGGAAGAGCATGTCGACACGCTGGAAACCCAGTTCGAGATGATCGAACGCATGGGCATCCACAACTATATCCAGCTCAACTCGAAGTCGGAATACGACAAGATGGAAGGCTGAGGATTATCCCCGACCATATCCTGGGGATGCGGTCGGGTCCCTACCCGGTCAGATGACGGCGACGCGCCGTCCGAAACCGGCGGGCCGGCGCGTGGCGAGCGGGTTGCTGGTCCGCTCCAGCACCGCCAGCGTTGCATCGAACAACGGGCGAAGCCGGGCGACATGCTCCAGTGCCTCGGACGGATCGTCGTGCGTCTCGACGCAGCTTCGCGCGATCGTCTCGATCCCTTCGGCAATATCCGCCAGCGTTTCCGCGCCGAACTGGCGCGACTCGCCCTTCAACGTGTGCGCCGGCAACACCATCGCCGCCGCATTCGAATCGCGCATCGCCGATTCGATCGCCGAAACCGATTTCACGCCATCTTCGCGGAAATAGCCGAGAATGCGGACGAAGTTGCCGCCAAGCTCGGCGCGCGCGGCCGCAAGCGCCCCCGCATCGATCAGCCCCTGCTCCATCACGCCTGCCCTTGCCACCCGTTATGGCCCCGCACGAAGACCCACCCGAAAGCTACCGGAACCCCGGTAAACAAAGGGTTACAATCAGGCGATCAGCAACCCCGCCAGCGCCGCCGACATCAGATTGGCAAGGCTGCCCGCGATCAGCGCGCGGATGCCGAGCCGGGCGATCATCGGCCGCTGATTGGGGGCCAGACTGCCCGTCACCGCCATCTGGATCGCGATCGACGAGAAATTGGCGAAACCGCACAGCGCGAACGTGACGATCGCAATCGTCCGCGCCGACAGCGCGCTGCCCGCTTCACCGAGCGAGATATAGGCGACGAACTCGTTCAGCACGACCTTCTGCCCGAACAACCCGCCGGCGATGCCTGCCTCGCTCCACGGCACGTTCAGCAGGAACATGACCGGCGCGAACACATAGCCGAGCAGCCGCTGGAAGCTCAGATCGGCGACCCCGAACCAATTGCCCACCCCGCCGAGCAGCCCGTTGGCGAGCGCGACCAGCGCGACGAACGCCAGCACCATCGCGCCGACCGCGACCGCCAGCTTGACGCCGGTCTGCGCGCCCTGCGCCGCCGCCATGATGAGGTTCGCCGGACGCTCCTCGTCATGCGTCGCCTCGGCGAGCGCAATCGCCTCGGCCTCGCGGTCGTCGCCCAGCGGCAGTTCGCCGGCGGGCGGCTCGGGCGTGTCGGGCATGATGATCTTGGCCATCAATATGCCGCCAGGGGCCGCCATGAAGCTGGCGGCCAGCAGGAAATCGATGCGGATGCCCATCGAGGCATAGGCGGCGAGGATCGTCCCCGCCACGCCGGCCATGCCGCTGGTCATCACCGTGAACAACTGTGCCGGGGTGAGGCCCGACAGATAGGGGCGGATGACGAGCGGCGATTCGCTCTGGCCGACGAAGATGTTGGCGGCGGCGCACAGCGATTCGACCTTGCTGACGCCGATCACCTTTTCGATGCCGCCGCCGATCCAGCGCACCACCAACTGCATGATGCCGAGATAATAGAGGATCGACACCAGCGAGGCGAAGAAGATGATGACCGGCAGCGCGGCGATGGCGAAGCTGGTGCCGCCGATCTCGGGTCGGGCCAGCGGCCCGAACAGGAAGGTGGTGCCGGCATTGGCATAGCCCAGCAGATTGGCGACCCCGCCCGACAGGAAGCCGAGCACGCCCTTGCCCCATGGCGTATAGAGCACCAGCACGGCGATCCCGGCCTGAAGCGCAAAGGCCGACCCCACGACGCGCGGCCGGATCGCCCGGCGGTTGGTGGACAGCGCGACGGCGATCGTGAGAATCACGACGATGCCGGCGACGCCGATGAGAAACCGTGTCATGTGAAGCTGAACTACCCTACCCCGCCGCCCGCCTCCGCGGGACGGCCCAAACCAGCGTGACATGCCATGGCACGTCCACGGACGCCAGCCGAGACAAACGCTTTTGCATATGGGCGATTTGGGCGATAGCAGGGGCCATGACGACACCCTCCTCCGCCCCTGCGACCATCAACATGCCGCGGTCGCTGTTCCTGCTCTCGATCTTCTACGGCGGCATGGTGTGCATCGCCGGAGTGCTGGGCAACAAGCAGGTCGCGATCGGGCCGCTGGCGGTGGAGGCGGGCATCTTTGCTTTCCTGCTGCTGGTCGCGGTGTCGAGCGCGGTGGCGGAACTGCATGGCCGTTCGGTCGCCAACCGGCTGGTGCAGTTCGGATTCATACCGCTCGTCACCTCGATCGTGCTGCTGCTGGTCGTGCTGGCGGTCCCGCCGTCGGAATCGATGGAGCCCGAGCGGCTGGCGGCGTTCGACCTGATGATGCGCGCCACGCCGCGCATCTGGGGGGCGGGTATCCTCGCCTATGGCATCTCGCAGACGCTGAACGTCACGATCTTCGACTGGCTGAAGCGTGGGCAAGGCAAGCTGCTGTGGCTGCGCGCGGCGATCGCCAGCGTGCTGTCGCAGATCGTCGATACGCTGATCTTCATCTCGGTTGCCTTCTATGGCGTGTTCCCGATCGGCGAGTTGGTGGTCGGGCAGATGCTGGCCAAGGTCGTTCTGTCGATCGTGCTGGTGCCGCCGCTGATCTATGCGTTCGTCGGCCTGGGGCGGTGGCTCGATCGGGTTCGGTAGGAATAGGGATTCGGTTTCACGCGGAGGCGCGGAGACGCGGAGAAGTTGCGCCTGCCGCGATAGCGGCTCTCTGATTGCCGATACAGCGAAGCGAGAGGCTTCGCCGAACAGGCCGAACTCTCCCGGTCCAAGCCCTCTCTGCGTCTCTGCGCCTCTGCGCGAAAATTCACTTCCCTTCTTCACTCCGCGTCTCCGCGCGAACCCAACTTCTTCCCTCGCCCGCGATAGGCCGCTAAAGGCGCGGCCATGACGAACGCTCCCGACCCCCGCATGCTCGCCAAGGCGGAAACGCTGACCGAGGCGCTGCCCTATCTGCAACGCTATGCGGGCCGCACGTTCGTGGTGAAATATGGCGGGCACGCGATGGGCGACCCCGAACTGGCGCGCGATTTCGCCGAGGACGTCGTGCTGCTCAAGGCCGTCGGCATCAACCCGGTCGTCGTCCATGGCGGCGGGCCGCAGATCGGCGCGATGCTTAAGCGGCTCGGCGTCGAATCGCGCTTCGTCGATGGCCTGCGCGTCACCGACGCCGCCACCGCCGAGGTCGCGGAAATGGTGCTGGCCGGCAAGATCAACAAGGAAATCGTCGCGTGGATCGCGCAGGCGGGCGGCAAGGCAGTCGGCATTTCGGGCAAGGACGCGCAGCTCGTCACCGCCGAAAAGGTCAACCGCAGCGAGCCGGACCGGACGCAGGGCATCGAGCGCCATGTCGATCTGGGCTTTGTCGGCACGCCCAGCAATGTCGACCCGACGATCCTCCACAGCCTCGCGCGCGACGGCTTCATCCCGGTCGTAGCCCCGGTGGCACTGGGCGCGGACGGCCATACCTACAACATCAACGCCGACACCATGGCGGGCGCGATCGCGAGCGCGATGGGGGCGTCGCGCTTCTTCCTGCTGACCGATGTCGCGGGCGTGCTCGACAAGCAGGGCGAGCTGCTGCGCGACCTCGACCCCGCCCGCATCGCCGCGTTGCAGGCCGACGGGACGATCAAGGGCGGCATGATCCCCAAGGTCGAGACGTGCGTCGATGCGGTGGCCAAGGGCGTCGACGCGGCGGTCATCCTCGACGGGCGGGTGCCGCACGGGATGCTGCTCGAAATCTTTACCGAACAGGGCGCAGGCACGCTGGTTCGCGCCTGAGGCTTGGAGTGCTGCCCCGCACGCTCTATAGTCAGGCCGTCATTCGAAAGGTGCTGCGTTGAACGTCTTGCTCGAAATCGTCCAGGTGCTCCTGAACATCCTGTGGTGGATCATCATCGTTCAGGCGATCCTGTCGATCCTGCTGTCGTTCAACGTCATCAACACGCAGAACGACGTGGTCCGTCAGCTCTACAGTGGTCTGGTGACGCTGACCGAGCCGATCTATCGCCCGATCCGGCGCATCCTCCCCGACTTCGGGGCAATGGATTTCGCGCCGTTCGTGGTGCTGATCCTGATCCAGATCGTCGATCGCATCATCATTCCAGCAATCGCGCGCAATACGGTGGGGATGTTCATCTAGAGTGGTTTCCGACCAGATTGAACCATCGTCATCGCCCTGCGGGCGACCGCGTGCGCGGCGGGCCGGTTTCGATCCGGGGCTGCGTTGCTCGTTGGTCACGATGCTTCAGCATCGCGCCCTCCTCGCGCCTTGCCCCGAACCGAAACCGGCTCCGTGATGATGATCCAATCTGATCGGAAACCACTCTAACCGCGCGACGGGCTGACGAAGACCGCCTCGATCGGCAGGTCAAACAGTTCGGCGATGCGGAAGGCGAGTGGGAGCGACGGGTCGTAGCGGCCCGTCTCGACCGCGTTGACGCTCTGGCGCGAGACGTCGAGCCGTTCGGCCAGATGCTGTTGCGACCAGCCCCGCTCGGCGCGCAGTGTTTTGAGATGGTTGTTCATTCCGCCGGGCTCGTCAGCCGGTCGTGCAGCGCCATCGCGCATTGGGTGATGCCCATCGCCCCGCACCAGAAGGGAAAGGCGAGGAAGGTCGGGGGATGGCCGACCATGCCGTTGTTTTCTAGGAAGCCCCACACCGTCGTCGCGGCGAGCAGGATGCCGGTGCCGCCGAGCATCGCCATGACGAGGCGGTTGCGGACGAACTCGTCGCGTTCCTCGCGCAGATACAGCCCCATGACGATGATGACGCCGACCAGCGGGATGGCGGGCAGCACCGACATGGCCCCGAGCGTCGCGCCGGCGAGATCGCCGTGCCGCTGCGCCGCGCTGACCCCGATCAGGATCATCGCATAGCTGACCATCAACGGCATGAACCGGCGCAGGTAGCGCCGCTGTGCGAGATTGCGTCGTTCCATGATGAGCGTCCTCCACTGTGTGAAGGACGCTTTACATGACAAGTTCGCTTTACGTCAAGTGTCCTTTACCTCGTCGGTACCGGTTCCGCGCCGCTATAGTCGTAGAAGCCGCGCTTGACTTTGCGGCCGTACCAGCCGGCCTCGACATATTTCACCAGCAGCGGTGCGGGACGGAATTTGGGATCGCCCGTACCCTCGAACAGCACGCGGGTGATTTCCAGACAGGTGTCGAGGCCGATGAAGTCGGCCAGCGTGAACGGCCCCATCGGATGGTTCAGTCCCAACTGGCAGGCGGCGTCGATGTCGGCGATCGTCGCCACGCCCTCCCCCAGCGCGAAACAGGCTTCGTTGAGCATTGGCATCAACACGCGATTGACGATGAAGCCGGGCGCGTCGTTGGCGTGGACGATGCGCTTGTTCAGGCTCTGGCCGAACGCCTCGACCGCCGCGACGGTCGCGTCGCTGGTGGCCAGCCCACGGATCAGTTCGATCAGGCCCATCACCGGCACGGGATTGAAAAAATGCACGCCCACGAAACGCGCCGGATCGGGCGAGGCCTGTGCCAGCCGGGTGATCGGGATCGACGAGGTGTTGCTGGCGAGGATCGCGGTGTCGGACAGCGCCTTGCCGACGGTCTCGAAAATCTGGCGCTTGATCGCTTCCCGTTCGGTCGCGGCCTCGATCACCAGATCGCACGGGGCCATGGCGGCGAGATCGCCGATCGGCGTGATCCGCTCGAGCGCGGCGTCGGCGTCCGCCTGGGTCAGTTTTTCCTTCGATACCGCGCGGGCGAGCTGCTTCGCGATGCCGTCCTTGCCCGCCTGCGCGCGGTCGACCGATACGTCGGACAGCAACACGGCATAGCCCGCCTGTGCCGATACCTGCGCGATGCCCGCGCCCATCTGTCCCGCGCCGATCACTCCAACCGTCTGCATATGCTACCTCTCTCGACTATTCTGCCCTGTCGCCCGCGATAGCGGGTTTGCGTGGTTCGTCCATGGCGGTAACGCATCGGCCATGCGCGCGCTCCTGTCCCTGCTCCTCGCCCTGCCCCTCCTCGCCTGCGGCGGTTCGACCGATCGCGACCCCGGCGGGAACGGCGCCACCCCCGCCCCGGCGGCATCCTCGCCCGCCACGGTCGCCGATAGCCGGACCGCACCGGCGCCGGGCGGACTCAAGACCTTCACCGACTGGACGGTGGGATGCGACAATGGCGCCACCTGTCAGGCGAACGCATTGATGAACGAGGATGCCCCGGCACCGCCGGTGCTGTTGTCGATCGAGCGGGCGGCCGGGCCGGACGGGGCGATCCGGGTGCGGGTACAGAGCGAGGGCGAACCGCGCCTGCCGCTGACGATCACGGTCGATGACGTGGCGGTGGTGCGCGGCGGCGCGCGGGCGGGCGAGTTCACGCAGTGGACCGGCGCGCCGGCGGCGACGATCGCCCGCGTGATCGCGGGCGGACGATCAGCGGCGATCACCGGTGGCGACGGGCGGGCGATCGGCACGCTGTCGCTGACCGGGGCGTCGGCGGCGCTGCGCTGGGCGGATGCGCAGCAGGGTCGCGCCGGCACGACCGGGGCGCTGGTCGCCAAGGGGAACCGCCCCGACGACCGGGCGGCCCCGGCGCTGTCGGTGGTGCTGGCCCCGACAATTCGGGGCGAGGCGGCGCTGCTCGACCCGCAGTTGGTCAAGGCGATGCGGCTGAACGCGAAGTGCGAGGGCGAGGACCTGCCCGACGTCACCACCAAGGCACTGGGCGGGGGGCGGACGCTGGCGCTGGTGCCCTGCCTGACCGGGGCGTATAATATCGTCACGGCGGTATTCGTGGTCGCGGCGGGCAAGGCGGTACCGGCGGCGTTCGATACGCCGACGGTGTTCGACGGCGAGTCGCTGGGGCTGGCGGCGAACGTGCCGTTCCTCATCAACGTCGATTTCACCGACGACGTACTGTCGAGCGATGCCAAGGGGCGTGGGCTGGGCGATTGCGGGATCGGCCAGCGCTTCGCATGGGACGGGGCACGGTTCCGCCTGATCGAGCGGCGCGAGATGGAGGAATGCCGCGGGAGCATCGACTTCATCCGCACGTGGACGGTACAGGTGGTGCGGTGAGGGTTGCGCTTTTGCGCGTCCGGTAACGGTTTTACGGTTGTGGCATGGTAAATCCCGGCCTTCGCCGGGACGACGATGCATCCCTTGCGTCAGGGCGCGATGGGCAAGGGGCGGGCTTCGGCGAGGATCACGCAGAAAGCACCGTCGGTGCCGCACCATTGCTGGCGGGGAGTCCAGCCGCCGGCGCGCAGCAGCAGGCGGGCGTCACGGTCGCTGTATTTGTGGCTGTTTTCGGTATGGATCGTCTCGCCCGCCGTCATCGACAGGTCGTGGCCGTCGATGGTGAAGCGGATGTCGCGCACCGCCTTCAGGTGCATTTCGATGCGCGCGGCATCGTCGTTCCAGCGGGCTTCGTGGACGAAGGCGTCGATCGGCACATTGCCATTCAGTTCGCGGTTGATGCGCTCCAGCAGGTTCAGGTTGAACGCGGCGGTGACGCCGGCGGCATCGTCATAGGCAGCGGTGAGGACGGCGGTGTCCTTAATCCGGTCGATACCGATCAGCAGCAGCGCCCCCTCACCCAGCCAGTCGCGCATCGCCGCCAGCAACGTGGTCGCGGCTTGCGGCTCCATGTTGCCGATCGTCGATCCGGGAAAGAAGCCTAGCTTGGGCATATCCGCCACTTCGGCAGGCAGCGGCACCGGCTTCATGAAATCAGCCTCGACCGGCAGCACCGGCAGGCCGGGGAACTGCTTCGCCAGCGTGGCGGACGAGCTGCGCAGGAAATCACCCGAAATATCGATCGGGACATACGCCGCCGGTTCGATGCAGTTGAGCACGATCGGCGTCTTGACCGACGATCCCGAGCCGAATTCAACCACCGCGACCCCATCCCCCACCGCGCCGACCAGTTCGGGGCAGATGGTGTGAAGGATCGCGGTTTCGGCGCGCGTCGGATAGTATTCGGGAAGTGCGGTGATCTCCTCGAACAGTTCGGAGCCGCGCCGGTCGTAGAACCAGCGCGCCGGAATCGCCTTTTGCGGCAAGCGCAGCCCGGCGAGCACGTCGGCGCGGAACGCGGGGTCGGCGCGGCTCGCCATCGGCGCTTCGTCGGTCAGCAGCATCACAAATCCTTGGCGAGCCGGACGCCGGTGAATTGCCAGCGTTGGTGGGGATAGAAGAAGTTGCGGTAGCAGGTGCGGGCATGGCCGCGCGGGGTGGCGCACGACGATCCGCGCAGCACGAACTGGCCGCTCATGAACTTGCCGTTATACTCGCCGACCGCGCCTTCGACCGCGCGGAAGCGGGGATAGGGACGGTATGCGCTGCCGGTCCATTGCCACACGTCGCCGAAGAAGGCGGGGCCGTGCGCGGCGGGGCGCGGTTCGACCGGGCCGGCGGCGTCGAGCTGGTTGCCGCCCGCCGGATCATGGGACGCGGCATGCGCCTCCCATTCGAATTCGGTCGGCAGGCGCGCGCCGGCCCAACTCGCATAGGCGTCGGCCTCGAAGAAGCTGACATGGGTGACGGGCGCGGCAGGATCGATCACGCGGCGCCCGTCGAGGCCGAAGCGGGTCCAGACGTCGCCGCGCCGCTCCCAGTAGAGCGGCGCGGCGATGCGGTTGGCCTGCACCCATGCCCAGCCGTCGGCGAGCCACAGCTTCGGGGTCGTGTACCCGCCATCGGCGATGAACGCGTCCCATTCGCCGTTGGTGACGGTGCGATCGGCAATGGCATGGGGGTGGAGCAGCGTATCATGGCGCGGGCTTTCGCAATCGAACGCGAAGCCTTCGCCGCAATGCCCGGCCTGCACGATGCCGCCGGGGTGTTCGATCCAGCCGATCGGTGGCGGGACCGCGACCGGACGCTTGGGTTCGGGGGCGAACATCGCCGGTTCGAGCGGGTTTTCGCTGAAATGATGGAGGATGTCGGTCAGCAACAATTCCTGATGCTGTTCCTCGTGATGGCATCCCAGGGCCACCAGTTCGAGCGCGGCGGGCGGCAGATCGGGCAAGGCAGCGATCAGTGCGGCGTCGACGGCGGCACGATAGCCGCGCACTTCGTCCAATGACGGGCGGGTAATCATGCCGCGCCGGGCGCGGGCGTGGCGACGCCCCTCCGCCTCGTAATAGCTGTTGAACAGGAACGGGAACCGGTCGTCGTACAGTGTGTAACCGGGCACATGGTCGCGCAGGACGAAGGTTTCGAAGAACCAAGTGGTGTGCGCCAGATGCCATTTTACCGGCGAAGCATCGTCCATCGACTGGACGCTGGCATCGGCATCGGACAGCGGCGTGGCGAGTGAGTCGGTAAGCGCGCGGACGGCGCGGAACCGATCGGTGAGCCATAGACATGGCGCAGTGGCGGGGGCCGGTATCGACTGCATTCCGGCCTGCTCCCGCTACTATGGCCGAGGGCGCTCCCCCCCAGGCACCCATAAAACGTCCGATGTGCCGTTTTTGTTCAGCTTTCTGGCCAACACGAACAGGAAATCAGACAAGCGATTGAGATAGGCCAATAAATCTGGGTTGAGCCGCGCGATATGATCGGCGGCGACCGCCGAGCGTTCAGCGCGGCGGACGATGGCGCGGGCGAGGTGCAGCGCGGCGGCAGCACCCGTCCCGCCGGGCAGGATGAACGAGGTGAGCGGCGTGAGGTCGGCGTTGACCCGGTCGATCGCCGCCTCGATCGCCGTCACCTGACCGGGGACGATGCGCAGCGCACCGTCGATGCCGGCGGGGGTGGCAAGGTCCGCTCCCACGTCGAACAGGTCGTTCTGGATCGTCAGCAAGGTCGCCATGGCGGGATCGTCGCCCAATGCGACGATGGCGAGGCCGAGCGCCGAATTGGCTTCATCGACATCGCCCATCGCCTGCACCACGGCGGCATCCTTCGCCACGCGCGATCCGTCGACAAGGCAGGTCGTCCCCGCATCGCCGGTACGGGTGTAGATCCGGTTGAGCTTGACCATCAGGTGCGGCCGGCGACGAACAGCAGCACGACGACGATCAGGATCGCGATCGCCTGAAACAGCACGCGGGCCTGCATCATCTTGTTCGATTTGATGGCGTGTTCGCTCGGCCCCTCGCCGCGCACCTCGGCGCTCCCTTGCGCAAGGAACGACACGATGCCGCGGACGAGCGCGACGACGACCGCGATCATCGCCGCGATCAGCAACAGGACGAGGAAGGTGTTCATGGACCTGAAGCTAGGGACTTGTGGTGCCGATGCCAAGCGGTAGCCGGCCAGCACGCAGATCGTCGGCCAGTGCCGGTCCGTCGACGCCGCCCGCGCGCAGCAGCGCCAGCGCGGACGCGCCGCTGCGCTTGGCAAGGCGCTGGCCATCGGGGCCGGTCAGCAGCCGGTGGTGGCGCCATGTCGGGACCGGCAGGTCGAGCAGCGCCTGCAACAGCCGGTGGATGTGGGTAGCGTGGAACAGATCAACCCCCCGCACGACGTGGGTGATCTCTTGCGCGGCATCGTCCACGGTGACGGCGAGGTGATAGCTGGTGCCGGCGTCCTTGCGCGCGAGGACAACGTCGCCCGAGGCGAGCGGATCGGCGGCGATCGTGCCGGCGATCTCGTCGGTCCATGTCAGCGGACCGGCGATCGCCACCGCGCGGGCCATGTCGATCCGCCATGCGTGCGGGCGGGCGAGCAGCGCGGGGTTGCGGGGCAGCGCGCGGCAGGTGCCGGGGTAGCGCACCCCGTCCGCGCCGTGCGGGGCCGACGCACTGTCGGCGACCTCGCGGGCGATGTCGGCGCGGGTGCAGAAACACGGGTAGAGCAGGCCTTGCGCGCGCAGCCGGTCGAGGGCGGCGGCATACTGCGCCATCCGCTGCGACTGGAACACCACCTCGCCGTCCCTTGCCAGCCCGAGCCAGTCGAGGTCGACAAGGATGCTCGCGACATGCTCGGGGCGGCTGCGGCCGGTGTCAATATCCTCGATCCGCAGCAGGAAACGGCCGCCCGACGTCCGCGCGCGATCATGCGATTCGATCGCGGCGAGCGCGTGGCCAAGGTGGAGCGGCCCGGTGGGGCTGGGGGCGAAGCGGGTGACGACGCCACCGGTTTGACTCATGGGGTCGCGCCGTGCTGTCATGCCAGCGTAATCGATGCCGATCATATCGGCTGCGACCTTTACGCGAGGGGGACTTCATGTACCATCCCGATCGCCTCCGCCATCCCGATGGCTGTCCCGCGCTGGTGCTCAACGCGGACTATACGCCATTGAGCTATTACCCGTTGAGCGTCTGGCCGTGGCAGACGGCGGTAAAGGCGGTGTTCCTCGACCGCGTCGACATCGTGGCGGAATATGAGCGCGAAGTGCGCAGCGCGTCCGCCAGCATCAAGCTGCCGTCGGTGATCGCGCTCAAGCAATATGTCCGGCCATCGGCGTTTCCGGCGTTCACCCGCTTCAACCTGTTCCTGCGCGACCGGTTCAGTTGCCAATATTGCGGGGCGGCGCACGACCTGACGTTCGATCACGTCATCCCGCGCGCGCAGGGCGGCCGCACGACATGGGAAAATGTCGCGACGGCATGCGCGCCATGCAACCTGCGCAAAGGCGGGCGCACGCCCAAGCAGGCAGCGATGCCGCTGTACGTCGCGCCGATCCGCCCGACGAGCTGGCAGTTGCAGGAACAGGGCCGCCGCTTTCCACCGGGACATTTGCACGACACGTGGCACGACTGGCTATACTGGGACGTCGAACTGGAGGCCTGAGCGGGACGACTGGATCGCGCCGCTGCCACCCGGCGTCATCCCAGCCTGCGCTGGAATGACGTCTGGTTCGGCGTAGCGCTTATTAGCCCTTCGAGGTCAGCGGCGGGGTCTGCTGGTGCTGAACGACGGTCCAGACGCCGTGCTCGATCCAGCGATAGGTCGAGGTGCAATAGGCGAGATACGCCTCGCCGCCCTTGTGCGCTTCCGCCTTGTAGGCGACGACGATCAGCCCTTCCTGCGGGCGGGCGACCTGGCGGTCGGTCAGCGACACCTTGTCCCAGCGCGGGGTGTTCTTCACCGCCTCAATGGCCTGTGCGCCGGTAAAGACGAACGGCGGGGTGGGCAGCACCATGAGGCATTCGTCGTCGACCGACTCCTCGTAATGCGCCGCATCGGCAGTCCACAGGCTTTCCTCGAAGCTCCAGATGCGATCGTCGTCCATGGTCGCTTGTCTCCAGTGATTGTGGAGGGCCCAGCGCGTGGCAGCACCCGGCGGTTCCGGCAAGGGTGCGCGGCGGACGGTTCGGCCCGCCGCAACGCCGCTTGCGCGCGCTGTCCTATCCCAATAGGACAGTGTGATGTTCCGGCGCCGCGTTTCCCGTCCCGACCACGCTCCGTCCGGGGAGTCGCCTGACCCGAGGATTGCGCCGGGCGACATCGGGCGGCTGTCCCGGCCCTTGTCGGGCGAGGCGCTGGCGCGCAGGCGGACGCTGGACGGCGCGCTGGCCGAACCGCCGCGCACGTTGCGCGACGATCCGGGAACACGGCGGCAGCGGATCGATTCGTTCGACGGGGCGCTGGCCGCGTTCGACCGGTCGTTTCCCGGTACTGGCGGCGGCGGTGGTCAAGGCGATGGCGGCGGTGGCACGGAGCCGCCCCGGCGCAAGCGGCCACTGCGCTGGTATCTGCGCTGGGCGATGCGGGGCCTTGGCGTGCTTATCGTCCTGCTGGTCATCGCGATCGCGTGGCTGGCGCTGACCGCGCCGCTGTCCAAGTCGCTCGAACCCCCTGCCCCGCCGTCGATCACCTTGCTGTCGGCCGAGGGGAAACCGATCGCCGAGCGCGGCGCCAATATCGGCAAGCCGGTCGACGCCGCCAAACTGCCCGCGCATGTGACCGAAGCGTTCATGGCGATCGAGGACCGACGGTTCCGCACCCATTGGGGGGTCGACCCGCGCGGCATCGCCCGCGCGCTGTGGACCAACACCGCGGCGGGCGGCGTGCGGCAGGGGGCGAGCACGATCACCCAGCAGCTCGCCAAGAATGCGTTCCTCGACTCGGACCGGACGGCAGCGCGCAAGCTGCGCGAGGTGATGATCGCCTTCTGGCTGGAAGCGTGGCTGACCAAGGACGAAATCCTGTCGCGCTATCTGTCCAACGCCTATTTCGGCGACAACGCCTACGGCCTCGATGCCGCCGCGCGCCATTATTTCAGCCGCGCGCCCAAGGACCTGACCGTCGGACAGGCGGCGATGCTGGCGGGACTGGTCAAGGCGCCGTCGCGGCTTGCCCCGACCGATAATCTGAAGGGTGCGCGCGCGCGGCAGAAGGTCGTCGTCGGCGCGATGGAGGCGGCGGGCTATCTGACGCCGGCCGAGGCCGACCGCGTCCAGCCGGCCGTGCTGCGCGTCGGCGGCACCCGGACGCTGCCGTCGGGAACCTATTTCGCCGACTGGGTCTTGCCGCAGGCGCGCGACCGCGCCGGCGGGATCGGCGCGGATCGCAAGGTCACGACCACGCTGGAAGTGAAGATGCAGCGCGCCGCCGAGCGCGCGGTACGCAACGCCGGGCTGAAACAGACGCAGGTGGCGATCGTCGCGATGCGGCCCGACGGGCGGGTGATCGCGATGGTCGGCGGCAAGGATTACCGCGCGAGTCCCTTCAACCGCGCGGTGCAGGCGCGGCGGCAGCCGGGGTCGACGTTCAAGCTGTTCGTCTATCTGGCGGCACTGCGCTCGGGGCTCGACCCCGACAGCGACGTCCTCGACGAGCCGGTGACGATCGGCGAGTGGAGTCCGAAGAACAGCGACGGCCGCTATCAGGGGACGATCAGCCTGACCCGCGCGTTCCAGCGATCGAGCAACGTTGCCGCCGCGCGGCTGACCAAGGAAGTCGGCGTCAAGAACGTGATCCGCGCCGCGCGCGATCTGGGCATCTCCACGCCGATCGCCAACGAGGCGTCGATCGCGCTTGGCACCTCGACCGTGTCGCTGCTCGAACTCACCAGCGCCTATGCCGCGATCGCCGCCGGCGAAGCGCCGATCGTGCCGCGCGGGCTGGCGGAGGAACAGGAGCCGAGCTGGCTCGACAAGCTGCGCTCGTCGCGCAAGTCGCTGGGCAAGCACGAGCTGGAGGGGATGCGGACGCTGCTGGCGGCATCGATCCGGCAGGGCACGGGCAGCGCCGCGAACCTGCCCGTCGAGGCGTTCGGCAAGACCGGGACGACGCAGGACAGCCGCGACGCGCTGTTCATCGGCTATGCCGGCGGGATCGTCGCCGGGGTGTGGCTGGGCAACGACGACAACACGCCCAATCCGGGGCTGGCCGGGGGCGGATTGCCCGCGCGCATCTGGCGCGACTTCATGCGCCAGGCGCTCGACCTGCGCGCGCCCGAACCGGTGGTGGCCGAGCCGGAGCCGATCGACAATGCGATCGACGCGGTACAGGAAGCGCTGGGCATCCCCGACGAGGGGCCGATGACGGTGGAGGGACCGGGGTTCGACGTGTCGCTCGACCGTGACGGGCAGGTGCGGTTCAATCCGCGCGAGGAGCGGCGGCGGGAGGACGATGGGCCGCCGGTGGAGGACCGTCGCGCGCCGGAGGATGAGGGCGAGCAGTAGGGATTTTTCGGGGCATCTTTCGTCATTCCCGCGCAGGCGGGAATCCATACACGCTGACGTGGGGTCTTGGGCCGCAACCGTTGCGTCTATGGATTCCCGCCTTCGCGGGAATGACGAGGGAGTGTGGGGCGATTCCCCCTCGTCACCCCGGACTTGTTCCGGGGTCCACCGATCCGCACACGCTGCCGCAGCGATTTCCGGTAGCAACGCTTGCGGACAGGTGGACCCCGGAACAGGTCCGGGGTGACGATTTGGGTTTGTCGGCCCGCCCCTCCCCTATTGTCACCCCGCTTCGTACCGGCCCCACAGACGGGTTCGGGCAACGGTTGACCCCTGCCCGCCCGCGTTCCAAGGCGCTGGTCATGCGTTTCTTTTCGGACAATGCCGCCCCCGCCCATCCCGCCGTGCTGGAGGCGATTCTCGCGGCGAACGGGCAGGATACCGCCTATGACGGCGATTCGCTGAGCCGGCGGCTCGACGCGCGGTTCGGCGAGGTGTTCGGGTGCGAGGTCGCGGTGTTGTGGGTGCCGTCGGGCACCGCCGCCAACTGCCTCGCGCTGACCGCGATGTGTCCGCCGCATGGCGGCATCGTCTGCCACGCGGACGCCCATATCCAGAACGACGAGGGCGGCGCGCCTGAATTCTACACCCATGGCGCCAAGCTAATGCTGCTGGGCGGCGAGCAGGCCAAGCTGACCCCGGATGCGATCACCGCGTTCCTGTCGACGGTGCGCGACGACGTGCATCAGGTGCAGCCGCATGTCGTGTCGATCACGCAGGCGACCGAGGCGGGGTGCGTCTACACCGCGCAAGAGGTCGCGGCGATCGGCGCAATGGCGCGAGAACGCAGGCTGGGGCTGCATATGGACGGCGCGCGCTTCGCCAATGCGGTGGCGTATCTCGGCTGCACGCCCGCCGAGGTGACGTGGAAGGCCGGGGTCGATGCGCTTAGCTTCGGCTTCATCAAGAACGGCGGCATGTCGGCCGAGGCTTTGGTGTTCTTCCGGCCCGAACTGGCGAAGGTCGCCAAGTACCGCCGCAAGCGTGCCGGATTGCTGGCGTCGAAGGGCCGGTTCCTCGCGGCGCAGTTGCTGGCGATGCTGGACGACGACGTGTGGCTGACCAATGCGCGGACCGCCAATGTCGGGGCAGCGATGCTGGCGGAGGCCGCGGGCGAGCGGCTGGTGCATCCGGTGCAGGCCAACGAGGTCTTCGTGCGATTGAACGCGCAAGAGGCAGCGGGCCTGCGCGCGCAGGGGTTTGATTTCTACGACTGGGGCGCGGGGCAGGCGCGGCTGGTGGTGGCGTGGGATCAGGGAGCCGAGATCGTCGCCCCGCTGGCCCGCGCGATCGCGGCGCTGTGAGCGACGCCGCCCCGCCCCGTTCGGCGAGCGCCGCCGTGCTGGTGCCGTTCGGCATCGTCACGCTGATCTGGGGATCGACGTGGATCGTCATCCGCGACCAGTTGGGGGTGGTGCCGGCGTCATGGTCGGTCACGTACCGCTTCGTGATCGCGGGGGTGACGATGCTGGCATGGGCGGCGATGCGCGGCGACCGGTTCGCGCTCGACCGGCGCGGATGGCTGTTCGCCGCGGGCCTTGGGCTCGCGCAATTCTGCCTGAACTTCAATTTCGTCTATCGCGCCGAACTGCACATCACCTCCGGGCTGGTGGCGTTGATGTATGCGTTGCTGATCGTGCCCAATGCGGTGCTGGCGCGCGTCTTTCTGGGGCAACGGATGGGCGGGCAGTTGCTGGTCGGATCGGGCATCGCGCTGTGCGGCGTCGCGCTGCTGTTCCTGCACGAAGCACGGGTGCGTCCCGAGAGCGGGAGCGAGGTGCTGCTGGGGCTGGGCATCGCGCTGGCGGGCGTGTTCGCGGCATCGGCGGCCAATGTGATGCAGGCGACGCCGACCGCGCGGGCCTATCCGATGGTGCCGGTGCTGGGGATCGCGATGCTGATCGGTGCCACGATCGACGCGGCCTATGCCGGGGCGACGGTGGGGGCGCCGGTGTTCGACTGGCGGTGGAGCTATGTCGCCGGGCTGTTCTACCTCGGCATCATCGCCTCGGCGGTGGCGTTTACGCTGTACTTCGGGCTGATCCGGGTGATCGGCCCGGCCAAGGCGGCGTATAATGGCGTGATCGTGCCGGTGATCGCGATGCTGTTGTCGACCCTGTTCGAGGGTTATCGCTGGTCGCTCTTGGCCGGTGCCGGCGCGGCGCTGGCGCTGGTCGGGCTGGTGGTGGCGCTCAAGGCACGCAGGCCGAACCGGTAGTCGGGATAGGCCGGGGTCCAGCCGAGGACGCGCTTCGCCCGGCCGTTCGCGACGCGGCGGTTCTCGGCATAAAAGGCGCGGGCCATCGGGCTGAGCGACTCTAGCGGTACGAACGGCGGCGGGGCTAGGCCCAATAGCGCGGCGGCATAGGCGACGACCTCGTTCTGCGAACATGGCAGGTCGTCGGCGAGGTTGTAGGCGCCGGCGGGCGCGGTGAGGCCGCGCGCGACGCCATCGGCGATGTCGGCGACATGGATGCGGCTGAACACCTGATCGGGCAGGTCGACGCGGTGTGCCTTGCCCTCCGCTACCCGGTCGAGCGGCGAACGACCGGGGCCGTAGATGCCGGGCAGGCGGAACACCCGCGCGCCCATCGCCAGCCAGTCGGCGTCGGCGGCGTTGCGGCCGACGCGGCGGCCGGCGATGGGCGATGCCTCGTCGACCCAGCCGCCACCGGCATCGCCGTAGACTCCGGTCGAGGAGAGATAGGCGAGGACCGGGCCGTCCAGCAGATCGCGGTAGGTGTTCAGCACCGGATCGCCGTCGGTGTCGGGCGGGATGCTCGACAGGATCGCGGTGGCGGCTCGCGCCTCGAACGCCACCCGATCATGGTCGGCGAAGGCGATGGTGCCAGCGCGACCGTCGCGGGTGGTGCCGGCGACGCGCCAGCCGTGCGGCTCCAGCCGGTCGGCGATGGCGCGGGCGGTGTAGCCCATGCCGAAGATCAGGAGGCGCATGGTCGTTCGCTTTCGTTCGTTCCGATCCCGCCATCACCCCGGACTTGTTCCGGGGTCCACGGTTCCGCGCAAGCAACGATTGCGGCGTTCGCGGCACGGTGGACCCCGGAACAAGTCCGGGGTGACGATGGGGGTGGATGCGCGGTCATCGTCAACACCACCGTCAACCGATCACTTTGCGCCGTAGCCGCCATAGAGCAGGCCGAAATAATCGCCCTTGTTCCAGCGCGGCCGTTCGTCGGCATCGGCGAGGTCGAGCGCGATGTCGTGGTTGATGCTCACGAACGCGCGCCCCGCCGCCCAGTCGAACGCCTGGGTCATGTCGTCGCCCGGCTGGTGGTAACGGTGTTCGAGGAAATCGGCGATCGCCGCCTTGCCCGGGCCGGCGGGACCGGTGTCGAGCGATACCGCCGGGATACCCGCCTTGACGAAGCTATAATGGTCCGACCGGACGAAGATCGCTTCCTCCGGTTCGGGATCGGGGGTGAGTTTCAGCCCGCGCGCGGCGGCGGCGCGGCCGACCGCCTGCGCCACGGTCGAATGGTCCGCGCCGATCGCGACGAGGTCCTCGAAGCGATAGGTCAGGATCGGCATGTCGAGGTTCACGTCGGCGACGATCGATCCGACAGGCACCGTCGGGTTCTGTGCGAAATAGTCGCTGCCGATCAGGCCCTTTTCCTCGGCGGTGACGCTCACGAACAACAGGCTGCGGCGCGGCTTCTTCACGTCGGTGGCGAACAGCTTGGCCGCCTCGATCATCGCGGCGGTGCCGGCGGCATTGTCCATCGCGCCGTTGTTGATCCGGTCCGCGCCAGCGGGCAGGTCGGGATCGGTCGAGACGCCGATATGGTCGAGATGCGCCGACAGCGCGACATACTGGTCGCGCAAGGCCGGATCGCTGCCGGGGAGCTTGCCGACGATGTTGCTGCTGTCGAACCGGGTGACGACCCCGCGCTGCTGCGTCGACACGCGCACGCCGGTGGCCCCGCGCGGGGTCGGCTGGCCCGCCGCATCGGCCTTCACCACCGCCGCCCAGTCGATCTTCGTGCCGGTGAACAGCTTGGCCGCGCCGGTGGCGCTCAGCGCGGCGACCGCCTGCGCGGCGGGGGCGACGACGTGCGGCACGCCGTCCTTGCCCACCCACGTCATCCGCTTCGCGCGCCAGATGCCGGCGATGTAGCTGAAGGGATAGCGCTTGGCCTGTTCGGCATTCTCGATCGCGATCACGGCCGTAGCGCCCTTCGCCGCCGCCGTCGCGCGCTTCGAATCGCTACTGGCCAGATGGGCGCGGATCTCGCTCGGCAGGCCGGCGGGCGCGCCGTAGAGATAGGCGACGATCTTGCCGCGCACATCAAGGCCCGCATAGTCGTCGAGCCCGTGCGTCGCATCGACGACGCCGCGCCCGACGAACACCACCTCGCCGCCGCGCCGGAAGTCGGCCTCGCGGAAGCTGGTTGGGGTGATGTAGTCGGTGCCGAAGGTCAGCGCCGGGCGACCGGGCGCGGTCAGCCGCCCCTCGCCCGCCGGCACCAGCGCGGCGAGCGGCACCTTTTGCAGATAACCGCCGTCGTCGCCGGCAGGTTGCAGGCCAGCCGCGCGGAACTGATCGGCGACATAGGCCGCCGCGCGGTCATATTCGGGGGTGCCGGGCTCGCGCCCCTGCATCGCGTCGCTGGCGAGGAACGCGACATGCGCGCGCATCGCGGCTTCCTGCGGGGTGAGCGGCGGCGCGGTCTGCGCCAGCGCGGTGGTGGATGCGAGCAGCAGCGTGAGGGGCAGGAGGCGCATGGGGGTGTCCCGATCAAAAGGTCGGCGGAGGATGGCGTGAAGCCGGTTCCGCATCCCCATCGTCACCCCGGACCCGTTCCGGGGGCCACCGTGCCGCGCACGCACCAGTCGTTGTGGTTGCGGCACCGTGCCCCCCGGAACAAGTCCGGGGGATGAGGGGGCGTACGCGGCGGTCAGCTCACTTCGCGCCGTACCCGTTATACAGCGTGCCGAAGAAATCGCCCTTGTTCCATGCCGGGCGCTGGGGGGCGTCGGCGATGTCGCGGGCGATCTGGTAGTTCACGTTGATGAAGCGTTCGCCCGATTCCCAGTCGATCGGCGGCCCCTGCACGACCTCGTCCGAAGGCTTGTGGTAGTTGTTGGCGAAGAACGCATCGACCGCCGCCTTGCCCGGCCCCGACGTGCCCGGCCACAGGAACACCGAGGGCACGCCCTGCTGCACGAAGCGATAATGGTCCGAGCGGACGAACAGCGCCATTTCGGGCATCGGATCGGGCGAGAAGCTGGCCCCGGCCTGTGCCGCCGCGCGCTTGACGATGTCCCCCAAGGTCGAGCGCGCCGCGCCGAAAGCAATGACGTCAGTGAACTTGTAGGTGATGATCGGCATGTCCAGATTGACGTCGGCGACCATCGTGCCGCCCGGAATGATCTTCGCGATCGTCGGGTTGTGCGCGAAATAGTCGGAGCCGACGAGGCCCTTTTCCTCGGCCGTGACCGCGAGGAACAGGATCGAGCGGCGCGGCGCCTTGCCCGCCGTCTCGAAGCGCTTCGCTTCCTCGATCAGCGAGGCGATGCCGACCGCATTGTCCATCGCGCCGTTGTAGATCGTGTCGCCCTTCGCATTCGGGCTGCCGACGCCGACATGGTCGAGATGCGCCGAAAGCACGACCGTCTCCGGCGCGACCGTGGGATCGCTGCCCGGCAGGATGCCGGCGACGTTGTAGCTCGGCAACGGGGTGGTGGCGGTGTTGATCGCCACGTCGAGGCGGGGCTTCAACGCCAGCCCGCGGAATTTGCCCTTGGCCGACAGCGCTTGGGCGGCCTTCGCCCAGGTGGTGCCCGAACCGGCGAAGAGCTTTTCGGCACCCGCCGCCGACAGCGTCGCGAGCGTCGGCACGCCGTCGCCCATGATGTGGCCCTTGCCATCGGCTTCGGCCCAGGTGACGCTGGTCGGCTGCGCGGTGGCGACGGTCTTGCCCATCGGCATGCGTACCGCCGCTTCGGGCGTCTGGAGCGCGATAATTCCGACCGCGCCCTTCGCCTTCGCAATCGCCGCCTTGGTCGGCAGGCCGCCGAAATGCGCCGCTTCCTCGCTGTCGAGGCCGTCGGGCGCACCGCGCACCACCGCGAC
This sequence comes from Sphingomonas sp. Leaf25, assembly GCF_001421635.1. NCBI lineage: Bacteria > Pseudomonadati > Pseudomonadota > Alphaproteobacteria > Sphingomonadales > Sphingomonadaceae > Sphingomonas > Sphingomonas sp. Leaf25. Next base: position 200,789 of record NZ_LMKU01000030.1, read on the forward strand.
GATCTTCCCGCGCACGTCGAGCCCGGCGTAATCGTCACGCGACGGCGATGACACGCCATAGCCGACATAGACGACCGGTGCGGCGAGCATGGTCTGCGCCGACGCCGGATTGACACCGGGCAGATAGTCCTGCCCGAAGGTCAGCGGCTGACCGTTCAGGGCGAGCTTGCCCATGTCGGCCGGGCCGACCTTGATGAGCGGCACGCGCTGGAGATAGCTGCCGTCGTCACCCGCCGGACGCAGCCCCGCCGCATAGAATTGCGAGGCGACATATTGCGCCGCGATGTCGAATTCGGGCGACCCCGCGTCGCGGCCGCGCATCGCGTCGCTGGCGAGGAACATGACGTGCGCCTTCATCGCCGCCTGCGCCGGCGGCAGGACGGCGTTGATCTGGGCATTGCTCGCCTGAACCTCGGCAGCGGTCGGCTGCGCGGGCGCGGGTGGCGTCTGGGCCATGGCGGCGGTGGAAAGCAAAAGACCAAGCGACAAGGCTGGACGGAACATTGGAATCCTTCGACAAGCGATCATAGATACAGGCGTACCGCCAGTCGGGGCGGCGTGCAACGCGCCGGCTGCCGCCGGCACCAACGGAAGTTCCTATGCTTATGCTCGACGCGACGCGCACCCCGATCGCCCCGCCCGTCATCCGGCGTGATGCGTATCGCGCCCCCCCATGGCAGGTGCGCGACGTGGCGCTGGATTTCGACCTCGATCCGCGCGGCACGCATGTCACCGCGACGCTGTCGGTGGTGCGGCACGGCGACGAGCCGTTGCGGCTGGACGGCGACGGGCTGACCCCGCGCGCGGTGAAGGTCGACGGCGTGCCGTTCGATGGCTGGCATATGGACGGCCCGGTGCTGGTCGTGCCGCTCACCGGCGACGCGCATGACGTGACGACCGAAGTCGTGATCGAACCGCAGGCCAATACCCAGTTGATGGGGCTGTACGCCTCGGGCGGGAACCTGTGTACCCAGTGCGAGGCGGAGGGGTTCCGCCGCATCACCTTCTTCCCCGACCGGCCCGATGTGCTGGCACGCTACCGCGTACGCATGACCGCCGACAAGGCGCGCTTCCCGGTGCTGCTGTCGAACGGCGATCCGGTGGGCGCGGGCGATCTGGACGACGGGCGGCACTGGGCGGAGTGGCACGACCCCTTCCCCAAGCCGTCGTATCTGTTCGCGCTGGTGGCGGGCGATCTGGTCGCCAACCGGTCGCATTTTGTCACCGCGTCGGGGCGCGAGGTGGACCTCGGCATCTGGGTCCGCGCCGCCGACTTGCCCAAGACCGACCATGCGATGCACGCGCTGAAAACGTCGATGGCGTGGGACGAGCGGGTCTATGGGCGTGAATATGACCTCGACGTGTTCAACATCGTCGCGGTCGACGATTTCAATTTCGGGGCGATGGAGAACAAGGGGCTGAACATCTTCAACAGCCGCTACATCCTCGCCGACCCCGATACCGCGACCGATTATGATTACGACGGCATCGCCGCCGTGGTCGCGCACGAATATTTCCACAACTGGTCGGGCAACCGCATCACCTGCCGCGACTGGTTCCAGCTCTCGCTGAAAGAGGGCTTCACCGTGTTCCGCGATCAGGGGTTTTCGGCGGATCAGGGATCGGCGGCGGTCAAGCGGATCGAGGATGTCCGATCCTTGCGCGCGTCGCAATTCCCCGAGGATGCCGGGCCGCTGGCCCACCCGATCCGGCCCGATGCGTATCAGGAGATCAGCAACTTCTACACCGCCACCATCTATAACAAGGGGGCGGAGGTCGTGCGGATGATCGCGACGATCCTGGGGCCGCAGGCATTCCGCGCCGGCACCGACCTGTATTTCGCGCGGCACGACGGGACGGCGGCCACCTGCGAGGATTTCGTGGTCGCGATGGAGGAAGCCTCGGGCGTCGACCTGTCGCGTTTTCGCCGCTGGTACGAACAGGCGGGGACGCCGCGCGTCTCGGCGATGCTGAAGCATACCGCCGGCGGCGGGCGCGCCACGCTGACGCTCCGGCAGATGGTGCCGCCGACGCCGGGACAGGAGGTGAAGCGGCCGATGGTCCTGCCGCTCAGGATCAAGCTGTTCGGCGGCGAGACGGGCGAGCCGGCGAGCGAGGAGCATCTGGTGCTGTTGGAAGAGGAAACCGCCAGCGTCACTTTCGAAGTGGTGGCCGAGCGGCCGATCCTGTCGATCAACCGCGGTTTTTCGGCACCCGTCATCGTCGAAACCGATCGCAGTTCGGCCGACCTCGCCTTCCTGAGCGCGCATGACGACGATCCGTTCGCGCGATACGAGGCGATGCAGCAACTGATGCTCGACACGCTGGTCGCATCGGTCGCGGGCGGGCGCGGCGAGCATGACGCGGTGGTGCAGGCGGTGGCGAACACCTTGGCCGACGACCGGCTCGACCGCGCGTTCGTGGCCGAGGCGGTGCTGCTGCCGTCCGACAGTTTCGTCGGCGACCAGATGGGTATCGTCGATCCCGATGCGATCTTCGCCGCGCGGGAGGCGCTGCGGGCCGACATCGGCCGGGCGCTGATCGCCGACTGGCGCGAGGTCTATGCCGCCACCGCCGCGCCCGACGGTTTCGCCTATACCCCCGATGCCAAGGGCAAGCGGCGACTGCGCACCGTGGCGCTGGGCTATATCGCCGCGTCGGGCGCGGCCGATGCCGCCACCATCGCCTTTGCCCAGTTCGATGCCGCCGACAACATGACCGACCGGCAGGGCGCGCTGATGACGCTGGTCAATTCGGATGCCGACGCGCGCATCGCCGCGCTCGACATCTTCTACAACCGGTATCGCGACAACGCGCTGGTGCTCGACAAATGGTTCACGACGCAGGCGCTGTCGACCCGCGCCGATGCGTTCGAGCAGGTGGAGGAACTGGCCGGGCACCGCGACTTCACGCTGACCAACCCCAACCGCGCCCGCGCGCTGATCGGCGCGTTCGCGATGAACCAGAAGGCGTTCCACCGGATCGACGGCGCGGGATACCGCTTCCTCGCCAACCGGTTGATCGCGCTCGACCGGATCAACCCGCAGACCGCCGCCAAGATGCTGCCCCCGCTCGCGCGGTGGCGGCGATTCGACGCGGCGCGCGGCCAGCGAATGCGCGCTGAGCTGGAGCGCATCCTGTCGGTGCCGGGACTGTCCAAGGATATGCTGGAGCAGGTGGGCAAGTCGCTGGGGTAAGCGGTTTCACCCCTCGTCAATCAATCCCGGTTAGTCTTTTTCGAATCAATGCGATGCGAAAAGGACCGTGCCGGTGTTCCGGGTGCCCGATGAAACCACGCTGAGCCTGTGCGCGGTCGTCGTCAGCCTGTGTTTCACCGCGACGTTCCTCGCCTTGCGCCTGCGCCAGCCGGCCGAGCGTTACTGGGGATATTGGGCGGCGAGCGGCATCTGTTACATCGTCGGCGTCGTCGGGCTGAGCGAATTGGCGAAGCCGATCGTGCCGACGATCGGCGGCGTCCTGTTCGGCCTGGTCGGCGGGGCGACGGTGCTGACGCTGGTGGGCATGCGCGCCTTTGCCGGCATGCCGGCGTGGCGGTGGTGGATCGTCGTCCTGCTGGCGTTGCCGCCGACCGGGTATCTGGCGGCCGCGTTCCTGTCGTCGGGTGGCACGACCCCCGGCGGATCGCCGTTGCAGCGCATGGTCGGCGGCACGATGCTGACGGTCGTGCTGGGAGGATGCGGCGCGTCGCTGTTCGCGGGCACCGTGGCGCGGCGCGTCGGTGGATGGTCGCGCGCGGTCGGGGTGGCGCTGCTGGCGCATCTGCCGAGCTATGCGACGGTCCTCGCCTCGGTCTATATCGGGCGCGAGGGCAACGACGCGATAGCGTCCTATCTGCGCATGACGCAGCCGGTGCTGATGGTCGCGATCGACCTGGTGCTGCTGGCGATGCCGGGCATGGTGGCGATGGAGCGGCTGCGCGAGGCGGCGTGGCGCGACGGGCTGACCGGCCTCTACAACCGTCGCTGGCTGGGCGATGGCGAAGCGGCGCGGGCGGCGGCGGGGGCCGGCGTGGCGATGATCGACCTCGACGGGTTCAAGGGGGTCAACGACCGGTGCGGCCATGCGGCGGGCGACCGGTTGCTGGTCGATTTCGCCGCGCATCTGCGGCACTGGGCCGATGCCCATGCCGCCGAGGTGGTCCGGCTGGGCGGTGACGAGTTCCTGATCCTGTTCATGCCCGACGACGAAGTGCTGGCCGCCACGCTGCACCGCCACCTGGGCGCCGCGCCGCATGGTCCGGCAAAAGTGCCGCCATGGTCGGCGAGCATCGGCATCGCCCACTGCCCCGCCGGATCGGCGACGTTGCAGGGCGCGATGCAGGCGGCCGACGACGCGCTGTATGCGGCGAAACAGGCGCGGCGGTCGGGCGTGCCCTGCGCCGCATGACAGGATGTCCGAAAATGCGTCGAAACGCATTTTGCGGTGCCGGCCCGCTCCCCCTCCCGACCACCCATTCAGGATACGCTGTGGGTGGTCGGGAGG
>NZ_LMKU01000030.1:205316-214465 GCF_001421635.1 Sphingomonas sp. Leaf25
CGCCTTGAAATTCGCTTTACCGCGAATTTTCGGACAGGCTCTGACCCGCAGTCGTCAGGGGCGCGCGAACCATTTCGGGAAGCGCCGCGCCTTGTCCGCGACCAGCCCCTCGTAATAGCGCATCAGGTCGATCGCATGGTCGCGGTCGGTGCGGACGCGGGCGGCGGCGGCATCGGCGGCGGCCTTTACCGTCGGATAGTCGCGCGCGAACATCCGCGCGATCGCGTCCGCCGCCGATCGCGGATCGCGCGCGGCATAGGTTTCGGCGAAGTCCGGCTCGGCGATCTCGGCACAGCCACCCTCGTCGGGCACGATCAGCGGCAGGCCCGACGCCAGCCCTTCCAGCGCGACGAGGCCGAAGGGTTCGGCATCCGATCCGTGGATCAGCGCGTCGCAGCTCGCCATGATCCGCGCGAGGCGGACGCGATCATAGACCGGGCGGAAGAGCTGGATATGCGGACTGTCCTTCAGCCGGTGTTCGAGGCGACGGGTATGCACCCCGCTGCCGATCTGGATCATGCCGACGGGCATGTGATCGCCCGCCATCTCGACCGCGTCGAAGATCATCGGCCAGCGCTTCTCGGCATGATGCCGGCCGAGGCCGAGCAGGAGATGGCCGTGTTCGGGCAGGCCGAGCTGGTCGAGCAGCGAGGCGCGCAGCGCTTCGTCACGATGTTCGGGCGAGAAGAAGCCACGCTGGATGCCGAGCGGCATCGAGGCATGGACCGTCAGGCCGCGCGCGGCGTGGCGTTTTTCGAGCGCGGGGCCGTTGGTGACGAAGGCGTCCATCTTCGCCAGATATTTGGCCATGTAGCGCGTCCACCACATGAAGGCGTCCTCGATCCGCTCGCGGCTGGCCAGCTTCTCGAACCAACGCAGGGGATAGGCGCCGACATTGTCGTTGTGCGCGAAATAGACTTTCACCGCATCGCCCGGCCAGTCGGCGACGATGGTGGCCGGACGCCACGGACTCGACGCCTCGACGACGTCGGGGTGCAGTTCGTCGAGCAGCGCGTGGATCGCATGGCCGCGCACGAAGATGCCGTAGTTGGGATCAAGCACCAGGGTCGGCGCCTTGACCCAGTGGATGCGCCCGCCGCCGGGGCGTTCCTCGACCGAATTGGCCTTGGCCGGCGCGATGACGATCAGTTCGTGGCCGAGTTCGGCCATGATCGTCATCTTGTGATCGATATAGGTGCGAACCCCGCCGCCGGTCGGCGAATAGAATTCGTTGACGTCGACGACGCGCATGTCCGGGATCGATCAGTCGAGCGGCGCGAAGCCGCCGAGGCCGCGCAGATATTGCGCGCGGACGTTCACCGTCACGACGCCTGCGGACACGGTGACGATCGCCTGCGCCAGTTTCGGCCGGGCGCGGCCGAGCTTGCCCGATCCGACGAAGCCGGCACCGTCGCGCATGAAATTGAACTTGTTGCGACCGTCGCGGTCATGGGTGAACAGCAGCGCGTAACGGCCGGGTGACGGTGCCTTGATGCAGAGCTGCACCGCGCCCGATGCCGGCATGTCGCCCCACACGCGGCGAAAGAACTTGCCCTCGGCGCGCAGGTCGCGGTCGTCCTTCAGAAAATCCGCCTCGTTCGCCGGATAGAGTTCGAGCTTCAACCGTCCGGTACGGTCTTTCAGGCCGGTGACGTTCACCCGGATCGCCGGGCCCTGGCCACCGTTACACGCGGCGGCATCGCTGCCGATCGACTGGGCGGCGGCGGGCGACACGGCGGCCAGCGCCAGGCCCGCCGCCATCAGGGGCAATCGCATCATTCTTTCCTCGCCAGTGCCGGAAGCCCGAATGCCGCCATCAATACCACATGGGTGGCAAGGGTGAGCGTCGCGACGAACGCGACGAGATCGGAGAGGGCTTCGCCATGGCCTATGAAAATAATCGCGAAGTTGGCGAAAAGAAGGTCCTTGTTCGGCAACAGTGGCAGGCGGGCGACCACCAGCCGCCCGGCGGCAAGGAACAGCCACCATTTGATCGACACTCCCGGCATCGCGAAATAGCTGGCGATGCCGAAGGCGAGCGAGCCGAGCACGAGGCGCGCGCAATGCACGCCGAAGATCCAGCCGAGCACCCGCGCGGGCAGCGAGAACACCCGGTTGGAAAACAGCAGCAGCAAGCCCGAAATGCCGATCGCCACCCCCGCCGACCATGCCAGCATGCGCAGTTGCGCGGCCGTGAACAGCTCGAACGCGAACGGCAGCGCAAGGAGCAGCATCGCGACGGTCACGATATTGCCGGCGATGCCCGACAGGATCGTCACGTCCTTCACCGCGCCGAACGGGGCAGTCACCATCTTCAACCGGGCGCGCGCCCACGCATAGAAGAACACATCGCCCGAATAACCGATGACGACGTCGTTCGCGATCCGCTTGCGCACCAGCGCGCCAAAGCCGTCGAACGGCAGCTTCCACAAGCGGCGGAAGATGATGAAATCGAACAGCGGCGGTGAAAGATAGGCGGCGGCGAAGAACAGATAGAACCACGGCGAATCGGGCGCGGCGAGTTCGACCCCGGCCCAGCCATGGTCGAACAATTCCCACGCCAGCCCGAGGATCATCAGTCCCGACAGCAGCGCGCCGAGCATGCGCGGCCAGCGCCGCCGGATGCGTTCGAGCGGGACCAGCCCGGCCAGATCGGGTTCCGGGCCGGCCGGCGGGGGGGAAGGATCGAGCGCCATCGCGCCCGTTGACCTATCCTGCCTGTTCACGACTGCATAGCATCAAGCGCGCGACGCCACCGCATCCGGGTGGGCGGCGGCAACCGCCGGCAGTCCGGCGGCGCGCGCGTCGATGGCGGCAAGGCGCGGCCAGCGCGCGACGTCGAGGTCGAAGCGCCGGGCGTTGTAACATTGCGGCACGAGGCAGCAGTCGACGACGTTCGGGGTGTCGCCGCCGAAGAAGCCATCGGCCGGGGCCTGTACCTCCAGCGCGTCGAACCCTTGCGCGATCCAGTGGCGATACCAGTCGGCCTTGGCCGCCGCGTCCGCGCCGAATTGCGTCTCCAGCCGGCGGAGGACGCGCAGATTGTCGATCGGATGGATGTCGGCGACGATCACCAGCGCCTGCGCCATCGCCCGCGCCCGCGCGATCGGATCGGCGGGGAACAGGCGCGGTTCGGGATGGGCATGGTCGAGCCAGTCGAGGATCGCCAGCGACTGGGTGAGCACCGTGCCCCCGCCAATCTCGAGCGCGGGCACCAGCCCCTGGGGGTTGCGCGCCAGATGGCCGGGCGAGCGCTGTTCGCCGTTCAGCAGCGACACCTCGACCCGCTCATATGCCACGTTCTTCAGATTCAGCGCGATGCGAACGCGGTATCCCGCCGACGAGCGGAAATAATCGTGGAGCGTGGTGCCGCTCACTCCGCCTTGCCCGTGGCGGGCACCAGCGAGGTGCCGGCGCGGCCCGGGCGGAACGAGGAGAACCACGTCCGCGGATCGAGGCTGGTCGATCCGTCGAGCGAGAAGGTGAGGAATTCGGCGCGCCCGCCGATATTCTCCCACGGCACCGGGCCGCCCAGACCACTCTCCGATTCGGGGAAGCGGCTGTCGGCGCTGTTGTCGCGGTTGTCGCCCATCAGGAACACATGGTTCGCCGGGATCACCTTCGCGGGATAATTGTCCCCCCGCGAATAGCCGAGATCGATCGTGTCGTACTGCCGCCCGTTCGACAGCGTCTCGCGGTACAGCGGCAGGCGGCAGAATTCGCCCTTGTCGGTCCGCACCAGCGCGCCGGGGTATTGCGCGGCGTCGCAGCGGGTGTTGGCGTCGACCGGGATCATCGCATCGCCCATTGCTTTCCGGGGAATTGCGATGTCGTTGATGTAGACGACGCCGCCCGCCACCTCGATCCGGTCGCCGGGCAGGCCGATGACGCGCTTGATGAGATCGGTGTTGCTGCCCGGCGGCTTCACGATCACCACGTCGCCGCGCGTCGGCAGCGATCCCCAGAGGCGGCCGTGCCATGCGGGCAACTGCACGCTCCACGTCGCCTGCGGTTCGTGGAGGAGCACGTCGCGGACCATCGCCACCGGATTGGGGATCGTCGGCGAGACATAGGACCAGCCATAGGCATATTTGCTGACGACCAGCCGGTCGCCGACGCGCAGCCCCGGCAGCATCGATTCCGACGGGATGTAGAACGGCTTGGCGACGAAGCTGTGGAAGCCCAGCACCACCAGCAGCAGCCAGAACAGTCCGCGCAGTTCGCCCTTCCAGTCCAGCCGTTTGGACGGGGTGGCGGCGGTGGCGGGCGGCGGCACGGGGGCGGAACGGTCCGCGCCGCTGTCCAGCGCCATGGGGTCGGCCATCGAACGTCCTTCTACTGGGGGATGGCTTCGATGATGACGAACGCCTGCGCCCAGGGATGATCGTCGGTCATCGTCAGATGTACCCGCGCGACGTGGCCCGCAGGGATCGTCGCGTCAAGTCGTGCTTTAGCACCACCGGTGAGCGCCAGTGTCGGTGCGCCCGAGGCGGCGTTGACCACGCCGATGTCGCGCATGAACACGCCCTGCGCGAAACCGGTGCCGACCGCCTTGGAAAAGGCTTCCTTGGCGGCGAAGCGCTTGGCGAGCGTGCCGGCGCGGGTGAACGGGCGGCGCGCCGCCTTCGCCTGCTCCACCTCGGTGAAGACACGCTGGACGAAACGGTCGCCGAACCGGTCGAGCGACGCCTGGATCCGCTCGATGTTGCAAAGGTCGGAGCCGAGGCCGACGATCATGCCCCGGTCCTCATCGGGCGTCCTCCATCAACCCCTTCATCCGCCGCACCACCGGCCCTAGGCCGTCGAAAATCGCCTCGCCGATCAGGAAATGGCCGATGTTGAGTTCGCGGAGCTGTGGAATCGCGGCGATGGGCACGACGTTGTCGAAGGTCAGGCCGTGGCCGGCGTGGACCTCGATCCCGTTCTTGGCGGCCAGTGCGGCGGCATCGGCGATGCGGCGCAGTTCGGCAACCTGCGCCTCGCCCGACAGTTCGGCATAGCGGCCGGTGTGCAGCTCGATCACCGGCGCGCCAAGCGCGATGGCGGCGGCGATCTGCTGCGCATCGGGTTCGATGAACAGCGACACGCGAATCCGCGCTGCTCCCAGTTCGCGCACCATCGGCGCCAACGTATTGTGCTGGCCGGCGGCGTCGAGGCCGCCTTCGGTGGTGCGCTCCTCGCGCTTTTCGGGGACGATGCAGGCGGCGTGCGGCCGGTGGCGCAGCGCGATGCCGAGCATCTCGTCGGTCGCGGCCATCTCAAGGTTGAGTGGGACGGTGAGTTCGCTTGACAGCCGGGCGATGTCGTCGTCGGTGATGTGGCGGCGATCCTCGCGCAGATGCGCGGTGATGCCGTCGGCACCGTGGTCGGCGGCGACCAGCGCGGCGCGCACCGGATCGGGATAGCCCGAGCCGCGCGCATTGCGCACGGTCGCGACATGATCGATGTTGACGCCGAGGCGTAAAGGTCCGGTCATGCCGCGCGGCTGCCGGGCTTGATCGCGGGAATCGCGGCGAGATCGGCGGGGAGCGCGTCGGGATGATAGCTCGGCACGTCGAGGCGGATCAGCGGGAAGAACGGCACACCCAGATCGGCCGATCCGTTCGAGCGGTCGACCAGCGACGCGGCGGCCACGACCTCGCCGCCCGCCGCGCGGATCGCGGCGATCGCCTCGCGCGACGACAGGCCGGTCGTCACGACATCCTCCATCATCAGCACGCGGGTGCCGCGATCAATGGCGAAACCGCGCCGCAGTTCGAACGTTCCGGTCGGCCGTTCGAGGAACATCGCGGGGGTGCCGAGCGACCGGCCCATCTCGTGCCCGACGATCACCCCGCCCATCGCCGGCGCGATGACGACATCGATCGACTCGCGCACGTCGGCGGGCAGGCGGCGGACCAGTTCGTCGGTCAGCCGCGCGGCGCGCTTCGGGTCCATCAGCACGCGGGCGCATTGCAGGTAACGCGAGGAGCGCAAGCCCGACGACAGGATGAAATGCCCTTCGAGCAGCGCCTGTGCCGCGCGGAATTCGTCGAGGATCGCGTCGTCGTTCATGGCTGCCTTCGTCCCGTGTCTGCCAGTCGCCGCGCCTCTACGCCCGGCGGCACATGCTCTGCAACCATCGCTTGAGGCCGGACGACATGCCGCGTATAGCCCTGTGGCGTAGGGATTCCAAACGCCCGCCGCACGCGACCATGCCGATCAAGAAGCGTGCCGCGTGCCACACAACGGGGTGACACGACACGATGCGAAGCTTTGGGACGAGGATGTTGATCTTGGCGGCGGCCGCCGCGCTGGCGGGCGGTGCCCATGCCCAGCAACCGGCGGCGGTGACGCCGGGCAGCGGCGCGACCGCGACCGCGCCACAGGCGGGTGCGCCGCCCCCCGGATCGGCGGCTGCAAATCCGACCGCGCAGGCGGCTCCGGCGGCAACCGCCGCCGCGCCCGCGCCGGCGGCCGTCGCCGATCCGATGAAGAACGACGACGGGTCGCCGCGCATGGTCGCGGTGCCGGGGGTCGGCCAGCCGGTCGACCGCAAGATCGACCTGCAGGAACAGTTCACGCCGACCGGTCGCGAGGCCAAGGCGTTTCACAACAACATCCTGATGCCGGTGATCGTCGCCATCTCGCTGCTGGTGCTGTTCCTGCTCGGGTATGTCGCGTTCCGGTTCCGCGAGAAGGCGAACCCGGTCCCGTCCAAGACGTCGCACAATACCGTGATCGAGGTCATCTGGACCGCCGCGCCGGTGCTGATCCTCGCCGCGATCGCGGTGCCCTCGATCGGGCTGCTCGCGCGCCAGTTCAAGCCCGCGCCCGACAATGCGGTGACGCTGAAGGCGATCGGCAACCAGTGGTTCTGGTCGTACGAATATCCCGACTACGGCGGTGTGTCGGTCACGGCCAACATGCTGAAGGAAAAGGAGGACGTGGGTCCGGGACAGCGGTTCCGCACGGCCGCGGACGGTCCGCGCCTGCTCGCGGTCGACAACCGGATCGTGCTGCCCGTCAACCGCCCGATCCGGCTCATCACCACCGCCAGCGACGTGATCCATAGCTGGGCGATGCCGGCATTCTGGGTGAAGCTCGACGCGGTGCCCGGCCGGCTGAACGAAACCAGCTTCACCATCGAGAAGCCGGGCCTGTATTTCGGCCAGTGCAGCGAGCTGTGCGGTGCGCGCCACGCCTATATGCCGATCGCGGTCGAAGCGGTGTCGCAGGCGCAGTTCGACCAGTGGATCCGCGCCAAGGGTGGCACGCTGCCGAGCGCCGCGCAGGCCGCCGCGCCGACCAGCGCGGTGATCCCGCAGCCGGGCGCCGATACCGCCGACGCGACCTCGAACGCCAGCAATGCGGCGGACGTGCCGGTCGTCAACGCGACCGAGGCCGCCTCTCCCTCCACCCAGCGCGCCACCGGCAACGGCGGCGGCGTCGGCAACGTGGACCAGTAAGATGACCGATACCGCCCTTCCCGGCCACCATGCGTTCGCGCACGACGATCATGCGCACCATCACGATGCCGACCATAAACCGGGCTTCTTCGCCCGGTGGTTCATGTCGACGAACCACAAGGACATCGGCACGCTCTACCTGATCTTCGCGATCGTGGCAGGCATCATCGGCGGGGCGATCTCGGGGCTGATGCGCCTCGAACTCGCCGAGCCGGGTATCCAGTGGCTGCCGTGGCTGTCAGGCCATGAAGGCGATCAGGCGCTCCATTTCTGGAACGTGCTGATTACCGCGCACGGGCTCATCATGGTGTTCTTCATGGTGATGCCGGCGATGATCGGCGGGTTCGGCAACTGGTTCGTGCCGATCATGATCGGCGCGCCGGACATGGCGTTCCCGCGGATGAACAACATCAGCTTCTGGCTCATCATCCCCGCCTTCGCGCTGCTGCTGGGCAGCACGATGTTCGGCGACGGGGCGGGCACCGGCTGGACGGTCTATGCCCCGCTGTCGACCTATGGCGAGCCCGGACCCAGCGTCGACATGGCGATCCTGTCGCTCCATCTCGCGGGCGCCTCGTCGATCCTCGGCGCGATCAACTTCATCACCACCATCTTCAACATGCGCGCGCCGGGCATGACGCTGCACAAGATGCCGCTGTTCGTGTGGTCGGTGCTGGTGACGGCATTCCTGCTGCTGCTGTCGCTCCCCGTCCTCGCGGCGGCGATCACGATGCTGCTGACCGATCGCAAGTTCGGCACGACTTTCTTCGATCCGGCGGGCGGCGGCGATCCTATCCTGTACCAGCATCTGTTCTGGTTCTTCGGCCACCCCGAAGTCTATATCATGATCCTGCCGGGCTTCGGCATCGTCAGCCACATCGTCGCGACGTTCAGCAAGAAGCCGGTGTTCGGCTATCTCGGCATGGCCTATGCCATGGTCGCGATCGGCGCGGTCGGCTTCGTCGTGTGGGCGCATCACATGTTCACCACCGGCCTGAGCGTGAATACCAAGATGTATTTCACCGCCGCCACGATGATTATCGCGGTGCCGACCGGCATCAAGATCTTCTCGTGGATCGCGACGATGTGGGGCGGCAGCTTGCGCTTCCCCACGCCAATGCTGTGGGCGATCGGGTTCATCTTCATGTTCACCGTCGGCGGCGTGACCGGCGTGGTACTGGCCAACGGTGGCGTCGACGACGTGCTGCACGATACCTATTATGTCGTCGCGCATTTCCATTACGTGCTGTCGCTGGGCGCAGTGTTCGCGCTGTTCGCCGGCTTCTACTACTGGTTCCCAAAGATGTCGGGGAAGATGTACAACGAACTGCTCGGCAAGCTGCACTTCTGGGTATTCTTCATCGGCGTGAACGTTATGTTCTTCCCGATGCACTTCCTCGGCGCGCAGGGCATGCCGCGGCGCTACCCGGATTACCCGGACGCCTATGCCTACTACAACCACATCGCCTCGATGGGCTATGTCATCATGGCAATCGGCATGGTGTTCTTCTTCGTCAACATCGTGATCTCGCTGGCGGCCGGTCGCAAGGCAGCGGGCAATCCGTGGGGCGATGGCGCGACGACGCTGGAATGGACACTGTCCTCGCCACCGCCGTTCCACCAGTTTGAGACGCTGCCCAAGGTGGACTGAGCCTTTCCGGCAAAATCGGCGACACGAAGCGCCCCGGGAGCGATCCCGGG
>NZ_LMKU01000030.1:214520-214661 GCF_001421635.1 Sphingomonas sp. Leaf25
ATCGACATTCAGGTCGGACGCGACATTCAACGAAATGCCGTCCTGATCTTCTCCCCTCCCTGACAGGGAGGGGTTGGGGGTGGGTCGGCCGGTCGTGGAGCGCTTACGTTTCCTCGCGGGCCGGGGCACCCCCCCCCCCCC
>NZ_LMKU01000030.1:214707-222710 GCF_001421635.1 Sphingomonas sp. Leaf25
CCCCCGGACTCGTTCCGGGGTGACGACGCGCGACTGAATGTCGATCGGCCCTAGAATCCCTTGTGTCGCATGTTGGCGACTTCATGGCTGCCGTTACCCTTTCCATGGATTCCGGCCTGCACCGGAAAGACGAGGGTAACGCACGGTGCTTTCCCCCGGGCCGGCAACGCTCTATAGGATGGGGATGACCGCGCAGACGATCCCCCTGCCCGCCGACTGGCGCGACTTCCTGGCGCTGACCAAGCCCAGGGTGATGACGCTGGTCGTCTTCACCGGGCTGTGCGGCATGCTCGCCGCGCCGGTGCTGATCCATCCGGTGATCGGCTTCACCGCCGTGCTGTGCATCGCGCTGGGCGCGGGCGCGGCGGGGGCGCTGAACCAGTGGTACGAGGCCGACATTGACGCACTGATGAAGCGGACGCAGGGGCGGCCGCTGCCCGCCGGGCGGATGGACCGGCAGTCGGCGCTGCACTTCGGCGTCGGTCTCTCCGTCTTTTCGGTCGTGCTGATGGGGCTGGCGGTGAACTGGCCCTCCGCCGCGATCCTGGCGGTATCGATCCTGTTCTACGTGCTGGTCTATACCGTGTGGCTGAAGCGCCGCACGCCGCAGAACATCGTCATCGGCGGGGCGGCGGGCGCGTTTCCGCCGCTGATCGGCTGGGCGGCGGCGACCGGACAGGTGGCGCTGCTCCCCCTGTTGCTGTTCGCGCTGGTGTTCCTGTGGACCCCGCCGCATTTCTGGGCGCTCGCGCTGTTCGTGAAGACCGATTACGCCAATGCCGGCGTGCCGATGCTGCCGGTGGTGGCGGGCGAGCGGATGACGCGGGTGCAGATCGGCCTCTATACCATCCCGATGGCGGCGGTGGCGGTGGCGCCGTGGCCGCTCGGGCTTACGGGCATGTTCTACGGGCTGGTGTCGCTGGTGCTGACGGCGGTCTTCGCGCTGATGGCGGCGCAGGTGGCGACGCGGACCACCGGCACGCCCGACACGATGAAGCCCGAGAAGCGGCTGTTCGGTTTCTCGATCCTCTATCTCTTCGCGATGTTCGGCGCGCTCGTCGCCGACCGGTGGGCATTCTGATGCAGGACGACGATCGTATCCGCGCACGGCAGCGCGAACGGGCCAAGGTGATGGCGTGGATCCTCGGCGGCCTTGTCGTGCTGCTGTTCGCGATCACCATCGTGAAGATTCAGGCCGGAATGGGCACATGACCCGCAACCTGCGCACCGCGTTGTTCGCCGCCGCCGCTGTGGTCGGCATGACCGGGGTCGGGTTCGCCAGCGTGCCGCTGTATCGCATGTTCTGTCAGGCGACCGGGTTCAACGGCACGACGCAGCGCGGGGAGCAGGCGCCCGGCGCGGTCGGCGACCGGATCGCGGTGCATTTCGACGCCAACATCAACCCCGCGCTGGGGTGGGAGTTCAAGCCCGAGCGCGCGTCGGAAACGGTCGACATCGGCGCGCGCGACATGGCGTTCTTCACCGCGAAGAACGTGTCGGGCCGCCCGGTCACCGGCACCGCGACCTTCAACGTGACGCCGGCGCAGGCGGGCAAATATTTCACCAAGATCCAGTGTTTCTGCTTCACCCAGCAGACGCTGCAACCGGGTGAAAAGGTGCGGATGCCGGTGGTGTTCTTCGTCGACCCCAAGATGCTGGCCGACCCGGACGCGAAGGACATTCGCGCCATCACGCTCAGTTACACATTTTACCCGGTGGATTCAGGCAAGACGAGCGGTTAGGGTCGCGGACAAATACCCCGGAGACAGGGGCGGCGGAACAAGGGACGGATGATGGCAGGCGCGAAGAACCACGATTTCCACATTCTGCCGCCCAGCATCTGGCCGTTGGCCAGTTCGATGGCGGCGTTCATCCTGGCCGCCGGCGGCATCATGTGGATGAACGAAGCGCCGCTCGGCGGACTGGTGTTCGGCGCGGGGCTGATCGCGACGCTGTCGTGCATGGCGTTCTGGTGGGTCGACGTGATCCGCGAGGCGAAGGCGGGCGACCATACCCCGGTGGTGCAGTTGCACCTGCGCTACGGCATGATCCTGTTCATCGCCTCCGAAGTCATGTTCTTCGTCGGCTGGTTCTGGTCGTGGTTCGACTTTTCGCTGTTCCCCGCCGCCGTCCAGTATAACCACGAAGAGGGCGTCTCGCTGATCGAGGCAGGCAGCACGGCGGTCGCGGCGCAATGGCCGCCGGCGGGGCTGGAGGTGCTCAACGCCTTCGAACTGCCGCTGCTCAACACCTTCATCCTGCTGCTGTCGGGCACGACGGTGACGTGGGCACACCATGCGCTGATCCACAACCAGCGCGGCGGTGCGCTGAAGGGCGTGTGGGGCATGATCGGCGTCGGCGAGAACGACGGCGTCAAGAAGGGGCTGTGGATCACCGTCCTGCTCGGCGCGCTGTTCTCGTGCATTCAGGCGTATGAATATATCCATGCGCCGATGCCGTTCAAAGGGCTGAACTATGGCGCCGCCTTCTACATGGCGACCGGGTTCCATGGCTTTCACGTGCTGGTCGGCACCATCTTCCTCGCGGTGAACCTGCTGCGGGCGTATCAGGGCGACTTCACCCCGAAGCAGCATTTCGGCTTCGAGGCGGCGGCATGGTATTGGCATTTCGTCGACGTGGTGTGGCTGTTCCTGTTCGTCGTCATCTATGTCTGGGGCGGCTGGGGCGCGCCGATCCACGGCGGTTGAGCGATATGACCGGGCCTGCGACCCCCGTCGCCTGCGGGGTTCGCGGCCTGTGTCCGCGCTGCGGCAAGGCGACGTTGTTTGCCGGACTGCTTGCCTTCGCGGCGCGCTGTAGCGCGTGCGGGCTGGATTTTGCCGCGTTCAACGTCGGTGACGGACCGGCGGCGTTCCTGACGCTCGGCATCGGGACCATCGTCACCGTGGCGGCGATCTGGCTGGAGCTGGCGGTCGCCCCGCCGTGGTGGGTCCATGCGCTGTTGTGGGTGCCGCTGACGATCGGCGGGGTCGTCGGGTCGTTGCGGGTCGCCAAGGGCGTGTTGCTCGCGCTCGAGTACCGCCGTGACGCGCGCGAAGGCCGGGGCGGGCGATGAAGCGGGTGCCCGTGCTGCCGACGATCGTCGTGGTGCTGGCGGTCGCGGCGATGGTCGCGCTGGGGCTGTGGCAGGTGCAGCGGCGCGGGGAAAAGGAAGCGCTGATCGCGCGCGCCACTGCCAACCTCGATCGTCCACCGATGGCGCTTCCGGCGCGGATCACCGACGAATCGCTGTTCGCCCGCGTCACCGCGACCTGCGCGACGCCGGGCGACTGGACGATGGCGGCGGGACGCAGCGTCGACGACCAGCCCGGCTATCGCCACATCGTCACCTGTCGCAGCCCTGGAGGCCAGCGCTTCCGGCTCGACATGGGGGTCGCCGCCGATCCGAAGGTCCGGCCGGACTGGCGCGGCGGGGCGATCACCGGCACGCTCAGCCAGATGCCGGGCGGCCCTACCCTCTTCGACCGGATGATCGGGCGGGCGGTCCCGGCCGAACCGCTGATCGTATCGGACACCGCCGCCCCCGGCCTGTCCCCCAGCCGGCGGCCCGATCCGGCGAACCTGCCCGACCATCATCTGGCCTATGCGATCCAGTGGTTCGCCTTCGCCTTGGCCGCGGTCATCATATACTTGCTGGCACTTCGCCGCCGCAGCCGCTAACCGCCCACCCCATGCGGTATGTCAGCACCAGGGGCGATGCGCCCGAACTCGATTTCGCGGGCGCGACGCTCGCCGGATTGGCCAGCGACGGCGGCCTGTACGTGCCGGCGCGGTGGCCGGTACTGACGCACGACGAAATCGCCGCGCTGGCCGGCCTGAGCTATGCCGAGACGGCGGTGCGGGTGATGCTGCCGTTCGTCGGCGACTCGCTCAGCGAGACCGAGCTGCGGAGCTTATGCGAACAAGCCTATGGCCGGTTCAGCCATGCCGCCGTCACCCCGCTGGTGCAGCTCGACCATGACCAGTGGTTGCTGGAGCTGTTCCACGGCCCCACGCTGGCGTTCAAGGACGTGGCGCTGCAATTGCTGGGGTTGTTGTTCGAGAAGTTCCTGACCGGCACGTCGCAGCGCCTCACGATCGTCGGTGCCACCAGCGGCGACACCGGCTCGGCGGCGATCGATGCGGTGGCGGGGCGCGAGAACATCGACATCTTCATGCTGCACCCGGCGGGCCGCGTGTCCGACGTGCAGCGGCGGCAGATGACGACCGTGCTGTCGCCCAACGTCCACAACATCGCGATCGAAGGCGACTTCGACACCGCGCAGGCGCTGGTCAAGGCGATGTTCAACGACCCCGGCTTTTCGGGGCGGTTCCGGCTGTCGGCGGTCAATTCGATCAACTGGGCGCGGTTGATGGCGCAGGTGGTCTATTACTTTTACGCCGCGGTGCGCCTCGGTGGGCCGGACAAGGCGATTGCCTTTTCGGTGCCGACCGGCAATTTCGGCGATGTGTTCGCTGGATACGTCGCGGCGCAGATGGGGTTGCCGATCGCGAAGCTGATCGTCGCGACCAACGTCAACGACATCCTCCACCGCGCGCTGACCAGCGGCGATTATTCGAGCGCGCAGGTGACGCCGACCGCCACGCCGTCGATGGACATTCAGGTCAGCTCGAACTTCGAGCGGCTGCTCCATGATCTGGGCGGGCGCGACGGGCGGGCGCTGGGCGAACAGATGCGCGGGTTCGAGGGCGCGCGCGCGATGCGGCTGACCAATGCGCAGAGCCAGGGCGCGGCGACGCTGTTCCAGAGTGCGCGAGTCGATGGCGATCGCATGGCGCAGGCGATGCGCTGGGCGTATGACCATGCCGCCGAGATCCTCGATCCGCATACCGCCATCGCCTTTGCCGCCGCGCAGGATGCTGAGATCGATGCGCCGATGGTGACGCTGGCGACGGCGCATCCGGCCAAATTCCCCGACGCGGTCGAACGCGCGATCGGCAGCCGCGCGACGCTGCCCGGTCGGGTCGGCGACCTGTTCGAGCGCGAGGAACGCTATGTCACCCTGCCCGCGACGTTCGAGGCGGTGACGGCGTGGATTGCGCAGCGCGCGACGCCGCGTAGCTGATGGACCCGATCGCACTCATCGGCGAGCCATGGGGCGATTACGGGCTGATCGATTGCGGCCATGGTCGCAAGCTCGAACGCTATGGGCCGTATCGTTTCATCCGTCCCGAACCGCAGGCGATGTGGGCCCCGGCGCTGCCCGAGTGGGACGCGCACGGCGAGTTCGTGCCGGGATCGGACGAGGATGGCGGCGGGCGCTGGCAGTTCTTCAAACAGCCCCCGCGCGACTGGCCGCTGACGTGGCGCGAGGTGCGGTTCTCGGCGAGCAACACGCCGTTCCGTCATCTGGGCTTCTTCCCCGACATGGCCCCGGTGTGGGACTGGATGCGCGGGCGGATCGACGGGGCGACCGATCCCGAATGCCTCAACCTGTTCGGCTATACCGGCGTCGGGTCGCTGGCGCTGGCAGCGGCCGGCGCGCGGGTCGTGCATGTCGATGCGTCGAAGAAATCGGTCGAACAGGCGCGCGGCAATGCCGCCTTGTCGGACATGAGCGACAAGCCGGTGCGCTGGCTGGTCGAGGATGCCGGCAAGTTCGTCGCCCGCGAAGTGCGGCGCGGACGGCGCTATGACGGGATCATCCTCGATCCGCCGAAATGGGGGCGCGGCCCCAACGGCGAGGTGTGGAAGCTGGAGGAACATCTCCCCGGCCTCATCGCCGAATGCCGCCAGTTGCTCGACAGCGAATCACGCTTCCTGTTCCTGACGGTCTATGCCGTGCGGATGTCGGCGCTGGCGATCGGCGAACTGCTGCGGCAGGCGCTGGGCGATCTGGACGGTACGGTGGAATGCGGCGAACTGGGCGTACGCGAAGAAACGCGCGGGCTGGTGCTGCCGACCGCGATCTTTGCGCGGTGGAGCCGACCGTAAAGATCGATCCGCATGGAAACGTCGCCCCAGCGAAGGCTGGGGCCTCAAGCGGCTCCTGGCGCGCGCTGTCACCGGGAAATCCCAGCCTTCGCTGGGATGACGCTTGCTTCGAAATGGATCGACCAGCCCCTAACTCCGCCCGATCCTGAGCGCCGCCCCGGCCACGATCGGGCCGCCGACGCACAGTAGCAGACTGGTCGCGCCGAGCAGTTTCAGCGCCCCTGCCCCGCCTTGGACCGCGCCCGCGCCGAAGATGACGAGCGGCAGCGCGAGCGGGAGCATCACCAACCCAGCGACCGCGCCGCCGGCGCGCAGGCCCGCGACCAGCGCCGCCGTCGCCACCGCCAGCGCGGCAAGGCCCGGCGTTCCGATCAGCAACCCGCCCTCGACCAGCAACAGGGTGCGCGCATCCATGCCCAGCAATGCGGCGGACAGCCCGGCGGCGAGCAGCATGGCGGGCGCGAAGCCGAGCCAGTGGCCGATCGTCTTGGCGAGCGCGATGGCGGTGTCGCTCCACCCGCGCGCGACCAGTTGGTCGACGACACCGCTGTCGAGGTCGGGCGCGATCAGCCGCTCGATCGGCAGCAGCGCGGCGAGCAGCGCCGCCGCCCACGCGACCCCGCCGCCGATCCGCGCGAGCAGCGCCGCATCCGGCCCGACCGCGAAGGGAAACAGCGTGGCGACGAGCAGGAAGAACGCGACCGGGAGCAACAGCCCGCCGCCGCTCCACGCGCGGCGCACTTCGCGCAACGTAAGCGCGATCACAGCGCCAGCACTTCGGCATCAGGCAGCGCTACGGCCACATGGCTGGCGACCAGCACCGCGCCGCCACCCGCGCGGTGGGTGGAAATCGCCGCTTCCAGCCGGTCGAGCGAGGCGGCGTCGAGGCCATTGGCCGGCTCGTCGAGCAGCCACAATGGTGCCGCGGCGGCGATGACGCGGGCGATGGCGGCGCGGCGCTTCTGCCCGGTCGACAGCATCCGCACCGGCACGTCGCCGAGCGTGTCGATCGCCATCGTCGCCATCGCGTGGGCCACCCGATCGCGCGTGCCGTCGAGCGCCGCCCAGAAGCCGAGCGCCGCCGCCAGCGGTTGTTCGGCGTCGAGCGCGGTGCCTTCGGTCAGCAAAGCGGTCGTGCCACCGCGCGTCACCGTTCCGGCGACAGGCGCGAGCAGGCCGGCGGCGATCCGCACCAGCGTCGACTTGCCGACGCCGTTCGGCCCCTGCACCAGCAGCGCGTCGCCCGCCGCCAGCACGAACGATCGATCGGCGAACAACACCCGCCCCCCGCGCCTAGCCGTCACGCCCGCGAAAGCGAGCAGGGTCAATCGCCGTCCTCCAGCGCGTGCATGTCGTCGTCGGACAGGCCGAAATGATGGCCGACCTCATGCACGATGACGTGACGGATCAGGTCGTGGAGGTCGACGCCGGTTTCGCACCATTCGGCGAGCAACGGCTGGCGATAGAGGTGGATTTGTTCGGGATAGTCGATCGCGTCGAACGCCGATTTCTCGCCCACCGGCCGGCCGCGATACAGGCCGGTCAGCTCATAGGGGTCCATGTCCATTTCGGCGAGGGTCGCGTCGTCGGCGAATTCCTCGACGAACAGGACCGCGTTGGCGAGATGCCCGGCAAAGGGTTCGGGGATACGCGCCAGCGCCTCGTGCGCCAACGCTTCCATCTCCCCGGCGGTGGGGGCTCTTCGCGCTTGATCGGCCATGGTTCAAGCAATAGGCCGCTCCGGGTCGAGGACACAAGGGAGGGATCATGGAGCCGCTGAGTCAGGCCGAACGCGCCGATGCGCTGGACGGATTGCCCGATTGGGATCACGATGCGGCGCGCGACGCGATCGTGCGCAGCTTCACCTTCGATAATTTCAGCCAGGCGTTCGCGTTCATGGCGCAGGTCGCGTTGCTGGCGGAGAAGGCCGATCACCATCCCGAATGGTCGAACATCTACAACCGCGTCGACATATTGCTGACCCCCCACGACGCGGGCGGCCTGTCGGAGCGCGACATCGACATGGCGCAGGCGATCGACTCGCTGG
>NZ_LMKU01000030.1:222745-235456 GCF_001421635.1 Sphingomonas sp. Leaf25
GCTGATCCAGTGGCTGGATCAGCCTAACGTCGCGCGCGCATCTGTTTGCGCAGCGCGTTCGGGAACCAGCGCGCGGCGAAGCGCATCCGCCGCGCGGTCGGCCCGACCGGCACCAGCACGGGGCCACCATGCACGGCGTCCCATGCCGCTTGCGCCACGGTTTCCAGCGAAGTGAACTCCAGCCCCTGCTCGCGCACGCGCTCGCGGATCGTGCGGTTGGTCCCGGTCAGCGTGCCGTCGAGCAGCGGCGTGTCGATGAAGCCG
Organism: Sphingomonas sp. Leaf25; assembly: GCF_001421635.1. NCBI lineage: Bacteria > Pseudomonadati > Pseudomonadota > Alphaproteobacteria > Sphingomonadales > Sphingomonadaceae > Sphingomonas > Sphingomonas sp. Leaf25. Next base: position 223,010 of record NZ_LMKU01000030.1, read on the forward strand.
GGCATCAGCGCGCGCACGGCGATGCCGTCGGCGGCCCATTCGCCGTCGAGCGCTTCGGTGAGGCCACGCACGGCGAACTTGGTCGCCGAATAGACCGCTGCCCCGGCAGTGCCATAGATGCCGGCGGCCGAAGCGGTGTTGAGCAGGCAGCCGCCGCTCGCTTTCAGATACGGATGCGCGGCATGGGCGCCGAGCAACACGCCGGTCAGGTTCACCGCCACCGTCCGCTCGATCGCGGTCACGGCCATGTCGGCGAACACCCCGCCGGCGGCGATGCCGGCGTTGTTGAACACGACATCGATCGCGCCATCGGCGACAAAGGCGGCGAGTGCCGCATCCCATCCCGCCGCCTGCGTCACGTCGAACGCGAAGGTCGCCGTGTCGGCGGGCAGGTCCCCGGCGGTGCGCGTCAGCGTCGCCGCATCAATATCGGCGAGGCCGATGCGCCAGCCGCGCGCGGCGAACAACTGCGCGGTGGCGCGGCCGATGCCCGATGCCCCGCCGGTGATGAAGATCGATCGCGCCATGCGCGGCACTGTGCGCCCGGCGGCGGCGGGCGACAAGATCGTCAGTCGTCAGGCGGTATCTCGTCCGGCCAGAAATCGGGTGCGGGATCGGTGGCGGGTGCGGTCGCCGGGGGCAGCGTCGGCGTGGCCCCGTCGAACGCGACACGGAGCGCGGCCCCCGGCCGGGTCGCCTGCTGGAAGATCGCCCGCACCTCGCGCCCGCCGCGCAACATGCCGGCGATCCATGGCGCACGCTCGGCGGTGAGATAGCCAATCTGCACGCCGCGCGCGCTCATCACCATCACCGCATCGGGATCGACCGGGTTGCGCGGTTCGAGCACCAGCAGCACCGGTTCGCCGGGCCGGCACAGCAATATCTCGAACCGGCGATTGCCCTTGCCCGTGCGGTTCGGATGGTCCGCGCCGACGACGTACAGGCTCAGTTCACGCAAACTATCTGCTCCCGTCGCTGCGGCATGGAACGCAAATGGGCGCGCGGCGTCTGTTGGGCAACAAGGGCGACGCAGACGATTGCCCGAACAGGGACCGTCGATCCATGCCGCAACACAGTGCCGGAATTCTGCTCTATCGCCGCAAGCCGCAGCCGGCGGTGTTGCTGGTGCATCCCGGCGGTCCGTTCTGGGCGCGGCGACAGGCTGGCGCATGGCAGATCCCCAAGGGCCATGTCGAACCTGACGAGGCGGTCGAGGATGCAGCCCGGCGCGAGGTGGCCGAGGAACTGGGGGTGACGGTCGCCGGCCCGCTCGCGCCGCTGGGCGTGGTCAAACAGTCGGGCGGCAAGTCGGTGTCGGCGTTCGCCGCCGAACAGGATGTCGACACGCAGCGGATCACCAGCATGACGTTCGAGATCGAATGGCCACCGCGCAGCGGCCGGCGCCGCGCCTTTCCCGAAGTCGATGCCGCGCGCTGGATGCCGGTCGCCGAGGCGCGGACGATGATGCTCAAGAGCCAGTTGCCGTTGCTCGACCGGATCGTGCCGTTGCTGGGGGGGTGACCTGCAGGACGTCATTCCGGCGAAGGCCGGAATCCATGGATACGGGCGTCATCGATGGAAGCGCGCCGGCTTGTATCCATGGATCCCGGCCTGCGCCGGGATGACGGGAGGGTCAGAGCTGGAGGACGCTGACATCCTGCGCTGCCGCCCGCGTCAGCGTGTTGCGCAGCGGCAGGACGAACGGGGCCGCCGCGATTTCGAACACGTCGCCTTCCTGCGTCGCGATCCCGTCCGAGAACGACAGCGTCGCCGTGCCGAAGAAGTGGACATGGATGTCGCCCGGCCGGCGGAACAGCGCGTATTTGAAGTGGTGATGTTCGAGGTTCGACAGGCTGTGCGACATGTTCGCCTCGCCCGACAGGAACGGCTTTTCCCAGATCGTCTCACCGTCCCGCACGATGCGGCTGGTGCCCTCGACATGCTCGGGGGGGGTGCCGACCAGCAGTTCGGGGCCGAGCGACGCCTGACGCAGCTTGCTGTGCGCGAGCCACAGATAGTTGTGGCGCTCGGTCACATGGTCCGAAAATTCGTTGGCAAGGGTCAGGCCGATGCGGTGCGGCGTGCCGTCGGGACCGATCAGGTAGATGCCGGCGAGTTCGGGTTCCTCGCCGCCGTCCTGCGCGAAGGCGGGCATGGTGAAGTCGCCGCCCGGCGCGACCATCTGGCCGCCGTCGCCCTTGTAGAACCATTCGGGCTGCTGGCCGACGGCCCCCGCCGCCGGCTTGCCGCCCTCGACCCCTTCGAGGAACATCCGCATCGAATCGGTCTGGGTCGCGGCTTCGGCCGCCGCGCGGTGCATCTTGTCGCGCCCCTCGGCGGAGCCGAGGTGGGTGAGGCCGGTGCCGGTCATCACGACATGGGCCGGGTCCTCATGGTCGATCGGCGATCCGATCTGGCCGGCGTCGAACAAGGCGGTCAGGTCGACCGCCTCGCCCTGCCCCAGCGCGGCGATGGTGTCGGCGATCGACTGGCCCGCGTCGATCGCGCGCAAGGCGAGGTCGCGGACGCTGGCAACGCCGGGGACGATGTGCGCGCCGCTGTCGGTCGCGGCGATGACGGCGCGCGCGGGGGCCACGCGCTGCAACAGGCGAAGAGTCATCGGCTATTCCTTACTTGAAGACGTCGGTGTCGGCGGGAACATCGGCGATCGGGTTCGTCACCTTCGATCCCCACAGCGCGTAGAACAGAATGTAGAGCTCGCACGCGGCGGTCAGCAGGAACGACCATTGCAGGCCGTATTTGTCGGCCAGCCAGCCCTGTACCACCACCAGCGCGCCGCCGGCGATCGCCATGATGAGCAGCCCCGAGCCTTCCTCGGTCAGCGGCCCCAGCCCCTTGATGCCGAGCGTGAAGATCGTCGGGAACATGATCGAATGGAACAGCCCGACGAGGATCAGCGACCACATCGCGGCGGGACCGTTCAGGAAGGTGGCACCCAGCATCACGACGAACGCGCCGATCGAGAACAGCGCCAGCACCTTGGCCGCATCGACCTTCTGCATCACAAAGCTGCCGACGAAGCGGCCGATCATCATCCCGCCCCACAACAGCGTCAGATAGCGTCCGGCCAGTTCGTTGGTGACGTTGGCAATGTCGGGCTGGCTGACGAAGTTCACGAACAGGTTGGCGACGCCGATCTCGGCGATCAGGTAGATGAAGATCGCGGGCACGCCGAACACGAGGTTGCGGTGGTTCCACAGCGAATGCTTCCGGCGCTCTTCCTTGGCGACGCGGCTGGTCGACGATCCCATCGCGGGGAGCGGGAAGCGGGCGATGATGACCGCCAGCACGACCAGCACGATCGTGACCAGCACATAGGGCAGGATCACCGACTGCGCGTCGGCCATCCGCTCGGCCTGCGTCAGCACCGTGCCCGCCTCCGCCGTGCCGCCCTTCGACCGGCCGAGGATGAGGTACGCGCCGAACAGCGGGGCGAGCATGGTGCCGGCCGAGTTCATCGCCTGCACCAGATTGAGCCGCGACGAGGCGGTGGCCGACGGGCCGATCACCGCGACATAGGGGTTGGCCGCGACCTGCAGCAGCGTGATGCCGCTGGCGATCACGAACAGCATCACCAGCGTGACACCGTACGACGGCAGGCTGGCGGCCAGCACCATGCCCGCCGCACCCGCCGCCATCACCAGCAATCCGATGACCAGCGACTTCTGATAGCCGATCCGCTCGATCAGCTTGGCCGACGGGATCGAGGCGAAGAAATAGGCGATGAACCACACGCTTTCGATCAGCGTGGTCTGGGTATAGTTCAGGTCGAACACGCTGCGCAGATGCGGCAGCAGCGTGTTGTTGATGACCGTGATGAAGCCCCACATGAAGAACAGGCTGGCGAGCAGCGTCAGCGCCGAGGTGTAGTTGCCCCCCGGCGGCGCGGCGGTCACACCGCGCGCGGAAGTGATCGGTGCCGGCATCTTGTCGCAAACTCCCCTTATTTATATGACAATGGCCGGCGTCGGTAGGCGACACCCGCTTGCCCTAAACGTTTTTGTCTGACTATATGGCGGAAGGCACCGCGTCAACGGTCGCGGCGGAGGGGAGATGGAAGCAATGAAACGGTGGGCTCTGGCCACGGTGGCGGTCGCGGCGACGATCAGTTCGGCGCAGGCCGCCGATGCGAAACGCGAAGCCGCCGGGCGGTTGAAGGACGGCACCGCGATCGAGGCGATCGTGCTGACCAACGCGAAGGGCGTGTCGGCGCGCATCCTGTCCTATGGCGCGACGCTGCAATCGCTGGTCGCCCCCGACCGCGCCGGTAAGCGCGCCGATGTGGTGCTCGGCTATGACGATGTCGCGACCTATGAATCGCGCCCCAATTATTTCGGGGTGAGCGTCGGGCGCTATGCCAACCGGATCGCGGGCGGCAAGTTCAGCCTCGACGGGCGCAGCTATCAACTAACGCAGAACGACAAGACCAACTCGCTCCACGGCGGGACCCAGGGGTTCGACAAGCGGGTGTGGCAGGTGGCCGACGTGAAGTCGGGGGCGACCGCGTCGGTGAAGCTGACGCTGGTCAGCGCCGATGGCGATCAGGGCTATCCGGGGCAGTTGACCACCGCCGTCACCTATTCGCTGAATGAGGCGGGCGACCTGACCATCGCGTTCGACGCGGCGACGACCAAGCCGACGATCGTCAACATGACGAACCACGCGATCTTCAACCTGAGCGGTGAAGGTGCTGCCGGTGGCACCGGACAGCACCGGCTGACCGTCCCGGCGGGCAGCTACACCCCCGTCGACGCGCGGTTGATCCCGACCGGCCAGATCCGCCCGGTCCACGGCACGGTGTTCGATTTCACCAAACCCCGGCTGATCGCCGACGGCATCCGCGACGGACGCAACGAACAGATCCGGCTGGGTCAGGGCTACGACCATAATTTCGTGCTCGACAAGGGGCCGACGCCCACGCCCGAACTTGCCGCGCGGCTGGAGGACAGCCTCAGCGGCCGGGTGCTCGAAGTATTGTCGACCGAACCGGGCATCCAGTTCTATACCGGCAACTTCCTTGACGGCACCTATGTCGGCAAGCAGGGGCATCTGTATCGCATGGGTGACGGCATCGCACTGGAACCGCAGAAATTCCCCGATTCGCCCAACCAGCCGACCTTCGCCTCGGCCCGGGTCGATCCGGGCAAGCCGTACCGCCACGTCATGATCTATCGCCTCTCCACGACCCGCTGATCCGAAAGCTCCGCTCGATGACCGACATGCCCCCCCTGCGCAGCCGCGCCTGGTTCGACAATCCCGACAATATCGACATGACCGCGCTGTATATCGAGCGCTATCTGAACTTCGGGCTGAGCCAGGAGGAATTGCAGTCGGGCAAGCCGATCATCGGTATCGCCCAGACCGGCAGCGACCTTTCCCCGTGCAACCGCCATCACCTCGTGCTGGCCGAACGCTTACGCGAAGGCATCCGCGAGGCGGGCGGCATCGTGCTCGAATTTCCGGTCCATCCGATTCAGGAAACCGGCAAACGGCCGACCGCCGGCCTCGACCGTAACCTCGCGTACCTCGGCCTCGTCGAAGTGCTGTACGGCTATCCGCTCGACGGCGTGGTGCTGACGATCGGTTGCGACAAGACGACGCCGGCGTGCCTGATGGCCGCCGCCACGGTCAACATCCCGGCGATCGCGCTGTCGGTCGGTCCCATGCTCAACGGCTGGCACAAGGGCGAGCGCACCGGATCGGGCACGATCGTGTGGAAGGCGCGCCAGATGCTGGCGGCGGGCGAGATCGACAACAAGGAATTCATCCGCCTCGTCTCCTCCTCGGCGCCCTCGACCGGCTATTGCAACACAATGGGCACGGCGACGACGATGAACTCGCTGGCCGAGGCGCTGGGCATGCAGCTCCCCGGATCGGCGGCGATCCCCGCGCCGTATCGCGACCGGCAGGAGATCGCGTACCACACCGGCAAACGCATCGTCGACATGGTGCGCGAGGACCTGAAGCCCTCCGACATTCTGACGAAGGATGCGTTCCACAACGCGATCAAGGTCAATTCGGCGATCGGCGGATCGACCAACGCGCCGATCCACCTCGCGGCGCTCGCCCGTCATACCGGCATCGACCTGCCGATCGAGGATTGGCAGGAGCAGGGGCACAAGATCCCACTGCTGGTGAACCTGCAACCCGCCGGCGAATATCTGGGCGAGGATTATTACCGCGCGGGCGGCGTGCCGGCGGTCATCAACCAGTTGATGGGTCAGGGCCTGATCGCGGAAGATGCGATGACGGTGAACGGCAAGACGATCGGCGAGAATTGCCGTTCGGCCACCATCGAGGATGAAAAGGTCATCCGCCCGTTCGACCAGCCGCTCAAGGAAGAGGCCGGGTTCATCGTCCTCAAGGGCAATCTGTTCGACGCGGCGGTGATGAAGACCAGCGTGATCGGCCCCGAATTCCGCCAGCGCTATCTCTCCAACCCGAACGACCCCGAAGCGTTCGAGGGGCCGGCGGTCGTGTTCGATGGGCCGGAGGATTATCACAACCGGATCGACGATCCCGCGCTCGGCATCACCCCCGAAACCTTGATGTTCATGCGCGGTGCCGGGCCGATCGGCTATCCCGGCGCGGCCGAGGTCGTGAACATGCGCCCGCCGGCGTATCTCATCACCGAAGGCGTCCATGCCCTGCCCTGCATCGGCGACGGGCGTCAGTCGGGGACGTCGGGTAGCCCGTCGATCCTGAACGCCTCGCCCGAAGCGGCGGCGGGCGGTGGCCTCGCGCTGCTGCGCACCGGCGACCGGGTGCGGATCGATCTGGGCAAGGGCAGCGCCGACGTACTGCTGTCGGACGAGGAACTGGCGGTTCGCCGCCAGGAGCTGGAAGCCGCCGGCGGGTATCGCTATCCCGCATCGCAGACGCCGTGGCAGGAAATCCAGCGGTCGGTGGTCGGCCAGATGTCGACCGGTGCGATTCTGGAAGGGGCCGAAGCGTATCAGCGCATCGCCCAGACGCAGGGATTGCCGCGCGACAATCACTAGACCCTGATCCACCTGAACGGAAACGTCGCCCCAGCGAAGGCTGGGGCCTCAAGCGGTTCTTGTCGCGCGCCACGGCCAGGAGATCCCAGCCTTCGCTGGGATGACGGTTGTTGCAAGGTCGATGGATCATTTCCGGCAAAACAGACGGCGCGGTTCGACACGAACCGCGCCGTTTTTCGTGTGGCGGACCCCGACACCCCTCGGCATCGTTACGTTCCCAAACCGATGGGAGCGTTCCATGGCCGATACCACCGCCGCCGAACTGGCCGATACGATCGACGATGCGATGCTGGCCAAGACCCGGCCGCCGCTCGGCGCGATGGCGCTGCTCGGGATTGCGGCGGGCGCGCAGATCGGTTTCGGCAGTATCGGCTATCTGGTGGCGCAGGCTGGCGGCACGCCCGGTGGCGCGGTGCAGTTGCTGTCGGGCGTCGCCTTTTCGGTCGGGCTGATGCTGGTGATGGTGACGGGGACACAGTTGTTCACCGGCAATACCATGCTGGTGCCGCCCGCCGCGCAGGACCGGCTTTCCATCGGCGAGACGCTGCGCGACTGGAGCGTGGTGTGGATCGCCAATCTGGTCGGCAGCATCGCGGTCGCCGCCTTGTTCGTGGCGGCGGGCGGGCCGCAAGCGATCGACGGCGCGGTCGGCGCGGCGGCGCTCAAGACCGCGACCACCAAGCTCGGCAAGGACTGGGTCGAGCTGCTCGCCTCGGGCATGCTCGCCAACATGCTGGTGTGTCTTGGCGTATGGATGGCGACGGGTGCCAAGTCGATCGGCGGCAAGATCGCGGCCGTGATCGGGCCGGTCGCGCTGTTCGTCGCGGGCGGTTTCGAACATTCGGTGGCGAACATGTCGCTGTTGCCGATCGCGTGGGGCATCGATCCGCAGGCGGTGCCGATCGACGCGGCGGCGTTCAACGTCGCGCTGGCGACGCTCGGCAACATCCTTGGCGGATCGGTGGTCGCGATCGTGCTGGCGGCAGGGCACCGCAAGCTGCGTCAGGGTACGCCGACATGAAAGAGGCCGCCGGGGTCTCTCGACACCCGACGACCTCAAGCATGGTCAGCGGCCGGAAGTTCCAGCCCGGGAGACCATGCGAGCCGCCTGTGGCCGAACCGTGCGTTGGCTGGGAGAGGATACTCCCCGCACGATCCGTTGTGCCTAGCGGCGCGTCTCCCGAACGAACTGAACCGAACCCACTGCTGAACCATGAGACATCGGATCACCTCCTTTCGCTAGTTAAAGCCGTTACGCCCCGACTGGTAGCGCGCCCCGAATGTGTGCCATCGCCGCGATGGTTACAAGCCTTGAATTACACGCATGATGCACCGATCATCGCCTGCCGCCGGGACGGCAGCGCGCCACGACATCGCCGATCGACCGGTCGCCGGGCAGCCGCCCGATCGGGCCGTCGCCACCGCCGACTCCGATCGTCCGTGCCTTGGCCAGCGCGTCGAGGAAGGTCTGTCCGGTCGTCACCGCCGCCTCCAGTGCGCCGTCGATCCGCTTGGCCGGGAAGGTCGCGGCGGCATCGGGGGTGAACAGGCGGATCGCGCTGCCCTCCCCCGCCGCCACGAAGACGATTCGCCGCGCCTGGGAATCGCAGCGGACCGCGAAGCGGAGCGTCCCGCCGCTGTCGTAGCGCGCGGCGCTGCCGCTGGCCGATGCCTGAAACCGCCAGGTGCCGGCAAGCGGTGCCGCACCATCGAGCTCGGGCGTGGGCAATTCGCCGGGAGCCAGCGTTCGCGCGCTGGCGATGATGGTCGGCGTCGCGACAGGCGTCGGCGATGGCGCGGGCGTCGGCTCGCCCGAACAGGCGGCGAGCAGCAGCGCCAGCGCCGACGCCGCGCCGACCTTCACCGGCGGCAGTCCTCGGTCACGCGCAGAATCTCGGCCCATGCCGGCAGCACCAGCCGCCCGACGCCCGCCCCTTCGATCACGAACCGGCCCCGGCTGAACCCGATCGCATCGAGCAGCCGGTCGCCGGCGGGCAGCATCAGCGCCACGCCGCCCGCGACCGGCCGCACGGCCATGCTGCGCTGGGTGCTCGACGTGCGGATCGTGATCGTGCCGGGGGCGGGACGGCTGCTCGCCAGCATCAGCGTCACCTGACCGGCGCCCGCGTCGCAGCGCAGCGTCGCAAGGGTAGCACCGCCGCGCGCGCCATAGGTCGCGACCGATCCGTTGCCCAGACCACGATACTGCCAGTCGCCCGGCGTCACCGCATCATCGCGCCAGTCGCCAACCGCGGGCGGCGGCGCGACGACCGCCACCGGGCGTACCGGCGGAACGGGATCGGGCATCGCCGCCGGCGGCGCGGCGGGCGGCACGCAGGCGGCGAGCAGGACGAGCGGAGCAAGGGGCAACAGGATACGCATGGCGACCCTTATGGGCGAAGCGTCCCGCCCCCTCAACCGCTTAGGGCCGATCGACATTCAGCCGGCCGTGACGCCAGCAAAGACCATTTCCGTCACCCCGGACTCGTTCCGGGGTCCACGGTACAACGATCGATCCCGCTCGAAGCACTTGCGACAGCGTTCGCGGCTAGGTGGACTCCGGAACACGTCCGGGGTGACGAAGGAAGGTAGTGTTTTCGACTACGGACTGCACCGGAAGAGCCGAATGCCGATCCGGCTTGGGACCGTTCGGCGGCTCCGACGCCACCGGTCGTTCGCCATCTTTTGCCATGAAGCGTGGCATGATAGTTGTCGGACAAAATAACATACTTGGGTGAAGGATAGTGGATTGGCCGACTCCTGCTGCACCGGCGCGTCACGTCGCGCGTTCCTGAAGCATGCGGGGAGCGGCGCGCTGGCCGCCGGTCCGCTTCTGACCATCGCCGGGCAGGCCGTCGCAGCGCCACCCCCCGCAACGATGCAGGGTCCGGTGGCGAAGCTCCGGCCATTCGACCTCGCCGACGTGACGCTGGCCGACAGCCCGTTCCTCCACGCGCAGCGCAAGACCGAAGCCTATCTCCGGTCGCTCGTGCCCGACCGGATGCTCCATAATTTCCGCAGGAACGCGGGCCTCGCCCCCAAGGCACCGGTCTATGGCGGCTGGGAATCCGAACCGGCGTGGGCCGAGATCAACTGCCATGGCCATACGCTGGGCCATTATCTGTCGGGCTGCGCGCTGGCGTGGCGCTCGACCGGCGACACCGACTATCGCCGCCGGATCGACCATATCGCGCGCGAGCTGGCGGCGTGCCAGCAGGCGGCGAACTCCGGCCTCGTCTGCGCCTTTCCGGGCGGCGCGGCACTGATCGCCGCCCATCTGCGCGGCGATCCGATCACCGGCGTGCCGTGGTACACGCTGCACAAACTCTATGCCGGTCTGCGCGACGCCGCGCTGCTGGCCGACAGCGCGCCGGCACGCGCGGTGCTGTTGCGCTTCGCCGACTGGGCGGTCGTCGCCACCCGGTCGATGGGCGATGCGCAGGTCGAAACGATGCTGGAAACCGAACACGGCGGCATGAGCGAGGTGTTCGCCGACCTCTATGTCATGACTGGCAACGCCGACTATCGCACCACCGCCGAACGCTTCGCGCAAAAGGCGATCCTCGCGCCGCTGGCGAAGGAGCGCGATCATCTCGACGGGCTGCACGCCAACACGCAGATCCCCAAGATCATCGGCTATCACCGCCTGTGGGAAGTGACCGGCAAGCCTGATTATGCCAGCGCCGCCACCTTCTTCTGGCGCACCGTCGCGCAGACCCGGTCGTTCGTGACCGGCGGGCATGGCGACAACGAACATTTCTTCGCCGCCGCCGACATCGCCGACCATGTCTTCTCGGCCAAGGGGTCGGAAACCTGTTGCCAGCACAACATTCTGCGCCTCACCCGCGCGCTGTTCCTGCACGATCCGCAGGTCGCCTATGCCGATTATTACGAACGCACGCTCTACAACGGCATCCTCGCCTCGCAGGACCCCGACAGCGGCATGGCGACCTATTTCCAGGGCGCGCGGCCGGGCTATATGAAGCTCTATCACACGCCGGAGGACTCGTTCTGGTGCTGCACCGGCACCGGCATGGAAAACCATGTCAAATATCGCGACTCGATCTATTTCCAGGGTGACGACGCACTCTATGTGAACCTGTTCATCCCCTCGACGGTGCGCTGGCAGGCGAAGGACGCGGTCGTGACGCAGGTCACGCAGTTTCCCGATACCGCCGATACGCGGCTGCGCTGGTCCTCGCCCCGCCCGGTCGATGCCACGCTGAAACTGCGCCATCCGCAATGGAGCGCCACCGCCACCGTGCTGGTCAACGGCGTCGAGACGGTCCGCTCGACTACGCCCGGCCGCTATATCGACGTGCAGCGGACGTGGCGCAAAGGCGACGAGGTCGAACTGCGCCTGGTCATGCGCTCCGCCGTCCATGTCGCGCCGACCGCGCCCGACATCGTCGCCTTCACCCATGGCCCGCTGGTGCTGGCCGGGGCGCTCGGGCGGCAGGGTCTTGCGCCCGGCGCGGACATCATCATCAACGAACGCAGATATGGCGAGTATAACGACACGCCGGTCGCGGTCCCGGTCCTTGCCGGCGATCCCGACGCACTGGTCGCGGCGATCCGCCCCGGCCCGGGGGCGCTGGAATTCACGATCCCCGCCGCCGACGGTGCGCCGGTGCGGCTGATCCCCTACCACCGCATCGCGCACGAACGCTATGCGACCTACTGGAAACTGGGCGGGAGCGGCGAAGCCGCGTGATGTAGGGGAGAGTGGTGCCGCTTACAGGATGCGTACTGGTCTCTGGTTTGCAACCGTCGAGAAGAGCCTTGAGCAACGCTGCTCGATCTGCCTTTGAGCGTGTTTCGAGGCTATCGATGACGGTTTGGATGTCTGGTTGCATCGGATCATCCTGACGAACATCGCCCTGCGCTTTTTCCGTTGGTTGAGCGTCATCGGCCATGTTGGTCTCCATGATGTCCGTGCGGCGGTGGTCGCAAATGGGGCTTCAAATCTGGCTCGGGAAATGAGGTTACGCTCGCGTCTGACCATGTAATCCAGCGTTTCAGGCGATCTTGTCGAACAGCGTCTTGCACGCGTTGTGTCAGCCACTCCCGAAACGACGGGTCGGAGCCATAGGGGTCGGCGTGTGGGTGGCGAAAGAATGACGTGTTTGCGCAGACATCGGCAAAAGGTTCGCCGTGTTTGATGGTTGGTTTGTGCGAGCAGATTACCGCTGGTGCGGCGCGAACTGATATGCGGATAGCCTGCATGTCGTACCTCACGCTGGGGGTGATGGTCAGATTGCTTGAGCGTGTGCTGACATTCTCGTTTTGATGCGGTGAACGGTAGCAACGCCAATCCGCAGCTTCTTGGCCGTAGCGTTGATGCTGGTCCCGGCGTCGAGGAGTGTGGATCGGCGTGGAAAAGGGACCCCGGTAGCGGGGTGATCGGCGTCGAAAAAGGACCCCT
>NZ_LMKU01000031.1:0-207 GCF_001421635.1 Sphingomonas sp. Leaf25
GAACTGGAAATGTTTGGGTGGTGCCGGGTGTGTCTGTTGTTTGAGAACTCAATAGTGTGCCAAGTTTGTTGATACCAATTTATTGTATTGAATTGGTTGAATTTGCCGGGCCCGCCACCCCGTGGTGTGGTCTGGTGTTTTTGGCTGGTTTCAAATTTTGTGCATTGTGTGCATCCCGTTTTCCCGGGGGCGCATGGTGTGTCTGTT
>NZ_LMKU01000031.1:307-795 GCF_001421635.1 Sphingomonas sp. Leaf25
CCCAGCTTGCTGGGGGATTAGTGGCGAACGGGTGAGTAACACGTGAGTAACCTGCCCTTAACTCTGGGATAAGCCTGGGAAACTGGGTCTAATACCGGATATGACTCCTCATCGCATGGTGGGGGGTGGAAAGCTTTATTGTGGTTTTGGATGGACTCGCGGCCTATCAGCTTGTTGGTGAGGTAATGGCTCACCAAGGCGACGACGGGTAGCCGGCCTGAGAGGGTGACCGGCCACACTGGGACTGAGACACGGCCCAGACTCCTACGGGAGGCAGCAGTGGGGAATATTGCACAATGGGCGGAAGCCTGATGCAGCGACGCCGCGTGAGGGATGACGGCCTTCGGGTTGTAAACCTCTTTCAGTAGGGAAGAAGCGAAAGTGACGGTACCTGCAGAAGAAGCGCCGGCTAACTACGTGCCAGCAGCCGCGGTAATACGTAGGGCGCAAGCGTTATCCGGAATTATTGGGCGTAAAGAGCTCGTAGG
>NZ_LMKU01000031.1:893-1231 GCF_001421635.1 Sphingomonas sp. Leaf25
GCGGTGAAATGCGCAGATATCAGGAGGAACACCGATGGCGAAGGCAGGTCTCTGGGCATTAACTGACGCTGAGGAGCGAAAGCATGGGGAGCGAACAGGATTAGATACCCTGGTAGTCCATGCCGTAAACGTTGGGCACTAGGTGTGGGGGACATTCCACGTTTTCCGCGCCGTAGCTAACGCATTAAGTGCCCCGCCTGGGGAGTACGGCCGCAAGGCTAAAACTCAAAGGAATTGACGGGGGCCCGCACAAGCGGCGGAGCATGCGGATTAATTCGATGCAACGCGAAGAACCTTACCAAGGCTTGACATGAACCGGAAACGCCTGGAAACAGGTG
>NZ_LMKU01000031.1:1316-1935 GCF_001421635.1 Sphingomonas sp. Leaf25
TCGTGTCGTGAGATGTTGGGTTAAGTCCCGCAACGAGCGCAACCCTCGTTCTATGTTGCCAGCACGTGATGGTGGGGACTCATAGGAGACTGCCGGGGTCAACTCGGAGGAAGGTGGGGACGACGTCAAATCATCATGCCCCTTATGTCTTGGGCTTCACGCATGCTACAATGGCCGGTACAAAGGGTTGCGATACTGTGAGGTGGAGCTAATCCCAAAAAGCCGGTCTCAGTTCGGATTGGGGTCTGCAACTCGACCCCATGAAGTCGGAGTCGCTAGTAATCGCAGATCAGCAACGCTGCGGTGAATACGTTCCCGGGCCTTGTACACACCGCCCGTCAAGTCACGAAAGTTGGTAACACCCGAAGCCGGTGGCCTAACCCCTTGTGGGGGGGAGCCGTCGAAGGTGGGACTGGCGATTGGGACTAAGTCGTAACAAGGTAGCCGTACCGGAAGGTGCGGCTGGATCACCTCCTTTCTAAGGAGCACCTACAATCACCGTGCCGGGCGTATGTCCGTGTGGCGGGGTTGTCAGGAGTAGGCCCGTTGCGCAGGCGATTGTTCTGCGGCGGGTGCTCACGGGTGGAATATCAGCAAATAGGTGCCTGGCGGCACGTGC
>NZ_LMKU01000032.1:0-376 GCF_001421635.1 Sphingomonas sp. Leaf25
ATGTGTGATAGCCGGCGGGCGTTGCATGGTCGGGGTTGTGGGACTTCCCATTCTGTCTCTGCCGGGGCAGTGGGGTGAGTAGTACAGGCATAGGTGAACGGTCTTGAAAGGCCGGCCAGAGAGGGTGTGAGCCCCGTAACCGAAATGTTGTGTACCGCCCGGTGAAGTATCCCAAGTAGCACGGGGCCCGAGAAATCCCGTGCGAATCTGTCAGGACCACCTGATAANTCCCGTGCGAATCTGTCAGGACCACCTGATAAGCCTAAATACTCCCTAATGACCGATAGCGGACCAGTACCGTGAGGGAAAGGTGAAAAGTACCCCGGGAGGGGAGTGAAACAGTACCTGAAACCGTGTGCTTACAATCCGTCGGAGC
>NZ_LMKU01000032.1:383-573 GCF_001421635.1 Sphingomonas sp. Leaf25
CATCGCAGCTTGCTGTGTTGTGGTGACGGCGTGCCTTTTGAAGAATGAGCCTGCGAGTTAGTGTTACGTCGCGAGGTTAACCCGTGTGGGGAAGCCGTAGCGAAAGCGAGTCTGAATAGGGCGTTGCAGTGGCGTGATCTAGACCCGAAGCGAAGTGATCTACCCATGGCCAGGTTGAAGCGACGGTAAG
>NZ_LMKU01000032.1:614-1094 GCF_001421635.1 Sphingomonas sp. Leaf25
ACGTCGTGGAGGACCGAACCCACTTCAGTTGAAAATGGAGGGGATGAGCTGTGGGTAGGGGTGAAAGGCCAATCAAACTTCGTGATAGCTGGTTCTCCCCGAAATGCATTTAGGTGCAGCGTTGCGTGTTTCTTATCGGAGGTAGAGCTACTGGATGGCTAATGGGCCCTACAAGGTTACTGACGTCAGCCAAACTCCGAATGCCGGTAAGTGAGAGCGTAGCAGTGAGACTGTGGGGGATAAGCTTCATAGTCGAGAGGGAAACAGCCCAGACCACCAACTAAGGCCCCTAAGCGTGTGCTAAGTGGGAAAGGATGTGGAGTTGCGAAGACAACCAGGAGGTTGGCTTAGAAGCAGCCATCCTTAAAAGAGTGCGTAATAGCTCACTGGTCAAGTGATTCCGCGCCGACAATGTAGCGGGGCTCAAGTACACCGCCGAAGTTGTGGCATTCAAATATTAGCTAAGCCCTTGTGGTTCAG
>NZ_LMKU01000032.1:1214-1507 GCF_001421635.1 Sphingomonas sp. Leaf25
AGTAGCGAAAGACGGGTGAGAAACCCGTCCGCCGAATGATCAAGGGTTCCAGGGTCAAGCTAATCTGCCCTGGGTAAGTCGGGACCTAAGGCGAGGCCGACAGGCGTAGTCGATGGACAACGGGTTGATATTCCCGTACCGGCGAAAAACCGCCCATGCTGAACAGGGGATACTAACCGCCCGAAACCTGCCCGATCGCCCTTGTGGTGTGAGGGTTTTGGTGGAGCGCGGGACCTGATCCTGGGAGGCAAGCGTATTAACAGGTGTGACGCAGGAAGGTAGCCGAGCCGGGC
>NZ_LMKU01000032.1:1634-3061 GCF_001421635.1 Sphingomonas sp. Leaf25
CCCCAAACCGACACAGGTGATCAGGTAGAGAATACTAAGGCGATCGAGAGAATTATGGTTAAGGAACTCGGCAAAATGCCCCCGTAACTTCGGGAGAAGGGGGGCCCCAACCTTGATGGACACTTGCTGTCCGGAGGGGATCGGGGCCGCAGAGACCAGGGGGAAGCGACTGTTTACTAAAAACACAGGTCCGTGCGAAGTCGCAAGACGATGTATACGGACTGACTCCTGCCCGGTGCTGGAAGGTTAAGAGGACCGGTTAGCCGCAAGGCGAAGCTGAGAATTTAAGCCCCAGTAAACGGCGGTGGTAACTATAACCATCCTAAGGTAGCGAAATTCCTTGTCGGGTAAGTTCCGACCTGCACGAATGGAGTAACGACTTCCCCGCTGTCTCAACCATAAACTCGGCGAAATTGCAGTACGAGTAAAGATGCTCGTTACGCGCAGCAGGACGGAAAGACCCCGAGACCTTTACTATAGTTTGGTATTGGTGTTCGGAGTGGCTTGTGTAGGATAGGTGGGAGACGTTGAAGCCCGGACGCCAGTTCGGGTGGAGTCATCGTTGAAATACCACTCTGGTCACTTTGGACATCTAACTTCGGCCCGTAATCCGGGTCAGGGACAGTGCCTGATGGGTAGTTTAACTGGGGCGGTTGCCTCCTAAAAAGTAACGGAGGCGCCCAAAGGTTCCCTCAGCCTGGTTGGCAATCAGGTGTCGAGTGTAAGTGCACAAGGGAGCTTGACTGTGAGAGAGACATCTCGAGCAGGGACGAAAGTCGGGACTAGTGATCCGGCGGTACATTGTGGAATGGCCGTCGCTCAACGGATAAAAGGTACCTCGGGGATAACAGGCTGATCTTGCCCAAGAGTCCATATCGACGGCATGGTTTGGCACCTCGATGTCGGCTCGTCGCATCCTGGGGCTGGAGTAGGTCCCAAGGGTTGGGCTGTTCGCCCATTAAAGCGGTACGCGAGCTGGGTTTAGAACGTCGTGAGACAGTTCGGTCCCTATCCGCTGCGCGCGCAGGAAATTTGAGAAGGGCTGTCCTTAGTACGAGAGGACCGGGACGGACGAACCTCTGGTGTGTCAGTTGTACTGCCAAGTGCACCGCTGATTAGCTACGTTCGGATGGGATAACCGCTGAAAGCATCTAAGCGGGAAGCTCGCTTCGAGATGAGATTTCCATACACTTTATTGTGTGAGAGGCCCCCAGCCAGACCACTGGGTTGATAGGCCGGATGTGGAAGCGAGGACTAACGACTCGTGAAGCTGACCGGTACTAATAGGCCAACAACTTACACCACACAGAAAATACATAACTCTGCTTGCGTCCACTATGTGGTTCCCAACCAACAACCCAACACGTTGTCGGCCGGAACCAAAACAACTGAATACAACACCACATGTTGTAACCACAGATTTCCCA
>NZ_LMKU01000033.1:0-32112 GCF_001421635.1 Sphingomonas sp. Leaf25
CCGGGGATGATCCGGGCGGTTCAGGCCTGATCCAGGCGGCCGTATCCCCGGCACGACCGCGGGACGGCCGTCCCAGCGCCCGTCTGGCCATCACTAGGGCGTGGAAGTCCGCAGATATCCAAAATTCCACAATTCCCTTGCGGACGTCCCCGTTGAACCATCTCGCGTCGGGTTTTCGGACGGTCTGGATCCCGATAGAGACAGCTTCCGACGCCAAAGGCGTCAACCCGCCCTAGCCCGGAACCCCTCCGCGTCTCCGCGCGAACCAGCCTTCTTCACGCACATCGAACGAAGCGGACTATACCGCCGGATAGCGCAGGCGACCGATGAAGCGCGACAGGCTGAGGCTGCGTTCGGGGTCGCGCGACGACAGGAACTGGTGCTTGAGCTTCTCGAAGCGCATGATGCCGTCGATCCGCCGGGCGAGGAAGGCGCGGGTGTCGGCATGGCCGCCGCTCTCGTCGTCGAGGAACACGGTGACGGTCGCGGCATAGACCGCGCCGAGCATCGCCCGCTTGGTATAATGGTTGTAATCGGTCGCGGTATCGCCGGCCAGCCGCCAGATCAGGTCCATCGTCCGCCATCCGAGCCGCGCCGCGCGCGCGACATTCTGCGGCATGGCGAGGATCGCGAGCGCGCGGCGCAGCGCCTCGCGCTCGCCCGCCACCGCCGCCAGACGCGCCTCGACCAGCACGGTGATGCGCTGGCGGATCTTCATCGCGGCGAGCGCATCGGCGGGGACCGCATCGATCATCCGCCGGTCGATCTCGGCGAACCACGCATCGATCATGTCGACCGCGCCGCCGGCAAAGGCGAGGCGCGCGACATCGGGATCGGCCCCGAACGTTTCCGCCGCCGCGCGCACCGCCGCGTCGGACCAGCCGTCGAACGCCGCATTGGCCGCGACCAGCGGGGCAAGGCCCTCGCGCAGTTCGTCGAGCGTCAGATCGGCGGGGGCCATCGCATCCTCCTTGGTCATGCGCCCTAGCTAGGCGCTCCCCCTGCCCCGCGCCAGCCCTTCGCGCGGACCTTGCGGCGCGATGGGTGCGTTGGGGCGGCTGACCTGAGGGAGTTCATGCCATGACCGAAGCTCGCGACGCCGTCCTGTACCGCATGGTGCTGAGCGATCACACCTGCCCGTTCGGGGTGAAGGCCAAGCAGTTGCTGCAACATGCCGGCGTCACCGTCGACGACCGCATCCTGCGCACCCGCGACGAGGTGGATGCGTTCAAGGCCGAACATGACGTCGCCACCACGCCGCAGGTGTTCGTCGGCGATGAACGCATCGGGGGCAGCGACGATCTCGAACGCTGGCTGGAGGGTCGGTCGGGCTGATCGGTACGCAACGGCGGCAGGGAGGTTGGTTCACGCGGAGAGACGCAGCCCTCGCTACAATAGCGGTACTCCATTGCGGACGACAACGGACGGGAGGCTCCGCCGGATCGGTTACGGCCGTCCCGCTTGAACCCGTTCGCGTCTCCGCGCCTTCGCGTGAATCACCCTTCTTTCTGCCGTCGCGTATCAGAAGAAGATGTTTTCACGCGAAGGCGCGGAGACGCGAAGGGGTTGCGGTCGTGGTGAGGCGTTCGCGTAGCCGGTATGGCGCTGCGGACGGCTGCGTCCGGCAGGAAGGTGCTTTCGCGCAGAGGCGCAGAGATGAGTCGCTTGCCGCGATAGCGGCGCTCCATCTACCGGCTGCAACGAACAACAGGCTTCGCCGGATCGGTGACGGCCATCTCGATCGCAACGCCTCCGCGCCTCTGCGCCTCTGCGCGAAAACATCTTCTGCTTCTTCTCCGCGTCTCCGCGCCTCCGCGTGAACCGACCTTCCGCACCGCGCCTTTCCAACGCCACACGCTTGTCCTATCGGACGCGCATTCCGACCCGCACGATGCAGCGCCGCACGCGACCGCCGCCGGCGGGTCCCGTTCCAGTCCGGGGATACCCATGCCGTTCCGTTCGCTTGTCGCACAGCCTGCCGATTCACTGCTCCGCCTGATCGGGGCGTATCGCGCCGATCCGCGTGCTCACAAGATCGACCTCGGCGTCGGCGTGTTCCGTGACGATGCCGGCCATACCCCGGTGATGCTGGCGGTGAAGCAGGCCGAGATGCGGCTGATCGCGACGCAGGACAGCAAGGCGTATCTGGGACCAGAGGGCGACAAGGGGTTCACCGCACTACTCGAACCGCTGGTGTTCGGCGATACCCTGCCCGCCGACCGCCGCTGCGGGTTGCAGACGCCGGGCGGCACCGGTGCGCTCCGGCTCGGCGCGGAGCTGCTCGCCAAGGCGGGGGTGCGCCGCATCCTCGTCGGCCAGCCGAGCTGGGCCAATCACGCGCCGGTCTTCGCCGCCGCCGGCCTCACCGTCGTGTCCCATGCCGCGTTCGACATGGCGGCGCAGCGGATCGACCTGCCGGCGATGCGCGCCGCGATCGGCCAGGCCGAGGCAGGCGATGCGATCCTGCTGCACGGCTGCTGCCATAACCCGACGGGAATCGATCCCGATGCCGGCGAATGGCGCGTGATCGCCGATGCGGTGGCCGACAGCCGGCTGATTCCGTTCGTCGACCTTGCCTATCAGGGGCTGGGCGACGGCATGGAGGCCGACGCGCTGGGCACGCGGATCGTGCTGGGCGCGGTGCCGTTCGGGATCGTCGCCTATTCGTGCGACAAGAATTTCGGGCTGTACCGCGAGCGCACCGGGGCGCTGTGGGTCAGCGCGCCCGACGCCGATCACCGCGACGTGGTGCTTTCCAACCTGCTGGCGCTGGCGCGCGCCAACTGGTCGATGCCGCCCGATCATGGCGCGGCGACGGTGCGGATCGTGCTGGAGGACGAGCATCTGGCGGCCGACTGGCGCGGCGAGCTGGACGGTCTGCGCGGCCGGTTGCAGCGGTTGCGCGCCGAACTGGCGGCGATCGGTCAGGCCGGGTCGATCGATCTCGCGCCGCTGGCGCAGGGCAAGGGCATGTTCGCTACCCTGCCGCTCAGCCCGGGGCAGATCGAATGGCTGCGCGCAACCCACGGCATCTATATGGCCGGATCGGGCCGGATCAACATCGCCGGTTTCGCGCCGGGCGACATCGCCCGCTTCGGCGAGGCGCTGGTCGATCTTGGGCGGGCGGGCGTGAGCTAACGCACCTTCCGCCGCTGGGTCCCGACGATGGTGAGCGCGGTGGCGACCAGTGCCGCGCCGATCGCGTCGGTGGCGGTCAGCCGCTCGCCATAGGCCAGCCAGCCGATCGTCGCCGCCACCAGCGGCTGGACGAGCAGCGCGAGGCCGACGACCAGCGGCGTCAGCGCGCCGAGCGCGTAGATCATCAGCCCCTGCCCCGCGATCTGGCTGACCAGCGCGAGCAGCAGCAGCGGGGACCAGGTGCCCGGCCAGATCGGTTCGCCGAGCAGCAGCGCGAAGCCTAGCAGCGGCAGGACGCCGGCAATGCTGGACAGCGCCAGCGCGGGAAGCGGCGCGACGCTGCGCCGCACCCCGGCCATGACGATGAAATAGGCCGCGTAGAGCACGCCGGCGAGCAGGCAGAACAGATCGCCCGCCAGATGCCGCGACGACAGCTCGGCCGAGCGCCCGATCAACAGGCCGCCGCCCACCGCCGCGAGCAGCAGCGCCGCGCCCTGCACCCGCGTCGGCCATTGGCGCATGGCGAGGAAGCCGTAGAGCGGGAAGATCAGCACCGCGCAATTGCCGAACAGCGTGGCGTTGGCGAGCGTGGTGCGGCGAATGCCGATGTGCCAGCTTCCCAGATCGACCGCAAAGGCGAGGCCGGCGATCAGGATCGGCAGCCACAGCGACCCCGCACGGGTCATCGCGCGCGGATTGGCCCATGCGGCGGCGACCAGCAGCACCGGCAACGCGAGCAGGATGCGCCAGAAGGCGGCGGCGACCGGCCCGGTATCGGCAAGGCGCACGAACCACGGCCCGAATGCCAGCGCCACATTGGCGACGATCACCGCCAGCACCGCGCGACGCGGAACGCTTGGGGGGAGCGAAGCTTTTGTTTCAGGGGATACCGGCTGCATGCCGCCCCCTACCCCCCTATCTTTCGCACGTCGCCCATAATTGATGCAGAGAGCCGCCATGCCGAGTTTGTTCGATTCCATTGCCTTCGGAGACATCGAAGCCCCCAACCGCATCCTGATGGCGCCGCTGACCCGCGGCCGGTCGAGCCGCGAACATGTGCCGAGCGCAATCATGGCGGACTATTATGCGCAGCGCGCCTCGGCCGGGCTGCTGATTTCGGAAGGCACCGGCATCAGCCGCGAGGGGCTGGGCTGGCCCTATGCGCCGGGGCTGTGGACCGACGAGCAGGTCGAGGCGTGGAAGCCGGTCACCGCCGCGGTCCATGCCGCCGGCGGGCGGATCGTGACCCAGCTCTGGCATATGGGTCGGGTCGTACATCCTGATTTCCTGGACGGGGCGGCGCCGTTGTCGGCATCGGCCACCACCGCGCCGGGACAGGCGCATACCTATGACGGCAAGAAGCCCTATGCGCAGGCGCGCGCCGCAACGCTCGACGACATTGCGCGGGTGCTCGATGATTACAGCCGGGCGGCGCGCAACGCGAAGGCGGCCGGTTTCGACGGGGTGCAGTTGCATGCCGCCAATGGCTATCTGATCGACCAGTTCCTGCGCGACGGTGCCAACCAGCGCGACGATGATTACGGTGGCAGCGCGGAGAACCGCATTCGCCTGCTGGGCGAGGTCGTCGACCGGCTGATCGCCGAAGTGGGTGCCGGGCGGACGGCGGTGCGCTTCTCGCCCAACGGCGATACGCAGGGCGTGATCGACAGCGATCCGGCGAGCGTGTTCGTACCCGCCGCGAAGCTGCTGAATGACAAGGGCATCGCCTTCCTCGAACTGCGCGAGCCGGGGCCGGAAGGCACCTTCGGCAGCACCACCCAGCCGCGCGTGTCGCCGGCGATCCGCGAAGTGTTCGCCGGCCCGCTGGTGCTGAACCAGGATTATGACGGCAGCAACGCACAGGCCGAGCTGGATGCCGGTATCGCCGATGCGATCGCGTTCGGCCGGCCGTATCTCGCCAACCCCGACCTGCCCGACCGGCTGCGGCAGGGCGCGCCGCTCAACAAGGACGATATGGCGACGTGGTATTCGCGCGGGGCCGAGGGTTACACCGATTATCCCACGCTCGAAACGGCGGCGGCGTAACCCCTAACTACAACGAATGGTGGCGGTGCCGCGCGTGCGACAGCGCGGGGTGCCGCCAACCGTGACGCTGCCCGATCCTGAAGCGGCGATGTCGGCGGTGTAGCGGGCGCGGTAGCGGCCGTCGCCGGTGCCGCTCATCTGGACCAGCAAGTCGCCGACGTCGAGCGCGTCGGCGGCGATGCTGCCCGCGCCGTTGACCATGATCCGCGCGCGACCGGTGCGCCCGGCGAGGACCGCCCTGCCCGCGCCGAGCAGCGTCAGCGTCAGTTGCTCGGCGTCGACCTCGCCCACCTCGATCGTGCCGTCGCCGGTCAGCGCCAGATCGACCCGGCTGGCCCGCGCGCGATCGAGCCGGACGGTGCCGCCGCCGCGCAGGCTGATCGCGGCGACGCGCGGGGTGGTGACGATGATTGCCGGGGCAGCGGTGGCGGGCCGGCCGCGATCATCGCGCAGCGGCTGGACGATCAGCGTATTGCCCTCGACGCGCAGTTGCACCTGTTCGAGCGCTTTGGGATCACCGGCGGCGCGCGCCGAGGCTCCGCTGCCGGTGGTGATGGTGACGGCATAAGGTCCATCGACCCGCACCCGGTCGAAGCCGGTCAGCATCCATTGCCGTTCGGACGCGGGCTGGAGCAGAAGGGCGGCGAGCAGGGTGGCGAGCATGGACGCAGCATCGCGCCCCGCACCGCCGATCGCAAGCGCGATCAGCCGCCGCAGCGCGCCTCGCCCGATCCCGCCTTGCGCACCGTGCAGCGCGCCCGTGCCCCCAGCGTCGCCGATCCCGATCCGGTGAGCGACACCGCCGCCGGACCGTCGACATCGGCCGAGACGTCGCCCGATCCCGCCACCGCGACCGAGGCCTGCGATGCCTTGACCTGGCGAGCGTCGATGTCGCCCGATCCGCTGAGCGACAACGCAAGGCTGTCGACCCGGCCGGCGGCGGCGATGGTGCCCGATCCGCGCAGGCCCAGTTGGGCGGTGCGGCCGGTCAGCCGGGCGATGGTCATGTCGCCCGATCCGGTCAGTTGCGCGGTCAGATCCGCCGCGCGATCGACCGACAGGTCGCCCGATCCGCTGAGCGTAGCGGCCTTCAGCGCGGGCAGGGTGACGCGGATCACCGCCGTCCGGTCGCGCCAGTTCCAGCCGGTCTGCGGCTTGCGCGCGATGCGCAGCGTCGTGCCCTTCACCTCGAAGGTCAGCCGGTCGAGCACGGCGGCGTCGCCGCGCGCCTGCACCGCGAAGTCGCGGCCGGTCACGACATCCACCCGGTCGGGCCCGGCAAGGTCGACCCCCGAAAAGCCGCGCAGCGCGACGGTGCGCTCTGCGGTTCGGGCAGGTTCGCTGGCCCCGCCATTGCTGCACGCCGCCACCATCAACAGTCCGACCATCGCTGCGCGCATCGCTTCCCCCTGTGTATTGCCGTTACAATACAGCATGGCGTTGACCACGCAACCGCAAAAAGGGCGGCCGTTGCCGACCGCCCCTTTCGCAACCGCAGCCGACCCAAGGTCAGGCGGCGGTCTTTTCCTTGTTATAGATCGCCGCGGCTTCGCGCAGGATCTCGACGATGCGGTCGAGCGCCTTGGGCTCGTCGACCTGCTCCATCGCCGCCAGTTCGCGCGCGAGGCGGCTGGCCGCCGCTTCAAAGATCTGACGCTCGGAATAGCTTTGTTCGGGCTGGTCGTCGGCACGGAACAGGTCGCGGACCACTTCGGCGATCGACACGAGGTCGCCCGAATTGATCTTGGCTTCATATTCCTGGGCACGGCGCGACCACATCGTCCGCTTGACCTTGGGCTTGCCCTTCAGCGTTTCCATCGCCTCGCGCATGGTCTTGTCCGACGACAATTTGCGCATGCCGACGCTTTCGGCCTTGTTGGTCGGAACGCGGAGCGTCATCCGCTCCTTTTCGAAACGCAGAACATAGAGTTCGAGCTGCATGCCAGCGATTTCGCTGCGCTGAAGCTCGATCACACGACCAACGCCGTGTTTGGGGTACACGACATAATCGCCGACATCGAAGGACAATGCCTTGGCAGCCATTGGTAACCTTTCCGTGGTCGTCACCCCGTTCGACGAGCGCAGCATCGGCCACGCGGAACAGCGGGCAGACAGGTCGGCGACGGGGGCGTAAGCTAGAGGTGGCTCTCCGGGCGGGGGCGCTTGGACAAGTGCCGCCGTCGGGCGAGGCTATAGCATCACCGCAACAAAATTACCAGTGGCAAAGCCGAACCGGTTTGGCACGGTCCGGCAGCGCGCTGTTCCACGTGGAACAAGCGCTTGGCCGATCAGTCGCCTGCGCCGGGTTCCGCCGAGAAATGTTCCTCGTACTTTTTCTCGACGCCTTTCCACTTGTCGGCATCGGGCGGGGTCTGATTGTCGTTGCGGGTGACGTTGGGCCATTGCGCGGAGAAGGTCGCGTTCAGCTCCAGCCATTGCTCCAGCCCGGATTCGGTATCGGGCAGGATCGCTTCGGCGGGACATTCGGGCTCGCACACCCCACAGTCGATGCACTCGCTGGGGTTGATGACGAGCATGTTCTCGCCCTCATAGAAGCAGTCGACCGGACACACTTCCACGCAGTCCATGTATTTGCAGCGGATGCAGGCGTCGGTGACGACGTAGGTCATGGGTCGAACAAGCTCCGGGACTATTGCGGTCCCGCGTTATGCCGGGGAACCCGCCCCGTCAACGGGGCTGGACGACCCTGGTTCCAGCAGCGTGTAAAGCGCCTGTACTTCGGACGGGGGACCGCGCCGGACCGGCAGCGCCTCGACCCGCAGCACCCGCACCCGCCCATGAAGCGGAAAGGCGAGGATATTGCCGACCCGCACCGGGCAATGCGCGCGTTCGATGCGGCGGCCGTCGATCCGCAGCATCCCCGCCTCGGCTATCGCCTGCGCCGCGCTGCGGCTTTTGGCGAAGCGGGTGAACCACAGGAACAGGTCGAGGCGGATCGACGGGTCGGCGGCGGTGCGCGGCATCAGCGATCGAACGCCAGCCCGGCGAGCGCGCCAAAGGCATTGCCGGGGCGGGCAACCGGCGGCGGGGCAACGCGAACCGGAGCGCGGCGCGGCGGCCCACCCCAACGCCACTGCGGCACGGCATCAACCGGGGCCGCGGGACGAAAGCCGAGCAGCGTCATCAGCGGCGCGATCGTATCGGGCTTCAACCCGATCGAGGTGGCCAGCGCGACGTCGGGGGTGAAGGGCGCCGCACCCTTGCGACTGTCGTGGATCGCGCGCGCGATGCGTTCGAGCAGGTCGACCCGCACCGCCTGCGCACCCAGCCGGCGGAAGCCCCACGCCCCCTGCCCGGCGGGAAGGATACTAGCGCCGACCGGGGCAAGCGGTTCGATCGGCTGCCCGTCGCGCGCCGCGAGCAGCGCCGCGCGCCAGCGAGCGGCGGCGGGGCGGAACAGGCGCGGGTCGAACAGGTCGAGCGTGCCGATGGTGATGCCGGCGCGACGCAGCCGGCGACGGTCATCTGGGTCGAGCGCGTGGGCCATCGTGTCGAACCCGTCGCGCGGAGCGATACCGCCGACCTCGGCCAGCGCGGCGGCGATCGCGCGCAGCGTGCCATTGGCCGCCGGGTCGCGCGACAGCGCGGCAAGCGTGGTGAGCGTCGGCACCTGCCTTGCGCTGCTCGTCGCGACCCATGTGGTCAGCCGGTCGCGGACCTGCCCCTGCGTGTCGCGCGACAGGACGGCAAGGCTGCGGTCGAGCGCGATCACCGGCCGGTCGAGCGTCGGCCCCGGCCCCAGCGTCGCGACGGTCAGGCCGCTCCACGTGACGCCCGGCACACCCCCCGGATCGGCGAGCAGCGCCAGCTCGGCATCGGCGGCGACCGCCAGTTCGCCACCGCGTTTGGCGAGTTCGCGCGCCAGCCCCTTCTCGGCGGCGGCAATCAGCAGGCGTTTGTCGGCGACGCGGGTGTCGGGCGACACGTCGAAGCGGAAGCCAGTCAACCGACCAATGTCATGACCATCAACGCTGACCATGCCATCCGGCGCGACGTCGATCGGCAGGTCGGCCGCCCCTGCCCCGATCCTGCGCAGCAGCACCGTCGTCCGTTGATCGACGAACCGCTGGCGCAGGCGATCGTGCAGCACATCGGACAGCTTTTCCTCGACCGCGCGGGTGCGCGCCGCCCAATGCTCGGGATCGAGCAGCCAGTCGGCGCGGTGGGCGATATAGGCCCAGCTTCGCGCGGCGGCGATGCGGCCGGCGATCGTCTCGACATCGCCGTTCATCTGGTCGAGCCGTTGCAGTTCGTCGGCGAACCACTGGTGCGGGATATGCCCCGCCCCCTCGCTCAAATGGCTGAAGATGCGGCCGACGAAGCGGCTGTGCGGGTCCGGCCCTAGCTTGCGGAAATCGGGCACGCCGCACGCCGCCCACAGCCGCCGGACCATCATCGGCGAGCGGGTGCGCGCGCGGACCCAGTCCTCCTCGGCGAGCCGTTTGAGCACGATCAGGTCGATCGCCTGCGGCGCGGCGGTCAGCACGGGATGCTGCGGCTTTTCCTCCAGCGAGGCGATGAGCGCGTCGAGGCTGGCGAAATCCGGCTCGCCCCGCCGCCAGTAAAGCCGTTCGAGCGGGGGGATATGATGCCCCTCGATCGCCAGCACTTCCTCGGGCGTAAAGGCGTTCGGCCCTTCCTCGACCAGTGCGCCGAAGCTGCCGTCCTTGTGGTGCCGCCCGGCGCGGCCGGCGATCTGCGCCATTTCGGCGACGGTCAGCCGCCGCTGCCGCCGGCCGTCGAACTTGCGAAGCGAAGCGAAGGCGACATGCGCGACGTCGAGGTTCAGCCCCATGCCGATCGCGTCGGTGGCGATCAGATAATCGACCTCGCCCGACTGGAACATCTGCACCTGCGCGTTGCGGGTGCGGGGCGACAGCGCGCCCATCACCACCGCAGCACCACCGCGCATCCGGCGGATCGCCTCGGCCACCGCATAGACTTCCTCGGCGGAGAAGGCGACGATCGCCGAGCGGCGCGGCAGGCGCGACAGCTTGCGCGCGCCGGCGTAGCTGAGCGTCGAGAAGCGCGGACGGGTGATGATCTCCGCATCCTTCACCAGCGCGCGGATCATCGGCTTGAGCGCATCGGAGCCGAGGATCATCGTCTCCTCGCGCCCGCGCGCGCGCAGCAACCGGTCGGTGAACACATGGCCGCGTTCGGGGTCGGCGCCCAGTTGCGCCTCGTCCAGCGCGACGAACGCCGTTTCGCGCTCCAACGGCATCGATTCGGCAGTGCAGAGGAACCAGCGTGCCTTGGGCGGCACGATCCGCTCCTCGCCGGTGACGAGCGCGA
The DNA here is from genome assembly GCF_001421635.1 of Sphingomonas sp. Leaf25. Lineage (NCBI taxonomy): Bacteria > Pseudomonadati > Pseudomonadota > Alphaproteobacteria > Sphingomonadales > Sphingomonadaceae > Sphingomonas > Sphingomonas sp. Leaf25. Next base: position 10,501 of record NZ_LMKU01000033.1, read on the forward strand.
CATTCTCGACGCCCTTCATCGCGACGACGCGGTCGTAATTCTCCCGCGCCAGCAGCCGCAACGGAAAGCCGATCATGCCCGAGGCATGGCCGCACATCCGCTCGATCGCGAGATAGGTCTTGCCGGTATTGGTCGGCCCCAGCACCGCAGTGACCGGGCTACGCGCGAACTGACTCATCATGGACAACATCGGGTCTGCCGGGCGTGCATGCAACGGCTTTCGCGTGCTTTCCCTTTGCCGCTGCGCCGCCACCGCCGGTCGCGATGCGGGGCCCGGTTCATTTGACTTTAAACCATTGCCTTCACAGGAGGAGCATCGGGCCGGGACGGGCGGCCACAGCATGGGATTTGGGCCAGCGTGTTCCTGCGCAACGAAGACGGACTGGAACTGGCCGGCGGCACCAGCGCGCTGCGCTTCGGCCGTGCGCCGATCATGGCCGCGCCGCGGGCCGTCGCCGATTGGCGCGCGGCGGCCGAACGCACCGACTGGACCCCCGATCTCGGCGCCGCGATCGGATCGCGCGACTGGTGGCGCGGGCTTGCCACCTGCACCGCGCTGTGCGGCGCGGTCTGGATGCTGGCCCCGTCGCTGCAGCAGCCGATCTGGAGCGCGGTTCCCGCCCCGCTGAGCGACACCGCACTCGACGAGGCCCGGACATTGTCGTTCGGGGCAAGCGCATTGGGGGCGACCAGCGGGATGCGGATCGCGCCGACCGTGCGGGTCCGGCCGCTGGCCAATACGCCCGAACGGCCGACACTTGAGGCGACCGCGACGCTCGGCAGCGGCCTTGCCGGCGCGCTCGAACGATCGGGCGTGGGTGCGGGCGAGGCACGGCAGGTAGCGGCACTGGTCGCCGGCCGCGTCGACCCGGCCGAGCTGTCACCGGGCACGCGGCTCGACATCACGCTCGGGCGGCGCGACAGCGTGGCGCAGCCGCGTCCGCTCGAACGGCTGGCGTTCCGCGCGCGGTTCGATCTGGCGCTGGACGTGGTGCGCGAGGGCGGCGTGCTGCACCTCGATGCGCGGCCGATCGCGATCGATCACCGGCCGCTTCGGATCCAGGGGCGGGTCGGCGCCAGCCTCTACCGCGCCGCGCGTGCCGCCGGCGCGCCGGTGAAGGCGGTCGAGAGCTATATCAAATCGGTGTCGGGCCTCGTCCCGATGGGGCAGTTGGGACAGGACGACCGTTTCGACCTGATCGTCGAACAGGCGCGCGCCGCCACCGGCGAGGTGCAGTTGGGCGAGTTGTTATACGCCGGGCTGTCGGGGCGGCGCAGCGTGAAGCTGGTCCGCTGGCAGGACGGCGCGCGGACCGAATGGCTCGACCCCGCCGGCGTCGGCGAGCGCAAGGGGGCGATGACGTGGCCGGTGGCGGCGCGCGTCTCGTCCAACTTCGGCTGGCGGGTGCATCCGGTCCTCGGCTTCCGCCGGCTGCACAAGGGCATGGATTTCGCCGCCGCCTATGGCTCGCCGATCCGCGCGACCACCGATGGCGTGGTGGCGACGGCGGGGCGACACGGCGGCTATGGCAATTTCGTCAAGCTGCTCCACGGCGGCGACCTCGCCACCGGCTATGGCCATATGAGCCGCATCGTCGTGCGGCCGGGGATGCGCGTGTCGCAGGGGCAGGTGATCGGCTATGTCGGGTCGACCGGCCTGTCGACCGGGCCGCACCTGCATTATGAATTGTGGCGGCGCGGCGTGCCGATCGATCCGCGTGGCGTGGCGTTCGCGACGGTGCAGCGGCTGTCGGGCGAGGAACTGGCGCGCTTCCGGCGGACGGTCGCGCAGTTGATGGCGCTCTGATCCGTTTCACGTGAAGGCCGGGGTGGCGTGCTATCGCCCCTGCGCGCGCCATCGGCGGATAGTGCGTTCGACGATCGCATCCTCGTCGCCCGTCTCGCGCCACAATGTCGTGAACGACGGATCGGCCGAGGCCGGCCGCAGATGCGGTTCGAGGTCGTCGAACAGAATGCGGATCGGCGTCGCCACCCCCTCCCCAACCGCGATGCACTCGCGGTTGCGCAGCGCCGGAATCGCATCGAGGAAGCCGCGCGCGCCCTCGGGCATCGCCGCGCGGACGAATGCCTGATCGCGTTCGTTGTTGAGCCGCATCGCGAGGATCGTCCCGCATTGCGACAGCACGCCTTCGGCCAGATCGGACGGGCGCTGGGTGATGAGCCCCAGCGAGACACCGTATTTGCGCCCCTCCTTGGCGATGCGGTTGAGGATGTGCGCGACCGGCGATCCCTCGGCGTTGCGTTCGTTGGGGACGTAGCGGTGCGCCTCCTCGCACACCAGCAGGATCGGGCGACGCGGCTCGTCGCGCGACCATAGCGCATAGTCGAACACGAGGCGGGCGAGCACCGACACGACGACCGAAGTGACTTCGGACGGCATGCCCGACACGTCGACGATCGACACCGGTCGCCCGTCGGCGGGCAGGCGAAACACCCGCTTCAGGAACGCCGCCATCGTATCGGCGACGAGCAATCCCGAGAACATGAAGCCATAGCGCGGATCGGCGCGGATCTCCTCGATCCGCCCCTTGATCCGCAGATAGGGCGCGGTGTCGCCCGCACGATTCATCTTGCCCATGTCCTGTTGCAGGATCTGGAGCAGGTCGGACAACAGATATGGGATCGGCGAGTCGACCGTCAGCCGGCCGATGTCCTGCGCCAACCGGTGCCTGGCGCGGGCGGCGAGCAGGCACCGGCCGAGAATATCGGCATCGACCTGCCGTTCGGGGCCGCTGCTGGTGAGGAAGATCTCGCCATGTTCGCGCAGGTCGAGCAGCCAATAGGGCAGTTGCAGGTTGCTCGCGTCGAGCCGCATTCCGCGCTCGCCGAACGCGGCGGCATATTCGCCGTGCGGGTCGACCATCACGATATGCGCCTGCGGATTGGCGTCGCAGATGCGGTGAAGGATCAGCGCCGCCGAGGTCGACTTGCCGGTCCCGGTCGAACCGAGCAGCGCGAAATGCTTGCCGAGCATCGCATCGACATTGAGCATCGCCCGCACGTCGCGCGCGGGATGGACATGGCCGACCGCGACATGGCCCTGATGATCGGCGGCATACAGGCGGCGCAGATCGGTGGTTGTCACCGGATGGACCGGGGTGCCCGGCAGGGGAAAGCGGGTGACGCCGCGACGAAATGCGCCGATCTCCCCGGACAGGTCGTCGCCTTCGCCCATGAAATCGACCTTGGCGACCAGTGCATCGTCGCGTTCGGCAAGCCGCAGCGCGCGGATGCTGGCGATGATCCAGCGCTGGCCGACGCGCATCTTCACCTGCGCGCCGATCTGGCCACCGGCCGCCGTGACCGGATCGTCCTCCCCCGCCAGCGCATGGACCGCCGGCAGATCGAGCAGCAACTGGCTCGCCGAACCGGCGACGTCGAGCACCGCGCCGATGATCGGCAGGTGGCTGGCGGGATCAGGTTCGGAACGCGGCTCCATCCCCGCGTATTGCAATACGCAGGGTTAAGAATTGCGTATCAGATACCTTCGCCGGTCAGCCGCTGACAGACGAGGTCGAGCTGCCCCAGCGTCGAATAGCCGATGGTGATCGCGCCGCCCTTGTCGCCATGCACGATCGATACCTTGAGGCCCAGCACATCGCCCAACTGCCGTTCGAGCGCGCGCAGATCGGCATCGATCGAGCCGTCGTCCGCCGCCAGCGGATCGCGTGGCGGGCGGGGTTTGGCCGGTTCGTCATTCCCCTTGGCCCCGCGCGCGAGCTTCTCGGCCTCGCGCACCGACAGGCCCTTGGCGACGATGCGTTGGGCAATATCCTCGGCCTCAGGCACGTTGATGAGCGCGCGGGCGTGGCCCATGCTGATCCGCTGGTCGCCGAGCATGTCCTGGATCGATCGGGGCAATTCGAGCAGCCGCAGCAGATTGGCGATGTGACTGCGCGATTTGGCGACCAGATTGGCGAGCACTTCCTGGGTATGGCCGAATTCGTCGATCAGCCGGCGATAGCCCTCGGCCTCCTCGATCGCGGTCAGATCGCGCCGCTGGATATTCTCGACCAGCGCGATTTCCATCGTCTCGGCATCGCTCAGGTCGCGGACGACGACCGGCACCTCGTGCAGCCGGGCGCGCTGCGCCGCGCGCCAGCGGCGTTCGCCCGCGACGATCTCATAGCCCTTGCCATGCGGGCGGACCACGATCGGCTGGATGATCCCGCGCGCGGCGATCGATTCCGCCAGTTCGTTCAATGCAGCTTCGTCGAAGAAGCGGCGCGGCTGCCCGGCCATCGGCGTCAGCGCGGTGATCGGCAATTGCCGGACGCCCGCCGCCGGGGTGGTGCCGCTGCGGCCCGCCGCGCCGTCGCCGTCATTGTCGCCGAACAGCGAACTGAGGCCGCGACCAAGGCCGCCGGCGCGGGGGCGACGCGGGGTCTGGGTATCGTTCATGCCGCTTCCGCCAGTACCGGCAGGCGGGCGATGACTTCACGGGCGAGCGCGATATACGCCTCCGATCCGGCGCAGCGATAATCATAGATCAGCGCGGGCATGCCGTGGCTCGGCGCTTCGGACAGGCGGACGTTGCGCGGGATCACCGTGTCGAACACGACCTTGCCCAGCACCGCTCGGACGTCGTCGCTGACCTGATCGGTCAGGCGGTTGCGCCGGTCGTACATCGTCAGCACGACGCCGAGGATCGACAGGCCGGGGTTGAAGCGGCCGCGGATGCGCTCGACGGTGCTGAGCAACTGGCTCAACCCCTCCAGCGCGAAGAACTCGCATTGCAGCGGCACCAGCAGCGCATGGCTGGCGACCATCGCGTTGACGGTGAGCAGACCGAGTGACGGCGGACAATCGATCAGGATCACGTCCCAGCGCCCGCCGCTCGCCTCCACCACCCGGTCGAGCCGGTGGGTCCGCGCCTCGAACTCGATCAGCTCGATCTCGGCGCCCGACAGGTCGACCGTAGCGGGCACGATCGACAGGCGCGGCACCTTGGTCGGGATCACCGCTTCGTTGAGCATCATGTCGCCCACCAGCAGATCATAGGTCGAGAATTGCCGGTCGTTGCGGCCAATGCCAAGCCCGGTCGAGGCATTGCCCTGCGGATCGAGGTCGAGGATCAGCACTTCGAGGCCGGTCGCGGCCAGCGCGGTGCCGACGTTGATCGCGGTGGTGGTCTTGCCGACGCCCCCCTTCTGGTTGGCGATCGCGATGCAAATCATGCCTTCTGCACTCCGGTGGCGACCACGATCGACGACGTCGGATCGGTGATGCTGTGTTCCACGTGAAACGTTCCGCGCCAGTCCGCCCGGGCTTCGGCAAGCTCGTCGGCGGCGGCGCGGCCCTTGGGCAAGACCCATAGCGTATCGCGGTTCGCATGCCCAAGGCCGATTGCGAACAACGCGGACAATCGCGCAACCGCCCGCGCGGTGATGATCGCCGCCGGCCGGTCGGCGGGCAGCCGCTCGATCCGCGCCTGATGGACGACGACGTTGGCGAGGCCAAGGTCGCGGGCCATCTCGCCGAGCAGCGCCGCGCGGCGGGCGCGCGGTTCGACCAGGACGACCCGGCGATTGGTAAGGATCGCGGCGACGATACCGGGGAAGCCCGCACCCGATCCGACGTCGATCCAGTCCCCCGCCCCGGCCCCGTCGGTCAGCGGGACCAGTTGCGCAGAATCGAGCAGATGGCGTTCCCAGATCTGCGGGATGGTCGAGGCGGCGATCAGATTCTGTCCGGCGGTTTCAGCGACGATCCGGTCGGCGAAGGCCGCCAGCGTCGCCATCCGGTCCGCCGCAAAGCGCGTGGCGATCCACGCGCGGGCGTCGTCCTCGCTCATGCCGCGATCCTCTGGCCACGATGGTGGAGCAGGATCGCGACCAGCGCGGCCGGCGTCACCCCCTGCACCCGGCCGGCGGCAGCGAGCGTCTCGGGCTGGGCAGCGGCAAGGCGTTCGATCATCTCGTTCGACAGACCCGGCACGCGCCCGAACGGAAAGTCGCGCGGCAGAACGACATGATCCTCGCGCGCCGCGACCAGCTCAGCCGACTGGCGTTCGAGATAGGGAGCGTAGCGCGCATCCTCGATCAGTTCGCCCAGCACATCGTCCTGTTCGGCGATGCCGAGATGCGCCGGGGTGACACCATGGACCAGCAGCCAGTCGGTGCCGCTGCGCTGATCGGTCCCGCCGACCGGGGCGCCGGCCACCTGCAACGCGGCGGCACCATAGCGCCGGTCGAGCCGGGTCTGCAGCGCGGCGCGACGGTCGGCGCGGTCACGGTTGTAGGCCAGTCGCTCGGCCGACAGCAGTCCGGCCAGTTCGGCCAATCCGCCCAGCCGGGTCGTGGCATTATCCGACCGCAGGCGCAGGCGATACTCCGCGCGCGCGGTCATCATGCGGTAGGGTTCGGACACGCCCTGCAAGACGAGGTCGTCGATCATCACCCCGATATAGCTCGACGCGCGATCGAGGATCAGCGGATCGAGCCCCAGCGCCTGCGCGGCGGCATTGGCCCCGGCGACCAGCCCCTGCCCGCCCGCTTCCTCATAGCCGGTCGTACCGTTGATCTGCCCGGCGAAATACAGCCCGGCCAGCGCGCGCAACCCCAGCGTCGCATCGAGCGCGCGCGGATCGATATAGTCATACTCGACAGCATAGCCCGGCGTTTCGACGACCACCGCTTCCAGCCCGGCGACGCTGCGCAGCAGCGCCACCTGCACATCGGTCGGCAGCGAGGTCGACACGCCGTTGGGATAGACGAGGTGGGTGTCGAGCCCTTCGGGTTCGAGGAAGATCTGATGCCCGTCGCGATCACCGAAGCGGTGAACCTTGTCCTCGATCGACGGGCAGTAGCGCGGCCCCCGCCCCTCGATCGACCCGGAGAACAGCGGCGAGCGATCGAGCCCGGCGCGAATGATGTCATGCGTCTGCGCCGTCGTCCGGGCGATGGCACAGGCGAGCTGCGGCAGGCGGCGGGCGGGATCGCTCAGTGGCGACATCGTCCAGACATCGGCGTCGGACGGCTGTTCGGGCAGCGCCGCCCAGTCGATCGTCCGCCCGTCGAGCCGGGGCGGCGTCCCCGTCTTGAGCCGGGCGATCGGCAGCAACAGGTCGCGCAACTGTTGCCCGAGCCGGGTCGCGGCACGCTCACCGATGCGGCCGCCGACCGATCGCTCGTCGCCACGAAACATCGTGCCGCCGAGAAACGTGCCGGTCGCCAGCACGACCGCGCGCGCCGCGATCACCGTACCATCGGCGAGTTCGACCCCGGTCACGCGGTCGCCAGCGACGGTCAGCGCGACGCTGTCGCCGCCGATGATCGTCAAATTGGGATGGGCGAGCAGCGTCTTGACCGCGGCGGCATAGCGCACCCGGTCCGCCTGAATGCGAGGCCCCTGCACCGCTGCCCCTTTCGAGCGATTCAGCATGCGATGATGGATCGCCGCCCCATCCGCCGCCTGCGCCATCAGCCCGCCGAGCGCATCGATCTCACGGACGATATGGCCCTTGCCCAGACCGCCGATCGCCGGGTTGCACGACATCGCCCCGATCCGGTCGGGCATGAAATCAATGAGCGCGGTTCGTGCCCCACGCCGCGCGGCTGCTGCCGCCGCTTCGGTGCCGGCATGGCCGCCACCGACGATCACTACGTCAAAAGTCATGCTATCTCGTCGTTCCACGTGGAACATCATTTCCCGATACAGAAGCGCCCGAACAGTGCGTCGAGCATTGCCTCGGTCGCCTGTTGTCCCGTCAATGCTGCAAAGCCGTTAAGAACATAGCGCAGTTCCTCGGCGATCAACAGCGGGTCGTGCTGGGCCGCCGCACGGTGCAGCGCGGCCGCAGCGTGCGCGGCATGCGATGCCTGACGCCGGTTGAGCGCAAGGTCGTCGATCGCGGGAAGCAGCGCGCGTGCGGCATCGGCGAGTGCGGTCCACAAGGCATCGATCCCCTCGCCGCTATGCGCCGAGACGGCAAGCCGCCCTGCCCCGCCCGGCCGACCGGGCAGGTCGGCGCGCGGGCACAGCGCGATGACATGGGCGTGGTCGGGCGGCGTATCGTCGCCAAGCCAGACGAGAATATCCGCCGCCGCGATCGACCGGGCGGCACGGTCGATGCCGATCGCCTCGATCGCGTCGTCGGTCGCCTCGCGCAGGCCGGCGGTGTCGAGGAACAGCCACGCGATGCCGCCGCGCGTCACCGGCGTTTCGATCACGTCGCGCGTCGTCCCGGCGATTGGCGATACGATCGCCGCCTCGCGACCGATCAGCGTGTTGAGCAAGGTCGACTTGCCGGCATTGGGCGGCCCGGCCAGCACGACGCGGATACCGTCGCGCAACCGTTCGACCGGCGGCGCGGCGAGGACGGTATCGATCGCGCGGGCAAGGTCGGCGGCATCGTGGCGAACACCGTCGATCACCGCGTCGCCGGCATCGACATCATCCTCGTCGCCATGATCGAGCACCGCCTCGACCGTCGCCGACAGTCGCGTCGCGGTCGCGGTCCAGTCGGCGACCTGCCGCCGCAGCCGCCCGCCGCTGGTGTCGATCGCGATCCGCCGCTGCGCTTCGGTTTCGGCCGACAGCAGATCGGCAAGCCCCTCGGCTTCGGTCAGGTCGATCCGACCATGCGCCAGCGCGCGGCGGGTGAACTCGCCGGGGAGCGCCGCGCGCAATCCCGGTTGCGCGGCGAGTACCCGCTCGACCGCGTCGACCACCGCGCGTCCGCCGTGCAGGTGCAGTTCGACCAGATCCTCGCCGGTCGCGGTCGCCGGACCGGGAAACACCAGCACCAGCGCCCGGTCGAGCAGCCGGCCATCGCCGGGATCGCGCAGGTCACGCACCCCGGCGCGGCGCGGCGGTGGGAGCTTGCCCGCCAAGACGCCGGCGGCGGCGATCGCGCTCCCCCCCGATAGTCGCAGCACCGCGATCGCGGCGGGCGGGCGGCCGCTCGATACCGCGAAGATCGTGGTCGTCATGTCACCCGCCGCGCGCGGCGCTCTCGAACATCTTGCGCCAGAAATTGATGCCCGCCTCGCCCATCGGCGCCCAGCTCCGCATCAGCTGGTCGAGCATCTCGGGGCTGGCGCCCTTCTCCATCGTGTCGGTCAACATGCCGATATAGCGGTCATGCACCGGCGTGAAATCGGGCAGCCCCATCGCGCGCCGTGCTTCCTCGGGCGTGCAGTCGACGGTGAGGTTGATCTTCATGGGGTCCCCCGGATTTGATGTGCTGAGATAGGAATAGGGGCGAACGCGGCGGAATGCGAGAACGCCCGCGCTTCCGGTGCGGGAAGTACGGGCGTTCTTGGCGTTCTGGCGGACATGGGCGAAGCCCATGTCGTCGGTCGGGCTTTTTGCCCGCCGGCCGGATCGATGCGACTCCTGCGGCGGCACGCCGCAGGGCGCATTCGATCACTGGTTCATGCTGTCGAAGAAGTCCTCGTTGGTCTTCGAATTCTTCATCTTGTCGAGCAGGAACTCCATCGCGTCGACGGTACCCATCTGCATCAGGATGCGGCGCAGCACCCACATCTTGGAAAGCTTGGTCTTGTCGACCAGCAGCTCTTCCTTGCGCGTGCCCGACTTGCCGACATCGAGTGCCGGGAAGACGCGCTTGTCCGCCACCTTGCGGTCGAGGACGATTTCCGAGTTGCCGGTGCCCTTGAACTCTTCGAAGATCACTTCGTCCATGCGGCTGCCGGTATCGATCAGTGCCGTCGCGATGATCGACAGCGAGCCGCCTTCCTCGATGTTGCGCGCCGCGCCGAAGAAGCGCTTGGGCCGCTGCAACGCATTGGCATCGACGCCGCCGGTCAGCACCTTGCCCGACGATGGCACGACGGTGTTGTAGGCGCGGCCGAGGCGGGTGATCGAATCGAGCAGGATCACGACGTCACGCTTGTGCTCGACGAGGCGCTTGGCCTTTTCAATCACCATTTCCGCCACCTGGACGTGGCGCTGCGCCGGCTCGTCGAAGGTCGAGGAGACGACCTCGCCCTTCACGCTGCGCTGCATGTCGGTGACTTCTTCCGGCCGCTCGTCGATCAGCAGGACAATCAGGAACACCTCGGGATGATTGTCGGTGATCGCCTTCGCCATGTTCTGCAACATCACGGTCTTGCCGACGCGCGGCGGCGCGACGATCAGCGTGCGCTGGCCCTTGCCCTGTGGGCTGACGATGTCGATGACGCGCGCCGACTTGTCCTTGATCGTCGGGTCGAGCTGGTCGAGCGTCAGCTTGCGCTCGGGGTACAGCGGGGTCAGATTGTCGAAGTTGACGCGGTGACGCACCGCATCGGGATCGTCGAAGTTGACCGAGACCAGCTTGGTCAGCGCGAAATAGCGCTCGCCGTCCTTGGGCGCGCGGACCTCGCCCTCGACCGTGTCGCCGGTGCGCAGCCCGTGTTTGCGGACCTGGTTGGGCGAGACGTAGATGTCGTCGGGGCCGGCGAGGTAGTTCGCCTCGGGGCTGCGCAGGAAGCCGAAGCCGTCCTGCAGCACCTCGATCGTGCCGACGCCCATGATCTGCTCGCCGTTCTCGGCGCGCGCCTTCAGGATCGCGAACATCAGATCCTGTTTGCGCATCGTCGATGCGCCTTCGACCCCCAGTTCCTCGGCCATCGAGACGAGGTCGGCGGGGGCATGTTTCTTGAGGTCTTTGAGGTGCATCGGAAGCGGGGTCCAGATCAGCGGTAGAAGGGCAAGGTCGGCAGCGAGGCGGACACGAGCGGCTGGGACGGGCGCACCGAGGACCGGGCACCGTTGGACGGGAGTTAGGTCCGGCGGCGAATCAAGTCAAGCGGCGGTCGTAGGTCGGCACCGCCATACCGACGTTCAGCGCGCCTCCCTGACCGCTTCCGCCTTGGGGCTAAGCGCCTCGAACACATCGGACCGGACGACCAGTTCGCCGATACATCCCATGCGGACGCGGTCGATCTCTTCTTGTGGCAGCGTTCTCTTCCGCGCCTTCGTCACGGCCGTGGCGATATCGGTGTCCGGCGCGGCACCGTCGATCCGGCCGACGAAATACAGGATGCTGGTGGAAATCGACATGCGCTCGATATCGAGTTTCGCCAGTTCAAGCGCGTTCGTCAGCACGGCGAGACAGCGGATATCGTCGGCGACCCGATCGGGTGGTGCGACCGGTTGCGCCGCCATCAGCATCCACGCCAGCATGTCATCCTCCTCAGAACGGCTTCACCACCGCCAGCACCACCGCCGCGATCGCCGCCAGGGCGGGCAGTTCGTTGGCGAGGCGCAACTGGCGCGGGGTCAGCGTCGGCCGCCCCGCCGCCAGCTTCCGCGCATAGCCGACCGCCCAGCCGTGATAGCCGGTGAGCAGCACCACGACGAGCAGCTTGGCATGGAGCCAGCCCAACCCCGCCCCGCCGTCGAACAGCCCGACATTAGCGGCGAGCAACAGTCCCAGCGTCCAGACGATGACCATCGCCGGGGTCAGGATCATCCGCCGCAGCAGCGCCTCGCGTTTGATCCAGCGCGGCGGCTCGGCCGGGTCGGCGAGGCCCTCCTGATGATGCACCAGATAGCGCGGCAGCATGAACAGTCCCGCCATCCAGAAGATGACGAACACGACATGCGCCGCCTTCACCCAGAGATAGGCGCCGCCGAGGAACCCACTCATCCGCGCACCCGGCCCACGAGGCGTTCGACATGCGCGATCGGCGTATCCTGCTGGATACCGTGGCCGAGGTTGAAGACATGCGGCCGCTCGGGGAAGGCGGCGAGCACCCGGTCGATCCCGGCGTCGAGCGCCTCGCCCCCGGCGATCAGCAGCAGCGGGTCGAGATTGCCCTGCACTGGCAGGCCGTCGGGGAGCACGGCGTTCGCCCAGACCGGATCGACCGTTTCGTCGAGGCCGATCGCATCGACTCCCGTCTCGCGGGCATAGGCGGCGAGCTTGCCCCCTGCGCCCTTCGGAAAGCCGATTACCGGCACGCCGGGGCGCGCCGCATGGAGTTTGGCGGCAAGCCGCGCGGTGGGGGCGATCACCCATGCCTCGAACTGCTGCGGCGAGAGGCTGCCCGCCCAGCTATCGAACAACTGCACCGCCTCGACCCCGGCATCGATCTGGCCGAGCAGATAGGTGAAGGTCGCCGCCTCGATCGCGGCGATCAGCGCGCCGAACGCCGCCGGGTCAGCATGGGCGAAACGGCGGGTGGCCGCCTGTTCCTTCGATCCCTGTCCCGCGACCATATAGGTGGCGACAGTCCACGGCGATCCGGCGAAGCCGAGGAAGGTGACGCCCGGCGGCAGCATCGCCGCCACCTGCCGCACCGTTTCGTACACCGGGTCGAGCCGTTCGGGTGCGCGGGTCAGCGCATCCACCGCCGCATCGACCAGCGGCGGGGCGAGCCGTGGCCCCTCGCCCGCCTCGAACCACAGATCCTGTCCCAGCGCGTGCGGGATGACGAGGATGTCGCTGAACAGGATCGCGCCGTCGAAGCCGAACCGGCGCAACGGCTGCACCGTCACCTCTGCGGCGGCGGCGCTGTCGTGGACGAGCTGGAGGAAACCGCCCTTCTCGGCCCGGAGCGCGCGATATTCGGGAAGATACCGCCCGGCCTGCCGCATGAGCCACAGCGGGGGACGAACCTGTCGCTTGCCGAGCAGGGTCGAAAGGAGCGGTTTGGGGGAAATCGGAACGGACAGCGTCATGCCTCCACTACAGAGATAGGAATCTAGAAAGGTGGTTGAAGTGGTTGGGCGGTGGACAACGGGGCTTATGGTGGATTGCCCACAATGCCAACAGATTGACTCATCGCTGAATCGCGCAAAGCCCGCGATTCCGGTTTCATGATTCACATTATCCACAACCTGTGGATAACTTTTGGGCCTGTGTCGGGTTTGTGGATCGCCTGTGGATAACTTCCGACTTGTCCACAGCTTCCCGAGGAGCCCGGGTTACGCTAGCGGTTTCCCCCGCGTTATCCACAGGCTTGTCCACACGGGGTCCCCATGCGCCTGCACCTCCATCTCCTGTCCGATTCCACCGGTGAGACGCTGGAGAACATCGCCAAGGCCGCGCTCGCCCAGTTCGACGATGTCGAGACGATGCGCCATTTCTGGCCGATGGTGCGCTCCGAGACGCATCTGGAGCGGATCCTCGCGGAGATCGCGGTCAATCCGGGACTGGTGCTGTACACCCTGGTCAATCCCGCCATCCGCCGGATGCTAGAGGCGCGCTGCGCCGCACTGGGCCTGCCGATCGTCGCGCCGATGGATGCGGTCAGCACCGCGCTCTCCAGCCTGCTGGGACAGGAAGCGAAGGCGCGGCCGGGGCGGCAGCACAGCCTCGACGCCGCCTATTTCGCCCGGGTCGATGCGATCCAGTGGACCATCGCCCATGACGACGGCATCGCATCGGAAGATTGGGAAGAGGCCGACATCGTGCTGGCCGGCGTGTCGCGATCGTCCAAGACGCCGACGTCGATCTATCTCGCCAATCGCGGCTACAAGACCGCCAATATTCCGGTCGTGGTCGAAAGCCCGCCGCCACGCATCCTGTTCGGGTTGAAGAACCCGCTGGTGGTCGGGCTGACGACCAGCGCCGACCGGCTGATCGCGATCCGGCGCAACCGGCTGCTGTCGCTCAACCAGATGGCCGACACCGATTATGTCGAGCAGGATGCGGTGACGCGCGAACTGTCCTTTGCACGGCGGATGTTCGCCGATAACGGCTGGCCGGTGATCGACGTCACCCGCCGCTCGATCGAGGAGACGGCGGCGGCGATCATCACCCTGTGCAACGACCGCCGGATGGAGAAACCCGCTTGATCGTCCTCGCCTCGCAAAGCGCCGCCCGCCGCTCGATGCTGGACGCGGCCGGCATCGCCCACGATGTGATCCCCAGCGGACTGGACGAGGATGCGGCCAAGGCCGCGCTCGCCGCCGAGGCACTCAAACCCCGCGACCTTGCCGATGCGCTGGCGGAGATGAAGGCGCTGCGCTGTGCCACGCGGGTGCCCGGCACGATCGTGCTGGGATCGGATTCGGTCGTGGCGCTGGCCGACGGGACGGTGCTCGACAAGCCGCTCGACCGCGCCGATGCTGCGCAGCATTTGCGCAAGCTGGCCGGCGGGCGGCACGACCTGTTCAGCGCCGCCGTCATCGTCGAGGGCGGCCGGCCGGTGTGGCGGCATGTCGGCCATGCGAAGCTGACCGTGCGGCCGATGAGCGATGCCTTCATCGAAACCTATCTCGACGCCGAATGGCCGGCGATCGCCGGCTGCGTCGGCTGTTTCCGTATCGAGGGGGCAGGCGTGCAGTTGTTCGACCGGATCGACGGCGATCACTGGACGATCCTGGGGCTCCCGCTGCTCGAACTGATGCGCTTCTTGCGCCAACGGGGAATGCTGCCGTCATGACACCCTATGCCGAGGTGATCGGCGATCCGATCGCCCAGTCCAAATCGCCGCTGATCCATGGCTTCTGGCTGACCCAACTGGGGATCGACGCCGGTTATCGCGCGACCCACGTCCCGCCCGAGAAGCTCGGCGAGTATTTCGCCGAACGCCGCGCCGATCCGGCATGGCGCGGCTGCAACGTCACCGTGCCGCACAAGCTCGCCGCGCTCGACCATGTCGCCGATCCGGGCGACGTGCGCGGGTCGATCGGCGCGATCAACACCGTGTTCCGGGGCGACGGCGGCGACTGGATCGGCACCAATACCGATGCCGCCGGCTTCCACGCGCCGATCGCCGGGCTGGACCTTGGCGCCAAGCCGGTGGTGGTGATCGGTGCCGGTGGTGCTGCGCGCGCGATCCTGTTCGCACTGTCCAAGCTAGGCGTCGGGCGGGTGACGATCCTCAATCGCAACGTGCTCAAGGCCGCCGGGCTGCTCGCGAGCTTTGGGTTGAAGGGCGACGCGCTGCCGCTGACCGCGCCGCTGCCGGCGGCGAAACTGCTGGTCAACGCCAGCACGCTCGGCATGACCGGCCAGCCGCCGCTGACGATCGACCTGACCCCCCTGCTCGACGATGCCGTCGTCTATGACGCGGTCTATGCGCCGATCGAGACGCCGCTGCTGGCGCAGGCGCACGACCGCGGGCTCGATACCGTCGATGGCCTCGAAATGCTGGTCGGACAGGCGGCGCTGGCGTTCGAGCTGTTCTTCGGGGCCGCGCCGCCGCGCGACCGCGACGATGAACTGCGGGCGGCGCTGTTGAAGTGAACCGGCGGCGTCCGTTCGTCCTCGGCCTTACCGGGTCGATCGGCATGGGCAAGTCGACCGTCGCGGCGATGTTTCGCGACGCGGGCGTGCCGGTGTTCGACGCCGATGCGACCGTCCACGAGCTGCAGGGGCCGGGCGGCGAACTGCTCCCCGCGATCGAGGCGGCGTTTCCCGGCACCACCGGTCCGGGCGGCGTCGACCGCGTGGTGTTGCGTGCCGCGATCTTCGGCGACGCCGACCAGCGCCGGTTGCTCGAATCGATCGTCCATCCGGCGGTGGCGGCGCGGCGGCAGACGTTTCTGACGCATCACGCCGCCGCCGCGCTGGTCGTGCTCGACGTGCCATTGCTGTTCGAGACGGGGGGCGAGCGATATTGCGACGCGGTGGCGGTGGTGTCGACTGACGAGTCGGTCCAGCGCGCCCGCGTCCTCGCCCGGCCGGGCATGACGCAGGCGACCTTCGCCGCGATTCGCGCCAGCCAGATGGCCGATGCCGAAAAACGGGCGCGTGCGACCCATATGATCGATACCGGCACGACGCTGGACGCAACCCGGGCGCAGGTCGCCGCGCTCGTCGCTTGCATGGGGGCGGGGGAAGGCGGATAAGGTGCGGATGCGCGAGATCGTGTTCGATACCGAAACCACGGGGTTCAAATTTTCGGAAGGCGACCGGCTGGTCGAGATCGGTTGCGTCGAACTGGTCAACCGGGTGGAAACGGGCGCGGTCTATCACGCCTATTTCAATCCGGGCCGATCGATGCCCGCCGAGGCGCAGGCGGTCCACGGCCTGTCCGATGCGTTCCTCGCCGACAAGCCGGCGTTCCATACCGCGATCGACGATCTTTTGGCGTTTCTGGGCGACGCGCCGCTGATCGCGCACAACGCCAATTTCGATATGGGCTTCCTGAACGGCGAGCTGAAGGCGGCCGGCCGCCAGCCAGTCGCGATGACGCGGATGGTCGATACGCTCGCCATCGCCCGCAGCCGCCATCCCGGCGCCAAGCACACGCTCGACGCGCTGTGCAGCCGGTTCGGCATCGATCGCAGCCGCCGCGTGCTGCACGGCGCGCTGCTCGACGCGCAACTGCTCTCGCAGGTCTATGTCGAGCTGATGGGCGGGCGGCAGATCGGCTTCGGGCTGGATGCCGCGCCGGCGACGACCATGGCGGAGACGGCCGTGGCACCCGTGCCCGCCGCCGCGCCGGTGCGGCCGCCGCGCGATTTCGCGCCGAGCGAGGCCGAACTGGTCGCGCATGCCGCTTTTATCGCCACGCTCAAGGAGCCGTTATGGGGCCAGTCCGCCCCTTAAGGCGTTGATGCCCCCCGCTTCCAGCGGGTTTAGAGTTCCACAATGACGGAGGATTACATGGACATCCGGGTTTCGGGGCACCAGGTCGACACCGGGGACGCGCTGAAGGCGATGGTCCAGGACCGGTTGCAGGGCATCGCCGATAAATATTTCCAGCGGGCGATCTCGGCGACGGCGACGTTCGGCAAGGGTCCGCACGACAACGGATTCATCTGCGACATCGTCTGTCATGTGACCCAGGGTCTTGTGCTCAAGGGGCATAACGACGGGCAGGACGCGCAGGGTGCGTTCGCCGGCGCCGCCGACAAGATCGAAAAGCAGCTCCGCCGCTACACCCGCCGGTTGAAGGATCGCAACGCCGCGCAGGTCGTGGCGATGGCCGAGGCGGGCGGATACGACAATGGCTTCGACAATGCCGGCTATACCGTGTTCGGCGGCGGCGACGATCATGAGGAAGAGGTGGCCGACGCCCCGCTCATCATCGCCGAGACGCGGGTCGACGTGCCCGATGCCAGCGTGTCCGACGCGGTGATGATGCTCGACCTGCGCAACACCAACGCGCTGTTGTTCCTCAACAGCGGGACGGGTGCGTTCAACATGGTCTATCGCCGGCATGACGGCACCATCGGCTGGGTCGAACCCAATCGTGCGGCACAGACCCCCCAAGCAGCCTGAGTGTACGATTTCCACGACCTGATAAGCCCGAAGTCGGTGCTGGCGGACGTTTCCGCCAGCACCCGCAAGGGGTTGTTCGCGCACCTCGGCACCGTTGCCGGGCCGTTGTGCGCTCTCGACGCGCGTGTCGTCGCCGACCTGCTCGCCGATCGCGAGCGGTTGGGGTCGACCGCGTTCGGCGGCGGCATCGCCATTCCGCATATCCGGGTGGAAACCCTCGACCGGGTCGTCGCGGTATTCCTGCGGCTGGCGCGGCCGCTCGATTTCGGGGCGGTCGACGATCTGCCGGTCGATCTGGTCTTCGCGCTCTTCTCGCCGGTGCACGCCGGCAGCGAGCATCTCAAAGCACTGGCCCGTGTGTCGCGGTCGCTGCGCGACGCGGCGTTCCGCGCGAAACTGCGCGGCGCGGGGTCGAGCGACGCGCTCTATGCGCTGCTGTCGGGTGTCGAGGCGCGTGACGCCGCCTGATACCCTCGCCGGCGAGACGGCGCATTTCCGGGCACTGGAGGCGCTGTATGCGGCGGCCCCGGTCAACCGGCTGTTCGATTCGCGGCTGGAGATCGTCGCCGCCGGTATCGCCCGCATCCATTTCCGCATCGACGAACGCCATTTTCACGCCGCCGGCGCGGCGCATGGCACGACCTATTTCAAGATGCTCGACGATGCCGCCTTCTATGCCGCCAACAGCCTCGTCACCGACCGGTTCCTGCTCACCACCGCCTTCAACCTGCTGCTCACCCGGCCGCTGGGACCCGGACCGGTGGTGGCGGAGGGGCGCTGGGTCAGCGGGAAGCGGCGCGTGTTCATCGCCGACGCGCATCTGACCGATGCCGGTGGCGAGGAAGCGGCGCGGGGCACCGGCACCTTCATGAAAAGCCGGATCGCGCTCGCCTCGCTTCCCGGCTACGCGCCGGCATGAGCGACTGGCCGACGACGCTGCGCGTCAACGCGTTCTGCCGCGTGGTCGAGGCGGCGGGCGGACAGGCGATGGTGCTGGCGCGCGGCGACCGCGAATCGGGGATCGTGCTGCTGCTGACCATCGATTCCGACGGCAGCGCCAGAGTGTTCGAGCGCGAACGCGATCTGGACGGCATATCGCGCATCGTCCGGCGCAAGGCCGATGTCGTGTCCGAAGCGCTGCTCGGCGACTATTGGCGCGACCGGCGACGGGCTGATCCCGACCTGTGGGTGGTCGAGGCGATCGTCGCAGGCGGCGAACGGTTGGGCGCTGAAACCCTGTGGGCTGATTGACACAGGATCGTAACGAAACCTAAGCCGCGCTCCAACAGGCACAAGCGTTGTGTCGGTCGGGGTGCGATACCGATCGGTTACGCAGTCGGGGGGCACGTCCGGTCGTCGGTCTTTCGTTCGCGAAGGGCATGTCTGCCGCGCACCAACCGCATATCATTGACGACCGATGAAGCTGCGCTTCCCCACGGCGACGATCGCCGCCGTGACCTTTTTCGCCAGCCTTGCAGCCGGCATGACCTCTCCGGTCCTTGCGGAAGAAACCGCATCACCGACGACGGTCACTAACCTTCGGGCCACGCCGATGGTTCCCGCGAACGCCCCGGTGCGGTTCGCCCCCCCTGCCGAAGTCGTGCAGACCCTCTCCGTAGCGCCGGCCGAGTTGACCGCCGCGGATGACGGCGTCACCGATTCGACCACCGATTTCTCCACGCTCGATGCCGCCGTCGCCGCACAGAGCGCCGCGATCGATGACGAAGAGCTCAACTGCCTTGCCGTCAGCATCTATTTCGAGTCCAAGGGTGAACCACTCGCCGGACAACTCGCCGTCGCCGACGTCATCCTCAACCGCACCACCTCGGGCCGTTTTCCCAGCTCGGTCTGTTCGGTCGTCAAGCAGCCCGGCCAGTTCTCGTTCGTGAAGGGCGGCAGGCTGCCCGACATCGACACCAGCCGCCGCGCATGGAAGACCGCCGTCGCCGTCGCCCGCGTCGCCACCAAGGACCTGTGGCAAAGCCCCGCCAAGAACGCGCTGTATTTCCATGCGCGCCACGTCAGCCCCAACTGGGGCAAGGCGCGGGTCGCATCGGTCGGCAACCACATCTTCTATCGCTGAGCGTCCGTTTGAAAACGCGCCGGTGCCGTCTACAGACCAAAAACCTTTCCCCGTTCGCATAATGTTCCTATACTGACGCGATGGTGAGCCTCGCCCCGTCGCATCCCGAACCCGCGCTCGACCCCCATCCGCTGATCGCTGCCGAAGTCGCGCGCGGCGTCACCCGGATGCTGCTCGCGCATGACCTGACCGCAATGGCCGAAGTGCCGCTCGACGGCGGACGGCGCGCCGACCTGATGGCGATCGACGCGCGCGGCGGAATTGTGATCGTCGAGATCAAGGTATCGCGCGCCGACCTGCTCGGTGACGGCAAATGGACCGACTATCTGGGCCATTGCGACCGCTATTTCTGGGCAGTGCCGGCCGGGTTCGACACGACGCCACTGGGACAGGAAGCGTTCCTGCCCGAACGGACCGGAATCATCATCGCCGATCGTTACGAAGCGACGATCCTGCGCGAAGCAGCGACGACTCCGCTGCCCGCGCATGTCCGCAAACGCTGTACGCTGGCATTCGCCAGACGGGCGGCACGGCGGCTGATCGGCGCGATCGACCCGGATGCGGTCCGGGGCTGGTAGGCGCGTCTAGAACCGCCGCCAGAGCGTGCCCGCCGCCCAGCCGAAGCCGACCGACAGGAGGACGGCGACCAGCCCGTAAAGCACCGACGCCTGATCGGCGGCGGTCGCGACAAAGCGTTCGAACCCCGATTTGCGGATGTCGATCTCGCGCACCGCCGCGGCCAGCACCCGCCCGTCGCGGATCAGAAAGGTTTCGGCGGTGAATCGCCCCACCGGCACCCGCGCCGGTATGGTGATTGTCGCGCGGTACAGGACGTCGTCGGTGATCTCGACCGCGTCCGGTTCCTCGCGGTACAGCCCGGCGCGGCGGCGCAGATCGACGAAGCCGGCGGCGAACCGCGCCTGATCCTTCGCCGACGTGCCGGCAGCGGGCGAGAGTTGCAGGCTGCCCAGCCCCAGTTCGTAGATCGCGCGGGTCCGGTCGTCGACGATGGCGGCGAGCGGCCGCGACGAGGCGATGGCATAGAAGGACGGCGCCGATCGGTAGCGCATCCGGTCGGCATTGACCCAGATGCCCGCCACCTTCTCCTTTTCGCGCACGACGATCGATTCGGGCGGCCCCTTCACCACCACGACGATCTCGGCCGGCCGGTCGCCCTGCGGCACGCGCCCGCCGGGATAGAGGATCGCGCCGAACAGCAGCAGGTCGGCCCCGGTGAAGCTGTAGGCGATGCGCACGTCGCGGCTCGACACGTCGGGCACCAGCACCGGGGCGGCCGCCCCCATCAGCAGCGGGGCGAGCAGCGCGGCAGCGATCGCGCGCCTCACGCCGGCTGCACCGTATAGAGTTCGTCGGGCTGCCAGCCGAGGCCCAGCGCCATGCGGAACGCCACCGCGAGCACGATGATGGCCAGCGCGAGGCGGAGATATTCGGGCTTGGCCCGTTGCGCGAACCGCGCGCCGATCTGCGCACCCGTCACCGATCCGATCAGCAACAGCACCGCCAGCACGATGTCGACCGCCTTGGTGGTCAGCGCATGGACCATCGTTGCCGCCGCCGTCACGAACAGGATCTGGAACAACGACGTGCCGACCACCACCCGCGTCCCCATGCCGAGCAGATAGAGCATCGCGGGCACGAGGATGAAGCCGCCGCCGACCCCGAGCAACACGGTAAGGATTCCGGTGGCGAAACCGAGCAGCAACGGCGCAAGCGGCGAGATATACAGCCCCGACGCATAGAAGCGCCAGCGAAGCGGCAGCGAAGCGACCAGCGGATGGTGCCGCCGCCGCGCAGGACGCGGCGGGATCGCGCCGCGCAACACCCGCACCGCGCCGATCGCTTCCTTGAGCATCAGCCCGCCGATCGATCCGAGCATCACGACGTACAGGATGGCGATGACGGTATCGATCTGCCCGCTCGACTGGAGCAGGCGGAACACGAACGCCCCGGCGATCGATCCGAACACCCCGCCCGCCACTAGCACCCCGCCCATGCGGAAATCGACCCCGCCGCGGCGCAGATGCGCGAACACGCCCGACACGCTGGCGCCCGTCACCTGGCTGGCGGCCGAGGCGGCGGCGACGGTCGGCGGAATGCCGTAGAAGATCAGCAGCGGCGTGGTGAGGAACCCGCCGCCGACGCCGAACATGCCCGAGAGGAACCCGACTCCACCGCCCAGCAGCACGATGACCAGCGCGTTGACCGACAGGTTGGCGATGGGGAGGTAGAGATCCATGACGATTCATGGGGTAGCCGCTTGGAGTCCGTTTGGAAACGCGCCCATGCGTGTTTGGCGGTGCCGGGCCGACCGGCAGGCGCAGTACGGCGGACGGACCGACATCGAGCCGCCGGGCAC
>NZ_LMKU01000033.1:32133-32335 GCF_001421635.1 Sphingomonas sp. Leaf25
GGCCGGCACCGCCTCGAAACTCGCCCTTCCGCGAGTTTTCAAACAGCCGATTAAAAGTCGCTGCCGAGCGTGACCGCCGGTCCCGATCCGGGCGCGGCATTGCCGCCGATCCGCTGCCGCCAGTCGATCGACAGCCGCAGCGGTGCCGGGCCGACCGGCAGGCGCAGTACGGCGGACGGACCGACATCGAGCCGCCGGGCAC
>NZ_LMKU01000033.1:32341-40555 GCF_001421635.1 Sphingomonas sp. Leaf25
CGCGCTGCGCCCCACCCCAGCTTCCGATGCCGACGCTGAGCGTCACGCGACCGGCATCGGCGACCGGGCGCAGCAGCCGCACCGCGCCGTCGGCATAGGGTTCGACGCCGCGTCGAACCACCGCCCCCGCCTGCCCATAGGTTTCGAGCGCGAATCCGGCGAGGAGTGCGGGCCGATCGACCCCGGCGACCAGCCCGATTCCGGTGCCGCTGCCGCTCGAGTCGAGCGCGATGCGCCGTTCGGCGACCACTGCCACCGGCAGCCCGCGCGGTCGCCATTCGACGCCGAGCGCCGCCTCGCGCCCCGGCCCGGCCAGCGGCGTCGCCAGCCGGCCGACCAGCGCGACCCGCCCGTCCGCCGCTACCGGAACGCGCATCCGTATCCCGGCCTGCCCGCCGCCCAGTTGCACCGGTCCGCCGGTCGCGACACCGGGGCGCGCCATCGCCCACAGGCTGAACGACGTGCCCTGGCGCGCGGGTGGTATCGGCAGTCCGACGCCGACCGGCCCGGGGGCGACCAGCGGCGCGGGGCCGGGTTCGACGGGGGCGACCAGTGCGAGTTCGATCGTCTCGGCGGGTCGGGCGTCAGGCAGGATCGCTGCAGGAGGCTTTGCGGCCGGTCGCGACCGCAGCGGGACGACCGGCGATGCGACCCACCGCGCGACCTGTCGCGACGTCCCGACTGCCGGCCGGCGCGGCAGCGCTGCCGCCACCGGGCGCACCACCCCGAGCACGTCCGGCACGATCGCCGTTTCGGGCCACAACAGCGTGACCCGCAACGCGACCCATCCGCCGCTGACCAGCATCAGGAAACGCAGCGGCCGCCCGCGTCCGGCGGGACCATGCGCACTCAAGGCAG
Organism: Sphingomonas sp. Leaf25; assembly: GCF_001421635.1. Lineage (NCBI taxonomy): Bacteria > Pseudomonadati > Pseudomonadota > Alphaproteobacteria > Sphingomonadales > Sphingomonadaceae > Sphingomonas > Sphingomonas sp. Leaf25. The sequence goes on from NZ_LMKU01000033.1 coordinate 33,200, forward strand.
GTTCAATTCGGCGGCGGTCGGGAAATGATGCGCGGTCTTGTCCCACACCAACGTGCCGCCGCGAAGCGACCTCAGATAGCGCATGATGGCGCGGCGCGCGGCGAGCAGCGCAATGCCATTTCCGACCAGCAGGCGCGGGACCGACCGCAGCGCTTGCCCACGGCCGTAATTGCGCGCGACCAGTATCGCGCGAATCAGCACGCGCCACGCCAGCAGCGCGAAATTGACGGCCAGCAGCCAGCGCATCGCGCTGTCGGGGACGGGCAATGTCGTTCCGGCGATCGCATGCGCCGTGCCCGCCAGCCCCCAGACCAGCAGCGCGAGATAGGCGAGCGCCAGCACCGGAATGGCAAGGATCGTGCGTCGGTCGCGCATCCGCATCCAGTGTTCCTGCACGCCCGCACCGCGTTGCCAGCCGGTCCGGTCCCACCCCGCCAAGGTGATGCCGGTCATCCAGCGCGCCTTCTGCCGGACGGCGGCGTCGAGCGTTGCCGGGAAAAAGGCGCGAACCGCGACCGGCGGTCCGCCCGGTGTCTCGAGGACGCGCACGAACAACCCGCGTCCGCCAAGCGCCCGCACCGTCAGCCCCAGCTCGTAATCCTCGGTCAGACTGGTTTCGTCGAACGGCAGGCCGCCGCGCACCCCGGCGATCCGCTCCAGCATCGCCGCCGAGATCGCGCATCCCACCCCGGCCAGCGGCAATCCGGCACGCAGCGCGGCGCGCACCGGCATCTGCCGGCCATGCGCCTCGGAAAATTCGTCGATATAATGACCCGATACCCAGCGGGAGGCGGGATCGGGCAGCGGCAGGACCGGCAACTGCACCGTGTCGGCGAACCGCAGCATCCGGTCGTACACGCGCAATTCGCCGGGATGCACCACATCCTCGGCGTCGTGCAGCACCATCGCGGTGAACGGGTGCCGTTCGCCCACGCCATCGGCGGTGGCTGCCCGCCACAGCGCGTTCAGACAATCGGCCTTGGTCGTCGGACCGGGCCGTTCGGTCAGCACCAGCCGGATGCGTCCGTCGCCATTAGCGACCGCCGCGATGGCATCGATCGTCGCGCGGTCGTTGGGATAGGCCCCGACATAGAGCCGCCAGTCGGGGTGGTCGATCCGCGCGATCGTGGCGCGCAGCATCGCGCCGATCACCGCCGATTCGTCCCATGCCGGCACCAGCACCGCGATGCGCGCCGAGCAGCTTTCGACCGGAAAATCGGCAAGCGTCAGCGCGCGCGACCGTCGCCAGCGACGGCGCAGCGCGCGGACCAGATAGGCGAGATCGACCGCCAGATCGTCGATGCCGCCGATCAGCAGCCCGATCGCGGCGGCCAGCATCGTCTCACGCACAATCGCATCGATCCACGGGATCGCCGTCGCCATCGTCCATCCCCCCGGATGCTCCATGGCGGATGTAATCGAATACGATCCGGCGTCACAAGCGGGGCAGCGCACCGTTCGGACCGAAACGGAATATTTTGCCGCCGGCCGTGAACCGTTCGCGCAAGCGGACGTTGGCGAAAACGGTCCTCAATCCCCTTTCGGGACTGGTGCCTTTGCGCACCGGCCGCGCCGCTCCGCAGCGGCGCGGCCGAACGCCGCCGTTACCAGTAGAATCCGCGAATCACATCGACCACCCGGCCCCGGCGATGATCGACGAGCACCACGTCGTTGTAATGCCGGACCCAGCGCTGGCCACCCCGGACCGGGGGCAGGCGATAGCGGCCCGGATCGGCGATCCAGTAGCGCTGCGCGTAATAGGGCCGGCCGATCGCGACGCCCGGACGGAAGCTCTGGTAGCGGAACGGCGCGTTCCAGTTGCCGCGCGCATAGAGGCTGCGGTGGCTGTTGCGATAGGGACGCCAGTCGCCGCGACCCCATGTGCGGTCGCGCCGGTCCTCGCGAAATTCGCGGCGGGCGCGGTTCAGGTCGCGGCGTTCGTCGCGAATGTCGCGGCGATCGCCATAGCGCAGCGCCTGGCGATATTCGCGCCGCTCTTCGCGAATATCCTGCCGGTCGCGGCGCAGCTCGTGACGCGACTGCGCCATGGCGGGGGCGGCGAGCGTCGGGATCGATACGGCGGCAGCCAGTGCCGCGAGGATCAGTTTGCGCATGGGAAAGCTCCTTCCTTCCGTGATGGCAGGAGGAATGCCCGAGTCGCCCTGAACGCTACGCGAATATGATTGTAATGCTACAGCAAGGCGGGCGGATCGTTGGGTCCGCTCCCCCGCCCAGCCCGAACCGTCAGTTCGGCCGCTGCGACGGTCCCGCCGTGCCCGGCGCGCCGACCGTGCCGATGTTGCCGAACAGATCGCTGAAGAAGTTCGATTCGCGGCCCAGCGTCGGGGTCTTCTTGTCCGACGGGCTGATGCCGACGACCTGATCGACGCCGGTACGGTCGATCGCGGTCACGTTGCCGCGCTGGTCGAACGTGATCTTCAGCGTCGTCTGGTCCGCCGCGCGCGGTCGGTTGAACGCGAAATTGCGGCTGTCGCGCGACAGATAGAACCATTCGCGGTCGGAGAATTGCCCGGTGAAGGTCGGCGTGCCGAGCGTCTGGAGCACCGACTGGCGCGTGTCGATGCCGGGCTGCACCGCGTTGACCAGATCGGGATCGATCACATAGCCTTGGTGGCTGCGCAGCTTCGTGCAGCCGGGCAACGCGACCGCGGCACAGGCGATCATCAGCGCCGCTGCGCCACGGGTGGGAAACCGAACCATAACTTCTCCGTCCTGCGAACGCGCGACCGGGCCGGCGCGCGTGTTGCATCGCGCGGCCATGCGTTCAATATGACGGACCCGCGCCATCCACAAGCGCGCCCTTCCTGTTCCATCCGGAGTGTCATGGTCCTCAGCCGCCTGTTCCGCCGCGAACCGCCCCCGCGTCAGGCCGCGACGCTCTATCAGGCCGTCGTCGCGCGCGGTCGCCTGCCGCACTGGTATCTGGCGGGGCGGGTGCCCGACACGATCGACGGCCGGTTCGACATGATCGCCGCGATATTGACGATGGTGATGCTGCGGCTGGAGCGCGAAGGCGCCGCTGCCGCCGCCTCCGCCAGTCTGGCCGAATGTTTCGTCGACGACATGGACGGGCAACTGCGCCAGATCGGTTTCGGCGACATGGTGGTCGGCAAGCATATCGGGCGGATGATGGCGATGCTCGGCGGGCGGATCGGCGCGTATCGCGACGGGCTGGCCGACGATACGCTGGGTGCCGCGCTGGTCCGCAACCTGTATCGCGGCGACGATCCGGGGCCGGAGGCGCTGGCCCATGTCGAACGCGAACTGCGCGCGCTGCGCACCGCGCTCGATCCCGTGACTCTCGACCATCTGCTTGCCGGAGACGTGCCGCAATGACTTCCGAATTCCACCGCCCGATCCGCATCGACCAGATCGGCGAAGGCGAATTGCGCCAGCGGATCGAGGCCGACGGCGACGAACGCCGGCGGCTGATGGGCCGGTTCCGGCTGCTGGCGATCGATTCGCTCGTCGCCGACTATGCGCTGCGCCGCGATGTCGCCGGCATCGTCGCGACCGGCCGGTTGACCGCTGAGGTCGCCCAAGCCTGTGTCGCCAGCGGTGAGCCAGTGCCCGAATCGGTCGACGAACCCTTCGTCCTGCGCTTCCTGCCCGAAGGCAGCATCGAGGGCGACGCCGCCGAACTCGACGATTCGGCGATGGACACGATGTTCTATACCGGCGCGTCGATCGATCTGGGCGAAGCGGCGGCGGAAACGCTGGCGCTGGCGCTCGACCCCTATCCGCGCAGCCCCGATGCCGAGGAGGTGCTGCGCACCGCCGGCGTGGTCCGCGAGGAAGATGTCGCGCCGATCACCGCGCTCGGCGGGTTGAAGGACCTGCTGACGAAATAAGCCTTTCCTTGGGCGGTGCTTATTGATAATCAGTCGCAATGTTATCCCCCGGTCTGTATCTCGCCCAACTGCCGCGTGCCGCCCGAGCGACAGTCGCATCGGTCGATTGGGAGCGACTGTCGCCCAGCGAGGCGCGGCGCCTGCGCGAATTCGGACTGGACGAGGGTGTCGACGTCGAACTGTTGCACCGCGCGATGCTGCGCGGCGGGCCGATGGCGTGCCGGATCGGGCGGATGACCGTGGCGCTGCGCTCGCATGTCGCCGGCGCGATCCGCGTGGCACCACTGGGCGGCTGACGGCACCCTTTACGTGAACCCCGCTCCCCTGGTTGCACTGGTCGGCAATCCCAATGCCGGCAAGACCGCCCTGTTCAACGCGCTGACCGGCGCGCGGCAGAAGGTGGGCAATTATCCCGGCGTCACCGTCGAGCGTCATTCGGGCCGGCTGGCGCTGAACGACGGGCGGCCGATCGAGCTGGTCGACCTGCCCGGCACCTACAGCCTCGACCCCAGCAGTCCCGACGAGGCGGTGACGCGCGACGTGGTACTGGGTCGCCAGAGCGGCGAGCGCGTGCCCGATGCGATGATCGTCGTCGCGGATGCCACCAACCTCGACAATCATCTGCGCTTCGTCCTCCAGCTTCGGTCGCTCGGCCGGCCGATGGTGCTGGCGCTCAACATGATCGACATGGCGACGCGCGACGGGCTGACGATCGATCTGGCCGCGCTGTCCGCCGAACTGGGCGTGCCCGTCGTCGCGACCGTCGCGGTGCGCAAGCGCGGGCTGGACGAACTGCGCTTGGCGCTGGGCGACATCCTGGCCGGCCCGCCGCGCAAGGCGGCGACCGACACGATCGAAACCGACATCCGCCATTTCCAGCGCGAGGCGCGGCGCATCGCCCGGCTGGCGGTGGTCGAACAGCCACGGATGCGCGCCGTCACCCTCGGGCTCGACCGGGTGGCGCTGCATCCGGTGGTCGGCCCCATCCTGTTGCTCGCCATCCTGTTCGTGATGTTCCAGGCGGTGTTCACCTGGTCCGAAGCGCCGATCGGCTGGATCGAGGGCGCGCAGGGCTGGCTGGCCGACAGCGCCACCGCCGCGCTGCCCGCCGGGTTCCTGCGCGACCTGCTGGTGCAGGGGGTCATCAACGGTGTCGGATCGGTCGTGGTGTTCCTGCCGCAAATCCTGATCCTGTTCCTGTTCATCCTGCTGCTCGAGGCATCGGGCTATATGGTGCGCGCGGCGTTGCTGATGGACCGGTTGATGAGCGGGGTTGGCCTGTCGGGCCGCGCGTTCATTCCGCTGCTGTCGTCGTTCGCCTGCGCGATTCCCGGCATCATGGCGACCCGGTCGATCGATGATCCCAAGGAACGGCTGACCACGATCCTGATCGCGCCGCTGATGACCTGTTCGGCGCGGCTGCCGGTGTATGCGGTTATCATCGGCGCGTTCATTCCGGCGCGCTCGGTGCTGCCCGGTGTCGGGTTGCAGGGGCTGGTGCTGCTGGTGCTGTACCTGACCGGTATCGTCGGCGCGGTCCTCGCCGCCTTCGTCCTGCGGCGCACCGCGACCAAGGGGGCAGGCGGCGGTTTCCTGATGGAGATGCCGCGCTATCAGCTTCCGTCGATCCGCGATGTCGCGATCGGGCTGTGGCAGCGCGCCTATGTGTTCCTGCGCCGGGCGGGGACGATCATCCTGCAGGTCACGGTCGCGCTGTGGATCCTCACCTCCTATCCGGTCGCGCCGGCGGGGGTGAAGCAGTCGGAATATTCGATCGCCGGGCGCATTGCCTCCGGCCTCGAAGTCGTGCTGCGGCCGATCGGCTTCAATCATGAGATGGCGCTGGCGGTGATCCCGGCGATGGCGGCGCGTGAGGTCGCGGTGTCGGCGCTCCAGACGGTCTATGCGATCGACGCGACGGACGAGGAACAGGGCGCGCAGGAACTGGGCGGGCGGCTGGCCGGCCGCTGGAGCCTCGCCACCGCGCTCGCCTTCCTCGCGTGGTTCGTGTTCGCGCCGCAGTGTCTCTCGACGATCGCGGTCGCCCGGCGCGAAACCAACGGCTGGAAATGGCCGGTGGTGATGATCGTGTATCTCTTCGCGCTCGCCTATATCGCGGCGGGTGCCACCTATTGGACGGCGGTCGCCTTCGGGCTGGGATAGGCCGCTATTCCTCGCGCTTCGCCCCGTCGAGCAGCTCCTTCGCCCGTTCGCGTTCCTGTGCCTCGGCCTGTTTTTCCGCCTTGGTCCGGCCGAATTTTGCGCGGTTGGCGTCGGCGGTGGCCGCCTTGGTCGCGGCGGCGCGCGCCTTGCGGACGTGGTTGAGGTTGATGACGTCACCCATCGCCGGCTCCTTCGCGCACAAACTGCGCCGAAACGGGGCGAAAGGGAAGGCGGATCATCCCATGGGATCGATTGCGGGAGACCGGTCGACGCAGTAGCCGCAGCCCCGAGCGATAAGGTGGAACGATGCGGATCACGGACGGGGTGCGGCAGGGAATCGGGGTGAGCCTGATCGCGCTGATGGCGGCATGCGGCGGCGGTGGCGGTGACGATGGGGACGGCACGGTCAGCGCACCGCCGCCGGTCGCGACCGTCACGCCCACCCCGACGCCCAGCGCCAGTAGCTCGACGACGCCGCCTGTGACCGGATGGTGGCGGCCGACCGCCACCGCGACGACGTGGCAATGGCAGCTCACGGGGACGCTCGACACCAGCTATGCCGTTACCGCCTATGACGTCGACCTGTTCGACACGCCGGTCGCGACGATCCAGAAGCTGCACGATGGCGGGCGGCGGGTGATCTGCTATTTCTCCGCCGGATCGTCGGAAAACTGGCGCAGCGACGATGCGCAGTTCGCCGCCGCCGATCGCGGATCGGCGCTCGATGGCTGGGTCGGCGAACGCTGGCTTTCGGTCACGTCCGCCAACGTCCGCCGGGTGATGCAGACCCGGCTCGATCTGGCGCGGACCAAGGGCTGCGACGCGGTCGAGCCCGACAATGTCGATGGCTATGCGAACAAGAACGGCCTCGGCATTACCGCCGCGCAGCAGCTCGACTATAACCGGTTCCTCGCCGGCGAGGCACATGCGCGCGGGCTGGCGGTGGGGTTGAAGAACGATCTCGATCAGGTGGCGGCGCTGGAGGGGGCGTTCGACTTCGCGGTCAACGAACAATGTCACGAGTTCGACGAATGCGCGATGCTCAAACCGTTCGTCACCGCGAACAAGCCGGTGTTCGTGGCGGAATACAAGGCGACCTATCGCAGCAACAGCGGCGGCGCGCGCGACAAGCTGTGCGCGACGTCGCGCGCCGAAGGGGTGCATACGCTGGTGCTGGCCGAGGCGCTCGACAACAGCTTCCGCTATAGCTGCGACGGCTAAGGGTTGGTTTGAAAACGCGCCGATGCGCGTTCTGCGGTGCCGGCCCGCTCCCCCACCCGGCCACCCACAGCGTACCCTCGATGGGTGGCCGGGTGGGGGA
>NZ_LMKU01000033.1:40598-76187 GCF_001421635.1 Sphingomonas sp. Leaf25
CCGCCTTGAACCAGCCTCTAACCCCTAGCGTCCCCTGCGGCGCTGGCTTAGGAAGCTCGGCCATATCCCATTCGTGAAGAAGGCAAGCGCCATGGCTGGCAGCGTCAACAAAGTGATCCTCGTAGGCAATCTGGGCCGCGACCCCGAATCGCGGTCGTTCCAGAACGGCGGCAAGGTGGTGAACCTGCGCATCGCCACGTCGGAATCGTGGAAGGATCGCAACAGCGGCGAGAAGAAGGAAAAGACCGAATGGCATTCGGTCGCGATCTTCAACGAAGGCCTCGCCAACGTCGCCGAACGCTTTCTGCGCAAGGGCAGCAAGGTCTATATCGAAGGCCAGCTCCAGACGCGGAAATGGCAGGACCAGCAGGGTCAGGACAAATATTCGACCGAGATCGTGCTGCAGGGGTTCAACTCGGTGCTGACGATGCTCGACGGCCCCGGCGGCGGTCAGGGTGGCGGCGGTGGTGGCCGCAGCGGCGGCGGCGACTTTGGCGGCGGTGATGATTTCGGTGGCGGATCGTCGGGCGGTGGTCAGGGCGGCGCATCGCGCGGCGGCGGCTTCAATTCGGGCGGCAACAAGGGCGGTGGTTTTTCGGGCGGGTTCGGCGATGATCTCGACGACGACGTGCCGTTCTGAGCGCACCCGCTCCTACCCCCGCTTGAGGACGAACGTCGTCACCGAGCGGGGGTCGGCGACCGGCGTGATCCGGTCGGCGGCCGCATTGCGCCGGGCATCGGTCACGATCCGCCGCGTCAGGCGATAGCCGCCGGCGGCGGGCGCAAGCGTGAGGCGGCGTGACAGCACCCCGCCGTTGACGTGGACGATCACCAGCGTGGCGCCATCGCCCGAAAGGGCGGCGACACTGTCGGGATCGTCGACCGGCACCAGGCGATAGCCGGGGCGGATATGGCGGCTGAAATTGGCCATCGCCCAATATTTGCGGGTGATGCGGATCGCGTCTGGCCCCGGTGCGGCGGCGGTCAGGTCCATCTTGACGATGCCCCAGTTCGATCCGGGCTGGCCGTCCCGCGCACTCCGGTTTTCCACCGCCTGCCAGAATACCCATGCGGCGGGTTCCAGCCGGCGCAGATCGCCCACGACATGCTCGGCAAAGGCCAGCGCGGTCGCGACGTCGTCGACCTGCTCCGGCGTCTTTTCCAGCGCCATGTCGTGTTCGCTCATCCACAGGCGAATGCCCGAAGCACGCGCGATGTCGCGCACCCCGGTCTGATGGACGGTGCCATAGCTGTGGACGTTGAGCTGGCCGATCCGTGCCCGGGTGGCGGCGGGATAGGCGGCCCAGTCGGCGAGGAAGAGGTGCGAGTTCGTCTCGTCGGGCGCGGCGACGACGGTGGTCAGGCCGCGTGCCTTCAGCGCCGCATCGCTCGCGTCGATCATTGCCGCCTGCCGCGCGGGCGACCAGTGCGCGCCTTCCTGCGTGTTGGCGGCGAACCAGTAATCGGTATTCGGCTCGTTGACCGGTGAAAGCGTGCGGAAGGCGATGCGGTGGCGGCGTTGCAGTTCGTCGACGACGCGCGCCAGATAGGCGGCGAACGCGCCTTCCTGTCCCGCGCGCAGATTGTCGTCGGTGCCGCTCGTCGCACCCGATACCCGGCCGCTGACCGTCATGAACCATGGCGGCGAGTTCGAGAACGCCTCGAACAGCGGGGCGTCGACCCGGCGGCGAATCGCATCGAGCCACCAGCGTTGCGCGGCATCGGCGCTCCAGTCCCACATCGCCGGATCGTCGGCGCGCCATGCGCTGCGGGCGTCGACCCCGGCCGGCACGCGCCAGAAACCGGGCACCGCTCCACCGGTCCGCAGATAGGGCGGCGTATCGGGCGCGTTGCCGCCGCCGATATTATAGCGTGCGATCGTCCAGCCGAGTCCATCTGCACCGTAGAACAGATCGGCCAGCCGCTCGCGCGTCGCATCGGGATAGGCCCCGGTCACATTGGCGAACCACGCGAGCGCGGTGCCCCAGCCCTCGAAGGTCGTGCCGGGCCGGTCGGTCGCGATGCGCAGCATCACCGGAACCGATTCGCCATGGCCGGCAGCCACGTAAGCGTCTTGCGCGGCGACACCGCCGGGCAGGATCAACGCGAGCGGGAGAAGCCAGCGCAGCCGTGCCTTTAGGCCAGTCATTCGGTTCCTCCCCTTTTGCGGCTTCGGCGTTGCATCGCCGGTTCAACCGTATATTGTCATACAAAACATCGTTTCCGGGGAGATGCAAGACATGATGGGCAAGCTGTTGTTGGGCGTGGGCATGATGGCGCTGGCGATGCCGGCGTGGGGACAGGCACCGCGGGTCGAACCGGTCCAGGTCGATCCCGGCCGTCCCGACTGGGAAAATCCGGCGGTCTACGCGCGCGGCAAGCTGCCCGCCCGCGCGACCGGCTTCGCCTATGAGAGCCGCGAGCGCGCGCTTGCCGGGCATCGTACCCAATCGGCGCGCTTCCTGTCGCTGGACGGCGACTGGGCGTTCGCGTTCAGCCCATCGGTCGACGGCGCGCCCAAGGGGTTCGAGTCGCCCAGCTATGACGTGTCGCGGTGGAAGACGATTCCGGTGCCGGCGATGTGGCAGGCGCAGGGCCATGGCCAGCCCAAGTACAACAATATCACCTATCCCTTTCCCGCCAACCGGCCGCTGGTGCCGCACGATACGAACGAGACGGGATCGTACCGCCGCGACTTCACCCTGCCCGACGGGTGGCGCGGGGACGACGTGATCCTGCACATCGGCGCGGCGGGATCGGCGTATCGCGTGTGGGTCAACGGGCGCGAGGTCGGCTATTCGGAGGACAGCAAGCTGCCGTCCGAATTCGACGTGACCCGCTTCGTCAAACCGGGGCGCAACATGGTGGCGGTGCAGGTGATCCGCTGGTCCGACGGATCGTATCTGGAGGATCAGGATTTCTGGCGCGTGTCGGGGATCGAGCGCGAGGTCGTTCTGGCGGCGGTCCCCAAAACGCGGATCGACGACGTGTTCGTCCATGCCGGGCTCGACCGCAGCTTCCGCGACGGGCGACTGGCGGTCGATCTGGCCGTGACCGGTGCGGCGGCGGCGCGGGCGCGTGTCGTGCTGCTCGACGGGACCCGCGAACTCCTGTCGCGCGAGGCGGCGGTGCCGGCCGGGGCCGCGCGCAAGCTGACGATCGCCGCCGACGTGCCGGGCGTGCGCCCGTGGAGCGCGGAGACGCCCGACCTCTACACGCTGCTGGTCGAACTGCTCGACGGGTCGGGGCGGGTGATCCAGTCGACCCCGCAGAAGATCGGTTTCCGCGACGTGGCGATGATCGGCGGGCGGGTGAGCGTCAACGGCCGGCCGATCGTCCTGCGCGGCGTCAACCGCCACGAGCATGACCCCGTCACCTTCCACGTCATCTCGCTCGAATCGATGCGGCGCGACATCGAACTGATGAAGCGCAACAATATCAACGCGGTGCGCACCTCGCACTATCCCAACGATCCGCGCTTCTATGCGCTGGCCGACGAAATGGGCCTCTATGTCATGGACGAGGCCAATATCGAGAGCCATGCCTATATGGACTATGCCAACAAGCATCCCGAACTGCGGTCGAAATTGCAGATCGGCTTCGATCCGGCGTGGGAAGGCGCGCATGTCAGCCGCGTGATGAACATGGTCGAGCGCGACAAGAATCACCCGTCGGTGATCTTCTGGTCGCTCGGCAACGAAGCGGGCATCGGCCCCAATTTCGAAAAGGCAGCCGCCTCGATCCGCGCGCGCGATCCCGGGCGGCTGATCTCCTATCTCGGCTGGGGCACGCTCGACTGGGACCATCAGCCCAATCCCTATGTCGACATCTATGCGCCGATGTACGACGACGTCGAGAAGATGGTCGACTGGGCCAAGGACCCGACCCGCACGCAACCGATGATCCAGTGCGAATATGCCCATATGCAGGGCAATTCGGGTGGCAATTTCAAGGAATATTGGGACACGATCTACGCGCACCCGAACAAGTTGCAGGGTGGCTTCATCTGGGACTGGGTCGACCAGTCGATGTTCCGCACGACCCGCGACGGCAAGCGTTACTGGGGCGATGGCGGCGAATATGGTCCCAATCCGGGCGGTGACATCGAATTCGGCGACGGGCTGAACCAGCCCGACCGCACCCCCAACCCGCATCTCTACGAAGTGCAGAAGGTGCTCTCGCCGATCCAGTTCGAGCGGTTCGATCCCGCGACCGGGCAGGTCACGGTGCGCAACCGGCATGATTTCCGCGACCTGTCGGGCTTCGCGTTCGACTGGGTACTCGAAGCCGACGGCGTGGCCGTGGCGACCGGTGCGTTGCCGCCGATGACCACGGCGGCGGGCGCGACGCAGACGATCACGCTGCCGCTACCCAAGGTCGCACGCAAACCCGGCGCGGAAGTTTTCGTGACGGTGCGCGCCAGGGCAAGGGCCAACGCGATCCCGCTGGTGCCGGCCGACCATGTCGTCGGCTGGGAACAGTTCGCCGTCGCCCGGTCGGGCGAACGCGCGCACGTCGCCACGAGCGCGACCGTGCAGGACAGCGTGCAGGCGGTCAGCCTGAGCGCGGGCGGCGATACGCTGACGATCGACCGGGCGACCGGGCTGGCGCGGCTGACGCGCGGCGGCACGTTGCTGGCCAGCGGGGGGGCGCCGAATTTCTGGCGGGCGGAAACCGATAACGACACGCTGACCGGCACCGCGCGCCAGCAGGAGCCGTGGCGGGCGATGAGCGCCGAGCGGCAGGTGCGCGCGATCACCGTCGTCCGGCGCCCGAACGGCGGCGCGACGGTGACGGTCGACCATGCACTGGGCGCGGGCGCGGCGCGGTTCGTCACCACCTATGCGATGGAGGCGATGGGCGAAGTCGCGGTGTCGGGCGAACTCACCCCGCTGAAAAGCGACCTGCCGCCGCCGGTCCGCGTCGGGCTGATGTGGTCGTTGCCGACGACGATGACCACGGTCGAATGGTATGGTCGCGGACCGCATGAAAGCTATGTCGATCGCAGGACCAGCGCACCGATCGGCCTGTGGCGCGGGCAAATCGCCGAACAGAACCATGATTACATGCGGCCACAGGATACCGGCAACAAGACCGACGTGCGCTGGATGGAATTGTCGGGCGGCGGACAGGGGCTGCGGATCGAGGGCGACGGCCCGCTGATGATGCAGGCATTGGCGTTTCCCTACAGCGATCTCTATCGCCGGCCGGAGGGCACGTGGAAGTCGAGCGACATCGTGCCGCATGACCAGGTATCGCTGATCGTCGATGCCGGGCAATGGGGCGTCGGCGGCGATACCGCGTGGAACTGGGTCGGCCAGCCGCACATGCAGTATCGCACGAAGCTGGAGCCGATCCGCGTCGCCTTCCGCTTCAAGCCGTTCGCGGGCGAGGGGACGACGCCCGACAAGGCGCGGCCGGCGCGCGCGACCGAGGTGCAGTGATGCGCGCGCTGGCGGCGCTGGCGGCGGTGGTGGCGGGGGGCCTGTCGCTCGCCGCCGCCGCGCCCGAACCCCGTTTCGATGCGGCGCACGCGGGCAATCCGCTGCTGCCGGGCTATTTCGCCGATCCCTCGATCGTGCGCGACGGCAACCGCTGGTATATCTTCGCCACGATCGATCCATGGGGCGGCGATGCGCTGGGACTGTGGACATCCGACAACGGTCGCGACTGGCGCTTCTCCACGCCGAACTGGCCGACGAGGGCCGCCGCGACGAGCCCGACGTCGAGCGATGCCAAGGTCTGGGCACCGTCGGTGGTCAAGGCGGCGAACGGGCGCTGGTACATGTACGTCTCGGTCGGGAGCGAGGTGTGGGTGGGCAGCGCGGCGTCGCCCGCCGGGCCATGGGCCGATGCCAATGGCGGCAAGCCGCTGATCGGCCGCGATTTCGACCGGCGCTATCACATGATCGATGCCGAGGCGTTCATCGATACCGACGGGCAGGCGTATCTCTATTGGGGATCGGGGCTGAACTGGGTCAACGGGCACTGTTTCGTGGTGAAGCTGAAGCCCGACATGGTCCGCTTCGACGGGCCGGTGCGCGACGTCACCCCGCCGAATTATTTCGAAGGGCCGTTCATGATGCGGCAGGGGAAGCATTATGTGCTGAGCTATAGCGACGGCAAGACGACCGAAGACACCTACAAGGTCCGCTATGCGATCGGCGATACCCCGTTCGGCCCGTTCCGCGAAGGGCCGGGCAGCCCGATCCTGTCGACCGACGCCGCACGCAACGTCATCAGCCCCGGCCACCACGCGATCTTCCGCTCGGGACGACAGGCGTATATTCTGTATCATCGTCACGGCCTGCCGTTCCTGCCCTCGGGCGATGCGGTGCTGCGGCAGGTGGCGATCGACCCGATCCGGCTGAACGACGACGGCACGATCGCGCGGGTGGTGCCGGGGCATGGCGGACCGGTGCGGGGGTTCGCCGCGCGGCGCGCTCAGGGCCTGCCATGGCGCGCCAGCGGGCAGGGCCGCGATACGCTGCACGGTCCCGAACGTGCCGGCGACGATAACTATGCGACCGGCTGGATACCGGCCACCGCCATGCCGCCGCGGATCGTCGCCGATCTGGGCACGGCGAAGCCGGTGGGCGAGAGCAGCCTGCGGATGGGCTTCCCGGTCCAGTCCCATGCGCTGACGATCGAGGGATCGGCGGACGGCAAGCGCTGGACACGGCTGGCCGGCGAGAGTGCGGCGAGCGGATCGCCGATCGTCCTGCGCCATGCGGCACGGACGCGCTACCTGCGGCTTACCGTTCCGCAGGATGCGACGCTGCTGGAGTGGACGATCCGCTGAGCGCCGGTCCGCGTTACAGGCGCGGGCCGGCGACCGCCGCCTTGGGCTTGGCCGGCGCGGCCTCCAGCAGCCGGAGGAGCGCCGGGGTGCGGGTGTCGCGCCGGGCATAGTCGCGCGCCGACAGGCCGGCGATCACATCGGCTTGATCGGGGTTGGCGCCCGCCGCCACCAGCGTGCGGACCATGTCGGGATTACGCAACTGCACCGCGCGGATGAGCGGCGTCTCGCCGCTCGAATTGCCCAGATTGAGGTTCGCCTTGCGCGCCGCCAGCGCGTCGACCGCCTCGACCGAGCCTGATTCGACCGCATAGATCGCCGCCGTGTTGCCGCGATTGTCCTGCAGATTGGGGTTCGCCCCTTTCGCCAGCAGGAAGCGCAGATAGGTCAGGTTGCCGCTCTTGGCGACGATGTGCAGCGCGCCTTCGCCGGTCGAACGGTCCTTGGTGTTGATGATCGTCTGTCCGGGCTGGCCCAGAATGTCGTTCACCTTGTTGCCGTCCTCGTCGCGCACCGCTTTCAGGAAGCTGTAGCCCGGCGACGTCTGCTGGCCCTGCGCGGCGGCGGGCAGCAGCAATGCCGCGGCGAGCAGGACACGGATCGGCTTCATTCCAAATACTCCCCGGCGGACACACGCATGGCTTGCATGGAATCGCCTATCAGATCATGGGCAACAACACCATGAACAGCTATCTGCGAACCGTCGGTCCCGCGCTCGCGCTGCTGCTTGCCGCATGCGGCGGCGGCGAGCAACCGGCCGAGACGCCGCCGCTGGCGGGCGCGCGGATCGGCGGGCCGTTCGTGCTGACCGACGGGCAGGGGCGGGTGGTGCGCGACACCGACTTCGCCGGCAAATGGCGCATCGTGTATTTCGGCTATACCTATTGCCCCGACGTCTGCCCGGTCGATCTCCAGACGATCGCGGCGGGGTTGAAGGCGTTCGAGGCCGACGAGCCCGAGCGTGGCGACAAGGTCGTGCCGATCTTCATCACCGTCGATCCCGAACGCGATACGCCCGCCGTCGTCGGCAAATATGTCGCCGCCTTCCACCCGCGCATGGTCGGGCTGACCGGATCGGCGCAGGCGATCGCCGACGCGGCACGCGCCTACGGCGTCACCTATGCCAAGTCGCAGCCGCCCGGTGCGTCGGAATATCTGATGGACCACAGCCGCACGGCGGTGCTGATGGACCCGCAGGGCCGCCCGGTGGCGCTGCTGCCGCAGGACGAGGATGCGGCGGCGGTCGCGAAGGAGCTGGCGAAGTGGGTGCGATGACCGGCCGCTTCTGGGACGATCTGCCCCTTGCGCAACTCGACCGCGCGCAATGGGAGGCGCTGTGCGACGGCTGCGGCAAATGCTGCCTGCACAAGCTGGAGGACGAGGACACCGGCGAGGTCCATGCGACCAACGTCGCGTGCAAGCTGCTCGACCGGCGGATGGGCCAGTGCAGCGATTATCGCCACCGCCATGCCTATGTCCCCGAATGCGTGCGGCTGAACGCGCGCAACGTCGCCAAGATCGAATGGCTGCCCTCGACCTGCGCCTATCGCCTGCGCGCCAATGGCGAGACGCTGCCCGACTGGCATTATCTGAACAGCGGCGACCGCGAGAGCGTGCATGCCGCCGGCCAGTCGACGCGCGGCTGGACCGTCAGCGAGGTCGACGTGGGCGATATGGAGGATCACCTGACCGACCGCGTGCTGTGATCGACGGGGTCGAGGTCGTCCGCCATCCGCGCGCCCGGGTCGCGCGGCTGTCGGTCGATCCGGCCACGGGGCGGGTACGCCTCACGGTGCCCAGACGCATGGCGCTGGCCAAGGTGGTGGCATGGGCCGGCGAAAAGGCCGAATGGATCGCGGCGCAGCGGGCGAAGCTGCCGCAGGGCCGGCCGTTCGTCGATGGCGCGGTCGTGCCGGTGGCCGGACGCGACGTCCGGCTGGTGTGGGATGCGGGCGCATCGCGGACGCCGGTCCTCCGTCCTTCCGGCGAAGGCGGGGATGACGAGGCAGCTCTGGTCTGTGGCGGTCCCGCCGAAGCCTTCGCCACCCGCATCGAACGCTGGCTGCGGCGCGAGGCGCTGCGCCTGCTTGCCGAGGACACTGCGCACTATGCCGCGAAGGCCGGCGTCACCGTCGCGCAGGTCGCGGTCGCCGATCCCAGGGCGCGCTGGGGCAGTTGCAGTTCGACCGGCGCGATCCGCTATAGCTGGCGGTTGCTGCTCGCCCCCATCTCCGTCCGCCGCGCGACCGTGGCGCATGAGGTGGCGCACCGTGTCCACATGCACCACGGCCCCGCGTTCCACGCGCTGGTCGCCGAGCTGTTCGAGGGCGATCCCGATGACGCCCGGCGCTGGCTGCGCGCATCCGGCGCGGCGCTTCACTGGTACGGGCGCGACTCTTCCTCATAAGGGCGGTCGGGCGCGCGCCGTTCGGGCGGCGGCGCGCGGCGCGGCGGCGGTGCCGCCTCGCGCGGACCGCGTCCCAACGCGCGGTCGATCCAGTCCTGATCGAGCTGTTCGTCGGGCACGCGCTGCACCTGCGGCTGCTGTTCGGCCGGATCGACCTCGTCGCCCTCCTGCGGTGCCGGCTGCTGCTGCGGCGCGGGCACCGGGTTGCCGTTTTCGTCGACATAGACCTGATCGTCGGGCTGGCCGTAATAGCTCTCGGCGTCCGGCTCCTCCTGCCATTCGGGCAGCGTCACCTTGGTGTCGAACTGCTCGACCGGGCGGCTGGCCACCGCCTGTCGCATGAACGCGGCAAAGGCGCGCGCCGGGGCGGTGCCGCCCTGCAACCCGCTGACCGTCTTGGCATCGTCGCGGCCCATCCACACGCCGGTGGTGATCCCCGACGAGAAGCCCATGAACCAGCCGTCCTTGTTCGAACTGGTCGTGCCGGTCTTGCCCGCCACCGGGCGGCCGATCTGGGCGGCGCGGCCGCTGCCGGTATTCACCGCCGTCTGGAGCAGGTCGGTCATCTGCTGCGCGACATAGGGCGCGACGAGCACGCGCGAACTGTCGACCTGATGCTGGTAGATTACCGATCCATTGGCGGTGACGCGGGTGATGCCATAGGGGACCACCGCCGTCCCGCCGGAGGCGACCGAGGCATAGGCGCGCGTCATGTCGATCAGCCGCACGTCCGACGTGCCCAGCACCATCGCCGGCCGCGTATCGACCGGCGTGGTGATGCCGAAGCGCCGCGCCATGTCGGCGACGGTGCCGAAGCCCACCTGCTGCCCCAGCCGCGCGGCGACCGTGTTCAGCGAATAGGCGAAGGCGGTGCGCATCGACACCTGCCCGCTGAACCGGCGCGAGCTGTTGCGCGGGCTCCATCCGTCGATGGTGATCGGCGCGTCCTGCACCTGGCTGTCGGGGTTCATCCCCGCTTCCAGCGCGGCGAGATAGACGAAGAGCTTGAACGACGACCCCGGCTGGCGCGTCGCCTGCGTCGCGCGGTTGTAGATCGACGAGACATAGTCCTTGCCGCCGACCATCGCCCGCACCGCCCCGTCGCGGTCGAGCGCGACCAGCGCCCCCTGCGTCCCCGCCGGGGCATTGGCGCGGATCGCGGTATCAGCGCTCGTCTGCATGCCCGGATCGAGCGTGGTCCACACGTCGAGCGGTGCCTCGGTCTCGTCGATCAGCGTTTCGAGCTGTGGCAGCGCCCAGTCGGTGAAATAGCGCACGCTGTTCTGCTGCGGCCCCGGCGACAGCTTGATCGCCTGCGGATCGGCATCGGCTGCCTCGCTCGCGCTGATCGCCCCGGTTTCCTGCATCAGTTGCAGCACCACGCCGGCGCGGCCCACCGCCGCCTCGGCATCGGCGGTCGGCGAATAGCGCGACGGCGCCTTGACCAGCCCGGCGATGACCGCCGCCTCGGACAGCGACAACCGGTTGCCCGGATGGTTGAAGAACCGGCGCGACGCGGCATCGATGCCATACGCCCCGCCGCCGAAATACACCTTGTTGAGATAGAGTTCGAGAATCTGGTTCTTGCTGAACTTGCGCTCGATCGCGAGTGCCAGGATGATCTCGCGGAACTTGCGGCCGACCGTATAGCTGTTCGACAGGAAGATCGTGCGCGCGACCTGTTGCGTGATCGTCGATGCGCCTTGCAGGCGGCGGCCGGTGCCGCGCGTCTCGATCGCGAATTTGGTGATGCGCGCGATCGCCACCGGATCGACGCCCCAGTGCGAGCGGAAGCGCCGGTCCTCGACCGCGACCATCGCGTCGCGCATCACGTCCGGTATCTCGCTGTAGGGGATCCATTCGCCATAGCTCGGCCCCAGCGACACGAGGATCGTGCCGTCGGCGGCGCGCACCCGGATCATCTGGCCGTTGGGCGAGGATTTGAGCTGGTCGAAGCTCGGCAGGTTCGCCTTGGCGTTATAGACCGCCACGACGAGCGCGATCACCGCCACCAGCGTCAGGACGACACCGGTGCCGATTACCCAGCGCAGGACGCGCCGCCAGCGGGGCTTTGCGGCGGACCGCTTGCGAGAGCGTTCGGAGGAGCGTGCCATGAAGATGTGCCGGATACCGCGCGGGTGCCCTGGGGCACAAGCCCCGGGGCACCCGCGCTTCAGGAAAGTCGGGCGCTGTAGCGGCGGATGGCTGAACGCAGCGTGACGATCATTGTGGCGGATCGATCCGGGTCCAGCCCGCCAGCCGGTGGACGAGGCCGGGAAACACGCCGCCCAGCAACAGCGCGCTCCCGCGCCGTTCGGCGACATGGCGCAGCATCCCCGCCACCCCGAGCGGCCGGCGCAGCGCGCGCGCCAGATCGCGCTGATAGACTTCCGCCGTACCACCGCCCAGCGCGACCTGTGCCGCGCGGATGCCGCTGCGGATCGCGATGCCCATGCCTTCGCCCGCCAGCGAGGGGATGACCCCCGCCTGATCGCCCAGCCGATAGACGCCGGGGGTCGTCCGCGCGGTGCGCCAGCCATAGGGCACGTTGGCGATCGCATCGATCTGCTGCTCCGCGCCAAGATGGGCGAGCCGTTCGCCGAGCGCCGGTGCCTCGGCGGCGAGCGCGTCGAGCAGCGCGGGCAGGCTCCCCGCCGCCTGCAACCGCGACCGGCGCACCGCCATGCACACGTTGGCGCTGCCGTCCTCCTGCAACACGATCCCGGCATAGCCGCCGGCGAAAGGATGCAGTTCGATCGCATCGCCGATCATCCGCGCCAGCGCGGGCGACGCGGCCAGCCGGACGCGCACCCCCATCGCCGGATCGGCATCGCGCGGGGCGGGGCGGGCCAGACCGCGCAGGTCGTGCTTGCCAGTGGCGAGGAACAGGCTGTCGCCGGCCACCGCGGCGCCATCGGCGGTATGCAGCACCCGCTGATCGGCGGAGCGGATCGCCACGCCGCGCTCGACGGCCGCGCCCAGCGCCTCGGCATGGGCGAGCAGCAGCGAATCGAGCCGGCGGCGCGACAGGCCGATCGCCGGCGCGGGGAGCGATGCCTCGGCCACCCGTCCGGCGGCATGGATAGTGATTCGGCGCACGACATGGCCGCCCAGCGTCGCTGCCTCGACGCCGACCGATTCGAGCGATTGCAGCGTGCGCCACGACAGGAACCCGCCACACAGCGCGTCTTGCACCTCGCGCGCGCGTTCGATCACCAAGGGGCGCAGGCCGCTGCGCGCGAGCAGCGCCGCCGTGACCGCGCCGGCCGGGCCGCCGCCCGCGATCAGCGCCGGCGTTCGACGCATAGCCGGAACGGAAAACGGCGGACGACCCGCGCGCCCCGCACCCCCGCCGCGTCGAGCAGCGGCGGCCATTCATCGGGACGATACGACCGCGCGATCGACAGCGTGCCATCGGCGCGGACGATCGGGTGCCAGCGCAATATCCAGGCGAGCAGCGGATAGCCGCGATGCGCGAAGCGGTGGCGGTGGAGGTCATTGACCAGCCAGCCGCGTGCCGCCTCCGCCTCCATGAAGCGCAGGAAGGCGATCAACTGGTCCCGCGTCATATGATGCGCGACGAGGCTCGAGACGATCACGTCGAACCCTGCGCCCGCCAGATCGGCATAGTCGCCGGTGCGATAAGTGATCGGCAGACCAGCCGGGGTATCGGCGCGGGCGACGGTTTCGCTACGCGGGTTAAGGTCGATGCCGACCAGTTCCGCCCGCACCCCGCGTCGCTTCGCCCAGCGCGCGATCCGGCGCAGCATGTCGCCATCGCCGAAGCCGACGTCGAGCAGCTTCAGCTGGTCGCCCCTGCCCGCCAGCGAATCAAGAAAGCCAAGCGTCGGGCGCGCCGCCATCGTCACCGTGTTCACCCGCGCCAGATCGCGCAGCACGGCGGCATAGACGGCGGGATCGAGCGCGGGATCGTCCATCGCCTCTTCGGCGTGGACGCGCGGGAAGCTCATGCCGCGCTCCGAAAGCCGAAACCCTCGGCGGCGAGGCCCGGACCGAAGGCGAGCGCGATGCCATTGTCGACACGCGGCCCGGCCAGCATCGATGCCAGCACGAACATCAGCGTCGCCGACGACATGTTGCCGTTCGCCGCCAGCACTCCGCGTGACACGGCGAGCGAATCGGGCGGCAGCGACAGGCTGCGCTCGACCGCGTCGAGGATCGATCGCCCGCCGGCATGGACCGCCCAGCCGTCGACCGCCGCCAGCGACCGCCCGCCGGTGGCGGCGGCGGCGAACGCCGGATCGGTCAGCGCGGTGGCGATCCGCCCCGGCACCTCGCCCGACAGGTGCATCGCGAAGCCCGCGTCGGTGATGTCCCAGCGGATCAGCGCCGCCGAATCGGGCAGCGTCGCGGCGAACGGCGTGTCGATCGCATAGCCTTGCGCCTCACCGCTCACCAACGCCGCCGCCGCGCCGTCGCCGAACTGGAGCATGGCGAGCAGCGGTTCGAGGTCGGTGGCGGGCTGCAGGTGCAGCGTCGACAGTTCGACCGTGACCACCAGCACCCGTGCGTCGGGGTCGGACCGGACGATATGGCGCGCGCTGCGCAGCGCGGCGACGGCGGCATAGCATCCCATGAACCCGACCAGCAGCCGTTCGACGCTGGGGGCAAGGCCGATCTGCGCGGCGACGATCTGGTCGATGCCCGGTGCTACGAAGCCGGTGCAACTGGCGACCACCAGATGGGTGACGCCGCTCAGATCGATCTGTTCGCGCAAGGCCTCGATCGCGGCGATGGCCAATATCGGTGCCGAATCGGCATAGATCCGCATCCGTGCCGCCGTGCCGGGCATGGCATCGGCATAGAAACCGCCTGCACCCACCGGCGATCCGCCGTCTTCGCTTGCCGGCAATACCGACCAGCGATGGCCGATGCCGGCACGATCGACCATCCGGTCGAACAACCGCACCGCGCGCGCATCCAGCCGCTCGCGCGCCCAGCCAATGAAAGCGGAATGAATGTCGTGGCCGGGCACGGCGGTGCCGATGGCGTTCAACCATGCGGTGGTGGGGGTGGCGGGCATCATCGGCTCAACGCATGATCCACCGGAAAGTCATTTTTGCACCGCAACATTTCAGCGGGGCGGGAAAGCTCAGTCCTTCCACGCCCACCACAGTTGCGCCGGCGGCATGTTCCACCATTCCATGTCGTGATCGATCCGGGCGAACTGCCGGTCGAGGAAGTCGCGCACGCGCGGATTGAACTGATAGACGAGGAACGCCCCTCCGCTGCGCAGTACCGCGCGCGTCGCGGCGGCGATCGCATCGCCGACACCGGGCGGCAGCGTGGAAAAGGGCAGCCCCGACAGCACGTAATCAGCATGGGCATGGCCGTGATCGGCGACGATCGCCTCGACGTCGGCGGCCGAGCCATGCACCGCCGAGAAGCGCGAATCGAGGATCGTCGCGTTCAGATAATCGATGAAATCGGGATTGGTGTCGATCACGATCAACTGCGCATCGGGCGCCAGCCTTTCGAGGATCGGGCGACAGAAGGTGCCGACGCCCGGACCATATTCGACGACGACCTTGGCGTTCGCCCAGTCGATCGGCCCCAGCATCTTGCGGATCAGCTTGTTCGACGACGGGATCACCGAGCCGACCATCACCGGATGCTTGACGAACCCGCGCAGGAAAATGCCGGCCGGCGAAGGGACACCGCGCGGCTTCCGTCGTGTCGCGGTGCTGGAACTCGTCGTCATGGAAATCCTCGAAGGATGGCGCTGGCGCACCCGTGGTCACGTCGTCGTCGCAAAAGCGCAACGAACATGCAAGCCGAACGGTTGCGGGGGTCGCGTTCGGTGCGGTGGGTAGAGCATGCCGCCCATCCGTCCGGGTGGTCCATCCGTCCGACCTGCGCCGGACGGATGGACCGGATCCTCACCCCTTCGGCCCGCGCCCCTCGACCATGCCCGGCGCGATGAAGCCGATCGGCTGGATCGCGATCGCGTCCTGCTTTAGCCGGGCGGACATGGCGCGATATTCCGCTTCCATCTCCGCCGTCACCGAGGCGCGCGATTCGCCCAGTGCCGCGTCGAAATGCGCCATCGTCACCTCGCGCGTGTCGAGCCCGTCGCGCAGCGCGAACAGGCCGGCGCGCCGCACGACATCCTCCAGATCGGCACCGGTGAACCGGTCGGTGCGCTTCGCGACCGCGTCCAGATCGACATCGGCGGCCAGCGGCATCTTCTGCGTCTGGATGTTCAGGATCCGCGCCCGGCCCGCCGCATCGGGCACGCCGACATAGACCAGCTCGTCGAACCGGCCGGGGCGCAGCAGCGCCGGATCGACCAGATTGGGCCGGTTGGTCGCGCCGATCACCACCACCGACTGGAGTTCCTCCAGCCCGTCCATCTCGGCGAGGATGGTGTTGACCACCCGCGCCGTCACCTCCGGCTCGCCCATCCCGCCGCCGCGCGCGGGCACCAGCGAATCGAGTTCGTCGATGAAGATCACCGTCGGTGCGACCTGTCGTGCGCGGGCGAACAGCCGGGCGATCTGCTGTTCGCTCTCGCCATACCATTTGGACAGCAGGTCGCTCGACTTGGTGGCGATGAAATTCGCCTCCGCCTCGCGCGCCACCGCCTTGGCCAGCAGCGTCTTGCCGGTGCCGGGCGGACCATAGAGCAGGAACCCCTTGGCCGGGCGGATGCCGAGGCGGCGGAACGATTCAGGGCTTTTGAGCGGCAGCTCGACGCCTTCCTTCAACCGCATCTGCGCATCGTCGAGCCCGCCGACATCGTTCCAGCGGACGGTCGGCGCCTGCACCATCACCTCACGCATCGCGCTCGGCTGCACCCGTTTCAACGCCTCGACGAAATCCTCGCGCGTCACCGACAGGCTGTCGAGCACCTCCTGCGGGATCGTGCCCGCCGACAGGTCGATGCGCGGCATGATCCGCCGTACCGCATCGATCGCCGCCTCGCGGGTCAGCGCCGCCAGATCGGCGCCGACGAAGCCATAGGTGGTGCGCGACAGCTCGTTCAGCTCGACATCGTCCGCCAGCGGCATGCCGCGGGTATGGATGCCCAAGATCTCGCGCCGGCCGCGCTCGTCGGGCACGCCGACCACGATCTCGCGGTCGAACCGGCCGGGCCGGCGCAACGCCTCGTCGATCGCCTCGGGCCGGTTGGTTGCGGCGATGACGACGATGTTGGCGCGCGATTCCAGCCCGTCCATCAGCGTCAGCAACTGCGCGACCAGCCGCTTCTCGGCCTCGCCCGACACTTGGCCCCGCTTGGGCGCGATCGAATCGATCTCGTCGATGAACACGATCGAGGGCGATGCCTTGGTCGCTTGCTCGAACACTTCGCGCAGGCGCTTTTCCGATTCGCCATACGCCGATCCCATGATCTCGGGACCGTTGATGAGGAAGAATTCCGCATCCGATTCATTGGCGACCGCGCGGGCAAGCCGCGTCTTGCCGGTGCCGGGCGGCCCATGCAGCAACACCCCCTTGGGCGGATCGACGCCGAGGCGCTGGAACAATTCGGGGTAGCGCAGCGGCAACTCGACCATCTCGCGCAACTGGTCGATCGTCTGGCCCATGCCGCCGATGTCGTCATAGGTGACGTCGGCGCGCCGTGCCTCGCGCGGTTCCTCATATTCGGCGCGCAGTTCGATCTCGGTCGATTCGTCGATGTGGACCACGCCCTTGGGCTGGGCCGAGACAACGAGCAGGCGGATTTCCTGCAACGAGAATGCCGGCGCGTTGACGTAGCGGCGGACACCGGGCGACAGATTGTCGACCCGTTGGTGCCCGGTCGTCGCGACGATGTCGCCCTGGCACAGCGGCCGGCCGAAGAACGTGCGTTTCAGCGCGTTGGCCGACCCCTGCAACCGCAGATTCTGTTGTGCAGGCGCGAACACCACCCGGGTCGCGGCGCGTGATTCGGCCTTGCGCACCTCTACCTGATCGCCCGAACCGACCCCGGCATTGGCGCGCTGCAACCCGTCGATACGGACGATGTCGAGCCCTTCGTCCTCCGGATAGGGGGCGACCGCGCGCGCCGGCGTCGTCTTCTTGCCGACGATCTCGACGACATCGCCCTCGGCGACGCCAAGGATCGCCATGACCGACCGGGGCAGGTGGGCGATGCCGCGTCCACTATCCTCGGGCCGTGCGTTCGCGACCTGCAACCGCCGCCCGCCCGTTTCGCTGTCTGCCATCCAGTCCACCTCGGTTCACGTCGAAAGCGACGAAAGGCGAAGATGGGGCGCGGGTTGCCGGCAACAAGACGAAAAAAAAGGCCGATCGAAAATCGACCGGCCGGAAAGTTTTAGGAGAGGATGCCTGAAAGGCACCCCCTATGTGCAGTGCAGCGCATTATTGTGCAAGTGCGAACAGATCAATTCATATTGCAAATTTTGCAATCGCATGCGTTCAAGAAGTTGCGTTGGAACGCGGAGCGGTGCAGCCTGTGCCGCAGTGCAACCAGAGTAGGATGGGTCGGATGCGTCGGCTTCCCCCGCTGACTGCCATTGAGGCATTTGTTCACGTCGCGCGGCTCGGCTCGGTGAAGCTCGCCGCCGACGAACTGGCGCTGTCGTCGCCCGCGCTCAGCCGGCGGGTGCAGGCGCTCGAGCGATTCATCGGCAAGCCGTTGTTCGAACGGCGGCATCAGGCGCTGCGCCTGAACGACGATGGCGAGCGGTTGCTGGCGTTGCTGTCGGGCGCGCTCGATACGCTGAGCGACGCGGTCGAACAGATGTCGGGCGCGGTCGAGGTGCTGCGGCTGCGCTTGGGCGTGCTGCCGCTGTTCGCGATCCAGCGGCTGATGCCGCGCATGGGCGACCTGAAGGAACGCCATCCCGAACTGCACCTCGATTTCGATACCGCGCACCATGGGCTGGGGCGGCTGGGCGAGGGGCTCGACGTCGCGATCGTGCTCGATCATGCGATCGATCCGGCACTCTATGCGCGGCGGCTCGACCGCAACCGGGTCTATGCCATCGCCGGGCGCGCGTTGATCGAGCGGTCGCCGATCACCGATCCGGCGCAATTGTCGCAGCATACCGCGTTGATCCACCGCGACATGCCCGATACCTTCGCCGACTGGATGCACGCCGTCGGGTTGCCCGACCTCGAACCCGCCGCGATCGACCGATTCGATTCGGGCACGCTGATGCTGGAGGCGGCGGCGCAGGGGCTGGGCGTCGCCTTCATGCTCGAATCACATTTCGAAACGGCGCGCGACGACCGGCTGGTGCCGTTGTTCGACCGGGCGGTCGATTCGACCTACAGCCACTGGTTCGTCTGCCGCCCGCGCCTGTTGCAGCAGCGGCCGGTGAAGCTGTTCCACGACTGGCTGGTGCAGGCGCTGGACGCCCCGGCGGAGTAGGGCTGGCCTCCGCCTCCATCCGTCATTCCGGCGCAGGCCGGAATCCATTGTGTCGGGTGGTATCGATCAATCGTAACCGTCCCCCATCCATGGATTCCGGCCTGCGCCGGAATGACGGATGGGGGGACGCGAAAGCCTTACGCTTCCGACCGCGCGGTCACGATCTTGCCCGGATTGCGCGGCGGCTCGCCCTTGGGCAGCTTGTCGACGGCGTCCATGCCGCTCTCGACCACGCCCCACACGGTGTACTGCCCGTCGAGGAAGGTCGCATCGTCGAGGCAGATGAAGAACTGGCTGTTGGCCGAATTGGGGTCCATCGTCCGCGCCATCGAGCAGACGCCGCGCGCATGTGGTTCCTTGCTGAACTCTTGTTTCAGGTTCGGTTCCTTCGACCCGCCGGTGCCGTCGCCGCGACCGCCGTCGCCGCCCTGCGCCATGAAGCCGTCGATCACGCGGTGGAACACCACGCCGTCGTAGAAGCCCGAATCGGCCAGCTTGACGATGCGCTCGACATGGTTCGGCGCGAGGTCGGGGCGCAGCTTGATGCGCACTTCGCCCGTGTCGAGCGTCATAACGAGCGTGGAGGGGGTATCGGCCATTCAGCTACTCCTTGAAATCGGCGCCCTAGCTAGGGACTGGCAACCGCACTGGCAACCGTACGGGCGTTGGCACGGCGGTGCAGCATGGCTACAGCGGGGGTGAATCGTGCCGAAGGAGGGTTGCGCCCATGACCGAACTCGACCTTCCCGAGCCTGAGACGAGCGAACTGGACGAGGACGACCGGCTCAAGCCCGAATTCGTCCGCGCGGTCTGCGACGCGGTCGAGAACGGCGACGACGAGGCGGTGCGCGACCTCGTCGAGCCGCTCCACCCCGCCGATCTGGCCGACCTGTTCGAACTGGTGCCGGGCGAACAGCGCGCGGCGCTGGCGGCGGCGATCCCCGAGCGGCTGAACGGCGATGTCCTCGCCGAGATGAACGACTGGGTGCGCGACGCGGTGATCGACGCGCTCACCGCGACGCAGGTCGCCGATCTGGCGGCGCAGCTCGACACCGACGACGCGGTCGCGATCATCGAGGATCTCGACGATGACGATCAGCGCGCGGTGCTGCGCGCGCTCGACCCCGACGATCGCGCCGCGATCGAGGAGGCGCTGTCCTACCCCGAGGAATCCGCCGGCCGCCTGATGCAGCGCGAGCTGGTGGCGGTGCCCGAACACTGGAGCGTCGGCGACGCGCTCGACTATCTGCGCGCCGACGAGGTGCTGACGACCGACTTCTGGGAAATCTTCGTCGTCGATCCCGCGCACAAGCCGGTCGGCACCTGCCAGTTGTCGTGGATATTGCGCACCCCCCGCTCGGTCGCGATCGCCGATGTGATGGCGCGCGAACAGACGTTGATCCCGGTCGACATGGATCAGGAGGAAGTGGCGCTGCGCTTCCAAAAATATGCACTGATCTCGGCCGCCGTGGTCGACAGCAGCGGGCGGCTGGCCGGCATGATTACCGTCGACGACGTGGTCCACATCATCCAGGCCGAGGCGGGCGAGGATGCGCTGCTGCTGTCGGGCGCCGGCGAAGGCGACATCAACGAACCGATTCGCGATTCGTACAAGGCGCGGGTGCGCTGGCTCATCACCAACCTCATCACCGCGCTGCTGCCCGCGACGATCATCGGCGCGTTCGGCGCGACGATCGACCGGATGGTGACGCTGGCGGCGCTGATGCCGATCGTCGCCGGCTTGGGCGGCAATGCGGGCACGCAGACGATGGCGGTGACGGTCCGTGCGCTCGCCACCAACCAGTTGACCCAATCGAACACGCTGCGCGCGATCCGGCGCGAAATGGTGATCGCGCTGATGAACGGGCTGACCGTCGCCGCGCTGATCGGCACCGGCGTGACCCTGTGGTTCGGCAATCCGCAACTGGGCGGGGTGATCGGCGTCGCGATGCTGCTTAACGTCGTCATCGCCGGCTTCGCGGGGGTGTTCGTGCCGCTGACGCTCGACCGGTTCAACGCCGACCCGGCGGTCGCCTCGTCGATCTTCGTGACGATGACCACCGATTCGATGGGGTTCCTCGTGTTCCTCGGCCTTGCGACCGTCAGCGGACTGACCGCTTGAGGCGGGCGGCCGCGCTCCCCATCTGGACGCCGTGCCGCTTCACCTGACCAAAGTCGCCTTCGCCATCGATCATGTCGAACAGCTCGCCGAGCGGCTGGCCACGCGCCATGCCGAAGGCGGGGCGCTGACCACGCGCTATCTGCCCAAACGGATCGCCGAACTGGAGGGCGGCTCGCTCTTCTGGATCCTGAAGCACCGGCTGGTCGCCCGCTCGCCGATCCTCGGCTTCGGCGAGGCCGACGGGGGCCGTGTCGCGATCCATCTCGGGCCGAAGCTGGTGCTGGTCGAAGCCCGCCCGAAACGCGCGCATCAGGGCTGGCGCTATCTGGAGGCGGCCGACGCACCGGCCGATCTCGGCGGGGAGGGGAGCGGCGCCGACGAGCTGCCGCCCCGGCTGATCGGGGAGCTGATGGCGCTGGGGCTGCTGTAGAGAAGAAGTCTGGGTTCGCGCGGAGGCGCGGAGACGCGGAGGAGGGTGCGGCTCCTGATCGTTCCGCGTCAGCGGAATTGTCCTCTCATGCTCTCAACGATTCGGCCGACAGATCGCTGCGCGATCCGGCAGCACCGGACGCAACCCCTCCGCGTCTCCGCGCCTTCGCGTGAAACCGAATCTTCGCAGGCACGTCTGGAGCAGGAACCTCGGATTCGGCGGTTGCGGCGGATCATAATCCGCAGGGCTTCGCGCGTCCAAAGTTGACAAAGTTTACACTTGCGACGCGAATGTAGGCGAAATTGGGGCAGGTTGCGCGGCCGCTATTCTGACGGTGGGAAAGAGCGGCGATCAGGTTAGCGGTGTCCCTGCGTGTAGGACAGTCGCCGCTGTCGGGCCCGGCCTACACCACCAGTCCCGGATACGCCGCCCTCGCCGCCGCGATCTTCGGCTTGTCCCAGCGCATGATATACGGATGCGACGGGTTCCGCCGCGCGAAGTCCTGATGATAGGCCTCCGCCGGATAAAAGGCCCCGCCCTCGATCCGCGTCGCGATCGGCTTGGCGAACGCCTTCGCCCGCGTCAGTTGCGCGATATAGCGTTCGGCGGTCAGCTTCTGCGATCCGTTCTGCGGAAAGATCGCCGAGCGGTAGCTGGGGCCGCTGTCGGGCATCTGCCCGTTCACCTGCGTCGGATCATGCGCGACCGAGAAATAGACACGCAACAGCGTGCCATAGCTGACGATTCGCGGATCATAGGTGATCCGCACCGCCTCGGCATGGCCGGTGCGTTCGGTCGATACCTGATCGTAGCTGGCGGTCGCCTTCGTGCCGCCGGCATAGCCGCTCGTCACCGATTTCACGCCCTTCACCTGCTCGAACACCGCTTCCATTCCCCAGAAACAGCCGCCCGCCAGTACGGCGGTGGCGAGACCGGGGGTCGGCGGCACGTCGCTGGCGACGGTCGGGATCGGCACCGCGCGGGTGGCGACGGCGGGAGACAGGGTCAGCACGGCACCACCCAGAACGGCGGCCACGAGCGACACGGGAATCAGCGGATGCATGACGGTTCCTCGGCAAGAATGCGAGGCCGCCGATATGGGGAACGCGACCGCTCCCCGCCAGATCAGCCGAGCTGTTCGATCACCGCCGGTGCGGTGTGGACCGATTTGGCTTCGCTGGGGCCGGCGAACTGCACCGCGACCAGCGCCACCGCGCCAAGCGCGAAGCCGCTGATGAAATGGCGAAGGAAACCGGTGCGCGTCTGTGTCATCTGTCTCGTCCTCTTGCCACCGCAACGCGACCGGGAGGGGCGCGCCATCGGACGGCAGGAGCCGCCCGTTCGTTCGAGGCAAGATATAGTGGGTGGGGGTGAACCGCCGCTGGCGCGTCCGTTCATCTCGTCGACAGCCTCAACCATGTTGCGAGTGCGAAATCAAGCGGCGGGTCGTATCGTTTCGGCAACGCTGCGTTGCCGTTCGGTGTCGCTGCGCCGTGCGCGCTTGGCGGCGTACATCGCATCGTCCGCCTCGGCGAGCAGCCGTTCGACCTCCGACAGCGGGCCGCAGGCGGTGCCGATGCTGACCGTCACCGGCAGATCTTCGGGCGCGACGGCGCAGACCGTATCGGTGAAGCGCTGCGCGATCCGCGCGCTGGCCTGGTCGGCCGCCGCGCGATCGGCACCGGGCAGCACGCCGACGAACTCGTCCCCGCCCCACCGAAACACGCTGCCCCCCGCCGCCAGCACGTTCTGCGCGACACGGGTGGCGATGCCGAGCGCGGCGTCGCCCACCGCATGGCCGCAGCGATCGTTCAACTGCTTGAACAGGTCGAGATCGATGACCAGCACCGCGCCGCGGCCCTGCCATTGCTGGCGTATCCGGTCGAAGGCGGTGCGGTTATAGGCCCCGGTCAGCCCGTCGCGCTCGGCCAGCCGCGCCAGTTGCTGCTGCCCGCGCTCCGCCTCCAGCGCGAACAGCGAAAAGCCGCGGAACAGGATGAAGGTGATCGCGATCGCGACCAGCCATGCGGCGATCCCGCCATGCTGCCCGGTCACGCGCGTGCTGACCTGTCCGTCGAACGCGCTGATCGACCGGGCGAGGAACAGCGGCACCGTCGGCGCGAACAGCGAAAAGACGATCCAGCCGGTATGCAGCGATTCGCGCCGCGCGATCCGCCATGCGACCAGCGCGGTCGCCCCGTCGAACAGCGCGCGCACGATGCTGAGATACCCGACGCGGGCACCGATCGCGGTCGGATCGGTCGACAGCAGCAGCGGCACCCCGCCGATCGCCGCGGCGATCAGCAGCACCCGGTTGCTGCCGCCGGGATGGGCGAAGTTGCGCATGCCGGCAAAGATCGCGGCATAGGCAAGGATCGCCAGCGGATTGCCGATCCACGCGATGATATAGGGCGCGCCCATGTCGCGCAGCAGCGCGACCGAGGAGGTGAGCCCGAGCAGGATGTGGCCGAATCCCCACCATGCCGCCCAGCGTCCGAACCGCCCGGTCGCCCATGGCACGATATGGACCACCCCCGCGACGATCGACGCGAAGGATACCATGACGTACAGGGTAGACAGATCGAGCAACCGGGCCTCGCGCTTCACCGAAGCACCGGCCGATAGCGGCAAATCGCTAATAGTCCGTTTTGATACGACCGGTCGCGACGCGCCGGCCGGGGAAGGGCCTGCCCGGCGGCACAGCCCGTTCCCCGCGCCTTCGCGCGAAGCAGAAGCGTTATTTCAGCGCGTGTGCCGCGGTGCGAATCCGCGCGCATGCCTCGCGCAGCAACTCGTCCGACGTCGCATAGCTGATCCGCATCGCCGGCGAGAGGCCGAAGGCGGCACCCTGCACCGCCGCGACCTTGGCATCTTCCAGCAGATAGCCGACGAAATCCTCGTCGGTATCGATGCGCTTGCCCCCCGGCGTCGCCTTGCCGATCAGCCCCGATACTTCGGGGTAGACATAGAAGGCGCCGTCGGGCGTCGGGCAGGTGACACCGGGAATCGCGTTCATCTCGGCCACCACCATGTCGCGGCGGCGCAGGAAGGCGGCGTTACGCTCGGCGAGGAACGACTGGTCGCCGTTCAGCGCGGCGACGGCGGCGGCCTGCGCGATCGAACACGGGTTGGAGGTCGACTGCGACTGGAGCTTGGCCATCGCCTTGATGAGCCATCCCGCGCCGCCGGCATAGCCGATGCGCCAGCCGGTCATCGCATAGGCCTTGGAACAGCCATTCACGGTCAGCGTGCGGTCGTAGAGGCCCGGATTGACCTCGGCGACGGTGGCGAACTCGAACCCCGGATAGACGATATGCTCGTACATATCGTCGGCGAACACCCAGACATGCGGATGCCGCTCGATCACCTGCCCCAGCGCGCGCAGCTCGTCACGGGTATAGCCCGCGCCGGTCGGGTTCGACGGCGAATTGAGGATGACCCACTTGGTCCGCGAGGTGATCGCCGCTTCGAGCTGTTCGGGGGTGATCTTGTAATTCTGCGCCGCGCCCGCCGCGACGAACACCGGGGTGCCCCCGGCGAACTGCACGACGTCCGGGTAGCTCACCCAATAGGGCGCGGGCACGATCACCTCGTCGCCCGCGTCGATCGTCGCGACCAGCGCGTTGAACAGCGTGTGCTTGCCGCCGACGTTCACGCTGATCTGGTTCGCGGCATAGGTCAGGCCGTTGTCGCGCTTGAACTTCGCGGCGATCGCGTCCTTCAATTCGGCGGTGCCGTCGACGTTGGTATATTTGGTCTTGCCCGCGCGGATCGCCGCGATCGCGGCATCCTTGACGAAATCGGGCGTGTCGAAATCGGGTTCGCCGGCACCCAGGCCGATGACGTCGACGCCCTGCCGCTTCAGCTCGAGCACCTTCGACGTGATGGCGAGGGTCGGCGAGGGATTGATGCGATCGAGCGCGGCGGAGGGCTTCATGGGTCGTCCGATGCTGTTGGGAAAGAACGCGCGCCGCTTAGCCCGGCATGGGTCCTTCCGCAACCAGCCGCGCACGAATCAATCCACGAACCGCGTTGCCGATGTAAAATCCTTGCGCGAGATCGGCCGGGGTCAGCGGCATCTCCACCGCCTCGCCCCGAGCGATCAGCTCGCCGCGCAGCACGCCGGGCAATAATCCGTGCGCCAGCGGCGGGGTGAGCAACTGCGCGCCGCCACCGACGAAGATCGAGGTGAAGCTGCCCTCGGTCAGCTCGCCGCGCGGATTGACGAACACTGTCTCGAAACAGCCCGGCGGCGGCGCGGGCCAGAACCGCCGGTCGCTGGTCTTGTGTGCCACCCGCACGTCGTCGCACGCCACCGGCAGCGCGGCGAGCGCCACCGCGACCGGCCCGGCGGGCGTCGCGGGCAGCGGCTGCACGTCGATCGCGGTCGCCCCGCTGCGCGACAGCAGCAAGCGTACCCGCATCGCCTTGCGCAGCCGAAAGGTCGCCGCCTGCAGGTCGTTGCGCGTGGCATGGCGATCGAACGCGAAGCCCAGCGCGCGCGCGCTGTCGTGCATCCGCGCCAGATGGCGTTCGAGCAGCGGGATGCCGGTGATCGGATCGAACGCCATCGTCTCGACCAGATCGAACCGCGGGGCGGGCAGGTCGAGGAACCGCGCCTTGGCGAGACATTCGCGCCATTCCTCCGCCGGCACCGAATCGGCGACGATTCCCGATCCGAGGCCGATCGTGGCGTGGAGCCCGCCGGCGGGCAGGTGAAGCGTGCGAATCGCGACGTTGAACGACGCATCGCCATTCCCCGCGATATGGCCGATCGCCCCGGTATAGATGCCGCGCGCCCGGCCCTCGATCGCGTCGATCGCCTGCATCGCCCGCCGCTTGGGCGCGCCGGTGATCGATCCGCAAGGAAACAGGGCGCCGATCGCGTCGACCGCGCCCTTGCCCGGCTGCACCGTCGCGGTGACGTGCGACACCATCTGGTGGATGCTCGGATAGGTTTCGACGACGAACCGCTCGGGCACCGCCACGCTGCCCGGCACCGCGATCCGCGACAGGTCGTTGCGCATCAGGTCGACGATCATCAGATTTTCGGCGCGCTGCTTGGGATCGGCGGCGAGGGCGGCGGCGGCGGCGGTGTCCTTGGCAGGATCGGGATCGCGCAGCGCGGTGCCCTTCATCGGCCGCGCGGCGATTCGCCCGCCCTCGACCGAAAAGAACAGCTCGGGCGAAAACGACAGCAGCCAGTCCGCGCCGGTCCACACCAGCGCGCCATGGCCGGCGGCGGCACGCGGCCGGATCGCGGCATAGAGCGCGACCGGATCGCCCGCGACCGGCAGGGTGGCGGCAAAGGTCAGGTTCGCTTGATACAGATCGCCCGCCGCGATCAGTTCGAGCACGTCCTCGCACTGGCGCAGATAGGTGGCATGATCGATGTCGGGCACGACCGGCCCGGCCCATGCCCCGGCGGGGTCGGGCAGGATCGCGGGCACGTCGACCGGTTCGGCGGCATCGAACACCCCGAACCACAACAGCGGCGTGGGCGCGGGGCGGTGGGGCACGCCGGGGATCAGGCCCGCGCTGGCATCATAGCCGACGAACCCCGCCACCGCGCGCCCGTCGGCGACCTCCGCCGCCAGCGCGTCCAGCGCCGCCGGCACCGCCGCCATGGTATCGGCGCGGACGATCCGCATCGGCGCGCGATACAGGAGCGCGCGTCCCCCCGGCCGGGCATCGTCGAGCAGCACGAAGGGCCGGGTCGTGTCGAACATCCCGCCCGCTTGCCGGTTGCGCGCCTGCGATGCAACGCTTTGTGTACCCCGCGTTAATCAACTAGGGCTTTCCCCATGACCCCATCCCCCATCCGTGCGGCGATCGTGCCGGTGACGCCGCTGCAACAGAATTGCACCCTGATCTGGTGTACGAAGACGATGCGCGGCGCGTTCGTCGATCCCGGCGGCGACCTGCCCAAGCTGCTCAGGGCCGCCGAACAGCACGGCGTGACGATCGAGAAGATCCTGCTGACCCACGGCCATATCGACCATTGCGGCGAGGCCAAGCCGCTGGCCGAGCAACTGGGCGTGCCGATCGAGGGGCCGCACGAGGCCGACCGCTTCTGGATCGCGCGGCTGGACGAGGACGGCCGCAACTGGGGCATGCCCGGCGTGCCGTTCGAACCCGACCGCTGGCTGGGCGAGGGCGACATCGTGACGGTCGGCGAGGCGCGTTTCGCGGTGTACGAGACGCCGGGGCATACGCCGGGCCATATCATCTTCCACCATGCCGACACGAAGTTCGCGCTTGTCGGCGACGTGCTGTTCCAGGGATCGGTCGGCCGCACCGACTTTCCGCTGTCGGACCATCAGGCGCTGCTGACCTCGGTCGTGACCAAGCTGTGGCCGCTGGGCGACGACACCGCCTTCGTTCCCGGCCATGGTCCGGGCAGCACCTTCGGCCATGAACGCCGGACGAATCCGTTTGTCGGTGACAAGGTACTGGCCACGCGCTAACCCTTGCCCTTGCAACCTTTGCCAGAAACGCTATAGGCGCGGCTCGCTTCGCGACCAGCCTGCCTGCCGGTCCGGCGGGTCGTCGGTCCTGAATTCGGTCCGGCGCTTGCCTGGGCCGCGTTGGCAGTTGGTGGTGAAACCGCCCGATCCATAAGTCATAAAGGTGCCGAAATGGCAGTTCCCAAGAGAAAGACCTCGCCCTCCAAGCGCGGTATGCGTCGCAGCCACGATTCGCTGAGCGTCGAGTCGTTCCAGGAATGCCCGAACTGCGGCGAACTGAAGCGTCCGCACAACCTGTGCAACGCCTGCGGCCATTACAACGGTCGCGAAGTCGTCTCGGTCGAAGCGTAAGCTACCGTACCGGACAGGGAAGAACGCATGGCCGACGGGTCCTGGATCGCCATCGATGCGATGGGCGGTGACGGAGGGCTCGCCACCATGTTGGCGGGCGTCGCGCATGCGCGACGGCAGCAGCCGGACATGCGCTTCCTGCTGGTGGGCGACGAGGCGGCGATTCGCGCCGGGCTCGATTCGCACCCCAATCTTTCCGCCGCGGCGGAAATCGTCCACGCGCCCGAAGTCGTCGGACCGTCGGACAAGCCCAGCCAGGCAATTCGCCGCGCCAAGACGACGTCGATGGGTATCGCCATCGGTCTGGTGAAAGCGGGCCGCGCCACCGCCGCCGTCTCCGCCGGGAATACCGGCGCGCTGATGGCGATGGCCAAGCTCGCGCTGCGCACCATGCCGGGCATCGACCGGCCCGCGCTCGCCGCGCTGCTCCCCAGCCTCGGCGACAATGATCTCGTCATGCTCGACCTCGGCGCCAATGCCGAGTGCGACGCGCGCAACCTCGTCCAGTTCGCGGTGATGGGCGCGGCCTATGCCCGCACCGCGCTCGATCTCGAATCCCCCCGCGTCGCGCTGCTCAACATCGGGACCGAGGAGCTGAAGGGCATCGACAGCGTGCGCGAAGCCGCGGCGACTCTGCGCGCCTCCCCGCATCTGCCGATGACCTTTGCGGGCTATATCGAGGGTGACCGCCTGTCGCGCGGTCAGGTCGACGTGGTCGTCTGCGACGGTTTTTCGGGCAATATCGCCCTCAAGACCGCCGAGGGCACCGCGCGATTCGTGGCCGACCTGCTCAAGCGGGCGTTCCGTTCGTCGGTCCGTTCCAAGATCGGCTTCCTGATCTCGCGGCCGGCGACCGAGTTGCTGCGGCATCACCTCGACCCCAACAACCATAATGGCGCGGTCTTTCTCGGCCTCAACGGGCTGGTGGTCAAAAGCCATGGCAGCGCCAATGCCGCCGGTATCGCGAACGCGATCCAGGTGGCGTCGAAGATGGTGCGCGACGACCTGACCCGCCGGATCGCCAGCGATCTCGCCGGTATCGAGGCGCAGGCGGCATGATCCGCGCGCGGATCACCGGCACCGGATCGGCGCTGCCCGAACGGCGGGTGTCGAATGCCGAACTGGCCGAGCGGGTCGATACCTCCGACGAATGGATCGTCGAGCGTACCGGCATCCGCTTCCGCCATATCGCCGGCGATCACGAAACGACCGCGACGCTCGCCGCCGATGCCGCGCGCGCCGCGATTGCCGCCGCCGGGATCGATGCGGCACAGATCGACCTGATCGTGCTGGCCACCGCCACCCCTGACCAGACGTTTCCGGCGACCGCGACCAAGGTGCAGGCGATGCTCGGCATCGACGATTGCGTCGCGTTCGACGTGGCGGCGGTGTGTTCGGGCTTTCTCTATGCGGTGCAGGTCGCCGATGCGATGCTGCGCGCCGGCGTCCACCGCCGCGCGCTGGTGATCGGCGCGGAGACGTTCAGCCGCATCCTCGACTGGGAGGATCGCACCACCTGCGTCCTGTTCGGCGACGGTGCGGGCGCGATCGTGCTGGAGGCCGACGACTCCGGCGACGGTCGCGGCATCCTGTCGACCCGGCTGCATGCCGATGGCCGCCACAACGGCCTGCTCTATGTCGACGGCGGCCCCTCGACCACCGGCACCGTCGGCAAGCTGCGGATGAAGGGCAAGGAAGTGTTCCGCCATGCCGTGGTGAACCTCGCCGCCGTCATGGGCGAATCGCTCGAACTCGCCGGCCTCACCTCCGACGATGTCGACTGGGTCGTGCCGCATCAGGCCAATGCCCGCATCCTCGATGCGACCGCGCGCAAGCTCGGCCTTCCACCGGCCAAGGTCGTCGTCACCGTCGACCGGCACGCCAATACCTCCGCCGCCTCGGTGCCGCTGGCACTCGACACGGCGGTGCGCGACGGCCGGATCAAGGCCGGCGACCTGATCGTGCTGGAGGCGATGGGCGGCGGCTTTACGTGGGGCGCGGCGGTAGTGCGTTGGTAACGCTCATCCTTTTGGATTTTTGAATCTTCGTATACGTCGTGCTAGCCGGTACGCTGGCTTTAAGCAGGAGACGATCATGACCACCGCTGGCACGCTGACCCGCGCCGACCTCGCCGAAGAAATGCACCGCGAGATCGGATTGTCGCGCGCCGATTCGTCGCGTGTGGTCGAACAGATCCTCACCCATTTGTGCGAAGCGCTGGCCAAGGGCGAGAACGTCAAGATTTCGGGCTTCGGCAGCTTCGTGCTGCGCGACAAGGGCGAACGGGTCGGCCGCAACCCCAAGACCGGCGTCGAGGTGCCGATCGCGCCGCGCCGCGTGCTCACCTTCCGCGCCAGCCAGATGATGCGCGACCGCATCGTTGCCGACTGATCCGGCCCCGCGTGGCCGATAAATCCGCCACCGCCTATCGCACCATCGGCGAGGTCGCGCGCGAACTGGGCGTGCCCCAGCATCGCCTGCGCTATTGGGAAAGCCGTTTCCCGCAGGTCAAGCCGGTCACGCGCGCCGGCGACCGCCGCTATTACGCCCCGGCCGATGTCGACCTGCTGCGCCGCATCCACACGCTGCTGGGGCAGGACGGCTATACCGTGCGCGGTGTGCAGGCGCTGCTGACCCGCGAGGCCGAACCGCCGGTCCCCTCGCGCATCGACGAACTGCACGCGGTGCGCCGCCTGCTGAGCGACGCGCTGGCCGAAGCGGGATAGGCGGCCACGATCGGCCCGGGACCGATCGATGTTCGGCATTGCCGGCCGAAGCAGCCACCCCTTTCGTCACCCCGGACTTGTTCCGGGGTCCGCCTGGCCTCAGACGCTGTCGATAAAGCTTCAGGGCGCACCGACTGCCGAACCGTGGACCCCGGAACAGGTCCGGGGTGACGACGTACGAAAGAAGGTTGATCGGCCCAAGGGGCCGTTTCCAAACCGCCGCCAACCCCGTGCTTTCCTGCGCGACCAAACCTGCTACACCGCGCGGGCGATGAGCGTATCCCCTTCCGAGACCGATCCCCGCCCCGCTGTTTCCTGGCGGACACGGTTCGCGCGTATCCAGCGACGCTGGTGGTTCCGTATCCCGGCGATCGCCGCGCTGCTCGCCGGGATCGGCGTGTTCCTCATCTGGCTGCTGCTGTGGCGGACGCTGCCGTCGGTCGATTCGCTGCGCGCCTATGAACCGCCGCTGCCGACCAACGTGCGCGGGATCGACGGGACGCCGGTCCACAGCTACGCCCGCGAACGCCGCGTGCAATTGTCCTATGCCGAATATCCGCCGCTGCTGGTCCGCGCGTTCCTCGCGGCCGAGGACCGGACCTTCTTCGAGCATCACGGCGTCGACTATCCCGGCATCGCCGGCGCGATCCTGACCAATTTGCGCAGCGACCGCCGCCCGGTCGGCGCATCGACGATCACGCAACAGGTCGCCAAGAACCTGCTGCTCACCAACGAGGTGAGCTATGTCCGCAAGGCGAAGGAGGCGCTGCTCGCCTACCGGATCGAGGATGCGCTGACCAAGCAGCAGATCCTCGAACTCTATCTCAACCAGATCGCGCTCGGCCGGAACGCCTTCGGCGTCGAGGCCGCCGCCCATGCCTATTTCGGCAAGGAACTGCGCGAGCTGACGCTGCCGCAAATGGCCTATCTGGCGATTCTGCCCAAGGGTCCGTCGAATTATACGCCCGAACGCGGCTACGATCGTGCGATCGGCCGGCGCAACTGGGTGCTGGGCGAAATGGAGCGCAACGGCTTCATTACCCCTGCCCAGCGCGCCGAGGCGGTCACGCAACCGCTCGGCGCGATCCCGCGCCAGACGCCGCGACAGGAACTGGCCGGCGGCTATTTCATCGAGGAAGTCCGCCGCCAGTTGCTCGACCGCTTCGGCGAGAAGGAAACCGACGGCCCCTACAGCGTCTATGCCGGTGGCCTGTGGGTGCGCACCTCGCTCGACCCGGCGATCCAGGGCGATGCGCAGGACGCGCTGCGCGCTGGCCTCATCCGCTATGATTCGGGGCGCGGCTGGTCCGGCCCGCTCAACAAGCCGCGCGCCAAAATCGAGGACGGCAACTGGCAGCAGGCGCTGATCGGCACCAACATCGGCCTCGATTATCAGGACTGGCGCGCAGCGATCGTCATCGCCAAGTCCGATGCCTCGGCGCAGATCGGGTTTGCCGATGGACGGACGGGCACGCTGCCGCGCTGGGCGGCGACCATGCCGGTGCGGGGGCTGGGCGGCACCGCCTTCGCCGCGATCGAACCGGGCGATATTCTCGCGGTCGCGCCCTCGGGCGGCGACTGGGCGCTGCGCTCGGTGCCGCGCGTGTCGGGCGGCATGGTGGTCGAGGACCCGCGCACCGGCCGCGTGCTGGCGATGCAGGGCGGGTTCGATTACCGCCTGAGCGACTTCAACCGCGCGACGCAGGCGATGCGCCAGCCGGGCTCGACGATCAAGCCGATCGTCTATGCCGCCGCGCTGGAAGCGGGGATGACCCCGGCGTCGATCATCGTCGACGGGCCGTTCTGCGTGAATCAGGGCGGGCGGCTCGGCACCAAATGCTTCCGCAACTTCGGCGGCGGCGGGTCGGGGCCGCACACGATGCGCTGGGGCGTCGAACAGTCGCGCAACCTGATGACGGTGCGCGCCGCCGCGCAGACCGGCATGGAAAAGGTTAATTCGCTGATCCAGCGCGTTGGCGTCAGCGACGACCGGTTCCCGCCCTATCTCTCCTACGCGCTGGGCGCGGGCGAGACGACGGTGCTGCGCATGGTCAATGCGTACTCGATCCTCGCCAATCAGGGCCGCGAGCTGAAACCCACGGTCATCGATTACGTGCAGGACCGGCGCGGCAAGGTGATCCTGCCCGAAAACTGGCGCGGCTGCGACGGCTGCAACGCCCCCGACTGGAACGGCAAGGCGATGCCCCGCCCGCAGATCAGGGCGCGGCAGGTGATGGACGCGATGAGCGCGTATCAGATGGTCCATATCATGGAAGGCGTCATCCAGCGCGGCACCGCCACCACGCTGCGCGACCTGAACCGCCCGATCATGGGCAAGACCGGTACGTCGACCGGCCCCACCGACGTGTGGTTCGTCGGCGGCACGCCGCAGATGATCGCCGGCCTGTATCTCGGTTACGACACGCCGCGCAATCTGGGCGGCTATGCGCAGGGCGGCACCATCGCCGCGCCGATCTACAAGGCGTTCGCGACGAAGGCGTACAAGGATGTCGAGGTGCTGCCGTTCCGCGCGCCTGCCGGCATCCGCATGGTCCGCATCGATCGTGGCAGCGGCCGCCCGGTCTATGGCGCATGGCCCGGCACCGATCCCAAGGCCGGAGTGATCTGGGAAGCGTTCAAGCCCGAGACCGAGGCGCGTCGCGCCACCGGCCGGCTGGGCGAGGCGCGCGCCCCCGTCACCCGCGATCCCGCGCGCGCGGTGCAGCGCCGCGAGGCCGCCGCTCCCCGCGACAGCGACTTCTTGCAACGCGAAGGGGGAATCTACTAGCGCCGCCCCCATATCGGCGGCATCCCCCGTTCCTGACGTTTTATCCCGGAGTTTTTCCCCATGCGCGCCGAAGCGCAAGCCCATGTAGACAAGATCAACGATGCGCTCTCGCTGTTGCGCCGCTTCCTCGACTGGGACCGTGCGCTGCGCCGGCTGGACGAGCTGAACGCGCGTGTCGAGGATCAGGCCCTGTGGAACGATCCCAAGGCCGCGCAGGAAGTGATGCGCGAACGCCGCCGGCTGGACGAGGCGATCACCGCCACCCGCACCATCGAACGCGATCTGGCCGACACCGTCGAGCTGATCGAGATGGCCGACGAGGAAGGCGATACCGAGATGGCCGAGGAGGGCGTCGCGAATCTCGCCGACCTCGCCCGGCGCGCCGATCACGACAAGGTGCAGGCGCTGCTGTCGGGCGAGGCCGACGGCAACGACACCTATATCGAGATCAACGCCGGCGCCGGCGGGACCGAGAGCCAGGACT
Organism: Sphingomonas sp. Leaf25; assembly: GCF_001421635.1. Classification (NCBI taxonomy): domain Bacteria; kingdom Pseudomonadati; phylum Pseudomonadota; class Alphaproteobacteria; order Sphingomonadales; family Sphingomonadaceae; genus Sphingomonas; species Sphingomonas sp. Leaf25. Next base: position 74,534 of record NZ_LMKU01000033.1, read on the forward strand.
GGGCCGGCATGCTCAGCCGCATGTACACCCGCTGGGCCGAACGCCGTGGGCTGAAGGTCGAACTGGTCGACCAGCATTCGGGCGAACAGGCGGGCATCAAGTCGGCGACCTTGCTCATCAAGGGCGAGAATGCGTACGGCTTCGCCAAGACCGAGGGCGGGGTCCATCGCCTCGTCCGCATCAGCCCGTACGACAGCGCGGCACGGCGGCACACCTCGTTCGCTTCCGTCTGGGTCTATCCGGTGATCGACGACAATATCGAGGTCGAGTATAACGAAAGCGACCTGCGCATCGACACCTATCGCGCATCGGGGGCGGGGGGCCAGCACATCAACACCACCGATTCGGCGGTGCGCATCACCCATATCCCGACCGGCATCGTCGTGCAGTGCCAGAACCAGCGTTCGCAGCACAAGAACAAGGCCGAGGCCTATAACCAGCTTCGCGCCCGTCTGTACGAGCGCGAACTGGCGATCCGCGAGGCGGAGGCCAGCGCCGAGAACGCGACCAAGACCGACATCGGCTGGGGCCACCAGATCCGGTCGTACGTCCTGCAACCCTATCAGATGGTGAAGGACCTGCGCACCGGCGTCGTCTCGACCGCGCCGGGCGACGTGCTGGACGGCGCGCTCGATCCGTTCATGGCCGCCGCCCTGTCGCAGCGCGTGACCGGTGAGGCGGTGGAAGTCGAGGATGTCGACTGAGATGCGCTGGCTGCTCCTCCCCGTGCTGTTGCTGGCCGGCTGCGACGCGACGCAGCCGCGTGCCGCCAATGCGCAGCACGAGGAGGACAAGCCCGACTTTCCGAGAGCCGATCGCCCGGTCGCGACGATCGTGTCGGCGCGCTGGTCGACCGAGGAGGCGCGCGACCGGCTGAACGAGGCCGAAGCGGTGATGAACCTCGCCGGCATCGCGTCGGGCATGACCGTCGCCGACATCGGCGCGGGCGAGGGCTATTACACCATCCGCCTTGCCCAGCGCGTGGGGCCGGACGGGCGGGTGCTGGCCGAGGACATCATCCCCGAAATCCGCGACGCGCTGGCGACGCGCGTGGCGCGCGAACGGCTCGACAACGTCAGCGTGCGGCTGGGCGAGCCGGACGATGCGAAGCTGCCCGAAAACAGCTTCGACCGGGTGCTGATGGTGCATATGTACCACGAGATCGCCGAGCCTTATGCGTTCCTGTGGAACCTGCGCCCCGGCTTGCGCCCCGGCGGGCGGGTAGTGGTGGTCGACGCCGAACGCCGAACCCAGAACCACGGCACCCCGCCCGCGCTGCTGCGCTGCGAATTCGCGGCGGTCGGCTACCGCCAAGTCGCGCTGCAACGCATGCCCTCGGCCGGCGGCTATATCGCGATGTTCACGCCCGAGGGTGCGCGTCCTCGCCCCGAGGACATCAAGCCCTGCCGCCTCCCCGGACCAAAGCCCACGCCATCGCCAACCGGCAATCACCGCGGCTGACGTTAGGCAGGATTGATTCACGCGAAGGCGCGAAGGGCGCGAAGAGGAAGGATTTGTCGCGCAGAGGCGCGGAGAGCGCTAGGCCCGATCGACATTCAATGAAATGGCTTCCCAGTCTGCTCCCCTCCCTGACAAGGGAGGGGCCGGGGGTGGGTCGGCCCGAGAGGAAACGTCCGCGCTCCACCACCGGCCG
>NZ_LMKU01000033.1:76199-79941 GCF_001421635.1 Sphingomonas sp. Leaf25
GAAGAAGAAGGGTTTTTCGCGCAGAGGCGCAGAGGCGCGGAGGGATGTAGTGTTTGCCGCGACAGCGGCTTTCCCTCCGGGACGTGGTCCACCCACCTTAAAACAGGCGTTATTCCAGCGAAGGCTGGAATCTCCCGGGGCCGATGCGCGACAAGCGCCGCTTGAGGCCCCAGCCTTCGCTGGGGCGACGATTCCATTCAGATGGACCAGACTCTCATCCGACTACGGGAAAAAGGGCTGCGCCGGACACGCAACCACCGTCCCGCGCGCAACCCCCTCCGCGCCTCTCCGCGCGCAACCCCCTCCGCGCCTCTGTGCCTCTGCGCGAAAATCTCTTCTACTTCACTCCGCGCCTTCGCGCCTCCGCGTGAACCACCTGCTTCTGCTACCCCAGCAACCATGGCGAAAGCAGCAGCAACAACTTCACATCGATCGCCTTGCCCGCCGCCCGCTGCCCGGCCACGAACGTCGGCAATCCATCCAGCGCGACCCGGTGGACGAGAATATCCTCCCCCTCCACCCCGCCGCCCTCGGCGACGCGGACCAGTTCGCCCGCGCGGAACAGGGTGAAGCTCTCCGACACCATGCCCGGCGACGAATGATACTCACCGAGCGACACCATCGTCCCCGCGCGGAACCCGGTTTCCTCCTCCAGCTCGCGCGTCGCCGCCACCGCCGCCGCCTCGCCCGCCATGTCGTCGCCGACCAGCCCGGCGGGCAGTTCGATACACGCCCGTCCCAGCGGCACGCGATATTGCTCGACCAGCAGGACATGGCCCTGCTCGATCGCGACGATCACCGCCGCGCCGATCCCGTTGGCCCGGCCGACATATTCCCAGCGGCCACGTTTCTTGGCGGTGATGAACCGCCCGGCCCACATCACCTCTTCGGGGGCATCGGCGTCGATCACAATTCGATCACCCGGTCCGGCAGTTCGTTCACGTCATCCACTCCCTTGGGGAAATGTTCGGCCAGCACCACGCCGATCGCGCCCACCGCCGCGACGATGCCGTCGCCCGTCCGCCCGTCCTTCACCGCCGCCAGCAGCGCCGCCAGCGCATCGCCCCACACCTCGGGCGCGACCCGGTCGTGGATCGACGCATCGGCGATCAGCTCGGCGCGATGCTCCGCCATTGACAGGTACAGCAGCACGCCGGTCGCCGCGACGGTGCGCTTCTCGGCGGCGGCACGGAACAGCGTCAGCGCCTGGGCATGGACCCGCCGCGCCTTGGTCGATCGCGGGGTCAGCGCCATGCGCAATGGCTGCCACGCGCAGGCATTGCGCACGATCAGGAACACCGCGCCCTGCACCCATGCCACCACGCCCAGCAGGAAGGCGGGCGTCGGCGCCTCCCCCCATGGCTCGATCCAGCCATGAACGCCGTGCAGCCACCCCGGCCACACCGCCGTCGCGGCGATGACCAGCAGCATCGCCAGCACCGCCATATGCAGCCCGACATCGTGATAGGCATCTGACCGGCGCGCGGTGACGACCACGATCTCGCCCGCCGTCGCGGCTTCGGCGGTCGCCACCGCCGCGCTGATCGCGGCATGATCCTGTGCGTTCAGCCGCATCACCAGTCCCCCGACGCGCCGCCGCCACCGAACGATCCGCCGCCGCCGCCGGTGAACCCGCCACCGCCCCAGCCGCCGCCGCCGCCCGACGATCCGCCACCGCCGCCGCTCCAGCCGCCGCCACGCGAGGCGCTGCGCGCAATCTCGTCGGCGATCGACCACAGGATGACCGGCCCGATCCCGCTGTCGCTACGCTTGTGCGCGCGGCCCCACGGCCCGGCCCGCCGCTTCCGTCCGGCCGACAGCGCGATCAGCATCACCACGAAGATCAGGATGACGATGCCCGCCACCACCGGGAATCCGCCGTCCGACGATCGCGCGCGCGGCTGCGCCTGGTCGAACTCCTTGATCGCGGCATCGACCTTGGCCTGCGCTTCCTCCGGCGCCGCGCGCAGTTGCGCGACCACCGCGTCGGTGCCCGCCGTCATCGCGCCGGGAATATCGCCGGCGCGCAATCGCGGCACCATCAGCGTGCGCACGATCGTCGCCGACACCGCATCGGTCAGCACCGGCTCAAGGCCATAGCCGACCTCCAGCCGGGGCCCTCGCTGCCCGGCCGGATTATTGGGCGCGATGAACAGGATCGCGCCATTGTCGGCGTCCTTCAGCCCGACACCCCACGCCCGTCCCAGCTTGTAGCCGTACTCGTCGAGCGGAAACCCCTGCGTATCGGCGATCGTCGCGACGACCAGTTGCCGCTTCGTATCGCGCTGCAACGCCTCCAGCTTCGTCGTCAGCGCCGCGCGCGTCTCCGCCGGCAGGACGCCCGCGTCGTCGACCACCAGCCCGGTGAACTTGGGAAACGTCTGCGCCTGCGCCCCCGCCGCCGCACCCAGCAGCACGAGCGCCAGCCACAGCCGCCAGAGGTGCCGCACCGCGATCAGTTGGAATTCCCGAAATTCACCTGCGGCGCGACCTCCGCGCCACCTTGCGCCTGGAAGCTCTGCTTGGGCTTGGCACCATAGAACACCTTTGCGCCGATCGCGTCGGGGAAGGTGCGGATCCGGGTGTTATACGCCTGCACCGCCTCGTTGTAATCACGCCGTGCGATCGTGATGCGGTTCTCGGTCCCCTCCAACTGCGATTGCAGGTTCAGGAAATTCTGGTTGGAGGTAAGCTGCGGATACGCCTCGACGACGGTGCGGAGCTGGCCCAGCGCCTGCGTCAACTGGTTCTGCGCGCCTTGGAACCGCTGGAACGTCTCCGGGTCCGACAGGTCGTCGGTGGTCACGTTGATCGACGTCGCCTGCGCGCGCGCCTGCGTCACCTGGGTCAGCACCCGCTCTTCCTGTCCGGCGAAACCCTTCACCGTCGCGACCAGATTGGGGATCAGGTCGGCGCGGCGCTGATACTGGTTCTGCACCTCGCCCCATTTGGCGTTCACGTTTTCCTCGGCGGTCGGCACGCTGTTCACGCCACACGCCGCCAGCGGCACTGCCGCCGCCATCACGATCGCCGCCCGTATCCGCATTCGCCTCGATCCCTGTCTTGCTTCCCGCCACCGTATCGCACCATTAAGGCACCCTCAAGCTGGCATGGAGGGCAACATGGCGATCATGAACGAGTTCCGCACTTTCGTCGCACGCGGCAACGTGCTCGATCTCGCGGTCGGGGTCATCATCGGCGCGGCGTTCGGCACTATCACCAAGTCGCTGACCGACGACATCATCATGCCGGTGATCGGCTATATCTTCGGCGGATTCGATTTCTCGAGCTATTTCTTGCAGTTGGGGCCGATCCCGGCGGGCTTCGCCGGATCGCCGACCGATTACAAGGCGCTGAAGGCCGCCGGCGTGCCGCTGTTCGGCTATGGCGAGTTCATCAGCGTCGTCATCAACTTCGTCATCCTCGCCTTCATCGTGTTCCTGCTGGTGAAGTTCGTGAACCGCGCGATCGCGGTGGTTCAGGAAGAGCAGAAGAACGGCGAGGCCCCGCCCGCCGCCGATCCGGCCGACGTGGCGCTGCTGCGCGAGATCCGCGACGAACTGCGCGCGGCGCGGAAGTAAAGGCGCGGCTTACCCACGGGGCCGGGGAACCGGCAACGTCATTCACCCAGACGGCAGCGCTTGGCGGCTCCCCTCCCTGACAGGGAGGGGCCGGGGGTGGGTCGGCCCGCGAGGAACCGTAAGCGCCCCACAACCGGCCAACCCCCCCCCCCCCCCCCCCC
>NZ_LMKU01000033.1:79948-83457 GCF_001421635.1 Sphingomonas sp. Leaf25
TTGTCAGGGAGGGGAGCAGATTCTTAGCGGGATGTCGCGTCCGGCCTTAGAAGCTGTACGCCAGCCCCACCGCGCCCAGCCACTGGTCGGCCGATCCGTTGCGCGACACGATCGGGCTGTCGGCGAAATCGTTCAGCATCCGGCGATAGACGACCGTGCCGAACACCTGCAGCCCCGAGCGCAGATCGCCGGTCAGCGAGCGGCCGACGAGGCTGCCCAGCGTCCAGTTCTTCCACCCGGCCCGCGCGTTATAGACCGGCAGCCCGCTGGCGAGCGACTGGCCGGGCGTGATCGAGAAATAGCTGTCGGCATAGCCCTCGCCCACGCGCTCGCCCGACACGAACAGGCCGGCGACCATCTTGGTGCTTAGCGGGGTGACATAGTTGATCGTGGGAGCGAGCACGGTCGACTTGTGGCCGCCCGCCACATCCTTGCGATAGCTGACCGATGCCGACAGCCGGTCGAACTGCGAGGTGATGACACCGGTCTTGCCGATGCCGACATAGCCGCCCAGCTCGATCGCGGTGTCGACCTTGCCCAGCGCGCGGACCTGGGCATCGTCGATGCCCTTGGTCGAATTGCGGTTGAGGTTCACGACCGCGATCGGCCCCGCCTGGAAATCCCACGTGGGACCAATGCCGTCGGGGATAAGGTCGACGCTCAGCCGGTTGCCGGCGAGCAGGAAGTTGAAGCCCGACACGCGGCCGGTTGCGGCGGGCACCGGGCTGAACGAATAATCGTCCGACCCTTCGTAATCGGGCAGGATCGCGGCACCGAGGCCCACGACATAGAAGTCGGCGCCGGTGTCGTTGTTCGCCATGGTCGCGGCGGACGGTTCGGGCGGGGGCGACGGCGCGACCGCCGCGTCCTGCGCCAGCGCGGGGGTGGCGGCAAGGGTGGCGGCGGTCAGAACGGCGGCGAGAATGGCGCGCAAGGGCGTGGCTCCGGGGAATTGTTGCAACAGCGTAACGCTGTCGCTTCCCCTTCGGTCCATCGCGATCGACTAGAGCAGGTAGCGAATCCGAACCTGTTGCACGGTTGCATCACCCGCGATCGGGAATTCGGCGGCGCTGAAGCGCGGCGGGCCGAACCCGATCGCCGGATTGCGCGAGAAACCAAAGCCTTCGCGCGGGATGCCGGCAAAGGTGTCGAGCTTCTTGTTGTTGTTCTCGTCGTGGATCACCGACACGGCATAATCGCCGCGCCCCAATCCGGCGATGCGCACGCCGCGATCGCCCGCCGGAAAGCTGCGCGTCACCGCGTTCTTGTCGTCGGTGCAGCCGGGGAAATTCTCCGGCTCGGCGGTCAGGCACAGGCGGATGACGCCCTTGGTCGAACGCAGGTCGGTCAGGCGGACGTCAAGCGTGCCCGTCGGCATGGCTCCGGTAAGGCTCAGGATCATCGCGCCCCCCAGCGCGGCGATTGCGGTGACGCGCCGCGCGCGCCCGGTCTTTCTCGAAGTCACCAAGTCCCCCATCGGTCTTGCACAACCGGTCCCAGAACCGGAAATAAAGTCCATAGTTACACCCGTATTTCTCGTGATGCCGCTGATGATGGCTGGCGGTAATCAGCCATCCGCCCAGTTTTCCCGACCACATCCATTTGGGAAAGATCTCCCACCCCATGTGGTTGGTCACGCCCATAACCGTCATGATGCTTAGCACCAATCCCAGCGCGCCGACATGGATCGGAATACAGAATACCAGTAGCGGAATTACCACAGCCCCGGTCAGCGCCTCGATGGGATGGAACGCCATCGCCGCCCATGCGGTGGGCGGGCGGCTGGCATGGTGGACCGCATGCGCGATGCGGAACCATTTGGGGACGTGCATCCAGCGATGCGTCCAGTAGAACCACGTATCGTGCGCGAACAGGTAGAGCAGCACCGAGAGCGGCAGATACCATAGCGGCATGGCGTGGACGTCGCTGTAGATCTGCGTCCAGCCGCGATGCTGCCATCCCCAGGCGACGACCCCGGCGGGCACGCCATAGAGGATCGCCGAGAGCAGCGACCAGCGGATTTCCTTGGCGATCTGCGCATCCAGCCCGGCGTAGAGTCCGGGATGCTTCGCCCGCGTCGCAAAGGCGAAGCCGGCGGAGGCGAGCAGATAGCGGACGCCGACGATCAGCGTCATCGCCACGGCGGAAAGCAGGACGGCCAGCGCGATCGACATGGGCGCGCTGTAGCGGGTTTCGCGGGCCGGGGACAGCGCGCCTTTTCCTTCCCTCCTTTGTCAGGGAGGGGAGTTTGCAGGGACCGACCGTTGCCACTGTCGGCTCGCTCCCCTAGGGCATGGAGCCATGCCCACCATCCATCATTGCGACCTCGCCATCGTCGGCGGGGGACTGTCGGGGGCGTTGATCGCGTTGGCGGCGGCGAAGCGGCGGCCCGATGCGCGCATCCGGCTGATCGAGGGGGCGGCGACCTTCGGCGGCAACCATGTCTGGTCGTTCTTCGGCAGCGACGTGCCCGGCCCCTATCGCGCATTGATCGCGCCGCTCGTCACCTATGGCTGGCGCGCCTATGACATCGCCTTTCCCGCGCACGCCCGCACCATCGACACGACCTATTATTCGATCACCTCCGACCGGCTGGACGAGGTGGTGCGCGCCGCGCTCCCGCCCGAATCGCTGATGACCCGCGCGCGCGTGCTCGGCGCCAGCCCGACCGCCGTGGTGCTGGCCGACGGCGACCGGGTCGAGGCGCAGGGCGTGATCGACTGTCGCGGCCCCGGCGATACCAGCCTGCTCGATCTGGGCTGGCAGAAGTTCATGGGGATGGAGGTCCGCACCGCCTATCCCCACGGCGTCGAACGCCCGATCGTGATGGACGGATCGGTCGAACAGCACGACGGCTTCCGCTTCGTCTACACGCTCCCCTTCGACGCGACGACGCTGTTCATCGAGGATACCTATTACAGCGACACCCCCGATCTCGACACCCAGGCACTGGCCGGCCGCATCTCGGCCTATGCCGAGGCCAAGGGCTGGCCGGTCGCGACCGTCGGGCGCAGCGAAACCGGCGTGCTGCCGGTCGCGATGGGTGGCGATTTCGAGGAATATTGGCGCTCGGGCGGCAACCGCGTCGCCAAGGGCGGGATGCGCGCCGGGCTGTTCCATCCGCTGACCGGCTATTCGCTGCCCGATGCGCTGCGCCTCGCGCACAAGGTCGCGGACAGCGGCGACTGGTCGGGCGGCGCGCTCCACACGCTGACGCACGATGTCGCCGCCGGGCTGTGGCGCGAGCGCGGCTTCTATCGCATGCTGGCGACAATGTTGTTCAAGGCGGCCGAGCCGGAGGAACGCTACCGCGTGCTCGAACGCTTCTACCGGCTGGACCCGAAGCTGGTCGCGCGTTTCTATGGCGGGCGATCGACCATCGTCGACAAGGCGCGGGTGCTGATCGGCAAGCCGCCCGTGCCGATCGGCCGGGCGGTGGCCGCGTTGATGGGTCGAACGGGTTGAGGGGACGAACGGGCGTGAGAACGGCAGCGGTCATCGGGGCGGGG
>NZ_LMKU01000033.1:83489-91595 GCF_001421635.1 Sphingomonas sp. Leaf25
GGCGCGACAAGCCGGGCGGCCGCGCCTATTACTGGGAGCGCGACGGCTTCGTCTTCGACGCCGGCCCCACCGTCATCACCGCGCCCGAGGCGTTGCAGGAGCTGTGGGGCCTGACCGGGCGCGACATGGCCGAGGATGTGACGCTGCGCAACGTCTCGCCCTTCTACCGGCTGAACTGGCCCGACGGCACCAATTTCGACTATACCAACGACGACACGCTGCTGCGCTCCGAGATCGCCAAGCTGAACCCCGACGATATTGCGGGCTATGCCCGGTTCCTCGATTATTCGGCGGGCGTGTACGAGGAAGGCTATGTGAAGCTCGGCCACGTCCCCTTCCTCGACTTCGCCTCGATGATAAAGGCCGCGCCCGCGCTGATGAAATATCAGGCGTGGCGATCGGTCTATTCGATCGTGTCGTCGTTCGTGAAGAACGAGAAGCTGCGCCAGGCGCTGTCGTTCCACACCCTGCTCGTCGGCGGCGATCCGATGAAGACCAGCAGCATCTATGCGCTGATCCACAAGCTGGAGCGTGACGGCGGCGTGTGGTTCGCGATGGGCGGCACCAACCGCCTCGTCGCCGGCATGGTGCGCCTGTTCGAAAAGCTGGGCGGCACGATGATGCTCGGTGATCCGGTCAAGAGCATCGACACGCTCGGCGACCGCGCGACCGGCGTCACGACTCAGGGCGGCGTGGTGGTCGGTGCCGACATGGTCGCGACCAACGCCGATCTGGTCCACAGCTACCGCGACCTGTTGTCGGGATCGCGCAGCGCGAAGCGCACGACGCAACGCCTCGAGAAGAAGCGCTTCTCGCCGTCGCTGTTCGTCGTGCATTTTGGCGTCAAGGGAACGTGGCCGGGCATCCCGCACCACATGATCCTGTTCGGCCCGCGCTATAAGGGGCTGCTCGCCGACATCTACGACCACGGCGTGCTGTCGGAAGATTTCTCGCTCTATCTCCACCACCCGACCGTCACCGATCCGTCGATGGCGCCCGAGGGGCATTCGACCTTCTATGCGCTGTGCCCGGTGCCGCACACCGGCAAGTTCCCGGTCAACTGGGACGAGATCGGCCCGATCCTCGAAAAGCGCATCCTCGACGAGGTCGGCCGCCGGCTGATCCCCGACATCCACGAGCGGATCGTGACGAAGTTCAGCTATATGCCGAGCGACTTCACCCGCGACCTCAACGCCCATCAGGGATCGGCCTTCTCGCTCGAACCGATCCTGACGCAGAGCGCCTATTTCCGCGCGCACAACCGCGACGACGACATTTCGAACCTGTACGTCGTGGGTGCCGGCACCCATCCGGGCGCGGGCATCCCCGGCGTCGTCGGTAGCGCCAAGGCGACCGCCGGGCTGATGCTGGGCGACGAGGGGTAAACTGCTCCCCTCCCTGACAAGGGAGGGGTCGGGGGTGGGTAGGTTCGGGGCGGGCGGACCGCTCCCTCCTGGACCNACCCCAACCCCTCCCTGTCAGGGAGGGGCTATATCGGCACCTTGCCCACGCTCCCCACTTGGCGTAGCGCCCCTCCCATGAAGCGTCTTGCCGTATATTGCGGGTCGGCGACCCCGGCCGATCCCGTCTATATCGATTCCGCCCGCGCCGTCGGTCGCGCGCTCGCCGAACGGGGCATCGGCGTCGTCTATGGCGGCGGGCGACTCGGGTTGATGGGCGCGGTCGCCGATGGCGCGATCGAGGCGGGTGGCGAGGTGATCGGCGTGATCCCGACCGCGCTGGTCAAGGCCGAAGCCGCGCACCGCGGCCTCAGCGAACTCCACGTCGTCGAGACGATGCACCAGCGCAAGCAGGCGTTCACCGATCTCGCCGACGGCTTCGTCACCATCCCCGGCGGCACCGGCACGATGGACGAATTGTGGGAGGCGATGAGCTGGGCGCAGCTTGGCTATCATGCCAAGCCGGTCGGGCTGCTCAACGTCGCCGGCTTCTACGACCATCTGATCGCCTTCGTCGCGAAGATGGCCGAGGTCGGGTTCATGCGCCCGATGCACCGCGACATATTGATCGTCGCCGATACGCTCGACGTGCTGCTCGACCGGATGGCGGCGCATACCCCGGTGCGGGCGATCATCACCATGGCCGCCACCGACCTTTGATGCTCGATCGGCCCGCGCTGGTCGCGCATGCCCGCGACACCATCGCGCGCGGCTCGAAGAGCTTTGCGGCGGCGAGCAAGCTGTTCGACCCGCAAACCCGCGAACGCGCATGGCTGCTCTATGCGTGGTGCCGCGCATGCGACGACCTCGCCGACGGGCAGGATCTGGGCCACGGCATGCAGCGGGTGGGCGACGCGCAGGCGCGGATCGACCTGATCCGTGCGCGCACCGCGCAGGCGCTTGCCGGGCAGGCGACCGGTGATCCGGCGTTCGACGCACTGGGCGTCGTCGCCGCCGAGGTCGGACTGCCCGAGGCGATCATCCATGACGTGATCGACGGGTTTCAGCTCGACGCCGACGAGTGGCGGCCGGTCAGCGAGGCCGATCTCTACCAATATTGCTATCATGTCGCCGGCGCGGTCGGCGGGCTGATGGCGGTGGTGATGGGCGTCCCCGCCGACCAGCACGACACGCTCGACCGCGCGTGCGACCTCGGGCTGGCGTTCCAGCTCGCCAACATCGCGCGCGACATCGCCGAGGATGCCGGGGCGGGGCGCTGCTACCTGCCCGCCGACTGGCTGGACGAACTGGGCATCGATCCGGCCGACCCGCTGGCCGACCGCGCGAAACTGGCGGTCCTCGCCCGGCGGATGGCGACACGCGCGGCGCTTCACGAGGACAGCGCGCGCGTCGGCGCGGCGCGGCTGCCGCTGCGCTCGGGCTGGGCGGTGCTGGCGGCGGCCGACATCTATGGCGGCATCGCGCGCAAGGTCGCCGTCGCCGGCCCCCGCGCATGGGACCAACGCCAGACCACGTCGAAGGGCGAGAAGCTGGTGGCGATCGCCAGAGCCTATGTCGCCGCGCGCTGGCGCCCGGCAAGGGACACCCCGCGCGATCCCGTGCTGTGGACCCGGCCGCGCTGACTGCGGCCAGCGCAATACAGCGGTTCGTAACACCTCCCCTCCCTGACAGGGAGGGGAGCCGGTTGCGAAGGGCGCCGGCCGCCTACAACTGATGCCCGGTCCGGTCGCGCTTGGTCGCGAGATAGCGTTCGTTATGCGGATTGGCCGGCAGATGATGCGCCACCCGCTCGATAACGGTGATGCCTGTCGCCTCCAGCCCGGCGACCTTCGCCGGATTGTTGGTCAGCAAGCGGATGCGGTTCTGCCCCATCAGCGACAGCATCCGCCCCGCCACGCCGAAATCGCGCGCGTCGATCGCGAAGCCCAGCCGCGTGTTGGCGTCGACCGTGTCGAACCCCTGATCCTGCAAGGCATAGGCGCGCAGCTTGTTGACCAGCCCGATCCCGCGCCCCTCCTGCCGCAGATAGAGGAGGATGCCCCAGCCGGCATCGGCGATGGCATGGATCGCGGCATGCAACTGCGGCCCGCAATCGCACTTCAGGCTGCCCAGCACGTCGCCGGTCAGGCATTCGCTGTGCAGCCGCACCAGCGGCGGTGTTCCGTCCGGCTGGCCGATCAGCAGCGCGACATGCTCGCCCGCCGCATCGGGGGTGCGGAACGCCACGATCTCGCTGTTCTCGGCTCCCGCGACTGGCAACCGCGCGCGGGCGACGATGGCGAGGCGGTCGGCATGTTCGTGCGCGTCGATCGCCGCCGGGGTGATCGTCACTTCCGCGCCTTCGCCGCCCGCGACGAACGCCGGGAGCAGTCCCGCGACCCGCGCGAGGCGTAGCGCGGCGGCCGCCGCCACCGGTGCCGGCGAAGCGATCCCCCGGAACGGCCCCTTCATCGGCGTCGCCAGATCGAGCTGTGGATCGGCCAGCGCGGTCAGCGCGGCGAAATCGGTCCATGCCTCGCGCCGGATCGCCACCGGCTGGTCGGGTTCGGCCGCCGCGCGCTGGTTGACGATCTTGAGCGTCTCGGCCCGCCCGAACGACAGCAGGACATGCGCCGAGCGATCGGGATCGAAGCCGGCAAGGCGCAGCGGATCGGCGGTCTCGATCGGCAGCAGCGTCAACGTCGGTTCGCCCGGCGCGGCAATCGCGATCGGCCAGCCGCGCCGCAGCGCGTCGATCGCGCGGGCGACGTCGCGCGGCTCGCTCAAAGCGCGAACTCGGTGACGATCGGTACGTGGTCGCTGGGTTTCAGCCAGCTTCGGCAATCCTCATGGACGCGGTGCGCGACCGCCTTGGGTGCCAGCGCGGGGCTGGCCCACATATGGTCGAGCCGCCGCCCGCGATCCGACGCCGCCCAGTCCTTCGCGCGGTAGCTCCACCATGTATGGAGCCGTGCCGGCGCGGGGTGGAAATGCCGGCCGAGGTCGACCCAGTCGTTCGCCGCCTGCAACCGCGCCAGCGTCTCGACCTCGATGGGGGTATGGCTGACCACGTCGAGCAGCGCCTTGTGGCTCCACACGTCGCTCTCCAGCGGGGCCACGTTGAAATCACCGGTCAGCAGGACGGGCGTGTCGCCCAGCCCCCTCGACCAGTCGATCATGCGGTCGAGGAAGTCGAGCTTCTGCCCGAACTTCGGGTTCACGTCGCGGTCGGGCACGTCGCCGCCCGCCGGGATATAGACGTTCTCGATCCTGAGGCCATTGGCCAGCGCCACGCCGATATGCCGCGCCTCGCCATTCGCCTGCCAGTCGAGCCGGTCGTCCTCAGCCAACGGCAATTTCGAGAGGACCGCGACGCCGTGGTGCATCCGCTGCCCGTTGATCGCGATATGGGTGTAGCCAAGGCGGCGCAGCGGGTCGAACGGGAAGTCCTGGTTCACGACCTTCGTTTCCTGAAGGCACAGCACGTCGGGCCGCGCTTCGCGCAGGAAGCGTTCGACGATGTCCATGCGGAAGCGGATCGAATTGATGTTCCACGAAGCGACGGAAAGCGTGTCCATGGGCGATGCCTGTATCGCGGCGCATCGCGGCGCGCCAGACATGGAAAGGCCCTCGCTCCGGGGGCATGGAACGAGGGCCGACCGTGCGTTCATCACGCAGGCGGGCGTCGAGGACCCGGGCAACAGGGGGAAAAATCCCGGACGCGCCCCAACACCGCAAGACCGGTCCTAGCGGGAGAAACCTGTCGCTTTGATGAACGTCATGCGTATTCGTTGTAAAAAGATGGCGTTCGGCGGACATTCTCCCCTACCTGACAAGGGAGGGTCCGGGGGTGGGTAGGCCAGCGAGGGAACGCCAGCACCCGCCCCAAACCAACCCACCCCCGACCCCTCCCTTGTCAGGGAGGGGAGAAGTGTTGCCCTACCGCCGCCCGCGCGACGGTTCGTTGAAGCGGAACGCCGAATCGGCCACCGGCGCATTGAACCGCTGGCCCGTCAGCCGCACCGTCGTGCGATTCGCCTGCGCATCGAGCGCGACCCAGCCTTGCAGCATCAGCCCGGCCGGCGCGGACGCCTGCCGCCCGAAGATCATCGTGATGCGGCCATATTCGGGACGCTTGGGGTCGTAGGCTTCGACGCTCACGACGCGCGGATCGCTCGACGGCACGACGCGGGCGAATTTGGACGCATCGCGCGCCGGATTGAGCAGGATGCCGAGCGGCGAGTTGCCGATCGGCCAGCGCTGCTTCTGTCCGACCTGATAGTCGAGGAAATAGAGCGACTTGCCATCCGACACGAGCAGGATCGGCACGCCCTTCTCATATTGGAAGCGGATCTTGCCCGGCTTCTTGAGCGTCAGCACACCCGACAGGACGCGGCCGTTGCGATCGGTCTGGGTGAAGTTCGCGGTCATCGTCTCGACGGCGGAGAGGTGCCGCTGGACCGAGGCGAGGTCGTTCTGTGGCGCCTGCGCGTGAAGCAGGGCGGGAGCGGCAAGGGCAACGGCAAGCGCGAGCGGGCGAATGGGGCGTCTCCAGATCATGACCACCCTGTTGGCGGCGGCGCATTGAACGCGGCGTGAACCCGACCGGTTGCGTTGTCCCTGTCTCCCCTCCCTGACAAGGGAGGGGAGGATGTCGCGCTACCTTACAGCCGGTGTTCGCCCTTCACCCAGCGTACCGTGCCCGAGCTGGCGCGCATCACGACGCTTTCGGTGGTCATCTTGCCCGGCATCCGCTTGACCCCGTCGAGCAGCGAGCCGTCGGTCACGCCGGTCGCGGCGAAGATGCAGTCGCCGCGCGCAAGCTCGGTCAGGTCATATTGTTTGTCGAGGTCGGTCACGCCCCACTTCGCCGCGCGCGCACGCTCGTCGTCGTTGCGGAACAGCAACCGGCCCTTGAACTGCCCGCCGACGCAGCGCAGCGCGGCAGCCGCCAGTACGCCCTCGGGCGCGCCGCCCTGGCCCATGTACAGGTCGATGGTGGTGTCGGGGTTGGTGGTCGCGATCACCCCGGCCACGTCGCCGTCGCCGATCAGCATCACGCCGCAGCCCACCGCGCGCAGCTCGGCGATCATCGCCTCGTGGCGCGGACGATCGAGCACGCACACGATGATGTCGTGCGGGTCGACGCCCTTGGCCGCCGCCACCGCCGTCACATTCTGCGTCGGCGACCGGTCGAGATCGATGATGCCCTCGGGATAGCCCGGCCCGCAGGCGATCTTGTCCATATACACGTCCGGCGCGTTCAGCAGCCCGCCCTTCTCGGCGATCGCCAGCACGGCAAGGCTGTTCGGCCCGGCAGTGGCGCAGATGGTGGTGCCTTCCAGCGGATCGAGCGCGATGTCGATCTCCGGCCCCTTGCCGATGCCGACCTTCTCGCCGATGAACAGCATCGGTGCCTCGTCGCGCTCGCCCTCGCCGATCACGACGGTGCCGTCCATGTAGAGTTCGTTGAGCGCGGCGCGCATCGCCTCGACGGCGGCGGCATCGGCCGCCTTCTCGTCGCCGCGCCCGACCAGCGTCGACGCGGCGATCGCCGCCGCTTCGGTGACTCGCACCATTTCCAGAACGAGTACGCGGTCGAGAGTGCTGCTCACAGGATTCATTCAGGTATCCTCCCCGTTAAACGGTTTAAACACCCGATAGGCGACCTGCTCTTGCCGGGCAAGCCGCGTCGCGCGATGCTGTTCGAAGTCTGTCCGGAAATGCGTCGACACGCATTGCGCGGCGCCGGCCCGCTCCTCCACTCGGCCACCCATCAGGATACTCAAGTGGGTGGCCGGGTGGGGGAGCGGGCCGGCACCGCCTTGAAATTCGCTTTTCCGCGAATTTTCAAGCAGGCTATCAGATAGCGGCGGGCGGAGGAGCGAATCGATGGCGGCGGTGGCACTGTGGCTGGCGATGCTGGCCGACGAGACGAGCGTGGCGGCGGCGATGGCGCGCGCCCGCGCCGCGACTCGCATCGACACGCCGTGCCGCGAAGGGGCTGCCCCCGACGAGATCGTGGTGTGTGCCGCGCGCAACGCCGATCGCTACCGTGTGCCGCTCGTCACCGCGCCCGCGCCGGGCGATCCCAGGGCGGTCGATGCGCTGGGCGAGCGCGAGCGGTTGCTGGCGGTGCCGCAACTGCCCTGCGGGGTCGGCGCGTTCCTGCAAGGCTGCGGCTCGGTCGGCGTCAGCGCCAGTACGCGCGGCGGGGTGAAGCCCGGCACGCCGCGCCCGCTCGCCAGATAATCGCCGGTGGTGTTGGCGGACGGATCGGCCTAGGCTCCTGAAATCCGGTCGGTATCACCACCGGATGCCAAAGGGATTTCCGCCGATGCCGTCGCTGCTCCTGCTCGCGCTGCTGCTACAGGCCGCGCCGGCCGCCCCCACGCTCGGGATCGAGGACCCGGTCGATTGCGCCGCCACGCCCGGCGCGCTGGCCTGTCGCAAGGGCGCGGCGCGCTATCGCCTGCCGATCGACGACGACCGCGTGTTCGACCGCAAGGCCGACGGACTGAGTCAGGACGGCCGCGAATGCGGACTGGTCGGCCCGAAAGTCTGTACCCGCAAGCCACGCACGATCCTGTCGACCGCGCCGAAGGAATAGGAGTGGTTTGAAAACGCGCAGAAGCGCGTTTTGCGGTACCGGCCCGCTCCCCCACCCGGCCACCCATTCAGAATACGCTGTGGGTGGCCGGGTGGG
>NZ_LMKU01000033.1:91639-104231 GCF_001421635.1 Sphingomonas sp. Leaf25
TACCGCCTTTCAAACCCCGATCCACCCCCGCAACGGATTGCCCGGATCGGCGACCAGCTTCACCGTCAGCGCCAGCGACAGCACGACCAGCAGCGGCCGGATCGCCCGCCCGCCCCAGCGGATCGCGAGCCGCGCGCCGAGCTGCCCGCCCGCGACGCTCGCCACCGCCATCGCCAGGCCCAGCCCCCACCAAACCGCCCCGCCCATGACCAGCACCGCCAGCCCGGCGAGGTTGCTGGCAAGGTTGAGCAACTTGGTATGCGCCACCGCCCGCGTCGCGCCCAATCCGGCGGCGGTGACGAGCAGCAGCGTGAAGAACGATCCGGTGCCCGGCCCGAAGAACCCGTCGTACAGCCCGATCCCGGCGACCGCGAGCAGCAACCCCGCCGGCGCGAGGCGGACATGGGTATCGACGTCGGACAGCCTCGGCCCGAACAGGAAATACGCCGCCATCGCGACCAGCAGGATCGGCAACAGCCCGGCAAGGAACGACGGATCGATCGTCTGTACCAGCGCCGCGCCGACGCCCGCTCCCGCGAACGAGGCAAGCGCGGGCCGCATGAAACGCCGCACGTCGATCTGCCCGTCGCGCCAGAAGGCCCATGCCGCGCCCGCCGTCCCGCACGCGCTTTGCAGCTTGTTGGTGCCGAGCGCCGCGACCGGCGGCACCCCCGCCGCCAGCAGCGCGGGGATGGTGAGCAACCCGCCGCCGCCCGCCATGGCGTCGATCGTGCCGGCAACGAACGCCACCGCCATCAACGCAAGGATGCTCTGGAAATCCATCGCCGCCGCCTACCCGATGGCCCGCGACGCGAACAGAGGGCTATCTCTCCCCTCCCTGACAAGGAAGGGGTCGGGGGGTGGGTAGGCTTGGGGCGGGCGTACCGCTCCCGCATGGGCCGACCCACCCCCAGCCCCTCCCTTGTCAGGGAGGGGAGNGCGGAGGCAACGCGAATATCGGGTGGGGAGCTTCTGTTGCCCGGTGCCCCCCGTACCGCTGGAATCCGATTCTGTTGCCCGGTTCGGTCCAACCGCGCTATTTTAGAGTAACTTCAGGCCGTGAGGCCCTTAGTTACGCCGCAATCGCGAGTGCTTCGTTATCGTTGGCACTTGTGTGTATGGGCCGTTGCGGTGGTCCCATTCCGAGCGAAAACAGCGCTTTTCAACACACGTCGATCCTGGTTCGGCCCCGTCAGAAACGGTGTCCAGAAACACCACCTTATGGTGGAGCCGCCGGGTACTGCCCCCGGGTCCGCTGCGTCTATTGCACGCCGCAGTTTATCGCCATAGCCGGCTGGAAGCCGACGGACAGGGATATAGTCGCATCGACGGCGTTTGAAAAGAAGCGGACTTTCCTTGTTGGCACACAAGTGGCATGGGCAGGGGCGACCATGCTTACCCAGCGTTCCCGCTATGCGCTGCGCGCCATGCTGTTCCTCGCCGAACAGCCCGCGGGCGAGGCACCGATGCCGATGCACCGGATCGCCACCGCCGCCACCGTGCCGCGCAAGTTCCTCGAACTGATCCTCGCCGACCTGCGCGAAGCGGGGTTCCTCCATTCGACGCGCGGCAAGGCGGGCGGATACCATCTCGCGCGGCCCGCGCATCTGATCTCGCTCGGCGAGATCATCCGCGTGATCGAAGGGCCGCTGGCGCTGGTGCCCTGCGTCAGCCGCACCGCCTATCGCCCGTGTGGCGATTGCAAGGACGAGGCGTCGTGCGCCATCCGCCTCGCGATGGCGCGGGTCCGCGACGAAACCGCGCGGATTCTCGATGGTACCAGCCTCGCCATGGCCGCAGCACAGGAACTGGCGGCGGCGTAACCTTGCCAGCCTTGCGCCGCGCGATAGACTGGCGGGCAGGGGGATGATTCGATGGCCTATGACGAACGGGCGTTGCGCGGCGTGGGCGGCTGGCTCGCGCTGCTGATCGTGTTGCTTGGGATATTGTCACCGCTGCGCACGGTTTTCGAGGCGATCAACCTCTGGTCGCTCGAGCCGGGGCAACTCGGCGAGAATGCCGACATCCTGCCGTTCCAACTCGTCGAGACGGCGGTGATCCTCGTCAAGCTCGCCGGTTCGTTCTACATCGCATGGCGGCTCTACGCCGTCCACCGCCCGGAAACGGTGCGGATCGCCGTCCGTGGCCTCTGGCTGCTGACGATCGTGCTGTCGCTGGTCGAGATCATCCTGGTGACGATCGTGACCGGCATGTCGATCGGCGCGCTGCTCGGGCGCAGCATCCTCATACTGGCGCAAGGAGTGATCTTCGCCGGACTGTGGACCGCCTATCTGCTGCGCTCGCGCCGCGTCGCCAACACCTATACCCCGGACTACGACAGCGCCGACGTATTCACCTGAGGCGTTCGGTTTCTCCCCTCCCTGACAAGGGAGGGGCCGGGGGTGGGTCGGCCCGCGAGGAAACGCAAGCGTTCCACAACCGGCCAACCCGCCCCCACGCCCCCCTTCCAGGATTCTTCTATGAAAATCCTCTTCCCCTACCTCCGCGCAGGCGGGGGGCCAGGGGCCTCAGGCGCAAACCGTTGTTTTACCTGACTCTGGACCCCCGCCTGCGCGGGGGTACGGCAGGATCGGGCTGACCTTCCTCGGACTTTGGCAGAGAAATCCCAGGACCGATCGATATTCATTGGCGCGTCGTCACCCCGGACTCGTTCCGGGGTCTACTTGGCCGCACATGCGGTCAATGGAGGCTCAAGGCATACCGATTGCCGAGCCGTGGACCCCGGAACAAGTCCGGGGTGACGAAAGGGGGCGGCCGTTTCGGCCGAAAATGACGAAGATTGGCCGGAAATGCTGAATTTCGATCGGCCCTAAAGACGGGAGGGGGGCAAGTCGGGAAGGCGCTCCGTCGAATATCGATCCAGCCCGGCTTCCCAACCGCCGCCACCAAGCCGCCTCGACGCTCCTGCCGCCGCCTGATACGGCCGGCATCGGGTGGACAGGGGAGCGGCCATGACGAAGCGCAACTCGGATCGGCCGCGCGTGCTGCACGTCATCACCCATCTCGCCATGGGCGGCGCGGAGAATGTCGCGCTCGGCCTGATCGATTCGCTGCGCGACGAGGTCGACTTCGCGCTGTTCGCGGTGATCGACCATGCCGAACCGGGGCCGGTGGGGCAGGCGATGGCCGCGCGGCTGACCGGCTGGGGCGTGCCCTTCGCCTTCGGCACGCGACGCGGGTTCAAATCGGGCGGGGTGGTGCAGGCGGCGTGGAACCTCGCCCGCACCGTGCGGCGGTTCCGGCCCGACGTCATCCATGTCCACACCGAAATCCCCGAACTGACGCTGGCGATCGCGCAGGTCCTGTCGCGCGCGGTGCGCGCCACGGCGATCCTGCGCACCGTCCACAACAGCGTGTTGTGGATCGACTGGGCGGGAATCGGCCGCTGGGTCACGCGGCGGCTGGCACGCGCACAGGCCGTCGCCGTTTCGCGCGCCGCCGCCGATGCCGACGCGGCGATCCTGCCCGGCCGCCCGCGTGCCGACGTCGTCCATAACGGCATCATGGCACAGGCGGCACCCGCGCCCCCCCCACGCGACCCCTCGCCGCTGCGCATCCTCTTCGCCGGGCGGCTGGTCCATCAGAAGGGCGCCGACCTGCTCCCCGCGATCCTGGCGCAAGCGCACGCCCGCACCCCCCGCCGCGACGTGGCGGTGACGATCGCCGGCTCGGGCGACCTCGCCGACACGGTGGCGCGCGGCGTGGCCGGTATCGCGCCGGGCTGGACGATCACGCTGACCGGCCCGATCGCCAACCTCGCTGCCCACCTGACCGAGCATGACATCGTCCTGCTGCCGTCGCGGTTCGAGGGGTTCGGGCTGCTCCCCGCTGAAACGCTGATCGCGGGCGTGCCGCTCGTCACCACCACCGCGCCCGGCCTCGACGAGGTCGTGCCGGCCGACTACCCCCTCGCCGCCCCTGTCGAGGACGTCCCGTCGCTCGCGCAGGCGCTGGCACGGGGCATCGATGACCTTCCCGCTGCTCGTGCCGTTGCCGTGATGCACGGACGAGCGCTTGCCATCCGTTTCGATTCACGATCGGCGACCGACGCTTATCGTGCGCGCTACCGCGCCCTCGCGGCGCGTTGACTGCGGCGCCTCTGGCTGGACGGCGGGTGGCATGATAGGGCGCATGCCATGCCACCGTCCGCCGATCGACTGCATCGTTCGTCACCGCGCTTCGTGTCGTCGGCACGCCGTGCCGCTGATCCTGCCCGGATGCTAACTGCTGTTTGCTTCCTGTTCCTGCTGACCATCACGACCGTTGGATCGATCATCTTCCAGTCGGCCGGAACATCCGAAACCATCGGCGGGGGCAGTATCGCCAATCAGGTAGCCTTTGGCAGCATCTTCCTCGTCTTGTTGTTCGGCAGCTGCGTTCGCAATGTACGGACTATCGCATGCATCCCGGTCGGTATCATGGTGGTGCTTGGCTATTGCTATCTCTCGACGCTCTGGGCGATCGATTTCGTGGCCTCGTTTCGCCGGATAACGCTGGTCGCGATCATGACGTGGATCATCTTTCGCTTGATCGACGATCTCGGCCCGGATCGATCACTTCGTCTGTTGCGCTGGTTCCTGCTGGGCCTGCTGGCGGCCAATTTCCTCGCGGTGTTCCTGCTGCCCGACGGCATCCACCGCGACCTGATAACGGAAGAGGAATCTGTGATCGGGAGCTGGCGCGGGATCGTGTCGCACAAGAACGCGGCCGGGGCGATCACCGCGCTGACCATCGTGCTGTTCCTGTTCGACAATCGCCAGTTCTCGCGCGGCGTGACCATCGCCGTCGTTGCGGCAGCGGCGGTGTTCCTGTGGTTCACCCATTCCAAGACCTCGCAGGGGGTCGTCGTGCTGGCGATCCTCGCCGGCTGGGCGATCCGCCATCACGACGCCGACCGCCGCGTCGTGCTGGCCGGCATGCTGATGGTCGTCGCCACGCTCGCGCTGCTGCTCGTCTCGGCCAATATCGCCTTCATCGACGATGTCGTGAACGATCCGAACGCGCTGACCGGCCGCGCCCAGATTTGGCCGCCGCTGATCGAATATGTCGGGGCGCATCCGTGGACCGGCGCGGGGTTCCAGTCATTCTGGGCGATCGGCGACGCCAGCCCGATCTTTTCGCTGACCTCCAGTTGGGTGTCGACCAACATCCAGCACGGCCATAACGGCTATCTCGACCTGCTCGTCACCATCGGCGTGCCCGGCACGCTGCTCGCGGTCGCCACGCTGATCGTGTGGCCGCTGCTGCGCCTGCTGTTCAGCCTGTCGATCGCCAAGCCGCGCCGCTCGCTGCTGCTCGCGATCATCCTGTTCTGCGCCGGACAGAATATGGCGGAGACGACGATCCTCGCCGCCAGCTACGGCCATGTGTTCCTGATGATCGCGCTGGCGATCGTCTATCGCCAGTCGCAGGGCAGCGCCGGCCAGCACCACCAGCTCCGCCGCCGCGCGCTGCGCCTCCTCGGCCTGCGTCGCGCCGCCCGACCCGCGCGGTAGTTTCACAATCGGCCCCTGCGCACCTACATCTGCCGCGTGCGCAAGATCATCCATGTCGACATGGACGCCTTCTACGCCTCGGTCGAACAGCGCGACGCCCCCGACCTCAAGGGGCTTCCCGTCGCGGTCGGCGGATCGAGCGGGCGGGGCGTCGTCGCCGCCGCTTCCTACGAAGCGCGCCGTTTCGGCGTGCGCTCGGCGATGCCCTCGGTCACGGCGCTGCGCCGCTGCCCCGACCTCGTGTTCGTCCGCCCCCGGTTCGAGGTGTACAAGGCGGTGAGCGCGCAGATCCGCGCGATCTTCCACGACTATACCGATCTGGTCGAACCGCTCTCGCTCGACGAAGCCTATCTCGACGTGACCGAAAACCGCCGCGGCCTGCCCAGCGCCACCGCCACCGCGCAGGAAATCCGCGCGCGCATCGCCGCCGACACCGGCCTCACCGCCTCGGCCGGCATCAGCTACAACAAGTTCCTCGCCAAGCTCGCCTCCGACATGAACAAGCCCAACGGCCAGTGCGTCATCCCGCTGAAGGCCGGCCCGCGCGTCGTCGCCGCGCTGGAGGTGAAGCGCTTCCACGGCATCGGCCCGCGCACCGCCGAACGCATGGCGGGCCTCGGCATCCACACCGGTGCCGACCTCGCACGCTGGACCCTCGCCGACCTCACCCGCACCTTCGGCAAGGCCGGCCGCTGGTATCACGACATCGCGCGCGGAGAGGACGACCGCCCGGTCCGCCCCGACCGGGTGCGCAAGTCGTCGGGCTCCGAAACCACCTTCCACCACGACCTGACCGACCCCGACGCCATCGCCGAGCGCGTGCTGGCGATGGCCGACGACGTGTGGGACTGGGTCGAGAAGACGCGGCAATACGGCCGCACCGTCACGGTAAAGGCCAAATACGCCGACTTCCGCATCGTCACGCGCAGCCGCACGCTGACCACCCCGGTCCGCGACCGTGCGACGCTCCACCGCACCGCGCTGGCGCTCATCGAAACGCTCTACCCGCTGCGCATGGGCCTGCGCCTCGTCGGCGTCACGCTGGCCGGCTTCGGCACCGGGGAACCCAGCGGCCAACTCGATCTGCTTTGACCAAACACCCCAACCCGCCTACAACCATCCGGTCCCCGGGGGAGCGTTACCGTCACGCTTGAGAGGAAGGCCACAGCCTTCGACCCGCTGAACCTGATCCGGCTGACACCGGCGTAGGGAGGGAGCGGCAGCCCCGCATCCCTCCGCATGGAGTGGAATATGGCAGACATCCCCGCAAAGACCGAAATCGGCGTCACGACCGGCCCGATCCGTGGCAGCCGCAAGATTCACGTCGGCCCCTTGCAAGTAGCGATGCGCGCGATCGACCTCGATCCGTCATCCGGCGAAGCGCCGCTCAACGTCTACGACACCTCCGGCCCCTATACCGATCCCAACGCGCGGATCGACATCATGGCTGGCCTCTCGCCGCTGCGCCGCGACTGGATCGTCGGCCGCGGCGACGTCGAGTCCTACGACGCGCGCGAACTGCGCCCCGAGGACAACGGCCAGCTCGGCCCCGACCGCTCGGGCGGCGTCCAGCCCTTCCCCAACGTCGTCAAGCGTCCGCTGCGTGCCAAAGCCGGCGCGAACGTCAGCCAGATGCACTATGCCCGGCGCGGCATCATCACGCCCGAGATGGAATATGTCGCCATCCGCGAGAACATGGGGCGCGAGATGCTGCGCGGCCACATCCGCGACGGCGAGGATTTCGGCGCGTCGATCCCCGACTACGTCACCCCCGAATTCGTCCGCGACGAAGTGGCGCGCGGCCGGGCGATCATCCCCAGCAACATCAACCACCCCGAATCCGAACCGATGGCGATCGGCCGCAACTTCCTCGTCAAGATCAACGCCAACATCGGTAACAGCGCCGTCGCCAGCAACGTGGCGGCCGAAGTCGACAAGCTCGTCTGGTCGATCCGCTGGGGCGCCGACACCGTCATGGACCTGTCGACCGGCCGCAACATCCACGACACCCGCGAATGGATCATCCGCAACTCGCCCGTGCCGATCGGCACCGTGCCGATCTATCAGGCGCTCGAAAAGGTCGGCGGCATCGCCGAGGAGCTGACGTGGGAGATCTTCCGCGACACGCTGATCGAACAGGCCGAACAGGGCGTCGATTACTTCACCATCCACGCCGGCGTCCGCCTGCCCTATATCCCGATGACCGCGAAGCGCGTCACCGGCATCGTCTCGCGCGGCGGGTCGATCATGGCGAAATGGTGCCTCAGCCATCACCGCGAATCGTTCCTCTACGAACATTTCGACGAGATCACCGAGATCATGAAGGCGTATGACATCGCCTATTCGCTCGGCGATGGCCTGCGCCCCGGATCGATCGCCGACGCCAACGACGAGGCGCAGTTCAGCGAGCTGTATACGCTCGGCGAACTCACCCACCGCGCATGGGCGCAGGACGTGCAGGTCATGATCGAAGGCCCCGGCCATGTGCCGATGCACAAGATCAAGGAGAACATGGACAAGCAGCTCCAGGTCTGCGGCGAGGCCCCCTTCTATACCTTGGGACCGCTCACCACCGACATCGCGCCGGGATATGACCATATCACCAGCGGCATCGGCGCGGCGATGATCGGCTGGTTCGGTTGCGCCATGCTCTGCTACGTCACGCCCAAGGAGCATCTGGGCCTGCCCGACCGTGACGACGTGAAGGTCGGCGTCGTCACCTACAAGCTCGCCGCCCATGCCGCCGATCTCGCCAAGGGCCACCCCGCCGCGAAACTGCGCGACGATGCGCTGAGCCGCGCCCGCTTCGACTTCCGCTGGCGCGACCAGTTCAACCTCAGCCTCGATCCCGACACGGCCGAGGACTATCACGACCAGACGCTGCCGGCCGAAGGTGCCAAGACCGCGCATTTCTGTTCGATGTGCGGCCCCAAATTCTGCTCGATGAAGATCACCGCCGAAGTGCGCGAGTTCGCCGCCAAGCAGAACGCCGGCGTCGAGACGTTCCTCGCCGCGGGCGATGCGGAAAAGGGCATGGCGGAGATGAGCGAGAAGTTCCGCGAGAAGGGCGGCGAGGTGTACCTCCCGGCGGAGTGAGGCAAGCAGCCCCCTCCTTGCGCGCAAGCGGGGAGGGGGGCGACCCATCCCGCCCCAACCCGTCGCCCCAGCGCAGGCTGGGGCCTCAGGCGGCTCCTGCCCCGCAGGACTCGTGAGCGATCCCGGTCTATGCCGGGATAACGTCGGGTTCGGCGTGGACAGGTCAGGTCCCGAACGGGCGCGTCGCCCGGCATCGGTCCACCCCGTCGCCCCGACGCGAACTGATAGCAGGCGAACCCGGCCCAGCCTGCCACCAGCGCGCCGCCTGCCGCAAGGCGACACGATCCGACCACCCGTCACCCCGGACTGGTTCCGGGGTCCACGGCACCGCCAGCGATGCGGTGGCAGTCCGATCGACCCACGTCGAAACGAACGTCATCCCGGCGAAGGCCGGGATCTCCCGGGGCTGCTGCGCGAGAAGCGCCGCCAGAAGCCCCAGCCTTCGCTGGGGCGACGTTTCCATGCAGGTGGATCGAACGCCAAAACGCTGGCCATGGCGCTCGCCGCCCGGTGGACCCCGGAACAAGTCCGGGGTGACGATAAGGGTACGTCACGTCGCCCACATCGAACGAAAAACGGGGCGGCACATCATCTGTACCGCCCCGTCCGTTTCCATTATGCGTAGCGAGTAAGGGTCCACGTCGTTGCCGCACCGTTATACGGCGGCATGCGATTTCCCCGTGCGATCGGAGCCGTAGTCGTCCCGTTCTGCGGCTTCCAGACGCCGGACTCGGGACAGGATTCGCCAGTACGCGCCGTGGTGCCCAGAGGCTTTGCCATAGTCATTCTCCGTAGGTTGGTTGACCAAAAGACGGAAGACGATTACGCTAGTCCCGCTGTAGGAAGCCGGGGTGACATTATCGTCCTCCGATTGCGACTGGCGCTAAAAGCGCCAGTCGCAATGCCGTTGAAGCGAACGTGCAAATCTCTGCACCTGCTCCGAAAGTAAAACCCAGCGAAAGCCGGGGAACATCTGACAATCGCATAACTACGAATGCGCAGAGGGGGCTATCCCCACGCAAGAAGCTTCAATTATTGCAAAAGGCATCACATTCTAAAAGAATGCCTATCGCCGCAATCATTCTAGTCTTGGAAACTTCTTTGAGCTGTCGAATCGGCTCGTGGGGGAACTGGGTAGCCTCAGCAATTTGACACAAGTAAAAAATTGGTCAAGCGCTAATTAGCATTACTACGTAATGCACAGAGGTTCACCAAAATCGTAACTGCCAATTCCCAGAGGTTATCCAGAAGCAGGATCTAAGCGATCGGTCTGAGCTTCGCTGGCGAGTGTGGCTTGCACCGTCGCCCACTCCCCCGCCGCAACCATCACTACGCCCACGCCATCATCACGTTCGATCACCACGGGAACCCGCGTCTCGACGACCTTGTCGATCACCGCATCAAGCTCACGCTGCGCGTCGCAAAGCTGGATGTTCTCCATCCCCCAACCATATCCCATCCCCCGCCACGCCCCAACCCCCCAAAAACTGCTGTCCTACACCCCCCGACCCATGCTCGGCATGCCGCCCATGCAGACCCCCACGCCCGCGCGCCCTGCGCCCTCGCCCGACCTGCAACCGCTGCCCGAGCCGCATCCGCTGTTGCAGGTCGATCCCCCCACCGACACGCCCTATATCGACGCGCACGGCTTCGATCCGGCCGCCTATGAATGGATTCCGGTCAAACGAAAGCCGCGCAGCGACGGCTGGACCGAGGCGCGGCAGCGCGAGTTCATCGAGGCGCTGGCCGATGGCGGTTCGGTCGATCAGGCGGCACGCTCGGTCGGCATGAGCCGGGTCAGCGCCTATGGCCTGCGCCGCGCCGAGGGCGGCGAGCCCTTCGCCCACGCATGGGACGCGGCGATCGCGCAGGCGGTGGCGATGCTGGTCGATGTCGCGTTCGAACGCGCGGTCAACGGGTCGGAGGAAGTGGTGTTCGATCGTAACGGCCGCCGCGTCGGCCTGCGCCACCGTCACGGCGACCGGATGCTGATGTTCCTGCTCGCCGCCCATTATCCCGATCGCTACGGCCATCACGCCCGCGCGCGCTCGCGCGGCGCGCCCGATCCCGCGCCGGTCGAGGCCGCGCCCGTCGCCGCACCGGCCACAGCACTACCCGACGAACCGGCCGCCGATCGCCCCCGGCTCGATCCGCCGATGCCGCTGGCGCAGGCGCTCGAACGCCTCGCCCCGGTGGCACCCGCCGAACCGCATCGCGCGATCGATCCCGCCGACCTCGATACGCGGATTGCCTGCGCCGATATTCTCGACGGCCGGTTGCCGCGCTGGTGCGATCCCCATCGCCCGCAGCCCGACGAACCGCTCCAGCCGCCGATCCACATCCCCGACGAGGACGACGGCGACGACGACCTGCCCTATATCCCCGCCCCCGGTCCGCTGGGCGTGGACTTCGAGATTCAGCTCGCTCTCGCCAAGCGCGCCGCCGCGACCGGCCTGACTCCCGACCATCCGGGCAAGCGCGCCCGCCGTCGCAAGGCGCGGCGAGTGTAAACTTTGTAAACTTTGGGGGGAATTGGGGAGCGGAACCGCCGGCTCCACCCCCTTCGTCATTCCGGCGCAGGCCGGAATCCATACACGCTGACGTCGCGATTCCTGCCCGGACGGCAGTTGTGACCGACGCGGGGGGCGACGGGTCGACGGCCGCGCCACGGGCAAAGCCCGTGACGTCGAACAGCGCTTGCCGCGCTGTCGGCCGCGCGCGCCTTGTGCGGCTTGGCGTAGCTGGCGCTACGCCTTGCCCGGCGCGCCGTGGCGTCGAACGGCGCTTGTCGCGCCGTCGGCCGCGCGCGCCTTGTGCGGCTCGGCGTAGCTGGCGCTACGCCTTGCCCGGCGCGCGTTACATCCGGTTCGCGACTGCCTGCTCGATCTGGGCATTGTCGTCGTCATCTGCCTTCTCGGCGGCGTCCTCGCCCATCTCGCGGACGTTCTCGGCGCGATCTTCCAGCGCGTCCTCGACCTGCTCGTTGCTCGTCAGATCGGCCTGATCCTCCAGCGCGTCGGCGCGGTTCTCGGTCATCGCCTCGATGTTGTCCGCCGCCTTGTCGTCGGCATTGCCGCCGCACGCGCCCAGCATCAACAGTCCGGCCATGCCGGCCGCTTTCATCATCGTCTTCATGGTGCTTGTCCCCTTCGAAACCAACCGGCCCGGCCATTCGCCGGACAGGCGGCATCAATCGTCCGCCGCGTCCAAAGGTTCCGCCTGCGTACCGACCGCCGGCACCGCCCAGTCGATCGCGCCCCGGCCCTGTGCTTCCAGAAAGGCGTTGGCCTGCGAAAACGGCCGGCTGCCGAACCACCCGCTATGTGCCGACAATGGCGAGGGGTGCCGCGCTTTCAGCACCAGATGCCGCCCGCCCGCCGCGCCGTCCTGCACGAACGCCGCCTTCTTCTGCGCATGCGATCCCCACAGCATGAAGACGCTGGGCGGGGCATGTTCGGCCACCGCATGGACGATCGCGTCGGTGAACGCCTCCCACCCATGCCCCGCATGCGACGCCGCGCGCCCCTGCTCCACGGTCAGCACGCTGTTGAGCAGCAGCACGCCCTGCTCGGCCCAGTGCCCCAGATAGCCATGGCGCGCCGGCGCGATCCCCAGATCGTCGTGCAGCTCCTTGTAGATGTTGCGCAGCGACGGCGGCACCGCGACGCCCGGCCGCACCGAAAAGCTCAGCCCATGCGCCTGCCCCGGCCCATGATAGGGGTCCTGCCCCAATATCACGACCCGCACCTGATCCAGCGGCGTGGCCAGCGCCGCGAACCAGTCGCGCGAATGCGGCAGCACCCGCTTCCCCGCCGCCTTCTCGGCGGTCAGGAACGCGCGCAGCGCCGCCATCCCCGGCCCGGCCAGCACCGGCGAGAGGGCAGGCGCCCAACTGGGATCGATCCCGGCGGGCAGCGGGGCAGGGGTGTCGTTCATGGCGTCCTTCCTAGACGCTCGTCCCGTCGCGTGGAAGCGGCACC